>NZ_JBIWEF010000012.1:0-275247 GCF_044762405.1 Streptomyces sp. NPDC097107 | reverse complement strand
ACGATCTGGCAGCCGGACGCCGTCAGCTCGGCGATCTGCTGGAGCGTCGCGCCGATGTCCGACGTACGGGTGGTGGTCATGGACTGCACCGACACCGGGGCCCCGCCCCCCACCGGGACCGGCCCGACCTGGATCCGCCGCGACACGCGTCGCTCGGCGATCGGCCGGGCCGGTACCTCGGGGACGCCCAGGGAGATGGCGTTCACGACATCAGTCCCGGTTCGAGGAGACGGTCTCGCGCATCGCACGCAGGGACTCCTTGAGGGAGCCCATGGTGGCCAGGACGGCGGTGGGCTCGTAGCCGCAGTGAGCCATGCAGTTGGCGCAGCGCGGGTCCTTGCCGCGGCCGTACTTGTCCCAGTCGGTGTCCTCGATCAGTTCCCGGTACGTCGGGACGTACCCGTCGCTCATCAGGTAGCAGGGGCGCTGCCAGCCGAAGAGGGAGTAGTTCGGGATCGCCCACGCGGTGCACGGGAAGTCGACCTTGCCCTCCAGGAAGTCGAGGAACAGCGGGGAGTGGTTGAGCCGCCAGCGGGCCCGGTTGCCGCCCGAGAAGGCCTTCTTGAAGAGCTCGCGGGTCTGCTCCACGCCCAGGAAGTGCTCCTGGTCGGGCGCCTTCTCGTAGGCGTAGGCGGGCGAGATCATCATCTCGTCGACCTTGAGGTCGTCGTTGAGGTAGTTGAGGACCTCGACGATGGTCTGCGGGGTGTCGGTGTTGAAGAAGGTCGAGTTGGTGGTCACCCGGAAGCCGCGCCGCTTGGCCTCCTTCATGGCCTCCACGGCCTCGTCGAACACCCCCTCCTTCGCCACGGACTCGTCGTGCCGCTCCCGCAGCCCGTCGATGTGCACCGCGAAGGCGAAGTACGGCGAGGGCTTGAACTTGTCCATCTTCTTGCGCATGAGCAGCGCGTTGGTGCACAGGAAGACGTACTTCCGCCTGGCCACCAACTGCCGGACGATCTCGTCGATCTGAGGGTGCATCAGGGGCTCGCCGCCGGCGATGGAGACCATCGGCGCCCCCGATTCGAGCACCGCACCCACGGCCTGCGCGACCGGCATGCGCTGCTTGAGCACGCCGGCCGGGTGCTGGATCTTGCCGCATCCCTCGCACGCCAGGTTGCAGGCGAAGAGCGGCTCCAACTCCACGATGAGCGGGAACTTGTCCCGTCGGCGAATCTTCTGTTCGGCCAGGTATGTAGCGACCTTGATGGACTGGCGCAGCGGCATGGCCATCTGGGCTCACCTCCGGGGGAGCAGCAACGAACGGTGCCATTCGAAGAATGCGGGAAGAACGGATCGAAGGACGCGGAAAGCCGATATTCCACCGCGCACCGTGCCGATCCGGACGAGTTCGTGTTCTGGAGCGTCCACGACCACCCGGACGGCCGCAACCGGGCGCACGCCCGTCCGGACGGCGCTCAGGAGCGTGGCCGCGGACTCCATGTCGACGGCGATCGCTCCGGTCGCGAGCAGGTCGGCGCGTTCGGGACCCCGGACGACGTGGTCCGAGCCGGTCAGCGGACCGGTGTGGACGGTGCGCCCGGGCACGGCGCGCGCCAGTTCCTTGACCAGCCGGTCCGTCCCGACGCCGGCGACGGTACCGCGCGGGTCCCGGGTCTCCTCGGCGACGACCAGGTCGCCGGGGTGCATACCGGGGGCGAGGCCCGCGCAGAAGCCGGTGGCCAGCACTGCGGCGCCGTCCAGCGCCGGTTCGGCCAGGACCCGGGCGACCGAGCGCTCGGCCGCCTTCGGACCCATGCCCGTACGCAGGACGGTGACCGGCCCGCCGGCGCCGCCGCGGTCGCCGGTGCGCAGGGCGAGGTGCTCGATGCCGAGCGCGCAGGCGATCAGCAGCGGGGACGGGCCGGGCTGTCGGTTCATCAGCTGCCCCTCACCTCGGCCGCGGACGTCTCGGTCGGGGGCTGCCCGGCGGGGGCGGTGACCACCGCCGCGTGCGGTTTCCCGGCGAAGGGTTCGCCGTGCACGTACCTGCCCAGCGCGGTGAGCGGAAAGACCAGCCGGTAGAGGTGGTAGTTGATGGAGAAGTCCCAGGGGAAGCCGGTCCCGGTGAAGTAGGGCTCGTCCCAGGAACCGTCCTCCCGCTGGGTGGCGGCCAGCCACTCGATACCGCGTTCGACGGCCTTGGACTCCCGCTCCCCCGCGGCGAGCAGGGCCATCAGCGCCCAGGCCGTCTGCGAGGCGGTCGAGGCGCCCCGGCCGCTCCACTCCCTGACGTACCGGTAGGAGCGCAGGTCCTCGCCCCAGCCGCCGTCGTCGTTCTGGACGGACTCCAGCCAGGTCACCGCGCGGCGGATGGCCGGGTGCGAGACGGGGAGTCCGGCGGCGGTCAGGGCGGGAACGACGGAGCCGGTGCCGTAGACGTAGTTGACGCCCCAGCGGCCGAACCACGAACCGTCCGCCTCCTGTTCGTCCAGCAGCCACTGGATACCGCGCCGGGTGCGCGGGTCGTGGGCGAGGCCCTCGACGGCGAGCATCTCGACGACGTGCGCGGTGACGTCCGCGGACGGCGGGTCGATGACCTCGCCGAAGTCGCAGAACGGCAGCCGGTTGGGGAAGGAGCTGGTGTTGTCGACGTCGAACGCGCCCCAGGCGCCGTTCTTCGACTGCATGCCGAGGTTCCAGCGCACGCCGCGGCCGATCGCCTTCTCCACCCGCTCCGGGTCGTGGTGGCTGACCCGGCGCAGGGCGAGGACCACCTCGGCGGTGTCGTCGATGTCGGGGTAGTTGTCGTTGTGGAACTCGAACGCCCAGCCGCCGGGCGGGAGTCCGGGCCGCTTCACCGACCAGTCGCCGGGGCGCACGATCTGCTCGCCGAGCATCCAGTCCGCGGCCTTCACCAGCTGCGGGTGGTCGGCGGGCACGCCCGCGTCGGCCAGCGCGATGGTGGCCAGGCAGGTGTCCCACACCGGGGACTGGCAGGCCTCGATCATCCGGGCCCCGTCCTCGCGCCACACGGCGAAGCGGTCCAGCGACTCCAGGCCCGCGCGGATCACGGGGTGTTCGAGGTCGTAGCCGAGGAGATAGAGCGCGATGACCGAGTACACGGCCGGTGGCTGGATGCCGCCCCAGCAGCCGTCGTTCTCCTGACGCTCGATGATCCAGCGGCCGGCGGTGTTCATCGCGGCCCGGCGCAGCCGGCGCGGGGCGACCTTGCGGTAGGCGTGCAGTGCCTTGTCGAGGCGCTGGAAGAAGCCGTCCCAGCTCGCCGCCGGTGCCGGGGGGCGCGGAGGGTTGGGGAGGGCCGGGTCGGTGTGCAGCTCGTCGAGCGGGAAGGGCGCGGGACGTACCGGCCGCTTCGCGGAGACGATGGTGAGGGGCACGATGGTCTGCCGGGCCCAGCAGCCGAAGTCGTAGATGTTGAGCGGCACCCAGGTGGGGAAGTAGATGAGTTCCGGCGGGAGTTCGGGCAGGTCGTCCCACTTCCACCAGCCGAACAGGGCCAGCCAGATCCGGGTGAAGACGCGGGCGGAGGCGATGCCGCCCCGGGTGCGGACCCAGTCCGACGCTCTGGCCATGTGCGGCGCGTCGGGCGAGTCGCCGGCCAGGCGGAGGGCGACGTAGGCCTCGATGGTGGCGGACAGGTCGCCGGGGCCGCCGTAGAAGGTGGCCCAGGTGCCGTCCTCGCGCTGCTCGCCGCGGATGAAGAGGGCGGCGGCGTGTGCGGTCCCCTCGTCCAGGATGCCCAGGAACTGGCGCAGGAGCAGGTCCTCGGCGTCCATCGTGACGTTCGTCTCGAGGTCGCCCTTCCACCAGCCCTGGGCGTCCTGCCGGGAGAGCAGGAAGTCCGTGGCGCGCCGGGTGGCGCGTGCGGCGGCTTCTGGTACCCCGGCCGCCGTCGCGGGGATCGTGATGTCGGTTTCGCTGGCCGCGGCTGCGAGGGGCTTCAGGGTGGCCCCGGTGCTTCCGTCGGTCGTCGCTGTCATGGCTTCCCCTTCGTGCAGTAACAAATGGTGCTTCTGCTGTGGGTCCGCCGTCGGCCGGTGCTCGTCTACCCGCGACACCGGCCGGCGACTACGCGAGGGCTATTCGACCGATAGTGATCATCTCTTTCGTACGACGACGAAGTCCGCGAGCGCCGTGAACCGGTCCCGCACCCGGTCGGGCATGTCGACGGAGTCGAGGGCTTCGATGGCGATGGTGTGCTGACGGCGTGCCTCGTCGGCGGTCCATTCCCGGCCGCCCGCTTCCTCGATCAGGGCGGCGCGGGCCGCGAACTCCTCCTCGGAGAAGTTCGCGAAGTCGCTGGCCTTGGCGTCGGCGGCGAGGATCTCGCCGAGCCGCTCGGAGGCGTGGCCGCCCGCCGCGAGGGCGGCCACGACGGGCAGGGACTTCTTGCGCTGGCGCAGGTCGCTCCAGGTCTGCTTGCCGGTGGCGTCCGGGTCGCCCCAGATGCCGAGGAGGTCGTCGACGGCCTGGAAGGCGAGGCCCAGGTGGTAGCCGTACTTCTCCAGCGTGTCGGCGGTGTGCTCGTCGGCGCCGCCGAGTACCGCTCCGATGGAGCTGGCGGAGGCGAGCAGGGCGCCGGTCTTGTTGCCCTCCATCTCCAGGCACTCCTCGACGCTGACGCGGTCGCGGTGCTCGTAGGAGATGTCCTGCGCCTGACCGTCGATCAGGGCGCGGGTGGCGCTGGTGAGACGGCGGGTGGCGCGGCCGGCCTCGACGGTGCCCAGTTCCAGGAGCACCTCGTTGGCCAGGGCGAACAGCGCGTCGCCGACGAGGATGGCCTGGGCGGGGCCGTGCACCTTCCAGACCGTGTCCCGGTGGCGGCGCTGCTCGTCGCCGTCCATCAGGTCGTCGTGCAGGAGGGAGAAGTTGTGCACCAGCTCCACGGCCACCGCTCCGGGCACACCGACCTCGGGCGCGGCACCGGTGACCTCGGCGGAGAGCACCGCGAGCGCGGGGCGGACGGCCTTGCCGCCGTCGCCGTCCGCGGGCTTGCCCTGGGCGTCGATCCAGCCGAAGTGGTAGGCGGCGACGGTGTCCATGGGCGGTGCCAGGCGGTCGACGGCCGCCCGCAGAACCGGCGTCGACAGGGTCCGGCCGCGCTCCAGGAGCGCGGTCACGTCCACCGTGGTCCTCGGAGCGGCTTTCGGGGCCGGGGGCACAGTGGGCACAGTCTTTCCTCCAGTTGCGGTACCGGGAGTGCGGGAGTCGGTCCCACGCGGATCTGCTTTCACGCCGCCTCCTCGAAGAAATCGGGAAGGAGGCCGCGGGACCGGCCCAGGGCGCCGAGCGCGGCGCCCGCCGCCCCGACACCGCTGCGAACCGCACTCTCCATGGTCGCGGGCCACCCTGTGGCGGTCCACGCTCCGGCCAGGTAGAGGCCGGGTGCCTTGGTACGGGCGCCGGGCCGGAGCCGTCCGACGCCGGGGGCGGGAGCGAAGGTCGCGGTGCGCTCCCTGGTCACGAAGAAGTCCTTGACCTCGGCACCCCGGGTGCGGGGCAGCAGCCGCTCCAGCTCGGGCAGGTAGCGCTCGCGCAACGCGGCCACGGGCTCGTCGATCTCGTTCTGCGCGGTCGACTGAGACAGCGCCAGGTACTGACCCTCCTTCAGCCCGGAGGCCTCGGTACGGTCGAACACCCACTGGACCGGGGTGCCCAGAGCCGTGAGGAACGGAGTGGCGAGCACCTTGCGGTCGTAGATCACGTGGATGTTGAGGATCGGCGCGGTGCCGATCTCCAGAAGATTTCCGGGGGCGTCGAGGGCACCGGCGGGCAGCAGGTCGTGCGCCTCGTGCTGCGGGACGGCGAGGACGACCGCGTCCGCCTCGAGCGTCTCGTCGGGAACCTGAACGCTCCAGCCGCCGTTCTCGTTCATACAGACGGAGGTGACGCGTGTACGGACCTCGGTACGGACACCCGCGGAGTCGAGCGCCTTGCGGGCCAGCCGGTCGTGCAGTTCGCCCAGCGGGACGCGGGCCCAGCCGATGTCGGCCGCGCCCGGGTCGGACAGCAGACCGGTCTTGAACACCATCGCGGCGAGCCCCAGGGAGGCGTCACCCGCGACCGCGTTGAGGGTGGCGACACCGACCAGGTCCCACAGGGCCTCGACGGCACGCGCCGACTGACCGTGCCTGGTCAGCCAGCTGCCGAAGTCCTGCGTGTCCAGGGCGGGGTCGGCGAGGTCGAGCCCTTTGAGCGCGAGCGCGGCACGCCCGACACTCGCGCGCTCGGCGAGCGAGAGATGCGGATAGGTGGCGAGGCTCCGCCCCAGGTGCAGGGGCACGGGCAGCGCGTCGCGCCGCAGTCTGCCGAGCCGCCGTCCCTCCGGCCTGGCCAGGTCGAGGACGGGCACGTCGAGACGGTCCTGCACGGGAGCGAGCGCCGTCCCCCCGATACGGTCGAGGAACCAGCGGTAGGCGGTGCAGCAGCGCAGGTACACGTGCTGGCCGTTGTCGACGGTGAGGTCGCCACGCTGGAAGGAGAAGGCGAGCCCGCCCAGGCGCGGCCGCCCTTCGAGCAGGGTGACGCGCACTCCGGCGTCGGCGAGCGCGAGCGCGGCGGTGACTCCGGCGAGCCCGCCACCGACCACGACGGCATGTCCGCCGGGGCGGAGGGCTGAGACATCCGCGAGCTGCCCGCCGTCACGCGTGCCGTTGCCGTGCGTCATGGTGCGCCCTTCCCTGTCCGGTCGCCGCGGTGCTTGAACGGCGTACGGCAGACCGTCTCAGTCAGGGACGCCGACCGCCACCGGAGGGTTGCCCGCCGTTCTTCTCCGGAGGTATCGCCCGGGCCCGGCGTGTCGAGTGTGCCGGATGTGTCCATCAGGCGCGCCTCCTTATGGCCCGCCGGGTGACGTGCCGGGCGTCGAGACCGGACAGGCCCCGCACGGCGACGTATGCCTTCTCCCGGCCGGGGAGCGATACCCGGCCGCGCAGCACGGCCTCCGGATCGCGCTCGATGCGGTCCAGGAGGCGGCGGTAGATGCCGGCCATGGCGGCCACGCAGGCGCCGCTGCGCCGGTCGAGCATGGGCAGCAGCCGGTATCCCTCGGCGAAGAGGGCGCGGGTCCGGCGCACTTCGAAGTGCACGAGGCCCGCGAAATCGGAGCCCTCGGGTGGTGTCGGCCCGCTGAATCCGGCCGAACAGCCGAACTTGGCCAGATCGTCGGCGGGCAGGTAGGTCCGCCCGTCCTCGGCGTCCTCACGGACGTCCCGCAGGATGTTGGTGAGCTGAAGCGCGAGCCCGAGCGTGTCGGCGTACTCGGGCGCGCGCTCGGCGCCGCGCGCCCCTGGTTCCGTACCGAACACGCCGAGTGAGAGGCGTCCGATGGCGCCCGCCACGCGGCGGCAGTAGACCTTCAGGTCGTCCCAGGTCTCGTAGGTCTCGCCCCGCAGGTCCATCTGGACGCCGTCGATCAGTTCGTCGAGGCCGCCGAGCGGGATCGGGAAGGCACGCGCGGCGTGGGCGAGGGCGACGGCGACCGGGTCGGTGTCGTCCTCGTCGACGGCGCCCTCGTGGATGCGGGCGAGTACGGCCCGGGTCTCCTCGAGCCTGGCGACCTTGACGTCGTCCGCCAGCACCCCGTCGCCGATGTCGTCGACGCGGCGCGAGAACGCGTACAGCGCCGACATCGCCCGGCGCTTGGGCGTCGGCAGCAGCCGGATGCCGTAGGCGAAGTTGCGGGCCTGCTGTCCGGTGACGGCCTCGCAGTAGCTGTAGGCGGCGAGCACCGGCGCCGACGCGTGCGCTGACGACTCCACGGTCCCGATCACCCCTCTCCTCGCAGGGTCACGCCCACCTCGCGCAGCAACTGGACCTTGCCGGGCTTGGGTGGGCCGGGAAGTACGTCGTGATCGACGGCGGCGATCGCCCGGAGGGCCGCCCTTCCTCCCGCCACGAACCCCGCGAGCAGCAGGCGCAGCCTGCCGTGGACGCTGCTCACCAGGGGGGCGCCCTCATTCAGCAGATCGCGGGCGCGTCCGGCCTCGTACGCGACCAGGGCGCGTACCGACGCGCCGGCGGTGGGCGCGGCGAGGTCCGTCTCCTGGACGTGGAAGCGCTTCATGTCCTCGGCGGGGAGGTAGACACGGTCGCGGCGCAGGTCCTCGGCGACGTCCTGAAGGTGCTCGACGATCTGCAGGGCGGTGCAGATCGCGTCGGAGCGGCGGACCCGCTCGGGCGTCGAGGTACCGGTGACGGCGAGGACGAGCCGGCCGACCGGGTTGGCGGACAGCTCGCAGTAGGCGAGGAGGTCGTCGTAGGTCTCGTACCGCCCGACCAGCTGGTCCTGGCGGTTGGCGGCGATCAGGCCGAGGAAGGGACCGGGGGTCAGCGAGCGGCGGCGCACGGTCGGCTGGAGGCGGCGCAGCAAGGGGTGGCGGGGGGAGCCGTCGAAGACCCTGCGCAGGTCGTCCTCGAAGGCGTCCAGCATCAGCAGCCGGTCCTCGGCGCGGCCGGCGGGGACGCCGAGGAGGCGGGCGTCGGCGCCGCCGGGGGCCAGGTCGCCGTCACCGATGTCGTCGACGAGGCGGGCGAAGCCGTACACGGCCATGAGGTCGGTGCGCCAGTCGCGCGGCAGGAAGAAGGGGGCCACGGGGAAGTTCTCGTCCGCGGCCTTGGCGAGGGTGCCGCGCTCCGGGTCGACGCCGTGCGCCGTTTCGCGCACCGTCATCGCGGACTGCCCTGGGCGGCGACGGCGCACGCTTCGGGGAGGTGGGGAGTTTCCGTAGCCATTGCCGTCACATCTCCCGTTCTACACTGCCGACCCAACGCACACTATTTCGGACACGCCGCCCGACCGCCCGCGCGGCAGGCCCGCTCGAGGGTGTCGGGCATTATCGCTACATGTGCCGCGTTTCGGGACCGGTACAGCTTACGTTGTACAACTCACGGAGGTTCGCCGGGGTCATTGGCGCATCACAAGAACACACCGATCGGCTTCAAGGTTCCTGCGAACGCCAGGAGTTGACGCTTCCTTTGCAGACGCGGGGCCACGCCGGAACAGTTCCCGCGCGACCCCGGCGTGTCGGGCTACTTGCCCGTGAACTTCTCGTACTCCTTGAGCACCTCTTCGGTCGGGCCGTCCATGCGCAGCTCGCCGCGTTCCAGCCAGAGCACGCGGTTGCAGGTGTCGCGGATGGACTTGTTGTTGTGGCTGACCAGGAAGACGGTGCCGGCCTCCTTCTTCAGCTCCCGGATGCGCTCCTCGGAGCGCGTCTGGAACTTGCGGTCGCCGGTGGCCAGGGCCTCGTCGATCATGAGGACGTCGTGGTCCTTGGCGGCGGCGATGGAGAACCGCAGGCGGGCGGCCATGCCGGAGGAGTAGGTGCGCATCGGCAGGGTGATGAAGTCGCCCTTCTCGTTGATCCCGGAGAAGTCGACGATGTCCTGGTAGCGCTCCTTGATCTGCTCGCGGGACATGCCCATGGCCAGTCCGCCGAGGATCACGTTCCGCTCGCCGGTCAGGTCGTTCATCAGGGCCGCGTTCACGCCGAGGAGGGAGGGCTGGCCGTCGGTGTAGACCTTGCCCCGCTCGGCGGGCAGCAGGCCGGCGATGGCCCGCAGCAGGGTCGACTTGCCGGAACCGTTGGAACCGATCAGGCCGATGGCCTCGCCCCGGTAGGCGGTGAAGGAGACACCCCGCACGGCGTGCACCTTGCGCACACCCCGCGCCGCGTCGTCGGAGCCTCGCCTGATCATGCGGCTCAGGGCGGCGGTCGCGCTGCCCTTGCCGGTCTTGGCGCCGTTGACGCGGTAGACGATGTGCAGTTCGTCCGCGATGACCGTCGGCACCCGCTCGCCCTGCTGCTGCTCAGCCACGGCCGTACCTCTCCTCCGCCTTCCAGAAGTACACGAAACCGCCCACGGCGAGGACCACGGCCCAGCCGAGCGCGACCGCCCACACGTGCGGCGGCAGGTGCTCGGAGCCGTAGCCGTCGATCAGCGCGAAGCGGATCAGGTCCATGTAGACGGCGGCCGGGTTCCACTGGAGGACGTCGGCCAGCCAGGCCGGCTGGTCCTCCAGCATGATCGGGATGGAGAACATGACGCCCGACGCGTACATCCAGGTCCGCATGATGAACGGCATCAGCTGGGCCAGGTCCGGCGTCTTGGCGCCCATCCGGGCCACGATCAGCGCCAGCCCCATGTTGAAGAGGAACTGCAGGACGAGCGCCGGGAGGGCCAGCAGCCAGGACAGCGAGGGGTAGCTGCCGAAGCCGATCACCACGGCGAACATCACGATCATCGAGGCCAGCAGTTGCTGGAGCTGCTGGAGCGCGAACGAGATCGGGAGCGAGGCGCGCGGGAAGTGCAGCGCCCGCACCAGGCCGAGGTTGCCGGAGATCGCGCGTACGCCCGCCATCGCCGAGGACTGGGTGAAGGTGAAGACGAACACACCCGTCACCAGGAACGGGATGTACACGTCCTTCTCCATGCCGCGGCCCGCGTTGAGGATCAGGCCGAAGATCATGAAGTAGACGAGCGCGTTCAGCAGCGGGGTGGCCACCTGCCACAGCTGGCCGAGTTTGGCCTGGCTGTACTGGGCGGTCAGCTTCGCCTGGGAGAAGGCGAGGATGAAGTGGCGCCGGCTCCAGAGCTGACGGACGTACTCCGCGAGGGACGGCCGGGCACCGCTCACGGACAGCCCGTACTTGGCGGCGAGCCGGGCCGGTGTGAGGCCCTCGTCGGGCGACACGGGCTTGGTCATGGCGACCGTGCCGTCGTGCGTTGTCTCACTCACTGGTGGAAACTTTCGTCTTCGGAATGCTCGGCCGCGCGGGCCTGGCATGGACCTGTTGGCCCCGGACGGACCGGGACGCTCTCGGATACGAGCTTGTCAGATCACGGGAGGCCGGCCCAGCCGGGTCAGCCGCCACACCGTACGCCACCTCATGGGCCGGCGCGGACCGCAGGGGGTGGCCCAGCCCTCGCGGAAGCCGCCGAACCAGGCCTTCAGGGCAGGTCGCGAGGGGCGGCGCAACAGTGTGAGCAGCATCCACACCCCGAGGTAGACCGGGACGAGGAGCGCGGGGAGGTTGCGGCGGGCGAGCCAGACGCGGTTGCGGGCGACCATGCGGTGGTAGACCGCGTGCCGCGAGGGCGCGGTCGTGGGGTGGTTGAGCACCATGTCGGACCGGTAGTCGATCATCCAGCCCGCGTCCAGCGCCCGCCAGGCCAGGTCGGTCTCCTCGTGGGCGTAGAAGAACGCGTCCGGCAAGCCGCCGACCTGGGTGAGGACGCGGGTGCGGACGGCGTTGGCGCCGCCGAGGAAGGTGGTGACCCGGGAGGAGCGCATCGGGTCGGAGGCGCGCAGCCGCGGGACGTGCCGGCGCTGGGTCTCGCCGGTCTCCGGGTCGGCGATGCGGAAGCTGATGATGCCCAGCTCGTCGTCGGCCGCGAAGGCCTCGCGGCACAGCTCGGCGGTGTCCGTGCGGGCGAGCAGGCCGTCGTCGTCGAGGAAGAGCAGGATGTCGACGTCGCTGCCGCCCGGGCCGAAGGCCTCGATGCCGACGTTGCGGCCGCCGGGGATGCCCAGGTTCTCGGGCAGCTCGACGGTGCGCACGCCGTCCGGCACCTCCGGGACGGGCGAGCCGTTGCCGACCACGACCACCTCGACCGGGTCGCCGTCCTGCTTGGCCACCGAGTCGAGCAGGGCGCGCAGTTCCTCCGGGCGGTTGCCCATCGTGATGACGACGGCGCCGACCTTCACGGACCCGCTCACTTGAGCCTGCTGGAGGCGAGGATGGACACCAGGTGCAGCAGGGTCTGCAGCAGCGCGATGCCGGCGAGTACGGCGGTGCCGAGGCGGGTGAAGAACAGGTCGCCGCGGCTCGCGTCGACGATCGCGAGGACGAGGATCAGCAGGGACGCCTCGATACCGAGGATCAGCCGGTGGAACTTGAGCGCCCCGGCGGCGCGGCGGGCCAGCGCCATGCCGGAGGAGCGCGGCTCGGACGCGGACTCCTGGACCGGCTCCTTCCCGGTCTGGTGCCGGGCGACGCCCACCAGGTCGGTCTCTGCCTTGATCAGGATGGCGCCGAGCGCGGCCAGGGTGCCGAGGAAGGCCCACAGCCAGTCGATGCGTCCGGTGCCCCAGATGTCGGCGGCGCGCAGGCCGAGGCCGACCAGGACGGCGGCGTCGGTCAGGTAGGCGCCGACCCGGTCCAGGTAGACGCCGCCGAGCGAGTACTGCTTCTTCCAGCGCGCGACCTCGCCGTCGACGCAGTCCAGCAGCAGGTAGAGCTGGACCGCCACGACGCCGAGCACGGCGCCCGTGATGCCCGGCACCAGCAGGGCCGGGGCCGCGAGCACGCCGCAGACGGTCATCAGGTACGTGAGCTGGTTGGGCGTGATCCTGGTGTTCACCAGGTAGCGGTCGATCCGCAGCGAGACCTCGCGCATGTAGAGGCGTCCCGCCCAGTGCTCACCGCTGCGCCGGTCCTTCACCCCCGCGGGGTGGACGACCGGACGTAGTTCAGCTACCGATGGCCTTGACATAGTCGGCGTACAGGTCCTTGATCTGGTCGGTTTTGAGGTCGAGGTGCTCGAGGATCGTGTAGCGGCCGGGCCGCGTCTGCGGGGCGTACTCCACCGCCCGGAAGAACTCCTCCGGGGTGAACCCGATCTCCTCCGGCAGCACCGGCAGTCCGTGCCGGCGCAGTACCCCGGCCATCTGGGCGGACTCCTCGTGGGCCCCGCGCAGATACATCGCGAAGGCCGCACCCAGACCGCACTGCTCGCCGTGGGAGGCCGCGCGGGTGGGGAAGAGCAGGTCGAAGGCGTGGTTGATCTCGTGACAGGCGCCGGAGGCGGGCCGCGAGTCACCGGAGACCGACATGGCGATGCCGGTCAGGACCAGGCCCTCGGCGAGCACTTGGAGGAAGTCGTTGTCACCGACGCCGCCCGGGTGCCGGAGCACGGCCTCGCCCGCCTGGCGGGCCATCGCGGCGGCCAGGCCGTCGATCCGCTCGCCCTTGACCCGGTTGGCCAGCTCCCAGTCCGCGATCGCGGAGATGTTGGAGACGGCGTCGCCGATGCCGGCGCGCACGAACCGCACCGGGGCGTCGCGGATGACGTCCAGGTCGATGACGACGGCGATGGGGTTCGGGACACCGTAGGAGCCGCGGCCCGCGTCGTTGTCGAGGGTGGCGACCGGCGAGCAGAGCCCGTCGTGGGCGAGGTTCGTGGGCACGGCGACCAGCGGGAGGCCGATGCGCGCCGCGGCGAACTTCGCGCAGTCGATGATCTTGCCGCCGCCGAGGCCGACGACCGCGTCGTAGTGGCCGCCCTTCATGGCACCGGCCAGTTTGACCGCGTCGTCCAGGGTGCCGCCGCCGACCTCGAACCAGTCGGCGCCGGGCAGCGACGGGGCGACACGCTCGCGCAGCCGGGCACCCGAGCCGCCGCTGACGGCGACGGCGAGCTTGCCCGAGTGGGAGATGCGCTCGTCGGCGAGCACACATCCCAGGTCGTCGAGGGCACCCGCGCGGATGTCCACGACGACCGGCGACGGGATGAGCCTCGTCAGTACAGGCACGCGATCTCCCTGCCCTTGGCGAGGTCGTCGTGGTTGTCGATCTCGACCCACTTGACGTCGCCGATCGGCGCCACGTCGACCTTGAAGCCGCGGTTGACCAGCTCCTGGTAGCCGTCCTCGTAGTACAGCTGCGGGTCGCGCTCGAAGGTGGTCTTCAGCGCGTCGGCCAGCTCGACGGCCGCCTCGCCCTCGATGAGGGTGACGCCGATGTACTCGCCGGTCGCGTCGGCCGGATCCATGAGCTTGGTGATGCGCTGGACGCCCTTGTCGGGGTCGACGACGACCTTCATCTCCTCCTCGGCGAGGTTCTTCACCGTGTCGAGCGCGAGGATGATCTTCTTGCCGTCGCCGCGGGCGGCGAGCAGGGTCTTCTCGACGGAGACCGGGTGCACGGTGTCGCCGTTGGCGAGGATCACGCCGTCCTTGAGGGCGTCACGGCCGCACCACAGGGAGTAGGCGTTGTTCCACTCCTCGGCCTTGTCGTTGTCGATCAGGGTGAGCTTGACGCCGTACTTCTGCTCCAGCGCCTCCTTGCGGTCGTACACGGCTTCCTTGCGGTAGCCGACGATGATCCCGACCTCGGTCAGGCCGACCTCGGCGAAGTTGGCCAGCGTCAGGTCCAGCACGGTGATGCTGTCCTCCGCCCCCTCCGGGCCGACCGGGACCAGTGCCTTGGGCAGGGTGTCGGTGTAGGGGCGCAGACGGCGTCCGGCGCCGGCCGCCAGCACGAGGCCGATCATGCGGGTTCTCCTTCGTCGTGTACGGCGGGTGCACCGACCTTGTGGGCGGCGACCCAGAAGCGGATGCTCTCCACGAGCACCACGAGAGCCACGGCCACGGCGAGGACCGTGAGCGCGACCTTGAACTGTGCGGCGGTGAGCAGCACGGTCAGCACGGTGATCACCAGCGTGCGGCCCTCGTGCCCCCCGGCCGTCCGCACCAGCCACTGCGGCGGCGCTCCCGCGTCGCCGCGGATGCGGTAGACCGTGTCGTAGTGATGGTAGGCGACCGCGGCCACCAGCCCGAAAGCCGCCGGAAGGGCCCCGTTCACATCGGCTTTCGCCGCCAGTACCAGGACGGTGAGGTACTCGGCCGCACGGAAGAACGGCGGGACCAGCCAGTCGAGGGCGCCCTTGAGGGGGCGGGCGACGGCGAGGGCGGAGGCCAGGACATAGCCGATCGCGGCGACGGCCGGCCAGGGACCCCCGAGGTCGGTGAGCGCGGACGTGGCGACGACGGCGGCGCCGCCGAGGAGTGCGACGGCGGGGGCGGTGAAGCCGGGCAGCCGGCGGGCGGTCCGCGCGAGCCCCTTGGCCGCGGCCTCGGCGAGCGGTCCCGAGTCGGCGAGGTCGGCCAGTGCCTTCGCGGCCCGGTCGGTGCGCGTCGCCTTGCGGGTCAGCGAGCGCAGGACGCGGCCGGCGGTGGTGTACGTCGCGGCGAAGGCGCAGCCGATCAGCAGCGCGTAGAAGGTGATCCGGGGCGTGGTGAGCGCGGTCAGGACAGCGATCATGGCCCAGCGTTCACCGATGGGCAGGACGATCATGCGCCGCACCCAGACCGTCCAGCCGACGCTGTCGAGCTTGTCGGAGAGGGCGGCGGTGGGACTGGTGTTGGCGGCGGCGTCGTGATTGGCCTCGTTGAAGGAGAAGTCGACGACGTGCCGGCAGGTCTGGAGGACCATCGCGCCGAGGGCGAGGGCCCATACGTCGTCGCCGCCGCGGGCGGCTCCGAGGGCGAGGCCCGCGTAGTAGGCGTACTCCTTGGCGCGGTCGAAGGTGGCGTCCAGCCAGGCACCGAGCGTGGAGTACTGCAGGGAGTAGCGGGCGAGCTGTCCGTCGGTGCAGTCGAGGACGAAGGAGGCGATGAGCAGGACGCCGGCGGCGGCGAAACCGCCGCGGGTGCCGGTGGCCGCGCAGCCCGCCGCTATGAGCGCGGTGATGAGCGAGGCGGTGGTGACCTGATTGGGGGTCAGTCCGCGTCGGGCGCACCAGCGGGCGAGGTAGCGGGAGTAGGGGCTGATGAGGAAGGTGGTGACGAAGCCGTCGCGGGCCTTGACCGCGGACTTCAGGCGTACGGCCTCGTCGTCGACGCCGGCGACGGCCTGCCTGGCCTCGTTGCGGGCCTGGGGATCGGCGGGGACGGCGGCGACCAGGCTGCCGAGCTCGGGCCGGTGGACGCCCGCACCGTCGGCGTCGAGGGCGGTGGTGATCCGGTCGGCGAGGCTGTCGACGCCCCCCACGCTCGGCTTCGCCGGCGCGGGGGCGCCCCCGCGGGCGGCGCCGCCGCGGCCGGAGTTCTCGCGGGCCATCGCGCGGGTCAGGGCCTGGCGGGCGTCCGGCTGCGCGGTGACGGCGCCGGGGATCGCGGCGAGCGGGAAGCGGGGGTCGGTGAGGCCGAGGCGCAGGGCGTGCAGGTGGCCGACGAAGCGGGCGTCGACCACGGCGACCCGCTCACCGGCCGGCACCCGGGCCAGCAGCGTCTCGGCGTCGGCGGCGCCGGAGGCGGAACGGACATCGAAGCCCAGGGACCGCAGCTCGCTCTCGATCGACGAACCGGGAACCGGCTGACCGGTGAGGATGGCGGTCGACAACCGAACTCACTTCCTGGGTGCCGACGCCTGGGCGCCGGGCCTGTGCATGGTGGGACGCCCGTGCCTGCGGCACCCGGGCGGCATGTCGGCAGAGGTTATCGGATGGTTGGAACGCCATGTTCACCGCCCGTTTCACGGTCGGTCGACGCCACTTGCACCCGCCTTTGCCGCGATCATCATCGTGGATCCGGGGCCCGCCCCACAAACCGCGCTCCCAGACCGGGCATCGCGGACATCGCACAGTGTCGACGGGCATTCGCGCAGGGTCAGGGCCGCCTCGGCCCGGCCGTCCGCCGGCCTCACCCGGACGGCCCGCCCAGGACGTCCCGGCGCTCTGACCTGCGTATCGTTTCCGCAGGTCAGGGCACATGACAACGGTGTTCAGTGCCGCGTTGCCGGATACCCCCTACCCGTAGTTCACTGTGCTCCGGACGCCGGATGCCGGACATACAGGAGGCTGTTCCTCATGGGGGCTGGGCATGATCACGGGCACGCGCACGGGGCGCAGGCCGGCGGGACGGCGACGGCCGCGTACCGCGGCAGACTGCGAGTGGCGCTGGCGATCACGCTCTTCGTCATGGTCGTCGAGATCGTCGGCGGCGTGCTGGCCGACTCGCTCGCGCTGATCGCCGACGCCGCGCACATGGCGACGGACGCCCTGGGCCTCGGCATGGCGCTGCTGGCCATTCACTTCGCGAACCGGCCGCCGAGCGACCGGCGCACCTTCGGCTTCGCGCGCGCCGAGATCCTCGCCGCCCTGGCCAACTGTCTGCTGCTGCTCGGGGTCGGCGGTTATGTCCTGTACGAGGCGATCGAGCGGTTCATCACACCGGCCGGCACGGCGGGCGGGCTGACCGTCGTCTTCGGCGCGATCGGCCTGGTGGCGAACATGGTGTCGCTGACCCTGCTGATGCGCGGCCAGAAGGAGAGCCTGAACGTGCGGGGCGCCTTCCTGGAGGTGGCGGCGGACGCGCTGGGCTCCCTTGCGGTGATCGTCTCGGCGCTGGTGATCCTGGCCACCGGCTGGCAGCCGGCCGACCCGATCGCGTCGCTGGTCATCGGCCTGATGATCGTGCCGCGCACCTGGCGGCTGCTGCGCGAGACCCTGGACGTGCTGCTGGAGGCCGCGCCCAAGGGCGTGGACATCGCCGAGGTACGCGCCCACATACTGGCGCTGAACGGGGTCGAGGACGTCCACGACCTGCACGCCTGGACGATCACCTCGGGCATGCCGGTGCTGTCGGCGCACGTGGTGGTGAGCGGCGAGGCGCTGAGCACGATCGGCCACGAGAAGATGCTGCACGAGTTGCAGGGCTGCCTCGGCGACCACTTCGACGTGGAGCACTGCACCTTCCAGCTGGAGCCCGGCGGCCACGCGGAGCACGAGGCGAGGTTGTGTCACTGAGGTCTCGGTGGCACCGGTGCACCGCGGTGGGGGCGTGCGCGTGTCGGAACGCGCTGCGGAGTGCGGCCGTCCGCCGCTCGTTCACGTCCTGCCCCCGGTCCTGTCTCCCGCGGCACTCCTTCCGGTCACGCCGTGGACGGTTCCCGGTCCGCGACGCCGGGCAGGATGATCAACTGGGCCCTTCCTCGGCGTCCGACCGGTGACGACCGCCGCCCGCGCCGCCGCGCGGGACATGCGGGAGTGCCGGGAAGTGCCGGGAGTGCCGGATTCGTACGGCACACTTGGGGCGCGAGGACCGATGTGAAGGATGGGTATGCCGATCACTCCTGCCACCGCGACGCACAGTTCGTCGAACGGCACCGCAGACGCGATTTTGCTGGAACTGGTCGACGAGAACGGCGTGACGATCGGCACCGCGGAGAAGCTCTCCGCGCATCAGCCGCCGGGGCGGCTGCACCGCGCCTTCTCCGTGTTCCTCTTCGACGAGCGGGGCCGGCTGCTGCTCCAGCAGCGGGCGCTGGGCAAGTACCACTCCCCCGGCGTGTGGTCCAACACCTGCTGCGGTCATCCCTACCCCGGCGAGCCGCCCTTCGCGGCGGCGGCCCGGCGGACGTACGAGGAGCTGGGCGTCTCCCCTTCGCTGCTCGCCGAGGCGGGCACCGTGCGCTACAACCACCCGGACCCGGCCTCCGGGCTGGTCGAGCAGGAGTACAACCACCTCTTCGTCGGCCTGGTGCAGGCAGCGCCGCGGCCCGATGCGGAGGAAGTCGCGGAGACGGCCTTCGTGTCACCCGCCGAGCTGGCCGAACGGCACGGCAAGGACACCTTCTCGGCATGGTTCATGACGGTGCTGGACGCGGCCCGGCCCGCGGTCCGCGAGCTGACGGGCCCCTCCGCCGGCTGGTGAGCCCGCCTATCGCAGGGCGTGCTTGAGCGGCAGGGCGGCCCAGATCACCTTGCCGCCGCTCGCCGTGTGGGCCACGTCGCACGCCCCGCCCGCCTCCCGGGTGATCTCCCGGACCAGGAGCAGCCCGCGCCCGCCCGTCTGACCGTGATCGGCCTCCAGGGCGGTCGGACGGTAGGGGTGACTGTCCTCCACGGACACCCGCACCCACTCGGGCCCGACGGCGATCTCCACGGCGAGCACCGGCGACAGCACCGCCGCGTGCCGGACGGCGTTCGTGACCAGCTCCGAGACGATCAGGAGCAGGCCCCCGGTCACCTCGTCGGAGACCGGCACGCCCTGGCGCACCAGCAGGTCCCGAACGGCGTGCCGCGCCTGCGGGACCGACGCGTCCACGGCGGGGGCGGTGAACCGCCAGACGCCCTCGTACGGCAGCGGCCCGGCGGGCCCGGTCTCGTCCATCGTCCGGTCGCCACCCCTGGGCTCGATTGTCACCACACTCCGAGTGTTGGTAACGCGTCGCTCCGCTCCGGAGAACTGAACACAAGTCAGCCGATATCGAACACTTCTGATCGTTGGCGTACGACACGGTCAGTTGTGGGACCGTTCCTGTCCCGCTCGCACCGGCCGCGTGAACCCAACGGGCCGGCGGATAACATCCGGCGCATGGAGCCCCAGCTGCTGCACCGGGTCGCCGACTCGGTCGCCACCGTCGTCGTCCACCACCCGGCCAAGCGCAACGCCATGACGGCCGCGATGTGGCGGGCGCTGCCCGAACTGCTCGACGCCCTGGCGGGAGACCCGTCGGTGCGGGCGCTGGTGCTCACCGGTGAGGGAGCCACGTTCTGCGCCGGAGCCGACATCTCCACCCTGCGGGAGCCGGCGGAGGACGCGCAGGGGCTCGCCGTTCGGGCCGAGGAGGCCCTCGCGGCCTTCCCCAAGCCGACGCTGGCTGCGATCCGCGGTCACTGTGTGGGCGGCGGGGCTCAGCTGGCGGCCGCCTGCGACCTGCGGTTCGCCGAGGAGTCGGCGCTGTTCGGGGTGACCCCGGCCAGGCTGGGGGTCGTGTACCCGGCGTCCTCCACCCGGCGGCTGGTGGCGCTGACGGGCCCGGCCTGCGCGAAGTACCTCCTCTTCTCGGGGGAGTTGATCGACGCCGGGCGGGCGTTGCGCACCGGCCTGGTCGACGAGGTGCTGCCGGAGGGCGAACTCGGCAAGCGGGTGGCGGAGTTCACCCGGGTACTGGCGTCGCGCTCACGGCTGACGCAGGCCGCGGCGAAGGAGTTCGCGGACGGGCGCACCGACCGGGACGCGTACTGGGCCGCCCAGGCGCGCGGCAGCGGCGACACCGCGGAGGGGGTCGCCGCCTTCCTGGAGCGCAGGCAGCCGCGTTTCGGCTGGAGCATGCCGCCGAGCGGGTCTACGTCTGGATGAACCGGTTCTTCACGCGGAACTCCTCGACGAGATGCGCGGGTGCCTTCTCGGGGGACCCCGCGTCGCAGGGCGGCCGCGGGTCGTACTCCGCCAGCGGCTGGACCGCCTGGGCGTGTTCGTCGCCGGCGATGCGGCCGACCGGTGTGAGACCCATGTCGATGCCGGAGGATACGCCGGCCGCGGTGACGTACTTGCCGTCGGTGACCACCCGTTCCCCGGTCGGCTCGACGCCGAACCGTACGAGGAGGTCCAGTGCCAGCCAGTACGAGGTGGCACGGCGGCCGGTGAGCAGACCCTCGGCGGCGAGCAGGATCGCCCCGGTGCAGACGGAGACCAGGCGCCGGGCGCCCGTCCCGTGGCCTCGCAGCCACTCGACCAGGCGCGGGTCGGGGTTCTGGGAGCCCCGGCCGCCGGGAACGGTCAGGGTGTCCGGGACGGGCGCCTTGGCGAGGGCCAGGTCCGGTACGTCGGTCAGACCGCTGGAGGTGCGCACGGGGGCGCCGTCCAGCGAGGCCGTACGGATGCGGTACGTCCCGGGCGTGTGCTGCTCGGCGCCCGCGAAGACCTCCGCGGGGCCGGTGACATCGAGGCTCTGGACGTCGTCGAACAGGACGACGAGGACGGTTCGGTGCGCGCCGTCGATTCTTCGCCCGCCCGGTGATGGCCGCAAGGACGAGATCCCCGCCTTTCCTGCCATACGTCCCACGCTCGGAGCGGGCCCCGCGGCAGATCCCTGGAGGACATACTGAGCGGTTGGTAACGTGCGTGGCATGACCACTGCTGCCATCGACGCACGCGCCGGACGCCGCTGCCACAACGCGCTCAACTCGCTGCACTCGACGCACTACTTCTCGCCCGACCTGGGGCGGGAACTGGGCGACCTCGGGGTCGCCGACCCCCGGGCCGTCAACTTCGCGGTGCGCGCCGCCGCGCTGGGGCCGGTCGGCGCCGGCGCCGTGACGGCGACGTTCTACAACTACAAACACGACCTCGTCGCCCGGCATGTGCCCGCGGTGTGGGAGACCGCCACCCCGGCACAGGTCCTGGCGGCACGCGCGCGTGCCGTCGACGCGACGCTGCGCCGCCTGCTCGGCGACGAGACCCTGGCGTCCGCGGAGATGTCGGAGGCCGCCGGTCTGGCGCTGCGCGCCGCCGAGGGCTGCTCCCGCAGTGCCCGCCCGCTGTATTCCGCTCACGCGGACCTGCCCGTGCCCGACGCGCCGCACCTGGCGTTCTGGCACGCGGCGACCCTGCTGCGCGAGCACCGGGGCGACGGCCACCTCACCGCGTTGCTGGCCGCGGGCCTCGACGGCCTGGAGGCGCTGGTGACGCACACCGCGACCGGCAAGGGCATGGCACCCAAGTGGATCTTCACCACCCGCGGCTGGACCCAGGCGGAGTGGGAGGCGGCGACGGGCCGGCTGCGCGACCGCGGCCTGATCGACGACGCCGGCGAGCTGAGCGAGCGGGGTGTGGCACTGCGCGACGAGATCGAACGGGAGACGGACCGGCTGGACGCGGCCCCCTACGCGCACCTCGGAGCCGAGGGCGTGGCCCGTCTGACGGAGCTCGGAGCGTCCTTCGCCCGCACGGCGCTGGGCGCCGGCGCCTTCCCGGCGGACCTGCTCGGCAAGCGCTGACCAGGTCCGGCCCCGCCGACGGGCATGTCCGGCCGATCCGGAGGTACCCGTAGGGCTCCCGGCCGGAGGGGCCGGGAGAGGAAAGGGGCTTCTCGTGTTCCGTGCCATCGCAGACGTACTGCGCCAGATCGGTGGGGCCATCGCCACCGTCGTGACGCTTCCCTTCCGGGCCCTGGCCCGGCTTTTCGGCGGGGCTTCGTCCTCGACCCGCGGCCGCCGGGTCTGACGCCGCGTCCGGCGCGACCCGTTGCCGACCGGGCCGGGTGGCGCCCTGATCCCCGATTGTCGGCACCACCTGCCACAATTGCCGCGCAACCTCTGTGAGAAGGCGGTACGGGATCGTGACGACACCCGGGTCCAGCGCGTCCATCGACGTGAGGTCCATCGAGAGCAGGATCGCCGAAGAACTCGGCGTGCGGGAGCGGCAGGTGAAGGCCGCGGTGGAGCTGCTCGACGGCGGCTCCACGGTGCCCTTCATCGCCCGCTACCGCAAGGAAGCGACCGAGATGCTCGACGACGCGCAGCTGCGCACGCTCGAGGAGCGGCTGCGTTATCTGCGCGAGCTGGAGGAGCGTCGTACGGCGGTCCTCGACTCGGTACGCGAGCAGGGCAAGCTCACCGAGGAGCTCGAGGCGCGCATCCGCGGTGCGGAGACCAAGGCCCGCCTCGAGGACATCTACCTGCCGTACAAGCCCAAGCGGCGTACCAAGGCGCAGATCGCGCGCGAGGCGGGTCTGGAGCCGCTGGCCGAGGGCCTGCTCGGCGACCCGTCGGTGGACCCCGTCGCCGCGGCCTCCGCGTTCGTCGACGCCGACAAGGGCGTGGCGGACCCGCAGGCCGCCCTGGACGGAGCGCGGTCGATCCTCACGGAGAGGTTCTCGGAGGACGCCGACCTGATCGGCGAGCTGCGGGAGCGGATGTGGGTGCGCGGGCGGCTCGCCGCCAAGGTGAAGGAGGGCAAGGAGGAGGCCGGCGCCAAGTTCGCCGACTACTTCGACTTCGCCGAGCCGTTCACCGAGCTGCCCTCGCACCGGATCCTCGCCATGCTGCGCGGCGAGAAGGAGGACGTACTCGACCTCGTCCTGGAGCCCGAGGAAGCCACCGACGGACCGTCGTCGTACGAGGGGATCGTCGCGAGCCGTTTCGGGATCGCCGACCGCGGCCGGGCCGGCGACAAGTGGCTCACGGACACGGTCCGCTGGGCCTGGCGCACCCGCATCCTGGTACACCTCGGCATCGACCTGCGGCTGCGGCTGCGCACGGCCGCCGAGGACGAGGCGGTGAACGTCTTCGCCGCGAACCTCCGCGACCTGCTGCTGGCCGCTCCGGCGGGCACGCGCGCGACGCTCGGCCTGGACCCGGGCTTCCGTACGGGCGTGAAGGTCGCCGTGGTCGACGCGACCGGCAAGGTCGTGGCCACGGACGTGATCCATCCGCACGTCCCCGCCAACCGGTGGGACGAGGCGATCGCCAAGCTGGCGCGGCTCGCCAAGGAGCACGCGGTCGAACTGGTCGCCATCGGCAACGGCACGGCGTCCCGCGAGACCGACAAGCTCGCCGGCGAACTGATCAGCAGACACCCGGAGTTGCAGCTCACCAAGGTGATGGTGTCCGAGGCCGGTGCCTCCGTGTACTCGGCCTCCGCCTTCGCCTCCCAGGAGTTGCCGGACATGGACGTCTCGCTGCGCGGCGCGGTGTCGATCGCCCGGCGGCTGCAGGACCCGCTGGCCGAGCTGGTGAAGATCGACCCGAAGTCGATCGGCGTCGGCCAGTACCAGCACGACCTGTCCGAGGTGAAGCTGTCGCGCTCGCTGGACGCGGTGGTCGAGGACTGTGTGAACGGCGTGGGCGTGGACGTCAACACGGCGTCCGCGCCGCTGCTCGCCCGCGTGTCCGGCGTCACCTCCGGCCTCGCCGAGAACATCGTGGCGCACCGGGACGCGAACGGGCCGTTCACGTCGCGGACCGAGCTGAAGAAGGTGTCGCGGCTCGGCCCGAAGGCGTACGAGCAGTGCGCGGGCTTCCTGCGGATCCGGGGCGGCAGCGACCCGCTGGACGCGTCCAGCGTGCACCCCGAGGCGTACCCGGTGGTGCGCCGGATGGTGAAGACCGCCGGGCAGGAGGTGGCCGGCCTGATCGGCAACACGTCCGTGCTGCGGTCGCTCGAGCCGGCGGAGTTCGTGAACGAGACGTTCGGTCTGCCGACGGTCACGGACATTCTGAAGGAACTGGAGAAGCCGGGGCGCGACCCGCGGCCCGCCTTCAGGACGGCCACCTTCAAGGAGGGCGTGGAGAAGCTCTCCGAGCTGTCCGCCGGGATGGTCCTGGAGGGCGTCGTGACGAATGTCGCGGCCTTCGGTGCGTTCGTGGACGTCGGTGTGCACCAGGACGGGCTGGTACATGTGTCGGCCATGTCGAAGACGTTCGTGAAGGATCCGCGGGATGTGGTGAAGCCCGGGGACATCGTGAAGGTGAAGGTGATGGACATCGACATTCCGCGGAAGCGGATCTCGTTGACGTTGCGGCTGGACGACGAGGCCGCCGCCGCGCAGGGCGAGCAGAAGCGGGAGCGTGGGGGGAGGCCGCCCAGGCAGCGGCAGCAGCGGCAGGCCTCCGGCCGCGGTGGTGGCGGCAACGGGCGGTCGTCGGCGCCTGCTCCGTCCAACGACGCGATGGCTGACGCGTTGCGGCGGGCCGGGTTGGCGTAGGCGCCCGACGGAAGGTTGCGGGGGGGGTGTGCGCGGGCCGGCGCTCGCCGGGTGCCTCCCCCACTCCCGGCTTCCCCCGAGCGGGGGACCGCCACCGCCCACCCGTCCGCCCCTGGGGGCACCTCCCAGGCCGTTCAGGCTCTGGGGGAGGCACGACTGCCTGCATCTGCGGAGGGGGCAGCTACGTGCGTTCGACCACCTTGCCGTCCGTGACCTCCAGGCGCCTCGTCACCCTGACCGCGTCCAGCATGCGACGGTCGTGGGTGATCAGGAGGAGCGTGCCCTCGTAGGCGTCCAGAGCCGATTCCAGTTGTTCGATGGCCGGCAGGTCGAGGTGGTTGGTCGGCTCGTCCAGGATCAGAAGGTTGACGCCTCTGCCCTGGAGGAGTGCCAGGGCGGCCCTCGTGCGCTCGCCCGGTGAGAGGGTCGACGCCGGGCGCATGACATGGTCCGCCTTGAGGGCGAACTTGGCCAGGAGGGTGCGGATCTCGGCCGGTTCCGTGTCCGGCGTGGCCGAGCGGAAGGCGTCGAGCAGGGCCTCGGGGCCGTAGAACAGCCGGCGGGCCTGGTCGACCTCGCCGAGCAGGACGCCGGAGCCGAGCGCCGCGTGTCCGGCGTCGAGCGGGACCCGGCCGAGGAGGGCGGCGAGCAGCGTGGACTTGCCCGCGCCGTTCGCTCCCGTCACCGCCACCCGGTCCGCCCAGTCGATCTGGAGGGAGACCGGGCCGAGGACGAAGTCGCCGCGCCGGACCTCGGCGTCGCGCAGGGTGGCGACCACCGCGCCCGAGCGTGGCGCCGAGGCGATCTCCATGCGCAGGTCCCACTCCTTGCGGGGTTCCTCGACGACGTCCAGGCGTTCGATCATGCGCTGGGTCTGGCGGGCCTTGGCGGCCTGCTTCTCACTGGCCTCGCTGCGGAACTTGCGGCCGATCTTGTCGTTGTCGTTGCCCGCCTTGCGCCGGGCGTTCCTGACGCCCTTGTCCATCCAGGAGCGCTGCGTCTGGGCCCGGTCCTGGAGGGAGGCCCGCTTGTCGGCGTACTCCTCGTACTCGTCACGGGCGTGCCGGCGGGCCACCTCGCGTTCCTCCAGGTAGGCCTCGTAGCCGCCGCCGTAGAGGGTGATCTGCCGCTGGGCGAGGTCGAGTTCCAGGACCTTGGTGACGGTGCGGGTGAGGAACTCGCGGTCGTGGCTGACGACGACGGTGCCGGCCCGCAGGCCGGTCACGAAGCGTTCGAGGCGCTCCAGGCCGTCCAGGTCGAGGTCGTTGGTCGGCTCGTCGAGCAGGAAGACGTCGTAGCGGGAGAGGAGGAGGGAGGCGAGTCCGGCGCGCGCCGCCTGGCCGCCCGACAGGGACGTCATCGGCTGGTCCAGGCCGACCGTCAGGCCCAGTGCGTCGGCGGTCTCCGCCGCACGGTCGTCGAGGTCGGCGCCGCCCAGGGCGAGCCAGCGCTCCAGGCTGGTCGCGTAGGCGTCGTCGGCGCCGGGAGCGCCGTCGACCAGTGCCTGGGTGGCCTCGTCCAGGGTGCGCTGCGCCTCGGTGACGCCGGTACGGCGGGCCAGGAACGCCCGGATCGACTCGCCGGGGCGGCGCTCGGGCTCCTGCGGAAGGTGGCCGACGGTGGCGGCCGGCGGGGACAGGCGCAGCTCGCCCTGTTCCGGGGTGGTCAGTCCGGCGAGCATCCGCAGGAGGGTGGACTTGCCCGCGCCGTTGGCTCCGACGAGTCCGATCACGTCGCCGGGCGCGACGACGAGGTCGAGCCCGGTGAACAGGGAGCGGTCGCCGTGGCCGGCGGCGAGGTTCTTGGCGACGAGGGTGGCAGTCATCAGACCGCCGATTTTAGCGGTGGTTCACTGCCCGCTCAGCCGGGTTTCCCGTGCGTCACCGCGGCCACCAGCACGCCTCCCGGCGCCCGCGCCACCACGAAGGCCTCCCCCTTCACCGTCCCCGCGTCCAGGTCGACGCGGTGGCCGCCCGGTTCGAGTACGCCGTCGAAGACCTCGTGGGTGTGGGTGCGGTGCAGGCGGTCCAGCCGGTACGCGGTGAGCCGTACCCGGCAGGTCGAGGTGACCTCGACGTCGGCCGCGGTACCGGTCGCCGTCAGGCGGGCCAGTCTGCGCCGCTCGGCCGGGCCGCGGTCCAGGGCGTTCTCGATCTGGGCGACGAGCAACGGGACGATCGGGGCGAGGCCGTCGACGTAGGACACGTCCACCCCGGCGTTCGCGAAGGCGCGGCGTACGGCCGTCCGCTCCTTCTCGGCGATCCCGCGCCCGAAGGCGACGGCGCCGTAGGCTCGCAGTTCGTCGGCCGTCACGTCACCGGCGTCATGGGTGATGTCGGCGCCGATGCCGATGGTGCGCAGCGCGGCGGCGAGCCTGGCGAGCAGGGCGACGCGGTCGCCGATCAGCAGCACCCTGCGTCGGGTGTGCGCGGAGCCGCCGTCGAGCAGGGCGGCGAGGGCGGCACGGTACTCGGCGCCGGGGAAGCGGTACGTACGGGCCGATCCCGTGGTAGCCGTTGAACTCCAGGTCGGCCCGTTCGCCGGTCTGCCAGGCGAAGTCCCGCCAGACGAAGTCGTCGCCGTCCCGCCGGATCACGGCGGTCACCGCACCGCAGGCGAGGTCCTCGCACTCGGGGCAGGCGTAGATGACGTAGCGGCCGCCGGACAGGGGCGCGTCGGTCTCCAGGAGCAGGCTGCGGACCTGTGCGGTGAGGATCGCGGGAGGCACGTCGGAGGCGAGCGGGGAGACGGCGTCCAGGTCGGAGAGGCGGAACAGCAGGGGACGTCCGTCGACGACGAAGTCGATGAAGTCGCGGTGGACCTGGTAGTCACCGTCGGCCCGGACGCCGCCGGCGCGCACCGCCGGGGCCAGAGCGAAGGTCGCGTACTCGGCAGCCATGCGGTGAGTATTCCCGGGGTGCGACCGCTCTGCGCACGGCATGGGGCATTCCGCTAACGTCCCGGTGTGGAAACCGAACTGGATGACCAAGTCGTCGTGGTCGGCGGCGGGGTGGTCGGGCTGACGACGGCCGTCGTTCTCGCCGAGCGCGGCAGGCGGGTGCGGCTGTGGACGCGGGAGCCCGTCGAGCGGACCACCTCGGCGGTCGCGGGTGCGCTGTGGTGGCCGTACCGCATCAAGCCGGTCGCGCTGGCGCGGTCGTGGGCGCTGCGCTCCCTGGACGTGTACGAGGAGCTGGCGGCGCGGCCCGGGGAGAGCGGCGTACGCATGGTCGAAGGGGTGCTGGGCGAGACCGGCCTGGACGAGGCGGACGCCTGGGCGGCCGCACGGCTGCCGGGACTGCGGGTGGCGACCGCGGAGGAGTACGGCGGGTCGGGGCTGTGGGCGCGGCTGCCGCTCATCGACATGTCGACTCATCTGTCGTGGCTGCGGAAGCGGCTGGTGGCGGCGGGCGGTGTGGTGGAGACCCGCGCGGTGACCGATCTGGCCGAGGCCGAGGCGCCGGTGGTGGTCAACTGCACGGGGCTGGGCGCCCGGGAGCTGGTGCCGGACGCGTCCGTGCGTCCGGTGCGCGGGCAGCTGGTCGTCGTGGAGAACCCCGGCATCCGGACCTGGATGGTCTCCACCGATCCCGTCTCGGGCGAGATGGCGTACTTCTTTCCGCAGCCCGGCCGCCTGGTGCTGGGCGGCACGGCCGAGGAGGACGCCTGGTCGGCCGAGCCGGACCCGGCGGTCGCGGAGGCGATCGTACGGCGGTGCGCGGCGCTGCGGCCCGAGATCGCCGGGGCGCGGGTGCTCGCGCACCTGGTGGGGCTGCGGCCGGCCCGGGACGCGGTACGGCTGGAGCGCGAGCGGCTGCCGGACGGGCGGCTGCTGGTGCACAACTACGGCCACGGCGGCGCGGGCGTCACCGTGGCCTGGGGCTGCGCGCGGGAGGCGGCCGGGCTGGCCTCCCGCTGACCGTGCCCCGGTCCGGGCGGCGCGCGCTCCGAAACGGGGGAAGGGGCCGGCACGTGGGTGTGTGCCGGCCCCTTTTCGTTTCCCCGCCTGAGCGACTCCGCGCCGGTCAGTGGTGCTTGCCGATCGGGTCGCCCTCCACGTCCGTGCCGGGGCCCGGGCCGATGCGGATCTCGAAGTCGCCCTCGTACTGCTTGTGGCCCTCGATGACGGCCATCTCGACGGCTTCGGAGGCCATCTCACCGCGCACCATCAGGGGGTCACGGCGCAGGTCGCGCATGAGGGCGATACACATGAAGATCATCACGATGACGAAGGGGGCCGCCGCGAGGATCGTCAGATTCTGCAGACCGGTGAGCGCGTCTCCCTCGCCACTGCCCACCAGGAGCATGATGGCGGCGACCGCGCCGGTCACCACGCCCCAGAACACCACCACCCAGCGGCTGGGTTCGAGCGCGCCCTTCTGCGAGAGGGTGCCCATCACGATGGAGGCCGCGTCGGCGCCCGAGACGAAGAAGATGCCGACGAGGACCATCACCAGCAGGCTGGTGGCGGTGGCGATCGGGTACTCCTGCAGCACCGCGAAGAGCCGGCCCTCGGGGGTCGTCTCGTCGCCGAGCCGGTTCTGCTCCTGGAGCCTCATCGCCGAGCCGCCGAAGATCGCGAACCAGATCAGGCTGACGGTGCTGGGGACGAGGATGACGCCGCCGATGAACTGGCGGATGGTCCGGCCCCGGCTGATACGGGCGATGAACATGCCGACGAAGGGCGTCCAGGAGATCCACCACGCCCAGTAGAAGACGGTCCAGCTGCTCAGCCAGTCGGCGACGCCCTCGCCGCCGCTGATCTCGGTGCGGCCGGCCATCTCGGGCAGGTCGCCGAGGTAGGTGAAGATCGAGGTCGGCAGCAGGTCGAGGATGAGGATGGTCGGGCCCGCGACGAACACGAAGACGACGAGGAACAGGGCCAGCACCATGTTGGTGTTGGACAGCCACTGGATGCCCTTCTCGACGCCGGAGATCGCGGAGGCCACGAACGCCACGGTCAGCACCGCGATGATGCCGACCAGCAGCCCGGTGCTGACCTTGTCCATCCAGTCGAGCTTCTCGACGCCGGAGCCGATCTGCAGGGCACCGAGGCCGAGCGAGGCCGCGGAACCGAAGACCGTCGCGATGATGGCGAGGATGTCGATGACCCGGCCGCTCACACCGTTCGCGTGCTTCTCGCCGATGAGCGGGGTGAACACGGCGCTGATGGTCTGCCGGCGGCGCCTGCGGAAGGTGCTGTAGGCGATGCCGAGGCCGACCACCGCGTAGATCGCCCAAGGGTGGAGCGTCCAGTGGAACAGGGTGGTGGCCATGGCCGTCGCCATGCGGTCGCCGGTGTCGGCGGGGCTGCTGCCGGGCGGGGCGGTGTCGAAGTGCGCCAGCGGCTCGCTCACGCCCCAGAACATCAGACCGATGCCCATGCCCGCGCTGAACATCATGGCGACCCAGGACACCGTGCGGAACTCGGGCTTCTCGCCCTCGGCGCCGAGGTGGATGCGGCCGTAGCGGCTGGCCGCGAGCCAGAGGGCGAAGACGACGAAGCCGGAGGCGGCCAGCACGAACGCCCAGCCGCCGTTGTGCATCAGGCCGCCGAGCATGCTGCCGGAGGCGTCCTCCAGCGAGTCCGTGCCGGCCGCGCCCCAGATGACGAACGCGAGGGTAAGGGCCGCGGTGACGCCGAAGACGACGCGGTCGGTCCGGGGCTTGTTCGCCTGCCCCGGCAGGCCCGCCTCCGAACCCGGCAGTGTGCCTCTTTCGTGGTGTTCCTTGTCGCTCGGTCGGTCCTGCGTCACGGGCGGCACCTTTCAAGTCGGTGAGGCTGAAAACAATTCTCCGCTACGCCCTTACCACGTGCGACGCGGAACTCACCTCTTCAGCAGCGGGTGTCGGGTTCACCCACCGTCAAGTGGTACGTCGCACGCTCGTCCAGGAGCAGCGGCACGAGGGCGCGCAGCGGCTGGCGCAGCGGTACGTAGGCGCCCTTCTCCCCGGTCGGACGCGTTTGTACACCGTGCAGTGCGAGTTCGTCCTCCAGGTCCGCGTACTGGTCGGCGGTGAGCCGGTAGCCGCAGGGCGGGTCCTCGATCACCTCGGTGGGCTCGGCCGGGTCGTTGTCCGCGCCGCCGAGGTGGACGGGTCCGGTGTCGGCCAGGGCGGACCACCGGGCGACCGCGGTGGCCGCCTCGACGCGTCCGCGCCGCTGGTCCGCGTAGCGGAACATGCCGTCCAGGGCCGCGAGCTGCGAGTTCACCCGGCGCCGGTTGTTCAGGGCCTCGTCCGCGCGCTCGGCGTCGGTGAGCGCGTCGACGCGGCTCTCGATGAGCAGGCCGACCGAGTGTTTCACGCCGGACATGTTCCGCAGGATGCGTTCCTGGCCGTCGCCGGCGGTCTGCTTGACCGGGTCGCCGGTGACCGGGTCGGTCCAGATGCCGTACGTGCCGGTCGAGTGGCCGGCCCGCTCGGCGGCGGGGCGGACGTACTCCCCGGACAGGGTGCGGGCCTCGTCGCGGACCCGGGTGTGGGTGTTGAGGTTGCGCGGCCAGAGGTCGAAGAGGTCCTTGTCGTAGTACGGGGGTGTGGCGCCGTACTCGTGCAGGTCGTAGAGGACGTCGGGGCGCTGGTCGCGGACGACGGCGGCCAGGGCGCGGGCCTCGGCCGTCCTCAGGGCGAGGTGGTCGCGGTTGATGTCGACGCCGTCGCTGTTGCCGCGGGTGTCGGCGGCCCGGCCGTCGGGGTTGGCGGTGGGCACGACCAGCACGGTCGTACGGTCCAGGAAGCGCCGGGTCGGCCGGTCCGTCGCGTACGCCAGGTCGCGGACGGTGGACAGGCAGGCCTCGCGGCCGGAGGGCTCGTCGCCGTGCTGGCTGCACACGAGGAGCACCTTGTTCGGGGCGGATTGCCTGCCGATCGTCACGAGCTGGAGAGGGCGGTCCTGCTTCGTGGTGCCGATGCGGTCGACGGTGACCCGGCTGCTCGCCCGGTCGGCGGCGGCCAGCAGCGCCCGCTCCTCGGGCTGGCTGGTCCAGCGCGCGCCGTGCGTCTTCTCGAAGCCGGTGCGGGGCGGTTCGGATGCGGTTGCGGTGTCGGCGGCGTGGGCCGGCGCGGTGAGGAGGGACGCGGCGAGGGCCGCGGTCGTCACGGTGAGGGTGCGCAGGCGGTTCATCGGGCTCCCTTCGGAACGCGGTGGGTCGTGTGCGGCGCGGTCACGCCGTCGAGGGGCGCGGGGGCGGGGGCGGGGGTCGCCGTACCGGCGGTGGCCTCGGCGAACGCGGCGGTGCCGCCGACGAACGGTACGCGTGCCGACGTGCGGGAGAGGTCCACGGTGAGGGTCGGCGTGTCGGCGGGCGGGTCGATGAGGTCCTTGTCGGTGCCCGCGACGACGAGCGCGAGGCGGTGGCCGGCCGGGACGACGTGGTCGGTGGCCGCCAGGTCGAGGGTGACGGTGTAGGCCTTGCCCGGAGTGAGCGGGCGTCCCCGCCACTTGGACGCGTGGTTGCCCAGGTCGGCCCAGCCTCGGCTGACCACCGTGTAGTCCACGTCGGTGGTCTTCGCCGCCGTCTCCTTGTAGCAGGAGCTGTCGCCCGGGGTGCTCGGGCCCCAACAGGTGCGGTCGGTGAGGGTGGTGATGCCCTCACCGCGGTCGGCGTAGTCGCGGATGGTGTCGGGGCCGAGGTCGACGAGGACGGCGGAGAGGTGGGCCGTCGGGGTGCTGGACCGCGCGGTGACGGTGACCTCGGAGGCGCCGGACAGGCGCAGGTCGCGGGTGAGCGGGCCGGTGACGAACCCGGCCTTGCCGGGGGTCGGCTCGTCGATGTGCGCGGCCCAGTCCGTCTCGTTCAGCGCGGGGTCGTCGGTGAACGTCTCGGTGCCGCGGTCCCGGTGCAGGCCGAGGGTGCCGACGCCCGGTTGCGCGCCGTCGGCGGGGCGCAGGGTCGTGGTGGCGGTGGAGCGCGGCGGCCAGGTCTTCGACGTCTCCCACTGCTCGGGCCGGCGTTCGATGTCGGCCATCGGTTCGCGGTCGATGCCGTTGTCGTAGCCGAGGAGTTCGTGGTCGAACCAGCGGTGCAGGGTGTCGACCCACTCGGCGCGGCGGAAGTCGAAGGGGTCGACGTGGCCGGTCTGGGAGAGCCAGATCTTGCGGTCGACGCCGTTCTTCGCGAGGGCGTTCCACCACGGGCCGACGTGCTGCATGCGGACGTTGAGGTCCTGCGTGCCGTGGATGAGGAAGACGCTCGCCTTCACCTTGCTCGCGGCCTCGACGTAGTCGCGCTCGGTCCACAGCCGCGTCCAGTCGCCGGTGCGCGGGGCGCCGTCGACGAGCCTCTGCTGGACGGCGCCGCACCGGTCGCGGGCATCGGGGCTGTTGACGTAGTCGGACAACCAGTCGGGGCCGGATCCGTAGAGCGGGGCTCCCTGGGCGAAGTAGTAGTCGTACCAGGAGGAGATGGCGGCGATCGGGACGATGGTCTCCAGGCCCTCGACACCGGTGGCGGCGACGCCGTTGGCTATGGTGCCGTCCCAGCTCTTGCCGATCATGCCGGTTCTGCCGTCGGTCCAGGTCGCCTTGGCGCGCTCGCCGCCGGTGCGGGTGGTGTACGCCTTCGCGCGGCCGTTCAGCCAGTCGACGACGGCCTTGGCGGACCGGACGTCGGAGCGTCCGCCGACGTCGACGCAGCCGTCGGAGCGGTTGGTGCCGGCCAGGTCGACGCCGACGAAGGCGTAGCCGCGCGGCACGAAGTAGTTGTCGTAGTACAGCGGCATCCCGTCGACGTCGCCGTCGGCGTCGTACGTCTTCTTCTGGCTCTCGTTGCCGCGTCCGCAGCACGAGTAGTACGGGCTGGCGTCCATGATGACGGGGATCTTCCGGCCCTGCTGTGCGGGTTCCCGGGGGCGGACGATGTCGACGGCGACGCGGTCGTCCTCGCCGTCGCCGTCCCCGTCGTACCCGGTGTCCACCCAGACGGCCTCGCGGATCGCGTCGTCGTAGGAGTGAACGGGTTCGCTCTGTCGCGGGGTCGCGGGGTGGGCTGTCGCGGCGGGAGTGAGAAGGGTTGCCATGAGAGCGGCCGTGGCCGCCGTCGCGAGCGGTCTCCAGATCGTGAAGCGCATGCGTATCGGCATGCGCGGACGCTACATCGGTCAACTCCCGCGCAGAAGAGGGCAACGTGTGTCTCATGACGACCGAAGGGCGATCGTGTGACAGGGGTGACCGTGGGCATGACCGCGCGCACCGCGGCTGAACGGGCTCCGAACAGACTTCGGTCCCCTACGACTTGGAGCTTTCGGGCACCGCGGGAGCATCGTGCCGGGCGCACTGGGCGCCACCTCCCTCATGCCGGCGATCCCGGCGTCGGCGGCGGCCCACTCCCCCAGCGCTCCGGGCATCGGCGGCCCCCGAACGACGCGCACGGGAACTGACCGACCGCACGCGCACCGACCGGTAGGGCTCAGGCGGCGTCCCCGTGGTCGCAGACAGCGACAAGGCCCGCACCACCCTTCGCGGCACAGACCAAGGCAGCACCTTCCCACGACCCTGCGTGCACATGCGGTGTCTGATGTCACACAGCGTGACTTGTCACAAGATCCGTCAGCCGTCTCCACACAGGGTGCGCATGGTGCGCGGGAGGTGTCACAGCATTGGTGAGACAGCGATACTGCTGCACATGACGACGACCGACACCGAGGAGCCGACTTTCACGATCGACGAGCTGGCCGCGCGGGCCGGCGTCACGGTCCGCACGGTCCGCTTCTACGGCACCAGGGGGCTGCTGCCGCCACCGGCTATCGGCCCGCGCCGGGTGGGGCACTACGGCGGGGAGCACCTGGCCCGGCTGGCGCTGATCGAGGAATTGCAGCACCAGGGCATGACGCTGGCCGCGATCGAGCGGTATCTCAAGCAGCTGCCGCCCGACCTGAGCCCGCACGACCTCGCGCTGCACCGCGCGGTGGTGGCCTCCTGGGCGCCGGAGACGGTGGAGAGCGTCACGCGCGAGGAGTTGGGCCGGCGGGCGGGCCGGCCGCTGACGGACGACGAGGTGGACCGGCTCACGGCGATGGACATCGTCACGCGGGACGGCGCGGTCCCGGGCGGTGACGCCTACCGGGTCGACGCCGGGCTGCTCCGGCTCGGCGTCGAACTGCTCGACGTGCCCTTCTCCCCCGACACGGTCCTCGCCGCCCGTACGGCCCTGCTCGAGCACTCCCGCGCCGCCGCGCGCGACCTGTCGCGGCTGCTGCGCGACGCGGTCGCCGAACGCGACGCGCGGGACGTGCGGTCCCTGTCCGCCCACATGCACCCGCTCGTGGTGCAGGCGCTGCTGACCACGTTCCAGCGGTCGCTGCGGGAGGAGCTGCGGGAGTGGCTCGGCGGGGACTGCGAGGGCGGCAGGGGCGGCGAAGACTGAGCCGCTTGCTCAGCGGCCGTCCGTGAAGACGTCCCCCTTGTCCGCCTTCTCCACCAGCAGCGCGGACGGCGTGAAGCGCTCGCCGTAGCGGTCGGCGAGCTCACGCGCGCGCGCCACGAAACCGGGCAGACCCCCCTCGTAGCCGTTGATGTACTGCAGGACGCCGCCGGTCCAGCCGGGGAAGCCGATACCGAGGATCGATCCGATGTTGGCGTCGGCGACGGAGGTCAGCACGCCCTCCTCCAGGAGCTTGACCGTGTCGAGCGCCTCCGAGAAGAGCATGCGCTCCTGCATGTCCGCGAACGGGATCTCGTGGCCGGGCTTCGTGAAGTGCTCCCGCAGGCCAGGCCAGAGTCCTGCCCGCCTGCCGTCGTCCCCGTACTCGTAGAACCCGGCGCCGCCGCTGCGGCCGGGGCGCTCGAACTCGTCGACCATGCGGTCGATGACGGCCTCGGCGGGATGCGCGGTCCAGGTGCCGCCCGCTTCCTCCACGGCCCGCCTGGTCTCCTTGCGGATCTTCCGGGGCAGCGTGAGGGTCAGCTCGTCCATCAGGGAGAGCACCTTGGCCGGATAGCCCGCCTGGGCCGCCGCCTGTTCGACGGAGGCGGGCTCGATGCCCTCGCCGACCATGGCCACGCCCTCGTTGATGAAGTGGCCGATGACCCGGGAGGTGAAGAAGCCGCGCGAGTCGTTGACGACGATCGGCGTCTTGTTGATCTGCCGGACCAGGTCGAAGGCGCGGGCCAGCGCCTCCTCGCCCGTCCGCCCGCCCTTGATGATCTCGACGAGCGGCATCTTGTCGACGGGCGAGAAGAAGTGCAGCCCGATGAAGTCCGCCTGGCGCTCTACGCCCTCGGCCAGCGCGGTGATGGGCAGGGTGGAGGTGTTGGAGCAGAGCAGCGCGTCGGGGGCGACGACGTCCTGGATCTCCTGGAACACCTTGTGCTTGAGGGAAGTGTCCTCGAAGACTGCCTCGATGACCGCGTCGCAGCCCGCGAGGTCGGCGGCTTCGGCCGTCGGCGTGATGCGGGCCAGCAGCGCGTCGGCCTTCTCCTGGGTCGTACGGCCCTTGGCGACGGCCTTGGCGCACAGTTTCTCGGAGTAGGCCTTGCCCTTGACCGCCGACTCCAGGGCCACGTCCTTGAGGACGACGTCGATGCCCGCGCGGGCGCACGAGTAGGCGATGCCGGCACCCATCATGCCGGCGCCGAGGACGGCGACCTTGCGGACCTTGCGCGGCTCGACGCCCCCCGGTCGGTTGGCGCCGGAGTTGACGGCCTGGAGGTCGAAGAAGAACGCCTGGATCATGTTCTTCGAGGTCTGCCCGGCGGCCAGCTCGACGAAGTAGCGCGCCTCGATGACCTGCGCGGTCTCGAAGTCGACCTGGGAGCCCTCGACGGCGGCGGCCATGATGTTGCGCGGCGCCGGGTAGGGGGCGCCGTTCGTCTGCTTGCGCAGGTTGGCGGGGAAGGCGGGCAGGTTGGCCGCGAACTTCGGGTGCGACGGCGTACCGCCGGGGATGCGGTAGCCGGGCCGGTCCCAGGGCTGGGCGGACTCCGGGTTGGCGTCGATGAAGGCGCGGGCCTTGGCGAGCATGTCCTCGCGGCTGTCGGCGACCTCGTCGACCAGGCCGTTCTCCTGGGCGCGGCGCGGGTTGTACTGGGTGCCCTGGAGGAGCACCTTCAGCAGCGCGTCGGTGATGCCGAGCATCCGGACGGTGCGGACGACGCCGCCGCCGCCCGGAAGCAGGCCGAGGGTGACCTCGGGGCAGCCGATCTTGGAGCCGGGGGCGTCGAGGGCGACGCGGTGGTGACAGGCGAGGGCGATCTCGTAACCGCCGCCGAGGGCCGCGCCGTTCATGGCGGCGACGACCGGCTTGCCGAGGGTCTCGATGCGGCGCAGGTTCCGCTTGATGGCCATGCCGCCGTCGAAGAGGTCCTGGGCGGTCTCGGGTGTGACGCGGATCAGGTCGCGCAGGTCGCCGCCGGCGAAGAAGGTCTTCTTGGCGGAGGTGACGATGACGCCCCGGATGCCGTCCTTCTCCGCCTCCAGCCGGTCGGTGATCACCGCGAGGGACTCGCGGAACGCCTGGTTCATGGTGTTCGCGGACTGGGCGGGGTCGTCGAGGACGAGGGTGACGACGCCGGTGTCGTCCTGTTCCCAGCGGATGGTGGTGCTCTCGGTCGTCATGACAGGGGTCTCCAGTGAGGTCTTCGGTGGCCGTGGTGCCGCTTCCGCAGGGATTCAGACGCGCTCGACGATCGTGGCGACGCCCATGCCGCCGCCCACGCACAGGGTGGCGAGGCCGTAGCGCTTGTCCTGGCGCTCCAGTTCGTCGACGAGCGTGCCGAGGATCATCGCGCCGGTGGCGCCGAGGGGGTGGCCGAGCGCGATGGCGCCGCCGTTGACGTTGACCTTGTCCAAAGACAGGCCCATGTCCTTGACGAAGCGCAGCACGACCGCGGCGAACGCCTCGTTGATCTCGACGAGGTCGATGTCGTCGATGGTCAGCCCGGCCTTGGCGAGCGCCTTGCGGGTGGCGGGGGCGGGGCCGGTGAGCATGATGGTGGGCTCGGAGCCGGACACGGCGGCGGAGACGATCCGTGCGCGGGGGGTGAGCCCGTAGCGCTCGCCCACCTCCTTGGAGCCGATGGCGACCAGGGAGGCGCCGTCCACGATGCCGGAGGAGTTGCCCGCGTGGTGGACGTGGTCGATCTGCTCGACCCAGTGGTACTTCTGCAGCGCCACGGCGTCGAACCCGCCGAGTTCGCCGATGTCGGCGAAGGAGGGCTTGAGGCCCGCGAGGGAGTCGGCGGTGGTGCCGGGGCGCAGGTGCTCGTCGTGGTCGAGGACGGTGAGGCCGGCGCGGTCCCTGACCGGCACGACGGACCGCTCGAAGCGGTTCTCCTTCCAGGCGTTGGCCGCGCGCTCCTGGGAGAGGGCCGCGTACTCGTCGACGTCGCGGCGGGTGAAGCCCTCGATGGTGGCGATCAGGTCGGCACCGATGCCCTGCGGGACGAAGTTGGTGGCGAGATTGGTCATCGGGTCGTTGAACCAGGCACCGCCGTCCGAGGCCATGGGCACCCGGGACATCGACTCGACGCCGCCCGCGAGGACCAGGTCCTCCCAGCCGGAGCGCACCTTGGCGGCGGCCAGGTTGACGGCCTCCAGACCCGAGGCGCAGAAGCGGTTCTCCTGGACGCCCGCCACGGTGTCCGGCAGTCCGGACGCGATGGCGGCGATGCGGGCGATGTCGGAGCCCTGGTCGCCGACGGGACCGACGACGCCGAGCACGATGTCGTCGACGGCGGCCGGGTCGAGGTCCGGGAAGCGGGCGCGGATCTCGTGGATCAGGCCGACGACCAGGTCGACGGGCTTCGTACCGTGCAGGGCGCCGTTCGCCTTGCCGCGTCCGCGCGGGGTGCGGATCGCGTCGTACACGTACGCTTCGGTGGTCACTGGCAGGCCTTTCACTGAGGGTTTTTTGGCGGGGCTGTTCAGCTGTTCGTCCGAGGGTTCCGCGGCAGGTCCCAGTCGCGGGCCACCGCCTCGGTGTCGGCGCCCGGCCGGGCGGGCCCGGTGCGGACGGCGGTGGGGGTCGCGGAGAAGCGGGGCGCCGGGGCCGGCTGGGTGATGCCCCCGTGGTCGGTGAAGGTGGAGCGGGCGGCGAGGTGCGGGTGGTGCGGGGCCTCGCGGAGCGACAGGACGGGGGCGGCACAGGCGTCGGAGTCCGCGAAGACGGCCGTCCACTCGTCCCGGGTACGGGACCTGAACCGGGCGGCGATGGCCGCGCGCAGTTCGCCCCAGCGGGCCATGTCGTCGCGGGCCGGTGCCTGCTCGGGGATGCCGAGCAACTCCATGAACTCGGCGTAGAACCGCTGCTCCAGGGCGCCGACCGCCATGTACCGGCCGTCGGCGGTCTCGTAGGTGCCGTAGAACGGGCAGCCGCCGTCGAGGAGGTTGGCTCCCCGCCGGTCCTGCCAGCCGCCGGCGGCGAGCATGCCGTGGATCATCGAGGAGAGGTGGGCGGCACCGTCGACGATGGCGGCGTCGACGACCTGGCCGGTACCCGTCGCGCGCGCGTGGTGCAGGGCGGCGAGGACGCCGACGACCAGGTAGAGGGAGCCGCCCGCGTAGTCGCCGACGAGGTTGGCGGGGACGGCCGGCGGCTCGTCGGGGGCGCCGATCATGCCGAGGGTGCCGGTGAGCGCGATGTACCCGATGTCGTGACCGGCGCGCTGGGCGAGCGGGCCGTCCTGGCCCCAGCCGGTCATGCGACCGTAGACGAGGCGCGGGTTGCGGGCGTGGCAGTGCCCGGGGCCGACACCGAGCCGTTCGGCGACGCCGGGGCGGTAGCCCTCGATCAGCACGTCGGCGCGTTCGGCGAGGTCGAGGACCTGGGCCGGACCGTCCGGTGCTTTCAGGTCGACGACCACCGAGCGCTTGTTGCGGTTGGTGACGTCGTGCGCGGGGTCGATCGCGAGGCCGGGGCCGCCGGGGCGGTCGACGCGGACGACGTCGGCTCCCAGGTCGGCCAGGAGCATGGCGGCGAAGGGCCCGGGCCCGATACCGGCCAGCTCGACCACACGCACACCCGTGAGCGGGCCCTCGCCCGGCGTGCGCCCCGCCGTCCTCGCCTCCGACATCGAGCCCCCAGCTCTGTGACACCAATGATGTAACACCGGTGATGCTAGAAACGTGTTCCACTGGGCACAAGAGCCGGAGCGAGCAAGCGCTTAGCCAATTGTGGGCCGGCTCTCCTCCGGACTCGCAGTCCTCACGCTAGCCTCGGCCACCGGCAACGGCGCGCGCTGCGGGCCCAGGGGTTGCCACCGGGTGACGAAGGGATGTCATGACCAGGCTGAAAACGGCCGGCCGGCCGTACGACATCGTGCTCTTCGGAGCGACGGGGTTCGTCGGCGAACTCACCGCGGAGTACCTCGCCGCGCACGCGCCCGACGGGCTGCGCTGGGCGATCGCCGGCCGCAGCGAGGAGAAGCTGCGGCGGCTGCGGGAGAGGCTGCCGGGCGCGGCGGACATCGGCATGCTGCGCGCGGACGTCTCCGATCCGGCCTCGCTGCGCGAACTCGCCGAGCAGGCGCGCGTGGTGGCCACGACGGTGGGACCGTACGTCCAGTACGGCGAAGCGCTGGTCGCCGCCTGCGCGGAGACCGGGGCCGACTATCTCGACCTCACCGGTGAGCCCGAATTCGTGGACCTGACGTACGTCCGTCATGACGCCCGCGCGCGGGAGACCGGCGCGCGGCTGGTGCACGCCTGTGGTTTCGACTCCGTGCCGCACGATCTCGGGGTGTACTTCACCGTGCGGCAGTTGCCGGAGGGGGTGCCGCTGGCCGTGGACGGCTTCGTGACCGCCGACGCCACCTTCTCGGGCGGGACGTTCGCCTCCGCGCTGGGCCAGTTCGCGCGCGGCAGGCAGTTGCAGGCCGCCGCGCGGGAACGCCGGCGGCACGAGCCACGACTGGTGGGCCGCCGGGCGGCGACACCGACGGGCGCGCCGCGGTTCGCCGGGGAGGTGGGGGCATGGGCGCTGCCGCTGCCGACCATCGACGCACAGATCGTGCGGCGCTCCGCGAAGGCGCTGGACCGCTACGGCCCCGACTTCCGCTACCGCCACTACGCCGCCGTGCGGCGTCTGCCCGTCGCGGTGGGCGGGGTGGCGGCCGTGGGCGCGCTCGTGGCGGCGGCTCAGGTACCGCCCGCGCGGCGCTGGTTGTCGGACCGGCTCAAGCCGGGTGACGGGCCGAGCCCCGAGAAGCGGGCGAGGAGCTGGTTCTCGGTCCGCTTCGTGGGCGAAGGCGGCGGCCGGAAGGTGTTCACCGAGGTCTCGGGCGGCGACCCCGGGTACGACGAGACGGCGAAGATGTTCGCCGAGGCGGCGTTGTCCCTCGCCCTCGACGACCTGCCGCCGGTGGCCGGGCAGGTCACGACGGCCGTGGCGATGGGGGACGCGCTGATCGAGCGGCTGCGGACGGCGGGCATCCGCTTCCGGGTGGCCGCGGCCCGCTGACGGACCCGCCCCCGCGTCGGCGGACCATGCCGCCGACGCGGGGGCCGGCACGTCCATCCGCCGGACAGGCCCTACCCCCACCACCCGACGATCGTGTAGATCATCCCGCCGATCCAGGCCAGCCCCGCTCCCACGGCGAGCACCAGTCCCGCGACCACGGCCCGCTCGACGGGCCGGCCGGGGTGGCGCGCGGACTGCTTGGGTGCGCGGTGCGTCGTCATGCGGCCCAGCCTGTCCCGGCCGTCGGCGGGAGCACATCCGTACGGATACTCAGGCGGCCGCTGAGCACCGGCCCGCGCCACGAGCACGTGCCCTCAACACAGATTTGAGACTTCTCCCGCCGCCCGTCCGACAGCGGCCCACTACTGGCCCGCCACTGGCCCACCAGCACCAGCGCTCCCGGCCGGCGGAGTGCCAACAAGGAGTGCAATGAAATCCTTGAAGGCATGAAGTTCCTTCTCGAAGTCACCATGGACGAGGGCGCGCTCGCCGAGGACCCCGCGGGCGAGTTGCAGCGGATCCTGCGGTACTGGGGCGGCAACCTGAAGCACTACGCGCTGCGGCCCGGCGACGGTTCGGTGGTCTACGACTCGGCGTACCAGGAGGTGGGCCGCTGGAGCGTCGAGGGTCAGGCCGGGTAGGTGGTGGCCGCCCGCAGGGCCGCGCGGCACAGGGCGTCCGCCCTGCGGGTGGTCTCCGGCAGGCGGTAGCCGGGAGCCAGGGCCAGCGTGTGCGCGCAGGCGTTGTCGAGGCTCACCCGATGGCCGACGGAGACGAAGACCGGCTTGACGGCGTCACGGGTACGGACGGCACGTCCGACCTCCTCGGCGCCGGCGAGCAACGGGGACGTACTGCCGCGGGGCGCGTCCGGCTCGTCGTGCGTGAAGGTGAACGGGTTCTTGGCCACGCCGATCGTGGGCAGTCCGGTGAGCACGCCGAGGTGACTGGCGAGGCCGAAGCGGCGCGGGTGGGCCAGGCCGTAGCCGTCGCACACGACCAGGCCGGGCGGGCAGGGCAGCGCGTCCAGGGCGGCGAGGACGGTCGGGATCTCGCGGAAGGCGAGCAGGCCGGGCACGTAGGGGAAGGAGATCCGGCCGACGGCGGTGGCCTCGGCGACGACGGCGAGGGTCGCGGCGTCCAGTACGACGGCCGCCGCCGCGACGACGTCCCGTTCGTCGTCGTAGGCGACGTCCACGCCGGTCACCCGGCCCGTGCCGGGCGGCGGACCCGGCTCGTCGAGCACCACGCCTGCCCGCAGTTCGTCCTGGACGGCTCGGGCCCGCTCCTCGGTCGCGGGCCAGTCGGCGGGAATCTGCACGGTCAGGGTCGTCATGGTGGCCGCAAGCCTACGGGAGCGCCGGAGTAGGCTCGCGATCATGTTCGTACTGGAACTCCCCCACACCGCCCCGCTGGACGCCGTCGACGCGGTGCTGGAGGAGCACGTGGCGTGGCTGGACGAGCTGTACCGGCAGGGGGTGTGCCTGGCGTCCGGCCGCAAGGAGCCCCGCGACGGCGGGGTGGTCATCGCCGTCGCGGAGGACCGTGCGCGGATCGAGGAGATCACCACGGGCGACCCCTTCGTCAGGGCCGGCGTGTGCGCGTACCGCGTCACCGGGTTCGTCGCCACGAAGACGGCGCCGGCGCCGGAGCGGTACCGGGAGACCCTCGGCTAGGGCCTGTCCGGCTCACTTGCCGAGCGCGCGCAGCAGTTCGCCCTTGTTCATGTTCGAACGACCGCTGATGTCCCGGCGCTTGGCCTCCTCGTACAACTGGCCGTAGGTGGGTCCCTGGGGGCCCTGCCGGTTCCCGGACCGCCGGCCGCCCCGCTTGCTCGGCGACTTGTCCTGCGTGGACGTACGGCTGGCGGTCCTGGACTCGCCGGACTGGGCGCGCTCCTTGTTCACCGTCCGGGCGGCGATCTCCTTGGCGCGGCCGGTGCTCTCGCCACGGTCCTCGGCGCCGTCCTTGATGTGCTCGTACTGCCGCTCCCGTTTGGAGCTCGAACCGCGTGGCATGTCCGCTCACTTCCTCTCGCGTTCAGCGAACGGATACCCACGTTACGGACGAAGACCCGGCCCCGCGCGCCGTCAGCGCTCCGACCGGGCGACCCGTCCCTGCCCGCCGGCGGCCCAGCAGCACAGGTCCGGGGTGCAGTCCAGGGTGTCGTACGAACCCGTGCCGCCGGTTCGCCAGGTGCGGCCGCCGTCAGCGCGGCCGGCGCCGCCGCGCAGACCGCCCCGGCGATCACCGCCCGTGCCGTGCGCCTGCCACCGGTACGAACGGACCGTGCCGTGCGTCGCAGGCTCCCCAAGCTCCTCATGGCGGGCGAAGCCACCCCACCGTCCGGGCGCCGTCCGGAGGACCGTGTGCGGCGCGCGCGGGCGGGCACGAGTGCCACAAGTGCCTTACGGGTCCCACGAGGAGAGGCGCGTCACTCCCGCGCATGAACGCGGTGACAGAGGTCACTCGGTCATCGTGTGCACGGATTGGCTGATTCCGTCGTCTCTTCCAGTGCCCGGCCCGCATCCAACCGGAAGCCCGTCCAGCCGTCACGAGGGAGCAAGGCGTTGTCCACCGTCATCGAGCAGCCCGTCGAGGCGCGTCTCGTCGCCGCCGCGCCGCGTATGCCCAGCATTCCCGCAACGCTGCACTACGACCGCAGCGATCCGTTCGCCGTCCGGATGACCTTCCCGGCTCCGGCCACCCTCGAGGGCGTGGAGGTCTGCTGGACCTTCTCCCGCGAGCTGCTCGTCACCGGGATGCGGGAGCCGGACGGTCACGGCGACGTACGGGTGCGCCCGTACGGGTACGACCGGACCGTCCTGGAGTTCCACGCACCCGAGGGCACCGCCGTGATCCACATCCGCTCGGGCGAGCTGCGCAGGTTCCTTCAGGCCACCGGCGAGCTGGTCCCCGTCGGCCTGGAGCATCTCCAGCTGGACCTGGACCACGACCTGGCGGAGCTGATGCGGGGGACCTGCTGACGACTCCCTGACGCTCCCTCGCCGGCAGCCGGTTCAGCTTCCCGTGGTCGACGCCGCCGGCGCGGCCGGTTCGGCGACCGGCGGTGCGCCGGGCCGCGGGCCCCGTCTCAGCCGCCCGTCGACGCCACGGCCCGCGCCGTTTCCGCGCTGACCGCTCCCCACACCTCGCCCAGGATCTTCCGCAGCCCGGGGGCCGCGGCCCCGCCGCGCTCGGTCAGCTCCGCGATCCGGCCCTCCCGGCGCACGTCGGCCCCGGCCGGCCCGAGGGCGCGCACCTCCGCGGCTGCCGCCAGCGCGGCCATGGCCGCGTTCCGCTCGGAGACCTCCCCGGCCGGCACCGGGCCCTCCAGGACGTACCGCGTCTCCTCCCGGAGCACCTGCGCCGCGGCGCCCCGCGCCAGGACGTACTCCACGGACGGGAACATGCCGAGGACCCGCTTCTTCTCGGCGCGCAGGTACCCCTCGGCCACCAGTTGCTCCCGGACGGCGTCGAAGGTGAGCCGCGCGTGCAGCCTCACCCACGTGCGCCACCGGTGGGGCATCGACTCGCGGACGAGGTCCAGCAGCCCGTCGAGGACGGCGTCCCCGGTGCGGGAGTCCAGGTCGACGGGGGTGGCGATGCCCGCGTCGTCGACGAGCAGGCCGCGCTGGGCCAGTTCGGTGAGCGCGCCGGCGCGCACCAGATGGTGGTGCCGGACGGTGTCGGTGGCCCCGGGGCGCGCCGGGTCCCAGGCCAGCAGACAGAGCCGGGCCGGCAGCGAGAGCGAGCCGTTGGGCACGGGGCCTCCTTGGGGCCGTGGGACCGGATTCACGGTAAGGCATTGACAGCCCATCCGGTCTCTCGTACGGTGTACAGCGCTTCTGTTGCCGCCGATTGGAGAAGGACGTTGCTCGTCTGAGGTCCTGAGACACCGCGTCACACATGTCCTGTGTGTACGCCGCGTGCGACCTCGGCGTTCGAGCCGTCCTTGCGGAGCAGGGCCTCTTTCTGCCCAAGCACTCCCCGGGACTCTTCCTTCCCTCGTCCGACGGCGCCCGCCGCCTCCCGGTGTCTCGATACGCGTTTGCCCCTGACCGCTTCAAGCAACCGCGGAGACCCTGCATGTCTACTTCCATCACTTGTACGTCCCTCGCGTTCGCCTGGCCCGACGGCACGCCCGTCTTCGAGGGTCTCGACACCGCCTTCGGACCCGGCAGGACCGGGCTCGTCGGTGTCAACGGGTCGGGCAAGTCCACCCTGTTGAAACTGATCGCCGGGCAGCTCCCCCCGGCCGACGGCACGGTCCGCGTGGCCGGCGAGGTCGGGTACCTGCCGCAGAACGTCACGCTCGACACCGCCCTGCGGGTCGACGAGGCGCTCGGCATCGCCGCCCGGCGGGCCGCGCTGCAGGCCATCGAGGCGGGCGACGTGGCCGAGGAGCACTTCGAGACCCTCGGCGACGACTGGGACGTCGAGGAGCGCGCCCTCGCCACGCTCGGCGAACTCGGCCTCGGTCACATCTGGCTCGACCGCACCGTCGGCGAGGTCTCGGGCGGCGAGTCGGTGCTGCTGCGGCTGGCCGCGCTGCTGCTGCGCCGGCCCGACGTCCTGCTCCTCGACGAGCCCACCAACAACCTCGACCTGTACGCACGCAGGCGGCTGTATGCGGCCATCGCCTCCTGGCCGGGGGTCATGGTCGTGGTCAGCCACGACCGCGAGCTGCTGGACCTCGTCGACCAGATCGCCGACCTGCGCTCCGGTGAGATCACCTGGTACGGCGGGAACTTCTCGGCGTACGAGCAGGTCCTGGCCGTGGAGCAGGAGGCGGCCGAGCGGATGGTGCGCGTCGCCGAGTCCGATCTGCGCAAGCAGAAGCGCGAACTGGCCGACGCCCAGGTCAAGCTGGCCCGTCGCAAGCGGTACGGCCAGAAGATGTACGAGCAGAAGCGTGAGCCGAAGATCGTCATGGGGGCCCGCAAGCGCGCGGCGCAGGAGTCCGCGGGCAAGCACCGCATCATGCACGAGGAGAAGCTCGCCGAGGCCAGGGAGCGGCTCGACGACGCCGTGGAGGCCGTGCGGGACGACGACGAGATCCGCGTCGACCTGCCGTACACGGCCGTACCGCCGGGGCGCTCGGTGCTGACGCTGCGGGACCTGGAACTGGCCTACGGGGCACGCGTGGAGGGCGGTTTCGATCTGCACGGCCCCGAGCGGATCGCGTTGATCGGGCGCAACGGCGCGGGCAAGACCACGCTGCTGCGCACGATCGCCGGGGAGCTGGAGCCGGTGGCGGGGGAGGCGACGGCGCACGTCCCGCTGCGGTTCCTGCCGCAGCGCCTGGACGTCCTCGACGGCGAGCTGAGCGTCGCCGAGAACGTGGCCCGGTTCGCGCCGGGCGCCACCAACAACCGGATCCGGGCGCGGCTGGCGCGCTTCCTGTTCCGGGGCGCCCGGGCCGACCAGCAGGCGGCGACCCTGTCCGGCGGCGAACGCTTCCGGGCGGCGCTGGCCGCGCTGATGCTGGCCGATCCCGCGCCCCAGCTGCTGATGCTGGACGAGCCGACGAACAACCTGGACATCGCGAGCGTGCGGCAGCTCACCGGTGCCCTGGAGTCGTACGAGGGGGCGCTGGTGGTGGCCAGTCACGACCTGCCGTTCCTGGAGTCGATCGGCATCACCCGCTGGCTGCTGATGGAGGAGGGAGAGCTGAGGGAAAACACGCCAGAAGCTGTCGGGTATCCCGCCTAGCGTTCCCGGCATGAGCGAGTTCATCAGCATCACCGGAGCCAGGGAGAACAACCTCCAGGACGTCACGCTTCGCATCCCGAAGGGCCGGCTGACCGTGTTCACCGGCGTTTCGGGGTCGGGGAAGTCGTCGGTCGTGTTCGACACGATCGCGGTCGAGTCGCAGCGCCAGCTGAACGAGACGTTCACCTGGTTCGTACGCAACCGGCTGCCCAAGTACGAACGGCCGCACGCGGACGCCCTGGAGGACCTCTCCCCCGCGATCGTCGTCGACCAGCGTCCGGTAGGCGGCCACTCGCGGTCCACGGTCGGCACGATGACCGACATCCACTCGGTGCTGCGGGTGCTGTTCTCCCGGCACGGCGCGCCCAGCGCCGGGGCGGCGACGGCGTACTCGTTCAACGACCCGTCGGGCATGTGTCCCGGCTGCGACGGCCTGGGCCGCAAGGTGCAGCCCGGCTGGGACCGCATCCTCGACCCCGCCAGGTCGCTGGCCGGCGGGGCGGTCCGCTTCCCGCCGTTCGCGGCGGGGACCTGGCAGGGGCAGGCGTACACCAACACGGACGAGCTGGACCCGGACAAGCCCGTCGGCGACTTCACGGACGCCGAGCGCACGTTCCTGATGCGCGGGCGGCCCGGCAGCAAGGTCACCGTCAACGGCACGGGCGGCACCTGGACCACCGAGTACGAGGGCCTCGCCGACCGCTTCGAGCGGCTGTATCTCAAACGGGACCTGTCGGCGATGAGCGAGAAGACCCGGGAACTGGTGCGGCGGTTCCTGGTCGAGGCCGACTGCCCCGAGTGCGGCGGCGCCCGGCTGAACGCGGCGGCGCTGGCGGCCAGGATCGACGGGCACTCCATCGCCGACTGCTCGGCCATGCAGGTCACCGACCTGATCGCCGTACTGAGGCGGATCGACGATCCGGTGGCCCGGCCGATCGCCGGTGCCGCGGTCACCGCGCTGGAGCGCGTCGAGGCGATCGGCCTCGGCTATCTCAGCCTCGACCGGGAGACCGCCACCCTGTCCGGCGGCGAGGGGCAGCGGCTGAAGACCGTGCGGCATCTCGGCTCCAGCCTGACCGGGATGACGTACATCTTCGACGAGCCCAGCGTCGGGCTGCACCCGCGCGACGTCGGACGCCTCGGCGACCTGCTGCTGCGACTGCGCGACAAGGGCAACACCGTGCTGGTCGTCGAGCACGACCCGGACGTCATCGCGTTGGCGGACCACGTCGTCGACATGGGGCCGGGAGCCGGCGCGGGCGGCGGCCGGGTGGTGTTCGAGGGGGCGCCGGACGAGCTGGCCGGGGCGGACACGCTCACCGGGCGGTTCCTCGGACGCCGTACGGCGGTGAAGGAGGAGCCGCGGACGGCGACCGGGGAGCTGTGGGTTAAGGGCGCCGGCCGCCACAACCTGCGGGACGTGACGGTGGCCTTCCCGACCGGGGTACTGACCGCGGTCACGGGGGTCGCCGGGTCCGGCAAGAGCACGCTGGTCGCGGAGCTGATCGCCGCACACCCGGACGCGGTGGTCGTCGACCAGTCCGCGATCGGCGTCTCGTCGCGGTCGACCCCGGCGACGTACCTCGGGATCATGGACACGGTACGGAAGCTCTTCGCACGGGAGACGGGCGCGGAGGCCGGGTTCTTCAGCTTCAACTCGGCGGGCGCGTGCGGCACCTGCGAGGGGCGCGGGATCATCTGCACCGACCTCGCGTTCATGGACCCCGTGACGACGACCTGCGTCGACTGCGACGGCCGGCGCTTTCGCGACGAGGTGCTGCGGCTGACGGTCGCCGGCAACTCCATCGCCGACGTGCTGGCGATGACCGCCGACCAGGCGCTGGACTTCTTCGCCGACACGGGCGTACGGCGGCGGCTGCGCTCCCTGCGCGACGTCGGCCTCACCTACCTCACGCTCGGGCAGCCGCTGTCCACGCTCTCCGGCGGCGAGCGGCAGCGCATCAAGCTGGCCACCCGGCTGCACCGCACCGGCGCGGTGTACGTCCTGGACGAACCGACCACCGGACTGCACATGTCGGACGTCGAGGGACTGCTCGCCCTGCTGGACCGGCTGGTCGGCACCGGCAACTCGGTCGTGGTCGTCGAGCACGACCTGGACGTGGTGGCGCACGCCGACTGGGTGATCGACCTCGGTCCGGACGGGGGCCGGGACGGCGGCCGGGTGATCTTCGAAGGCACCCCGCGCGACCTGCTCACGGCCCGCGGCTCCAGCACGGCGGAGCATCTCAGGAGGGCCACGAGGGGCTGACGGGGGTTCCGTCCGCGCGCGTCGCCACTGCATGATGGGGAGTCGGCGCCGCGCCACGGGTGCCGGACCGCCGGCGCCGTTACGGAGGCCCCTCGTGCCCTGCAAGAAGGCCCTCGTCCGCCGCCCCGGCCCGAGACTGGCGGAAGGACTGGTGCCCCACGTCGAGCGGGCGAAGGTCGACCACGGCCTCGCGGTCGAACAGAGGGACGCGTGTACCGAGGCCCTGCGCGCACGGCTGGGAGACGCTGGAGGTGGGCCCGGCCGACGACTGCCCCGACTCCGTCCCTTCGCCACCCCGGTGGACGACGGCTGATCAGGGGCCTTTACAGTGCGTTTAACCTACGGTCTCGTAACCTACGGTTTCGTAGCCTACGATCCCGTAGGTTCCCCGGCACCGCTCGCCGGGCGCTTTTCGCTCTGTCGTACGTCCCCTGGAGTTTCTGTGACGATCGTCTCCCCGCACCTCGGCAGTTCCGCCGAATGGACCGACGCCCGGCTGCTGTACGCGCTGGAGGAAGTGGTCGAGACCGAACTCGACCGGCACCTGAAGGTCACCAAGGACTGGATGCCGCACGAGTACGTGCCCTGGAGCGACGGCCGCAACTTCCCCGGGCTCTTCGAGGACGGCGAGGCCTGGGAGAAGGGCCAGTCCAAGGTCACCGAGATCGGCCGGATCGCCCTGGTGGTGAACCTCCTGACGGAGGACAACCTCCCGAGCTACCACCACGAGATCGCGAGCCTCTTCGGGCGCGACGGCGCCTGGGGCACCTGGGTGCACCGCTGGACCGCGGAGGAGGGCCGGCACGGCATCGTGATGCGCGACTACCTGCTCGCCTCGCGCGCGGTCGACCCGGACCAGCTGGAGCAGTTCCGCATGGCCCACATGAGTGAGGGCTTCGAGTCGGACAACCGGCACTCGATGCTGCACTCGGTGGCCTACGTCGCCTTCCAGGAGCTGGCCACCCGCATCTCGCACCGCAACACGGGCCACCAGTCCGGCGACCCGGTCTGCGACCGCATGCTGGCCCGCATCGCGACCGACGAGAACCTGCACATGGTCTTCTACCGCAACCTGCTCAAGGCAGCCTTCGAGCTGGCGCCCGACCTGACGATGCAGGCGGTGCGGGACGTGGTCGTGAACTTCCGGATGCCCGGTCACGGCATGCCCGGCTTCGAGCGGGCCGCCGCGCAGATGGCGATCGGCGAGGTCTACAACCTGCGCATCCACCACGACGACGTGATCCAGCCCGTGCTGCGCTTCCTGAAGATCATGGAGATCGACGGCCTCGGCCCCGAGGGTCAGGCGGCCCAGGAGGAGCTGGGGCTGTACATGGGCGGGCTGGACGCCGAGGCGTCCAAGTTCGACGAGAAGCTGGCGGCGCGCAAGGCGCGGATGGCGGCGCGGGCGGCGGGCTGACCCGCTACCCGTCCGACGCCGACCGGTCGGGGGCCGCGTCCGGCACGTCGCCCACCGGGCGGGGCGCGGCCGGTAGGGCCGGGTGGCCGCCGGTAAGGCCGAGTGGCGGCGCAGGGCGCACTGCCGGTAGCAGCTGGTGGCGGGCGGTTCGCGGGCCGGGGTCAGTGCGCGGTGCGCCGCAGTGCCAGCCGTTCCTTCTCCGACAGCCCGCCCCAGACGCCGAAGCGCTCGTCGTTGATCAGCGCGTACTCCAGGCAGGCCGAGCGGATCGGGCACAGGGCGCAGATTCGCTTGGCGTCCCGTACGGAACTGCCGGGCTCGGGGAAGAAGAAGTCCGCCCCGGTCTGTGCGCACAACGCCTCCTCCTGCCAGGCGAGGTCGGGCGTCGTGATCATCTCGGTGTGCATGGACAGCAGCGTGCCGGACGGCGAAAAACGTTCGATCAACGCGGGATCAACGCCGCGCCGACGGGCCCGCGGCCGACCCGATGGTCCTCCGCTCCGCGCGGGGACGCACGGCGGCGCGCGGGAGCGATTGTCAGTGGCGGGTGGAAGACTCGGCAGTGCAGGCAACGGGACCCTTCCGAGGAGGGCGATGATGCTCACCACCCGTTTCGTCACCGGCGCTCCGAACTGGATCGACGTCGGCGCATCCGACATCGACGGCGCCACTTCCTTCTACGGTGGCCTCTTCGGCTGGCGCTTCCGGTCGGCGGGGCCCGAGGCCGGTGGCTACGGCTTCTTCGAGCTGGACGGCCGGATCGTGGCCGGCGGTATGCAGACGACGCCGGAGCAGGGCCCGCCGTCCTGGACGGTCTACTTCCAGACCCCGGACGCGGAAGCCGCCGCCAAGGCCTCCGAACAGGCCCGGGGAGGTGTGCTCATGCGGCCCATGGACGTGCTGGACCAGGGCACCATGGCGATCCTCGCCGACCGGGCCGGGGTGCCGTTCGGCGTCTGGCAGCCGGAGCGGCTGGGCGGCCTGACCGTGGCCGGCGAGACCGGTGCGCTGTGCTGGGTCGAGCTGTACACGGCGGACATCGCGGCCGCCGCCGCGTACTACCGGGCGGTGCTGGGACTGGAGACCTCGGCCGTCGCCTTGCCCGGAGGCACCTACACCTGCGTCAATCCGGCGGGCGAGGGCGACGAGAGCATGTTCGGCGGCTTCGTTCCGCTCGCCGACGACCCTCTGGAGACGGACGGCCACTGGCTGCCGTACCTCGCGGTCGACGACACGGACGCCGCGGTCGCCCGGACCCTGGAGCTCGGCGGCACGGTGCGGATGCCCGCGACGGACATCGAGGGCGTCGGACGCCTCGCCCGTCTGGCCGACCCGTACGGCGCCCGGTTCGCGGTACTCAGGCCGATGCCGCCGGAGGCGTAGGAGCTGTCCGGCCGATCGGGGCAGGGCCTTGGACGCGTCCGCCCGGCGGATCGGGACGCGGACCGGCCCGGTGTGTCCCGCCCGGCCGTGCTCTCCCCGCTCCGTCTCAGGTGGTGGCGCGTCGGACCAGGGTCGTCGGCAGGACGACGCCGGACCGCGTGTCCGGCTCGGTCGTCGCGTCCGCCGCGGAGTTCCCCGCCCCGGCACCGCGGTCCAGGCCGCGCAGCAGCAGGCGGGCCATCAGCCGGCCCATCTCCTCGATGTCCTGGCGGACCGTCGTCAGCGGCGGGTCGGTCTGCTCGGCGACGGGCAGCATGTCGTCGAAGCCGACCACCGCAACGTCCTCCGGCACCCGCCGCCCGCACTCGCGCAGTACCCGCAGGGCGCCCGCCGCGGTGAGGTCGTTGGCCGCGAACACGGCGTCCAGGTCCGGACACCGGTCGAGCAGTTCCCGCATCGCCCGCTCGCCGCCGCCCGGAGTGAAGTCCCCGCGCGCGATCAGCCCGGGGGCGGCGTCGGCCCGGACGTCACGGAAGCCGGCGAGCCGGTCGGCCGCGGACGTCTGGTCGAGCGGGCCGGTGATGTGCGCGATGCGGGTGCGGCCGAGACCCGCCAGGTGGCGGACGGCGTCCCGGGCACCGCCGCGGTTGTCACTGTCCACGTAGACCACGTCGTCCCGCCCGTCGTCCCAGCCGGGGCGTCCGCCGAACACGGTCGGCACGCCGGCGCTGCGGACGAGGCCGGGCAGCGGGTCGTCGAGGTGCAGGGAGAAGACGAGCGCACCGTCGACGTGGCCGCCGGCCAGGTAGCGGCCGACGCGGGCATGGTCCTCGCGGCCCTCCGTGAGCAGCAGCACGAGCTGGTTGTCGTGGGCCGTCAGTTCCTTGCTGATGCCGCGGAGTTGCTGGGCGAAGTAGGGGTCGGCGAAGATCCGGGTCTCCGGTTCGGCGGCGACGACGGCGACCGCGTCGTGGCGTCGCGTCACCAGGCTGCGGGCGGCCTGGTTGGGCACGTAGCCGAGTTCCTCCACCGCACGCCGGACCCGCTCGGCCAGTGCGTCCCGCACCCCGTGCGCCCCGTTCACCACCCGGGACACGGTGGCCCGCGAGACCCCGGCGCGCTCGGCCACGGCCTCCAGCGTGGGACGCGGCGCGGTCTCGGTCACGGGCACTCCTCCTCGGCGACTGCGGCTCAGGATAGCGGCAGGCCGTCGGGCAGGAGAGCGCGGGAGAGAGCGCTCTCGGCGCCCCGGATCCAATTGCGCGGAGGACGCCGTCACCTCAGTGCTGGTGCGTGGCGGCCTCCTCCCCCGTGGCGGCCTCCTCCCCGGACGCGGCCCCCTGCCCGTGCGCGTGCTCGTGCGGGTCGTAGCCGGGAATCGTGCCGTCCGCCTTCTTCACCAGGAACAGGCCCACCATCCCCATGTCGGAGTGGCTCTGCACATGGCAGTGGTACATCCATGCCCCGGCACCCACCCCCTCCCCCGCGATGATCTGGAAGCCGAAGGAGTCCGCCGGACCGGTGATCTTGTTGTCGATGACCTGGCTCGGGTCGTCGGGCCCGGTGAGCATGCCGGTGCGGTTGTCCGCCCAGCGGTGACCGTGCATGTGGAAGGTGTGGTAGTACTCGCCGTGCGTGATCATGACGATCTCGACGCGATCCCCCACGGTGGCCTCGAAGTCGGGGCCGGTGTGGGGCTTCCGGTTGTTGATGAGCATGTCGTTGAAGACGATCGTGTGCGTGGCGTCCGGCAGTACGTCGCCCTTGCGGCGCACGATCACCGGGCCGTACAGGCCCTTGCGGATGCCGCCGGTGCCGTGCTCCGTGCCGACGACGTGGTCGTGGTAGTGCCAGTAGCCCGCACTGCCCGCCCGCCAGGTGCCGTCGGCGCGGCGGCCGGGCTTGTGGGTGCGCCACGTGTAGGTGCGGGTGCCGCCGGGCTCGACGTCGCTCTTGTTCATCGCCGTGCCGTCGCTGGAGATCTCGTAGTCCAGGCCGTGAACGTGCAGACTCGCCCGTACGTCCATCGTGTTCGTGAACTCGATGTGCAGCGTGTCGCCCTCGTTCAGTTCGATCAGCGGACCGGGGATGGACGCCTTGCCCTTCTCGAAGCCGTAGCCCATCTGACCGTCGGGCAGCTTCTCGGCGTACATCTTGATGTGTCTCACCTCGCCCCCGGCCGGTGCCGTCTTCGCGGTGACCCCCTGGGCCGCGCCGGCCGCTCCTGCGGTCTCCGGAGCGATGGACAACGATGTCGCGACGGCCGCGCCGCCCAGCAGTACCCGTCGATTGAAGCCTCGCCTGTCCATGCCGAACTCCCCACGCTGATACGGAATTTGCGGAGACGTAGCCGTGATTGGCCGTGATGAACCTGTGGGACGGTACCGGCTGCGGCCACGTTTATCCACACTCAGGACAAAGTTCGTTCGATCCCGGTCATACCTATTGGCGAACCATGCAAAGAGGTCTAACTTCCTTGGCGCTGCTGCCGTGACCGAGGAGGTGCCCATGCCCTTAAGAGGGTTGAGCGCGAGAAGAAGAGGCTGGACGGCGTTCGCGACCGCCGGTTTCGTCGCCGCGGGTCTGCTGGCGGGCCCCACCGCCAGTGCGCGACCGGCGCCGGACCCGCCCCTGACAACGATGTCGATCAAGTCGCCACCCGGCGGCGCCAACGTACGTGTGCTGATCTTCTACGGTTCCGCCGCGGCCGGGGACGAATCCCCGGTCGTGAACGCCGGGATCGCGGCCATCGAGCGGATCGGGCTGACCGGTCCGGCCGAGGAGCGTTTCCAGGTCGAGGCCACGGACAACGCCTCGGTGTTCACCAATGAGAAGAGGCTCGGCCGCTTCAACGCGGTCGTGTTCCTCACCGGCGGCGGTGACGTCCTCGATCCGGCGCAGGAGGCGGGTCTGGAGGCGTACATGGAGGCCGGCGGCGGGTTCGTCGGCATCCACGACGCCGCCCGCGCGGAGCCGTACTCGGACTGGTTCACCGGTCTGGTCGGTGCCCGCCCGGCCGCCTCCAGCCCGACCAAGGTCCAGCGGGCCACCGTCGAGGTCGGCGACCGGCGCCATCCGGCCGCCAAGGGCCTGCCGGTGCAGTGGAAGCGGCCCGACCAGTGGATGAACTGGGTGGAGAACCCGTCCGGCGACGTGCACACCGTGGCCCGGGTGCGCGAGTCGACGTACCAGCCCGGAGCGAGCGCCAACGGCTGGGACCACCCGGTCAGCTGGTGCCGGGACTACGACGGCGGCCGGTCCTTCTACACCGGCATGGGCGGCACGGTGTCGTCGTACGACGAGACCGACTTCCGCGCCCATCTGCGCGGCGCCCTCATGTGGACGACACGCCTGGCGCGGGCCGACTGCAAGGCGACCATCGACGGCAACTACAAGGCCGAGCGGCTCACCGAGCCCAACCAGTCCGGCCAGAACGACCAGATCGGCGAGCCGCACGGCCTGGTCACCGCACCCGACGGCCGCGTGCTCTACATCGGCCGGGGCGGCGCGGACTCCTCCCGGCCCGTGGTCACCGACTGGAACGACCCGGACATCGGCAAGGGCAAGGGCGAGATCCACGTCTGGGACCCGAAGACCGAAAAGGTCACGCTCGCCGGTGAACTGACCGTCTTCGGCAACAAGGGCGGCGGCGACGAGCTGATCAAGGTCGAGGAGGGGTTGCTCGGCATCGAGCTGGACCCGGACTTCGCGGCGAACGGCTGGGTGTACCTGCACTACACGCCGCACTCCGGGATCAACCGCGAGACGCACATGGCCGAGCGGCGGGTCTCCCGCTTCACGCTCGACCAGGCGACCAACAAGCTGGACCTGGGCAGCGAGAAGGTGCTGCTCAAGTGGCCGGTGCAGGTCCACAGCTGCTGCCACGCGGGCGGCGGGATGGCCTGGGACTCCAAGGGCAACCTGTACATCGCGACGGGTGACAACAACTCCAGTGGGTTCAGCGGCGGTTACTCGGGCAACAACCCGGAGCCCAACTTCAAGGGCGTGTCCTTCGCCGACGCGCGCCGCACCGCCGGCAACACCAACAACCTCAACGGCAAGATCCTGCGCATCCACCCGGAGCCGGACGGGACGTACACGCTCCCCGAGGGCAACCTCTTCACCGGCGAGGAGACCGCCGAGGGCGGCGGCAAGACGCGCGGTGAGATCTACGTGATGGGTGTACGCAACCCGGCACGCATCTCCGTCGACAAGGAGACCGACACGCTCTACGCCGGCTGGGTCGGTCCGGACGCCGGCTCTCCGTCGCCGACGTGGGGCCCGGCGAAGTACGACACGTTCGCCGCGATCACCGAGGCGGGCAACCGGGGATGGCCGTACTGCATGGGCAACAAGCAGCCGTACCGGGACCGGAACCTGCCGGACCCGTCGAAGCCGCTGGGCTGGTACGACTGCGACGCCCCGAAGAACGAGTCGCCGAACAACGACGGCCTGGTCAACCTGCCGCCGGTGACCGGCAACAACATCTGGTACTCGCCGCAGGGCGGCGGACCCGACTTCCCGCGCGACGAGAACGGGATCCCGTCGTACAAGCAGGAGGAGGCCACCTACCAGCTGCCCTGGCTCAAGGGCGGCGGCCAGGCCGCGATGAATGGCCCGGTTTACCGCTTCGACGCCGACAGCACCAGTGAGACCAAGTGGCCCGCGTACTGGGACGGCAAGTGGTTCGTCGGTGACTTCTACGACTCGGACCAGCCGCGCAACGCGGTGCTGATGGACCCGAAGACGCTGGGCGACGGCGGTCTGCCGGTGCACTCGGAGTCCCTGAAGAAGATCGTGCCGGTCGGCAACGACGGCATCAAGAACCTGATGGGCTGGAAGTTCGGTCCCGACGGCGCGCTGTACGTCCTCGACTACGGCCGCGGCTTCTTCACCTCGGACTCCAAGTCGGCCCTGTGGCGGGTCACCTACGAGGGCGGTGGGCCGACGCCGGCCGCCGGACAGCTGGCGAGGGGGTCCGAGTGATACGCCGACGAAGAATGTGGGCCGCCTTGTTGGCCGGCCTGCTGATGATGCTCGGTCTGCAGGCGACGTCCGCGTCCGGGCAGCCGGCGGCGGAGACCGAGGCCGCCGACCAGGTTCTCACCTGGACCGCCGGCAACGACATCACCAAGTACACGTCCGCGCCCGAGACGGCGGTGGCCGGTCCGGCCACGATCGTCTTCGAGAACAGTGAGGCGACCGGCAACACCACCGGTATGCCGCACACGCTGACGTTCATGACCAGCGACCCCGAGTACAACCAGGACGTCCAGCTGAACATCCTGGCCAACCCGGGCGACGACCAGGGCGGCAAGCACACCGCCGAGGTCACCCTCACCCCCGGCCGCTACATGTACCACTGCACGATTCCCGGCCACGGGGAGATGAAGGGCGTGCTCGTGGTGACCGAGGGCGGCGGTGGCGAGGACACCACCGCGCCCGCGACGTCGGCGGACGTCGGCGGCACGCAGAACGCGGACGGCGCCTACGTCGGCTCCGCGAGCGTGACGCTCGGCGCGACCGACGAGGGCGGCTCCGGCGTCGACCGGATCGAGTACGCGATCGGTGCCGACGGCGCCTGGCAGCCGTACACCACACCGGTCGTCGTCGACCAGGTCGGCGACCACACGGTGCGCTACCGGGCGTTCGACAAGGCGGGCAACACCGCCGCCGAGAAGAGCGTCACGTTCACCGTGGTCGCCCCCGACAGCGACGACACGACCGCGCCGGAGACCTCGGCGACGGTCAGCGGTGAGAAGAATCCCGACGGCGCGTACATCGACATGGCGACGGTGACGGTCACCGCCTCCGACACCGGCTCCGGGGTCAACACCATCGAGTACGCGGTCGGTGACGGCGCCTGGCAGGCTTACACCGCGCCCGTGATGGTGCACGAGGCCGGCGAGCACACCGTGCGCTACCGGGCCACCGACAAGGCGGGCAACGTCGCGGCGGAGAAGAGCGTCGCCTTCACCGTCGTCGCCGCTCCCCCGCAGGACACCGCCCCGCCGGTGACCGGGGCGACCGTGGAGGGCACCAAGGACTCCGACGGCGCGTACGTCGGCAGCGCGAAGGTGACCGTCAGCGCCACGGACGAGGGCGGCTCCGGCGTGGCCGGCGTGGAGTACTCGCTCGACGCCGGGCCGTACCTCGCGTACACCGAGCCGGTGGTCGTCGACCGGGTGGGACGCCACACCGTGGCCTACCGGGCGAGCGACAAGGCGGGCAACACCTCCGAACCGCTGACCGTGAGCTTCACGGTGGTGTCGGGTCAGGTGCCGCCGCCGCCCTGCCCGGAGTACGACGAACGCCTCACGGTGATCGTCGGCACGGTCGACACGGGCGTGCCGAACCGGGTCACGAACAACCGGTGCCGGATCAACGAGATGATCGAGGACGAGAAGGAGTGGACGTCCCAGCAGCTGTTCCTCAAGCACGTGCGGGAGGTCATGGACGCGCTCCTGGACGAGGGAGTCGTCGACCGCCGGGAGTATCGGGCGATCAACAGGGCCGCCCGTCAGTCGAAGATCGGCACGCCCGGCCAGACCGAGGGCTACCGCGCGATCCTCGACGGGACCCAGGAGTCCTTCGCGAAGTGGGAGCAGGTGGGCGGCGGTTCGTTCGGACTGAACGACGACGGCTCGATCACCTCCAGCACCAGCACGCCGGGCATGGGCATGCTGTGGTTCCCCGAGCGCAAGTACGGGGACTTCTCGCTGAAGCTCCAGTGGCGTGACGACGCCGCGGGCACCGCCAACACCAACGGCGGCGTCTTCGTGCGCTTCCCGCAGGTCCACGACCATCCCGAGGAGTCCCGGCCGGAGTGGGTCGCCATCAAGTACGGGCACGAGGTGCAGGTGTTCGACGGTCCGACCGGCGACATGTACAAGTCGGGGTCGGTCTACGGCTTCGACCGGGTGGGCCTCGCCGGGGCCGGTGTGACGGAGAAGGGCACCTGGAACGACTACGAGATCCGCGTGGTCGACCAGCACTACTCCATCTACCGCAACGGTGTGCTGATCAACGAGTTCGACAACATCGGCGGCCAGGACTTCACCCCGCCGCGCTCGGACGACCCGGGCACGGACGGGCGGCGGTTCGCCTCCGGCTACCTCGGACTCCAGGTGCACGGCACGACGGACGTGGTCTCGTACCGGGACGTCCGGATCAAGGAGCTGTAGCTCAGCTCTCCTGAGCGCGCGGCTTCTTCGCGCGGCTCGGCTGTACCCGGCTGGGTTCCCCCGGCATCTTCGGATACTCGGGCGGGTACGGCAGATCACCGAGCCCGTGGTCGTGCTCGTCCTTCGTCGCCAGTTCCAGCAGGGCGTCGAGGGAGTACGCCTGATCGTCCATGCCCGCGTGCACGTCGCCCAGTTCGGCGAAGCGCGCGGGCATGGTCGTGATGTCGAAGTCCTGCGGATGCGCGACGCCCACCTCGTCCCAGCGCAGCGGTGCGGAGACGGGGGCGTGCGGGCGGGGGCGTACGGAGTAGGCGGAGGCGATGGTGCGGTCGCGGGCGGTCTGGTTGTAGTCGATGAAGATGCGCTCGCCGCGCTCCTCCTTCCACCACTTGATGGTCGCCTGCTGGGGCATCCGCCGTTCCATCTCGCGTCCGACGGCGATGGCGGCGCGTCTGACCTGGGTGAAGGTCCAGCGCGGCTCGATCGGCACGAAGACGTGGATGCCGCGTCCACCGGAGGTCTTGGGCCAGCCCTCCAGCCCGCCGAACTCCTCCAGTACCGCACGCAGTTCATGGGCGGCGCGGGCGGCGTCGTCGTAGTCGGTGCCGGGCTGCGGGTCGAGGTCGATGCGCAGTTCGTCGGGGTGGTCGACGTCGTCGCGGCGCACCGGCCAGGGGTGGAAGGTGAGGGTGCCGTACTGGGCGGCCCACAGCACCGCGGCCTCCTCGGTGGGGCACATCTCGTCGGCGCTGCGTCCGCTGGGAAAGGTGATGTGGGCGGTGGGGATCCAGTCGGGCATGCCCTTGGGCGCGCGCTTCTGGTAGAACCACTCGCCGGTGACGCCGTCCGGGTAGCGCTGGAGGGTGGTCGGCCGGTCGCGCAGGGCGCGCAGGATGCCGGGGGCGACCGCCCGGTAGTACCGGGCCACGTCGAGCTTGGTGTAGCCGTGCTCCGGGAAGAAGACCTTGCCTGGGCTGGACAGCCGCACGGTCCGTCCGCCCGCTTCCAGTTCCACCGCTTCCGCCATGCGAGCCACGGTAGGCGCACCCGGGGGACCTCGCACATCAGGCGACGGCCTGCCCCTGCTGCGGCAGGTAGCCGGCTCCGTGGGGGCCTGGATACCGCATCCGGCCTGCGTCCGGCCTGCGTCGGACGGACCGGTCGGGGCCGGCCGCCAGGCGCAGCATGGTGGACTTGTGGATGCCCCTCTCGCCGATGACGCCGACGCGCTCGCAGGGCGCCACCGACTCGAGCTGCGGGCCGCCGGAATCACGCCGCTTGCACGCGGAGGCATCGGCGCTCAACCTCCCGGGGCGCATCAGATGCAGTAGTAGCCCCTGATCACTCGGCAACCTTTAGCAGGCGAGGTCCACCGGCCGCTCATACAGTCGGACCGTGACTCCACCCACGACTGAAGTCGCGGGCTTCCTGCGTCGGTGGCTAAGCCACCGCGCAGAGGACCAGCCCGGCCCTGTGCAGGACGTTCAGCGCGCCCACGCGGTCGGCGGGTGTGTTCACTCTACTGGCCGTCACTGACAACGCAGTGGGCTCCGCCGCGTCGCAGCTTTGGCCCAAGGAATCGATCCCCCACCGTCCAAGGCCAATGAACTCCTCGAAAGAAGATTTGATGGATCTGCCCGTGATGCCGCCCGTCAAGCCGATGCTCGCCAAGTCCGTGGCGAAGATCCCGCCGGGCATGCACTACGAGGCGAAGTGGGACGGGTTCCGGTCGATCGTGTTCCGCGACGGCGCCGAGATCGAGCTCGGCAGCCGTACCGGCAAGCCGCTGACCAGGTACTTTCCGGAGCTGGTGGAGGCGGTGCGGGAACGGTTGCCCGAGCGTTGCGTGGTGGACGGGGAGATCGTGATCGCACGGGAGGGACACCTGGACTTCGACGCGCTCACCGAGCGGATCCATCCGGCGGACTCCCGGGTGCGGATGCTGGCCGAGAGGACGCCGGCCTCGCTCGTGGCCTTCGACCTGCTGGCGCTGGACGACGAGTCCCTGCTCGACGTGCCACTGGCCGACCGGCGGGCGCTGCTGGTCCGGACGCTGTCCGAGGTGACGCCGCCCGTGCACGTGGCACCGGCCACGGACGACATCGGGGTGGCCCGGCAGTGGTTCGAGCAGTACGAGGGGGCGGGACTGGACGGCGTCGTCGCCAAGCCGCTCGACCTGCGCTACCGCCAGGACGAGCGGGCCATGTACAAGATCAAGCACGAGCGTACGGCGGACGTGGTCGTCGCCGGCTACCGCCTCCACAAGAGCGGTCCCGTGGTCGGCTCACTGCTCCTCGGCCTCTACGACGACCGGGGCGTCCTCCAGCACGTCGGGGTGAGCGCGGCCTTCACCATGAAGCGGCGCGCCGAACTGGTGGAAGAGCTGGAGCCGTTGCGCATGGAGGACGCCGGGGGCCATCCGTGGGCCGCCTGGGGCGAGGAGTCGGCGCACGAATCGGCCCGGCTGCCCGGCGCTCCCAGCCGGTGGTCGGGCAAGAAGGATCTGTCCTGGGTGCCGCTCAGGCCGGAACGGGTCGTCGAGGTGGCGTACGACCACATGGAGAACGGGACGCGCTTCAGGCACACCGCCCGCTTCCGCCGCTGGCGCCCGGACCGGACACCCGAGAGCTGCACGTACGGCCAGCTCGAGGAGCCGGTCCGCTACGACCTGGCGGAGATCCTCGGCGGGCCCTGACGAGGACTCCCCGGGGTCTGACGGCCGCGTCCATCAAGACCTCACGGCTTCATCAGGGCCGCACGGCTTTGTCGCGGCCCTACGGCTTCATCAGGACCTTGACCGCGCCCTCCTGCTTCTTCTGGAACATCTCGTACGCGTGCGGCGCGTCCGTCAGCGGCACCCGGTGGGTGGCGAAGTCGTCGACGCCGAGCGGGTCCTCGTCCGTCAGGTAGGGGATGATCTCGTCGCTCCAGCGGCGCACGTTCGCCTGCCCCATCCGCAGCTGGATCTGCTTGTCGAACAGCGTGAGCATCGGCATCGGGTCGGCCATGCCGCCGTAGACGCCGGACAGCGAGATCGTGCCGCCGCGCCGCACCAGGTCGATGGCGGTGTACAGGGCGGCGAGCCGGTCGACGCTGAAGCGCTCCGCCAGCTTGCCGCTGATGGCCCGGGGCATCACCGCGGCGGCCTGCTGCACCAGCTTGGCGGCGGCGCCGCCGTGTGCCTCGGTACCGACCGCGTCGATCACGGCGTCCGGGCCCCGGCCGTCGGTCTCGTCCTGGATGGCGGCGACGAGTTCCTTCTCGCTGTCGAAGGAGCGCAGGTCGTACGTCTCCACGCCCCGCTCGCGGGCCCGCCGCAGCCGCTCCGGCACGAGGTCCACGCCGAACACCCGTCCGGCGCCCTTGACCTGGGCGACCCGGCAGGCCATGTCGCCGATCGGACCGAGGCCGAGCACGGCGACGCTGCCGCCCTGGGGGACGGCGGCGTAGGTGACCGCCTGCCAGGCGGTGGGCAGGACGTCGGAGAGGTAGACGAAGCGGTCGTCGGCCGGCCCCTCCGGCACCTTGATCGGGCCGTACTGGGCCTGCGGCACGCGCAGGTACTCGGCCTGTCCGCCGGGGACCGCGCCGTACAGGCGGGTATAGCCGAACAGCGGGGCGCCCATGCCCTCGCCGGTGACCTGGGTGGTCTCGCACTGGGTCGGCAGTCCGGTGCCGCACATGAAGCAGTGCCCGCACGCGATCTGGAACGGCACCACGACCCGGTCACCGGGCCGCAGACCGGTCACCTGGGAGCCGACCTCCTCCACGATGCCCATGGGCTCGTGTCCGAGGATGTCGCCCGGTGTCATGAACGGCGTGAGCACCTCGTACAGGTGCAGGTCGGAGCCGCACAGCCCGGAGGACGTGACACGGATGACCGCGTCCGTCGGTTCCTGGATCCTCGGGTCTGGCACCTCCTCCACCCGCACGTCCCGCTTGCCCTGCCACGTCACTGCCTTCATCGCCTCGCGCTCCCTCCGTCACCCGTGCCCGTCGGTCTTGCGTGGCGGCCGGGTACCCGGGGCTCCCGCCACCGAACCGCCGCCCGGTTTCGGCCGAACAGCGGATTCTGACCCGCTTTCCGTGCGCCGTACCAGATCCGATCAGGTATGGCCATAAATGCTTCAAGAAGCGCACAATCGGTGACACGGGATAGGCGGACAGGTGGTCGGGATGCGACGAGGGACGCACAGGCGGCGCGGCGGCGCACTGCTGACCGCAGCGGTGGCGGTCTCACTGGCCGCGGGCTGCACCGCGGGATCCGGTGCGAAGGAGGACCGGCGGGCACCGCAGCCGGAGCGGTCGCAGAGCGCGGCCGGCTCCGGCTCGGTGCTCGCCGTGAAGGTCGACAACGTGCGGGCGGCCCGGCCGCAGACGGGCCTGGACGCCGCGGACGTCGTCTACGCGGAACCGGTGGAGGGCGGGCTGAGCCGCCTGATGGCGATCTACGCGACCGAGTTGCCCGAGAAGGTGGGTCCGGTACGCAGTGCCCGGGAGTCCGACCTGGAGCTGCTGCGCCAGTTCGACCGGCCGACGCTGGCCTTCTCCGGTGCGCAGAGCAAGCTGCTGCCGCTCATCGACAAGGCGCCCCTGCGCGCGGAGCCACCGGGCGAGGGATCCGACGCCTACGTCCGCGACGACGGCCGGCCCGCCCCGCACAACCTCTACGTGCGCCCCGGCCGGCTGCTGCCAGCAGCCGCGGGCGCCGACGCCCTGGCCACGGGCTTCCACTACGGCGGGGCTCCCGAGGGCGGCCGGTCGGTGTCCTCGCGCACCGTGCGCTATCCGTCGGCGTCGTTCGGCTTCACCTGGTCCGAGAGCGGTGACCGCTGGCTGGTCTCCCTGGACGGCACCCCCGCCCGGACGGCCGACGGCGGACGCCTGGCACCGGCGACGGTCGTCGTGCAGCACGTGAACGTGCGCCAGTCGGACTTCCGCGACTTCCGGGGCAGCAACTCGCCGTACGTCGAGTCGGTGGGCTCGGGACGGGCCGAGGTGCTGCGCGACGGGCGCTCGTACGACGCGGCCTGGAAGCGCGGCTCGGCGGCGGACGGCACGTCGTTCACCACGGAGGACGGCACGGCGCTGAAGCTCGCCGAGGGCCAGGTGTGGGTGGTGTTCGTCGACACGAAGACGGCGGACACGACGAAGGCCGACACGACGAAGGCCGACACGACGAAGGCGCCCTGATCAGCTCGGGGCCGCCGCGGGCTCGGCCGGGTTGCGGAGGCCTTCGGCGGCGTCCGAGACCCGGCGGATCAGGTCGAAGAAGACGGCCTGCTCGCCGGCGGAGAGCGGGGCGAGGAAGACCTGGTTCATCCGGGCCGTACGCACGGTCAGCCTGCGGTGGACGCGCAGGCCCTCGTCGGTCGCGCGCAGCAGGAAACGACGGCCGTCCTGCGGGTCGCGGACCTTGTCCAGCAGTCCGCGACGGCCGAGCCGGCTGATCACCTCGGCGATGGTGGAGCGGTCCAGCCCCACCCGCTCCCCCACCGTGCGCTGATCCAGACCCGGCTCGGCGACCAGCGCGTTGAGGACCGCGAACTGCGGCGAGGTGGTCTCCTCCGAGACCATCGTGTTCCACAGCAGGTAGTGCGCCTGCTGCAGCCGCCGGGCCAGGTGCCCGGGGTGGGTGGTCAGGTCGACCGCGGCCATGTGCACTCCTGTGGTCATTTTCGTCGGTGCACTGACGATACATCGGACAGGCGGCGACTGTCCGCATCCGCAGCAGGCGATTCACCTCGTGTTTTGTGAGGTCTTGACGCCCTGGCCGTCCGGTGGCAGCGTGTGGTGAACCGCGCTGGAATACTCAGTGCCCTGACTAATTCGCGGATTCGGTCCGCGATCCGGGGCGCCTGGAAGAGATGGGGCTTCTCGGATGGACAAGGTGGTGGCCACGGCCGGTGAGGCGGTGGCCGACGTGCCGGACGGCGCATCGCTGGCGGTGGGCGGTTTCGGGCTGAGCGGTGTTCCGAACGTGCTGATCCAGGCGCTGTACGAGCGCGGGACCGGCGAGCTGTCGGTGGTCTCCAACAACTGCGGCGCGATGGACTCCGGGCTTGCCGTTCTGCTGGCCGCGGGACGGATCGCCCGGGTGACCGGGTCCTACATCGGGGCGAACAAGGAGTTCGCCCGGCAGTACCTGGGCGGCGAGCTGGAGGTGGAGATGATCCCGCAGGGCACGCTGGCCGAGCGGCTGCGGGCCGGCGGCGCCGGGATCCCCGCCTTCTACACCCCGGCCGGGGTGGGCACGCAGGTCGCCGACGGCGGGCTGCCGTGGCGGTACGACGGTTCCGGCGGCGTCGCGCTGACCTCGCCGCCGAAGGAGGTCCGCGAGTTCGACGGAGCGCAGTACGTGCTGGAGCGCGGCATCCGTACCGACTTCGCACTCGTCCGGGCGGCCAAGGGTGACCGGCACGGGAACCTGGTGTTCGCGAAGTCGTCCCGGAACTTCAACCCGCTCGCGGCGATGGCCGGACGGGTGACCGTCGCCGAGGTGGAGGAGCTGGTGGAACCCGGCGAGATCGATCCGGACGCGGTGCACCTCCCCGGGATCTTCGTGCAGCGGGTCGTCGCGCTGACGGCGGAGCAGGCGGCGGACAAGAGGATCGAGCGGCGGACGGTGAGTTCCTGATGGCCTGGACACGTGAGCAGATGGCCGCCCGGGCGGCCCGGGAACTGCGGGACGGGCAGTACGTCAACCTCGGCATCGGCCTGCCGACGCTGATCCCGAACTACCTGCCGCAGGGCGTGGAGGTGACGCTGGAGTCCGAGAACGGGATCCTGGGCACCGGCCGGTATCCGACCGAGGCCGAGGTGGACCCCGACCTGATCAACGCCGGCAAGGAGACCGTGACGGTCCTGCCGGGCGCCTCCTTCTTCGACTCGGCGCTGTCCTTCGGCATGATCCGGGGCGGGCACATCGACGTCGCCGTGCTGGGGGCCATGCAGGTATCCGCCACCGGCGACCTGGCCAACTGGGCCATCCCGGGCAAGATGATCACCGGGATCGGCGGGGCGATGGACCTCGTCCACGGTGCCCGCACCGTCATCGTGGTGATGACCCACACCGCCAAGGACGGCTCGCCCAAGATCCTCCGGGAGTGCGCGCTGCCGCTCACGGGCAAGGCGTGCGTGAACCGGGTCATCACCGACCTCGGCGTCCTCGACGTGACCGACGACGGCCTGGCCCTGGTCGAGGCCGCGCCCGGGGTGAGTGTCGACGAGATCACCGCCAGGACCGATGCCGAGCTCGTCATCGCGGAGGGACTCAAGTGAAGGACGTCTACGTCGTCGACGCGGCCCGCACCCCGTTCGGCAAGTACAACGGCTCCCTGGCGGGCGTACGCCCCGACGACCTGGCCGCCCACGCGATCCGGGAACTCCTTGCCCGCACGCCCGGCCTGGATCCGGCCCGGGTCGAGGACGTGTACTTCGGCAACGCCAACGGCGCCGGCGAGGAGAACCGCAACGTCGCCCGCATGGCCGCCCTCCTGGCCGGCCTGCCCACCAGCGTCCCCGGCGTGACCGTGAACAGGCTGTGCGCCTCCGGCCTCGAAGCGGTGATCCAGGCCGCCCGCGCCATCGCCGTCGGCGACGCGTCGATCGCGCTCGCGGGCGGTGTGGAGTCGATGACCCGGGCGCCGTACGTGCTGCCCAAGTCGGACCGGCCCTTCCCTGCCGGGCACACCGAGCTGTACTCGACCACCCTGGGCTGGCGCATGGTCAACCCGGGGATGGACCCGCAGTGGACGATCCCCCTCGGCGAGTCGGCCGAACTCATCGCCGACAAGCACAAAATCACCCGCGAGCGACAGGACGAGTACGCCCTCGCCTCCCACCACAAGGCCGCCCGCGCCCAGGCCGACGGCCTGTTCGACGGCGAACTCGCGCCCGTCCCGGTGCCGCAGCGCAAGGGCGACCCGGTCGACTTCGCCGCCGACGAGTGTGTACGCCCGACGGCCTCCCTGGAGGCGATGGCGAAGCTGAAGCCGTCCTTCCGCACCCCCGACGGCACGGTCACCGCCGGGAACGCCTCGCCGCTCAACGACGGCGCCGCGGCGCTCCTCCTCGCCGACGAGGAGGGCCTGAAGGCAACCGGCCGCGAACCCCTCGCCCGGATCTCGGCCACCGGTGTCTCCGCGACCGACCCGCACTACTTCGGTCTTGCCCCCGTCGAAGCCGTGAACCGCGCCCTCACCAAGGCCGGCCGCACCTTCGCCGACCTGGACGTCCTCGAACTCAACGAGGCCTTCGCCGCCCAGGTGCTGGGCTGCGTCGCCGAGTGGCCCGACTTCGACCCCGCGATCCTCAACCCCCAGGGCGGAGCCATCGCGCTGGGCCACCCCCTGGGCGCCTCCGGTGCCCGCCTCGCCGGCACCGTCGCCCACCAGCTCGCCCGCAAGGGCGGCGGCACCGGAATCGCCACCCTCTGCATCGGCGTCGGCCAGGGCCTCGCCCTGGTCCTCGACCGCTAGGGAGTGTCGTTCGGACCAGGCCGGCTCCAGGCAACGGTGCCTTGCGACCGACCCGAACGGGGTCCGGTGCGTGCGGCTGCAAGGCGGAGGAGGGCGACAGGACGGAGCCCTGGCAACGACGACAACGCCGCTGGGGGTACCTCCCACGCCCTTCAGGCAGTGGGGGAGCGCGTGCCAGACCCCGCGACCCCGGCAAGATCCAAACGACACTCCCTAGTTCACCCACGGGACACCCCATGACTCTCACCCAGCACGACATCGACGCGGAGATCGCGGCCGAGCACGCCGCGTACGAGAAGCGGGTCGCCGACGGCGGGCCCGTCGAGCACCACCCGCGCCGCGACTACGCCCCGTACCGCTCCTCGGTGCTGCGCCACCCGAAGCAGCCGCCGGTCGCCATCGACGTCACCAAGGATCCGGAGCTGGTGGAGCTGTCCTCCCCCGCCTTCGGCGAGCGGGACATCACGGTCGTCGACAACGACCTGACCCGGCAGCACACCGGGGAGCCGGTCGGCGAGCGCATCACCGTCTCCGGCCGCCTCCTCGACCGGAACGGCAAGCCCGTGCGCGGCCAGCTCGTCGAGATCTGGCAGGCGAACTCGGCCGGCCGCTACGCCCACCAGCGCGAGCAGCACGACGCGCCGCTGGACCCGAACTTCACCGGCGTCGGCCGCACCCTCTCCGACGACGACGGCTTCTACCGCTTCACCACCGTCCAGCCGGGCCCCTATCCGTGGCGCAACCACGTCAACGCCTGGCGCCCGGCCCACATCCACTTCTCGGTGTTCGGCTCGGCGTTCACCCAGCGGCTGGTGACGCAGATGTACTTCCCGAACGACCCGCTGTTCCCGTACGACCCGATCCTGCAGTCCGTGACGGACGACGCCGCCCGGCAGCGGCTGATCGCGACGTACGACCACAGTCTGTCCGTGCCCGAGTTCTCGCTCGGCTACCACTGGGACATCGTGCTCGACGGCCCGAACGCCACCTGGATCGAAGAAGGACGCTGACCGCCATGACGAAGATCGACACGAGCGGGCCGGAGACCGTGCCGCCCACGCCTTCGCACACGGTCGGCCCGTTCTACGGCTACGCGCTGCCCTTCCGCGGCGGCGAGGACATCGCGCCCGTGGGGCATCCGGACACGATCACCGTGCACGGGTACGTGTACGACGGCGAGGGCGACCCGCTGCCGGACGCGCTCCTCGAGCTGTGGGGGCCCGACCCGGACGGCGAGCTGCCGACGGCCGACGGCTCGATGCGGCGCGACCCGGCGTCCGGCGGCTTCCTCGGCCGCAACGGTGTGGAGTTCACCGGCTTCGGCCGCATCCAGACCGACGCGAACGGCCACTGGTACGCGCGGACGCTGCGGCCCGGGGCGCGCGGGGCCAGTGCGCCGTACGTCAGCGTGTGCGTGTTCGCGCGCGGCCTGCTCGTGCACCTGTTCACCCGGATCTACCTGCCGGGCGACGAGTCGGTGCTGGCCGCGGACCCGCTGCTGTCCCGGGTGGACGCGGGGCGCCGCGACACGCTGATCGCCGCCGACGAGGGCAACGGGACGTACCGTTTCGACATCCGCCTTCAGGGCGAAGGCGAGACGGTCTTCCTGGAGTTCCAGTGACATCAGCTGCCGACACCGGTCTGCTCGCCCCCGGCTGGGCGGGCTCACCGGCCGCCGACGCGACCGACGACCGCGCCTGGCTGCGGGCGCTGCTCGACGCGGAGGCGGCCCTGACCCGCGCCCAGGCCGGGCTGGGGCTCGCTCCCGCCGAGGCGGCGGCCGCGGTGGCCGGGGCGGCCGACCCGGCCCGTATCGACGTGCGCTCCCTGGCCGAGCGCGCCCGCGGTGGCGGGAACCCGGTCATCCCGCTGGTGGCCGACCTGACCAAGGCGGTCGGTGAGGAGTACGGGCCGTACGTCCACCGTGGCGCGACCAGTCAGGACATCCTGGACACGGCGACCATGCTGGTCGCCGCCCGCACCCTGGACCTGCTGCTTCCCGACCTCGCCCGCACCGAAAGGGCGCTGGCCCGGCTGGCCGCCGAGCACCGGGACACGGCGATGCCGGGCCGGACGCTCACCCAGCACGCCGTGCCGACCACCTTCGGGCTGAAGGCGGCCGGCTGGCGCACGCTGGTCCTGGACGCGCGGGACCGGATCGTCGCCGTGCGCGATGCGCTGCCCGCCCAACTCGGCGGCGCGGCAGGAACCTTGGCCGCCTTCGGGGCGTACGGCGCGACCGACCCCGTCGAACTGCCGGCGGCGTACGCCCGTGAACTCGGTCTGCGGGCGCCCGCGCTGCCCTGGCACACGCTGCGCACCCCGGTCGCCGACCTGGCCGGATGCCTCGCCTTCGCGGCCGGGGCGCTCGGGAAGATCGCCGCGGATGTGCTGACGCTGTCCCGCACCGAGATCGGTGAGGTCGCCGAGGACAGCGGTGGCGGGTCGTCGGCGATGCCGCACAAGACCAACCCCGTACGGGCCACCCTCATCGCGTCGGCCGCCCGGCGCGCGCCGCAGCTCGCGGCCACGCTGTACGGCTCACTGGTGGCGGAGGACGAGCGGCCGGCCGGGGCCTGGCACGCCGAGTGGGAGCCGCTGCGGGACCTGCTGCGGCTGGCCGGCGGTGCCGCCCGTGACGCCGCCGAGCTGACCGAAGGGCTGCGAGTGCGTCCGGACGCGATGCGCGCGCACCTCGGCCTCACGCACGGACTGATCGTGTCCGAACGGCTCTCCGCCGAACTGGCACCGCTGCTCGGGCGGGCCCGCGCCAAGCAGCTGCTCACCGAACTCGCCCGGCGGACCTACACCGAGGACCGCACCCTGGGCGAACTGCTCGCCGAGGTACCGGAGTTGTCCGGCGTCGATCTCGACGCGCCGACCGACCCCGTCCGTTACACCGGCTCCGCCGGAGCCCTGACCGACCGCGCTCTGGAGCGACGTTGACCATGCTCAACCACCTGACCGAAGGCCCCGCCTCCGCTCCCCCGCTGCTGCTCGGGCCCTCACTGGGCACCTCGTACGCGCTGTGGGACAAGGTGGCGCCCGAGCTGTCCATCGGGCACCGGGTGATCCGCTGGGACCTGCCGGGGCACGGAGGTTCGGCGGCGGAGCTGATCGGGCCGGGCGCCACCGTCGGCGACCTCGCCGGCCTGGTGCTCTCGCTCGCCGACTCGCTCGGGGTCGAACGGTTCGCCTACGCCGGGGTGTCGCTGGGCGGCGCCGTGGGTCTGCACCTGGCCGTGCACCATCCGGAGCGGGTTTCGTCGCTGGCCGTCCTCTGTTCGTCGGCGCACTTCAACGGTGCGAAGGCGTGGGAGGAGCGGGCGGCGACGGTGCGCGCGGAAGGGCTGGCGAAACTCGCGGACGGGGCGGACGGCCGGTGGTTCACGCCCGGGTTCACCGTGCCGAGGCTGGTCCAGGACCATCGGGACGCCGACCCGGAGGCGTATGCCGCCTGCTGCGACGCGCTGGCCGCGTTCGACCTGCGGGACCGGCTCGGCGAGATCTTTGCGCCGACGCTGCTGATCGCGGGCCGCCAGGACCCGGCCACGCCGCCCGCGCATCTGCGGGAGATCGCCGACGCGGTGCCGGGTGCGACGCTGACCGAGCTGCCGGGGACCTCGCACCTGGCGCCGGCGGAGCGGCCCGAGGCGGTGCTGACGGCGCTGCGGGCGCACTTCGACGGCGGTGCGAGGCGGGGCATGGCGGTGCGGCGCGAGGTACTCGGGGACGCCCACGTGGACCGGGCGCAGGGGCGGCAGAACCCGTTCACCGCCCGCTTCCAGGACTTCATCTCGCGCTATGCCTGGGGCGAGATCTGGACGGACGAGACCCTCTCACGCCGCGAACGCAGCATGATCACGCTGACGGCGCTGGTCGCGCACGGACACTACGAGGAGCTGGCCATGCACGTGCGGGCGGCGCGGCGCAACGGGCTGACACCGGACGAGATCGGCGCGGTGCTGCTGCAGACGGCGGTGTACTGCGGGGTGCCCGCGGCGAACTCGGCGTTCGCGGCGGCCCAGCGGGTGCTGGCCGAGGAGGACGGCAGCGCCGAGGAGCACGGCACCACCCGCTGAGCTCGCCGACCTCAGCCCACCTGTCCCGCGGCCAGTGCCTCGCGGGCCCGCGCCACCAGTCCGTCGGCGCCGCACGAGTCCGCCAGTGCGAGGCCACGGTTCAGCTCGGCCTCCGAGCGGGCCGCGATGCCGTACTCCACGCGGGCGGCGGCGTGCTCGTACTGGCAGGGTGAGGCCTCCAGATAGGCGACGGCCTGCGCGGCGAGCCGGACCGCGCGCTGCCCGGTCTCCAGCGCGGCGGCGCACCGCAGGGCCTCCCCTATGGCGGTGTCCGTGCCGAAGCGCTCGGCCTGGCGGCGGGCGTCGGTGACGAGCCGGGCGGCGCGGCCCGGGTCCTCCGTGGCGAGGGCCCGCGCCAGCTCGGTCGCCCAGGGATGCACCACCGGGTTGTGCCTGCCGCGTGCGGCCGCCGCCTTCTCGGCCGTCTCCAGTTCGTTGACGCCCTCCTTGGTGCGGCCGGTCGCGAGCAGCAGCCGGGCCCGCACGGGGCGGGGGTCGGGCAGCACGATGGTGGACGGGTACGGCGGGTCGAAGCCGTAGCGGTCGGCGACGGACCTTGCCTCCTCGACGTGGCCGCGGGCGAGCAGCGTGTCGATCAGGTTGCAGGTCGCGGACCAGTACAACGGCAGGCCGCGGCCGACCCGTTCGGCGATGCGCAGCGATTCGCGCAGGGATTTCTCGGCCTCCCTGAGCCGGCCCCGCCTGCGGTGGCCGAGACCGACGTAGGCGTGCGCGAGGGCGAGGTGGCCGCCGCTCCAGCCGGCGGTCTCGTAGGTGCTCAGGGCCTCGGTGAAGAGTGCCTCGGCGCGGTCGAGCCGGTCGCTGTAGGCGTAGGAGGTGGCCAGCATCATCGGCAGTTCGAGGCCCCACTCGGTGTCGGTCCAGCCGAGCCCGGAGGCGAGGCGGCCGTTGACGAGCGCCCGGTCGCACAGCTCGACGACCTCTTCGGCGTTCTCGCCCCGCGTCATGGCGTCGAAGCCGCGCAGGATGAGCAGGGCACGCTCCGCGTTGTCGCGGCCGGCGCAGGTGCCGGCGAGTTCGGCGAGTCGCTCGGACCGGCCGGGCGAGGAGGTCTCGCCGGGGTGGATGCCCTCCCACATGTACTGGACGGCCTGCAGCCGAAGCCGCACGGACGGGTCCGGGTTGCGGGCGGCCTCCGCCCGGACGGTGCGGACGGCCTCCTCCAGCTGGTCGTTGTGGAGCAGGGCCTCGGAGAGCCGGAAGACGGCGTTGACGCGCTGCTCGCCGTCCAGGCCGGACATGGCGAGGGCGGTGCGCAGGTGGTCGATGGTCGTGGCGGGCGCGGTGAGGAGCGTGGCACAACCCAGTTCGTAGAGCACCCGCGCGTGGGTTTCGGGCAACGGCGGTTCCTCAAGGGCGCGTTCGAGGCAGCGGCGGGCCGCGTCGGGGGCCCCGACGGCGAGGTGCTCGCGAGCTGCTTCGCGCAGCTGCTCGACGACTTCCTGGTCGTCGTCGGGATACACCTGGAGCAGATGGCGGGAGGCGGCCGCGGCACCGAGTCCGGAGTCGGTGACCAGCTGGGCCGCTATGCCGTGCATCGCCGTGCGCAGCGCGTCGGGGATGGACTTGTAGACGGCGGTGGCGATCAACGGGTGGACGAACTCCAGGTCGTCCGCGGCGGCCTGCCCGGCGGCGGGGTCGGGCGCGGAGAGGATGCGGGCGCTGCACAGCAACTCGGCGCAGCGGGCGGCGTCGCCGCGGTCGAGGGTGGCGAGCCGGGCCACCATGTCGACGGTGATGCCGCCGCCGAGAATGGCGGCCGCCCAGGCGAACCGGGTGGAGTCGACGCCGAGTTGCTCCAGGCGGGCGACGAGCCCGCCGCCCCGGGCCGAGCGGTTCAGGTCGCGCAGTTCGGCGGCCTGCGACTCGACCGGTTCCAGTTCGCTGTCCTGGACCTTGGCGAGGAGTTCGACGGTCTCGTACGGGTTGCCGCCGGTGACGGCCCACACCTCGCGGCAGAACGCGGCATCGGCGTGGTCGCCCAGCGTGGCGCGGGTGAGGCCGGCCGTCGCGGCGGGGGTGAGGGCGTTCAGCGGGGCGAGGGGCCGGCCCGCGGCGGAGGCGGCGTCCAGGTGGCGGGCGCTGTCGCCGCCGACGTCACCGGGGCGGCGGGCGATCACGATCAGCACCGAGGTCTCGTCGAGCCGTTCGGCGAGCGCGGCGAGCCAGCGCAGGGTCTCCTGGTCGGCCCAGTGGGCGTCGTCGATCAGCAGGACCAGCGGCCACTCCCGGCGGGCCAGCCGGCGTACAGCGGCGACCAGGCCGTCGCACACGCCCTGCGGGTCGGCCTGCCGCTCGCCCGGGTCCGCTATGCCGAGGGCGGGGCCCGCGATCTCGTACCAGTCACCGAGGTACTCGCGCGCCTCCTCCGGGAGCATGGACACGAGTGCGGGCTGGAGCAGTTGGCGTACGACGTTGAAGGGGACGGACCTGAGTGTCTCGCCGCCGCGCGCGGACCAGACGGTGCAGCCCCGGGCCTCGGCGAGGCGGCGGGTCTCCGCGAGCAGCGCGGTCTTGCCCAGTCCGGCCTCGCCCCGCGCCTCCAGCAGAGTCCCGGAGGACGAGCGGTCCGCGCACAGGGTGTCGACCGCCCCCGTGATGGTGGCGACTTCCTCGTCGCGCTCCCAAAGAGCGGCCGAGGGGGCAGCCGTTCGCCCTACCTCCGTCATCCCGCTACCTCCCCGAGTCGCCCGAATGACGTACAGACCTTGAGCCTAACCGCCCGATCGCGCAAGTGACGGGGTGTCGGGGCAGCAGTTGCCGTGATGGGTGACATGCGGTAAAGCGCGGACGACGGCCCGGCCCCGTCATCAGCCAAGGCGCTGTCCGACGACCGTCAACCCGTCGTGGGCGGCGGGGCGGCAGGCGGTCCCGGCATGCCGTACCCGGGCCTCTCATCCCGCTTTCACCGACGCCTCTTACGGTGGGCACATGACGCAGGAGACTCCTCCCGGGTGGTACCCGGACCCCGGACAGAAGAATGACGGTCCCGCCACCGAGCGCTGGTGGGACGGCAACGCGTGGACGGACCAGGTCCGTGCCACGGGTCCGGCCGCCGCGTGGGCGCCTCCTACGCAGCCGCCGGCGCACGACACCGCGCCCGGCCCGTATCCCGTGCACCCGGGCTATCCGGGACTTCCCGCACAGGCGCCGTCCGCGCGGCGGCGCCGGCTGCGTACCGGCATAGCCGTCGGGGCGGCCGTGGCCGTGCTGGCCGGCATCGGGGTCGGCGTGTACGTGCTGGCCGACGGCGGTCCGGGCGGCGACGGCGCGGGATCCTCGCAGCAGGACCGGCGCGGGCCCGGCGGCCGGGACGACCCCTTCGGCGACTCGGGCGGCGGCGAGGGCGGCGAGTCGCCCTCGCCCGGCTCCCCGGACGGTTCCGAACCGCCCACGATCGACAGCGGGTCGGTGACGGACCCGGTCAGCGGGATCAGCCTGCCCATTCCGGACGGCTGGTCCGGGCAGCAGTTGCAGGTCGGCGCGACGGTGACGTCGGACGACAGCTACAAGTGCCCCGGCGACACCTCCAAGACCTGCACCAAGGGCGGCGCCTACTCGGCTCCCGCGGTGGTGCTGGGCACCAAGGGCGGCACCGCGGAGGAGGTCGCCAAGGCCGACATCGAGGCCAACGCCGAGGAGTCCTACGGCGGCGAGTCCTACGGCGCGATCACCTCGCACGAGGAACTGGCGTCCGAGGCGGTCACGGTCGCCGGGCAGAAGGGCTACCTGGTCCGCTGGAAGGCGGTCACCAGCAAGGGCGCCGACGGCTACGTCGAGTCGCTCGCCTTCCCCTCGCCCGCCGACCCAGAGCGCATCGTCGTCGTCCGCTTCGGCGTCGACGTCGGGGAGAAGCAAGCGGTGATCGACGAGATCACCAAGGGCATCGCGGTGGACTCCAGCGGCGGGGGCGGCAGCGGTCAGGACGTCTGACCGGTCCCGGACAGCAGTCGGCCGGGTGGGGCGCCCTTCCGCTCAGAAGGCGTCCCACCCGGCCGGGGTGCGCGCCGCCCCCGTCCCCACGGTGCGGCGCTGGCAGGTCGCCGTCCAGTCATCCCATGGACGGCGACCTGAGTCTCAGGGGAGGCCGAGTGCCGGCAGCACGACGGCCTCCACGAACCCGACGAGGTACTCCGCGTCGGCCTGCTCGCCCTCGACGACGGGCCGCATCCGCAGCATGCCGAACAGCTGGGCCGGTACGTACTCGAGCGCCGGGTGGCCGGCGGGGACCTCGCCCCGTGCGACGCCGCGCGCGAGGATGTCCCGGAGCGCGGCGATCTCCGGCTCGACGAGTGCCTCGCGCAGCGCGCCCTTGAGTTCCGGGTCCTCCATGACCGCGTGGCCGAGCGCCTGGAGCAGTCCCGTGTCCTTGCCCGCGCCCCCGCCCGCGGCCCGGGCCGCCTGGCGCAGGTCCTCGGCGAGCGACCCGGTGTCGATGTCGGTGAAGCGCACCCGGCGGTTGGAGCGCAGTGCGGCGGCCACGAACTGGGGCTTGGTCTTCCACTGCCGGTAGAGCGTGGACTTGCTGCACCGGGTGCTGGCGGCGATGCCTTCCATGGTGACGGCGTCGTAGCCGCAGGACCGGATCTGTTCGAGCACGGCGTCGAAGAACTCCTGCTCACGCTCGGGCGTGATCTTGGAGCGGCGGGAGGCGCCGGCCGGTTCCGGTCGGTCCGCGGCCTGCGACGTCATCGGCGGTGCTCCTCACGGTTCCGGGTGGCGGTAGGGCCCTCGAGCGGCCCGTACTCCAGTGTGGCGTACGTCTATCGATACGTCAGTGTACCGGTACATCAGCGTATCGGTACACTAGCGTATCGGAACGGGGTCGTATCGATGAGAACCGTCACACGGCCCCGCACCTGTGAGCCACGCACTTGTGAGCCACATACCTGTGAGCCACACGCACCACCGTCAGTGAAGGGGCCGGGGGATGAATGCCCGCAGCGAGCCTGCACAAGCGCGGCCGGACGAGCCCGCGCGCCCGGTCGCACGCCCACCGCTCGTCGGTGAGCTGCTGCTCGTGGCAGGGCTCTTCCTCGCGTACAAGTTCGGCCGACGGCTCGCGACGGGCCACACCGCCGAGGCCTTCCGCAACGCCCACCACGTGTGGGAGTGGGAGCGCGTGCTGCGACTGCCCGACGAGGGCACGGTGCAGTCCCTGCTCCTGCACGGCGACACCCTGACACACGCGGCGAACACCTACTACGCGACCGTCCACTTCCCGGCCACCGCGGCCTTCCTGATCTGGCTCTGGCTGCGGCGGCCGGAGCACTACGTCCGGGCCCGCCGGGTGCTGGCCGCGATGACCGGCGCCGCGCTGGCGCTGCACCTGCTCTTTCCGCTCGCCCCGCCGCGCATGCTGGGCGCCACCGGTCTGATCGACACGGCCCGGGTCTACGGTCCCTCGGTGTACGGCCCGCCGAGCACCGATCAGTTGTCGAACCAGTTCGCGGCGATGCCCTCGCTGCACTTCGGCTGGGCCCTGATGGTGGCGGTCGGGCTGATCGTCGCGACGCGGTCGCGCCTTCGGTGGCTGTGGCTGCTGCATCCGCTGCTCACGCTGCTGGTGATCGTGGGCACCGCGAACCACTACTGGCTCGACGTGATCGTGGCGGCGGCCATGCTCGGCCTCGTCCTGGCGGTGTTCCGCCTGCCGCACCGGCCGCGGTGCACCGTGACCCTCCGCCGGCCCGAGGTCCGGCGCCGGACGGCGGACCAGTGTGACCTGGTGGGGGCGGGCCGATGAGCGCCGCCCTGATCGCCGTCCTGCTGTCGCTGGTCTCCGCCTGCGCCTACGCCGCCGCGGCCGTCGCCCAGGAACGGCTGGCTGCCCGCAGCTCCGGCACGGGCGCGCTGCGGATGCTGGCCCGCGGGGCCTGGTGGTGGTCGGTCGCGCTCAACGCCTCGGCCGCGCTGCTGCACGTCGTGGCCCTCAAGTACGGGCCCCTCACCGTGGTCCAGCCGCTCGGCGCGCTCACCCTGGTCGCGGCGGTGCCCCTGGGGGCGCGGCTGGCGGGCCGGCGGGTCGGCGCGGTCGAGTGGCGGGGCATCGGACTGACGCTGCTCGGGCTCGGCGCGCTGCTGCTCACCGCGTCCGGACCCGCGCCCGACGACGTGCTGAGCGTGCCCGAGGCGCTGGCCGTCTCCGGCGCGGCGGCGGCGCTGATCGGCATGCTGTCCCGGCCCGGCACCCGGCCGGGGCTGCGGCACGCGACGGCGTCCGGCATCGCCTCCGGGGTCGCCTCGGCTCTCACCCAGACCGTCACGGTCGCCGTCACGGACCACTCCGGCTCGCTGCTCAGCGCCCAGGTGATCGGCGTGTCGGTACTGGTGGCGGCCTTCGCGGCGGGCGGGCTGCTGCTGGCGCAGACGGCGTACCGGGGTGGTCTCGGCGCCCCGCTGGCGGTGGTGACGCTGGCCAATCCGGTGGCCGCCGCGGTGATCGGGCTGTCCCTGCTCGGTGAGCGGCTGCGGGGCGGCGCGGGCGGCGTGCTGCTCGCGCTGACCGGTGCGGCGCTGGCCGCCTGGGGCGTGGTCCAGCTGAGCCGGGCGACGCCCGGGCGCTCCGACGAGGCCGGGGCGACGGCCGCCGCGCCGGCGACGGCACCGGCCCGACCGGCGCCGATGGGGCAGGGAGCGGTGGGGCCGGGAGCGGTGAGCCCGGGAGCAGTAGCCCCAGAAGCGGTGGGCCCAGGAGCGCTGGCCCCGGAAGCAGTAGCCCCAGGAGCGCTCGTGCCGGAAGCGGTGGGCCCAGGAGTGCCGGCCCCGGAAGCGATGGGCCCGAGGCAGGTGGGGCCCGTGCTGGTGCCCCGGCAGCCTGGGCCGGGGCACCTCACGCGGCTGTAGGCCTGTCCGGCCGGGCCGTCAATCCGTGATCATCGCCGGGTCGCTCACCCCTGGCCGCCCGTTCTCCACGTGCCCGGCGAGGCGCCGCAGGAACGCCGGGTCGGCCTCGGAGGTGACCGTCACGTCGTACCAGCGGCGGCTGCGCGCGAGGTCGACGATGTGGTGCACGGTGGCGCCGGGGCGCACGGTGACGGTCCTGCCCCCGCCGCCGTAGGCGTTGGCGTTGGCGACCCGGAGACGGACCGTGCCGGACCCGGTGTTGGTGAGGGTCAGCCGGACGTCGTCGCCGGTGTGCCGGGCGGTGACCTCGGGCCCGGCGGTCCTGTTGGGGCCCCGGAAGGCGCGCAGGAAGCCGTTGGGTCCGTGCACGGTCAGGTCGTAGGACCCGTCCGAGTACGCCGAGTTCCAGGTATCCGCGATGGTCTTGCCGGCCTCGGTGGTGTAGGTCCAGGGGCCGTCGGTGCGGTTGCCGGAGGTGACGAGGAAAGCGGCACCTGCCTCGGCGCCGGAGGCGAAGGTCAGCGTGAACTTCCCGGCCGCCGCGTCCACGGCGCCGTCCACGTGCGGGGCGTACCGCAGCGGGCGGGCGGGGCGCAGACCGCGCTCCTGCCGGGGCATGTCCGGGTCGGCGGGCGGCGTCGGGCGGTAGTCCGGGTGGCGTTCGCGGTCCGGCGGCTCATAGGCGTCGGTGTCCGGCAGCTCGGCCGGGCGGCTGTCCTTGCGGGAGAAGTCGAAGGCGGCGGTCAGGTCGCCGCAGACAGCGCGCCGCCACGGCGAGATGCCCGGTTCGCGGACGCCGAAGCGGCGTTCCATGAACCGGATGACGGAGGTGTGGTCGAAGGTCTCGGAGCAGACGAAGCCGCCCTTGCTCCAGGGCGAGACGACCAGCATCGGCACGCGCGGGCCGAGCCCGTAGAAGCCCTCGCGGTGGGCCTTGCTCCCCTTGAAGACGTCCAGGGAGACGTCCACGGTGGACCGGCCCTGCGCGGCGGACTTCGGCGGCAGCGGCGGCACCACGTGGTCGAAGAAGCCGTCGTTCTCGTCGTACGTGATGAACAGGGCGGTCTTCGCCCACACCGCCGGGTTGGAGGTGAGCGCGTCCAGAACCTGGGAAATGTACCAGGCACCGTAGTTGGACGGCCAGTTGGAGTGCTCGGAGAAGGCCTCCGGGGCGGTTATCCAGGAGATCTCCGGCAGCCGCCCGGCCTTGACGTCGGCGCGGAGCCGGTCGAAGTACCCGTCGCCGCTCTTCGCGTCGGTACCGGTGCGGGCCTTGTCGTACAGGGGATCGCCGGGCTCGGCGTTCCGGTACTTGTTGAAGTACAGCAGGGAGTTGTCGCCGTAGTTGCCGCGGTAGGCGTCGTCGATCCAGCCCCAGTGGCCGGCCGCGTCCAGGCCGTCGCCGACGTCCTGGTAGATCTTCCAGGAGATCCCGGCCTCCTCCAGCCGCTCGGGGTACGTCGTCCAGTCGTAGCCGAGTTCGTCGTTGCCGAGGACCGGGCCGCCGCCCGTGCCGTCGTTGCCCGTGTGACCCGACCACATGTAGTAGCGGTTGGGGTCGGTGGAGCCGATGAAGGAGCAGTGGTAGGCGTCGCAGACGGTGAAGGTGTCGGCGAGCGCGTAGTGGAAGGGGATGTCCTCACGGGTCAGGTACGCCATGGTGGTGGTGCCCTTGGCGGGCAGCCAGCGGTCGTACTTGCCGTTGTGGTAGGCGTCCTGCCCGTCGGACCAGCCGTGCGGCAGCCCCTCCAGGAACTGCATGCCGAGGTCGTCGGCCTCGGGGTGGAAGGGCAGCACCCCGGTACCGTCGCTCTTGGTCTGGTGCCAGACCGACTTGCCGCCGTCCAGGGAGACCGGGTGCGGGTCGCCGAAGCCGCGCACGCCGCGCAGCCTGCCGAAGTAGTGGTCGAACGAACGGTTCTCCTGCATGAGGACGACGATGTGCTCGACGTCCTCGATGGAACCAGAGCGGTGATTCGCCGGGAGCGCGGCGGCCCGCTCGATGCTCGCCGAGAGCGCACTGAACGCCGTGGTGGCGCCCGCGAGTTGGAGGAATCGGCGCCGGTTCACTTCGGCCATGGGGTGTAAGAGCCTCTCACCTTGGGGGGACTCACCCGGCCGGACGGTGCCGGATGATGACGGAATGCGCGCGAAAGGAGTGTTCCAGGAGCAGCAAACGTCAGGGAAGGGTCCGGTGGCGCTGGTGTGAAAGTCACCGGTACGTGAGGTGTGCCGGGCCCACCACCCGGGGATGGTCGCGATCATGACAGGCATGCACACGGAAGCGCCCCCGACCCGACGGCCCGTACGCCAGCTCCTCGCCGCCTCGGTGGGCAACGCCGTGGAGTGGTACGACTGGTACGCCTACACGTTTCTGGCCACCTACATCGCCGACCAGGTCTTCCCCAAGAGCACGGACAACTCGCTGGTGCCGCTGCTGTCGACGTTCGCGGTGTTCGCGGTGGGCTTCTTCATGCGGCCGGTCGGCGGGCTGCTGATGGGCGCGATCGCCGACCGGCGCGGGCGGCGCGCCGCGCTGACGGCCACCATCCTGCTGATGGGCGGCAGCAGCCTGCTGGTCGGCCTGACCCCGACGTACGCGGCGGCCGGTGTGCTCGCCCCGGTGGTCCTGGTCGTGGCCCGGCTGCTCCAAGGGCTCTCGGTGGGCGGCGAGTTCGCGGCGTCGACGACCTTCCTGGTGGAGTCGGCGGGGCCCGGCCGACGCGGCCTCTTCTCCAGCTTCCAGTACGTGTCGACGACGGCGGGGCAGCTCGTGGCGTCCGGCGTCGCGGCCCTGCTCGTGAACACGTTGAGCGAGGAGCGGATGAACGGCTGGGGGTGGCGGGTGCCGTTCGTGCTCGGCGCCGTCCTCAGCCTGGTCGGCTTCTGGATCCGGCAGGGCGCCCAGGAGACCCGCAGCGCCGAGCAGCTGAAGGCCCCGCGCCCCGGCCTGTTCGAGGCGCTGCGCCGCCATCCGCGCGAGTCCCTGCTGATCTGCGGCATCACGGCGGGCGGCACCATCGCGTACTACACCTGGACGTCGTACCTGCCGACGTACGCCGAGCTCAACACCGGGCTGGACAAGGCGGACGCGCTGCTCGCGGGCACCATCTCGCTCGCCTTCTTCGCGCTCCTCCAGCCGCTCGGCGGGCTGCTCTCCGACCGTTTCGGGCGCCGTCCGCCGCTGCTCTTCTTCGGTGTGGGGTTCGCCCTGCTGAGCGTGCCCCTGCTGCACTCCCTGCGCGACTCGTTCGCCGTGCTGCTGCTCGTGCAGTGCGCGGGCATGATCCTGCTGACCGGCTTCACCTCGATCAGCGCCGCCGTCAACGCCGAGATCTTCCCGCCCCGGGTGCGGGCGGCCGGCATCGGCTTCCCCTACTCGCTGACGGTCGCCCTGTTCGGCGGCACGGCGCCGTACGTCGGCACGCTGTTCAAGGACCTGGGCCACGCCGGACTCTTCCCCTGGTACGTCGCCGTGCTGTGCCTGCTGTCCTCGCTCGTGTACCTGCGGCTGCCGGAGACGGCGCACAAGGAGCTGGAGCGCTGACGCCCTGTGCAGGTCGGGCTCATCCGCGCCAGGTGCGGCGGGCGAGTGCCGCTTCCGTACCGGCGAGGGCAGCCGGTCAGGACGGACGCGACGCCGCCTCACTGGCCCGGGCCGCCCACAGACCGCGGACGTGTCCCAGGTGTCGCGTCATCACCCCGCGCACCGCCTCCTCGTCGCGGGCGAGCAGCGCGTCGAGGATCTCCAGGTGCTCCTCGGCCGAGGCCCGCAGCCTTCCCTGCTCCACCAGCGCCGTCAGGCCGTACAGCCGGGAGCGCCGGCGCAGGTCGCGTACGACCTCCACCAGGTGGGCGTTGCCGGCCAGCGCCAGCAGCCCCAGGTGGAAGCGCAGGTCGGCCTCGACGTACGCGATGAGGTCACCGGCCGCGGCCGAGGTGACGATCTCCTCGGCCACCGGGCGCAGGGCCTCCAGCGCGACGGCGTCGGCGGTGGTGGCGAGCCCGGCGGTGGTCGGGATCTCGATGAGCGACCGGATGTGGGTGTACTCGTCGAGTTGCCCGTCGGAGACGGCGGTGACCCGGAATCCCTTGTTGGGAACGGTGCCGACCAGCCCTTCCTTGGCGAGGTCGAGCATCGCCTCGCGCACGGGGGTGGCGGAGACGCCGAAGCGGGCAGCGAGGCCGGGGGCCGAGTAGACCTCGCCGGGGCGCAGTTCGCCCGCGATCAGGGCGGCGCGCAGCGCCTCGGCGACCCGCTCGCGGTGGCTGGGCTTCCTGCCGCCCAGGACGGGCAGGGCGGGACCGGTGGCGTTCGCGTTCACAGCACTCACAGCACGAACCCCGCGGGGAAGGGGTCCTCGGGATCGAGCAGGTACTGCGCGGTGCCGGTGATCCACGCGCGGCCGGTGAAGCTGGGCAGCACGGCGGGCAGGCCCCCGGCCTCGGTGGTGCCGAGCAGCCGGCCGGTGAACCGGGTGCCGATGAAGGACTCGTTCACGAACTCCGTGCGCAGGGGGAGTTCGCCCCGGGCGTGCAGCTGGGCCATGCGGGCACTGGTGCCGGTGCCGCAGGGCGAGCGGTCGAACCAGCCGGGGTGGATCACCATGGCGTGCCGGGAGCGGCGGGCGGTTGCGTCGGGTGCGGTCACCTGGACATGGTGGCAGCCGCGGATGGACGGGTCCTCCGGGTGTACCGGTTCTTCGTCCTCGGCGATTGCCGCCATCAGGGAGAGGCCGGCGGCGAGGATGTCGTCCTTGCGGGACCGGTCGAAGGGCAGCCCCAGCCGCTCCAGCGGCAGAATCGCGTAGAAGTTGCCGCCGTAGGCGAGGTCGTACGTCACCGTCCGGCCGTCGGGCAGGGTCACCTCGCGGTCGAGGCCGGCGGCGAAGGAGGGCACGTTGCGCAGGGTCACCGCCCGGGCCGCGCCGCCCTCCACCGCCACCTCGGCGACCACGACTCCGGCGGGGGTGTCGAGGCGGATGGTGGTGACGGGTTCCACGACCTCGACCATGCCGGTCTCCACGAGGACGGTCGCCACGCCGATCGTGCCGTGTCCGCACATGGGGAGGTAGCCGGAGACCTCGATGTAGACGACGCCCCAGTCGCAGTCGGGCCGGGTGGGCGGCTGGAGGATCGCGCCGCTCATGGCGGCGTGGCCGCGCGGTTCGTTCATCAGGAACCGCTTGACGTCGTCGCGGTGTTCGCGGAAGTACAGCCGCCGCTCGTTCATCGTCGCGCCGGGGATGGTGCCGACGCCGCCGGTGACCACTCGGGTGGGCATGCCCTCGGTGTGGGAGTCGACGGCGTGCAGGACGAGTCTGCTGCGCATGGTCGTACCCCTACGCCAGTCCGGCCGCGAGGGCCTTCTCGGTGGCGGCACGGACGGCGGCCTCCTGCTCGGGCAGCAGCGGCACACGCGGCGGGCGGCAGGCGCCGCCGTGCCGTCCGGCGAGGTCCATGGAGACCTTGATCGCCTGCACGAACTCGACCTTCGAGTCCCAGCGCAACAGCGGGTGCAGTTGCCGGTACAGCCGGTCGGCCGTGGACAGGTCGCCGGCGGTGGCGGCGCGGTACAGCTCGACGCAGGCGGCGGGCAGCGCGTTGGGGTATCCGGCGATCCAGCCCTTCGCCCCGGCGATCGCCAGCTCCAACAGGACGTCGTCGGCGCCGACCAGCAGGTCCAGGTCCGGGGCGAGTTCCGCGACGCGGTAGGCACGGCGGACGTCGCCTGAGAACTCCTTGACGCCCTGGATGTGTCCCTCGCCGTGCAGCCGGGCGAGCAGTTCCGGCACCAGGTCGACCTTGGTGTCGACGGGGTTGTTGTACGCGACGACCGGCAGGCCCGCCCTCGCGACCTCGGCGTAGTGGGCGAGGACGGAACGTTCGTCGGCGCGATAGGCGTTGGGCGGCAGCAGCATCACCGCGCCGCAGCCGGCCTCCCGTGCCTGCTCGGCCCAGCGGCGTGCCTCGGTGGACCCGTAGGCCGCGACGCCGGGCATGACCCGCTCCCCGCCGACGGCGGCGACTGCGGTCTCGACGACCCGGGTGCGTTCCTCGGGGGTGAGCACCTGGTACTCGCCGAGGGAGCCGTTGGGTACGACACCGTCGCAGCCGTTCGCCACCAGCCAGGCGCAGTGGCCCGCATAGGCGTCGTAGTCGACGGAGAGGTCGTCGTTCAGCGGGAGGGCGGTGGCGACGAGGACGCCGCGCCAGGGGCGGTGGTCGGTCATGAGGATCCTCTCTCGGGCTGTTCCGGCTGTGGCTGTTCCGGCTGTGGCTGTTCCGGCTCGGGCGGTTCCTACTGTTCCTGCTGTTCTGGCTGTTCCCGCTGTTCCTGCGGTTTCTGGGCGAGCACACCGAGGGGAACGGGGCGGGCGAACGGCCGCCGGGAAGGGGTGGCTCCGCATCCGGTGAGACCGGCGACGGCTGGGGCGCACATCCGCCCCTGGCACCAGCCCATCCCGGCCCGGGTCAGCAGCTTCACGGTGCGCACGTCCCCCGCGCCGAAGCCGTCGACGGCCTCCCGGACGGCACCGGCGGTGACCTCCTCGCAACGGCAGACGAGGGTGTCGTCGGTGACCTGGTCGGTCCAGTGGGCGGGCGGGGCGAAGGCGGCGGCGAGGACCTCGGCGGAGGCCCGCAGCGTCTCACGGGTCCGCTCGGCGTCCGTCCGGCCGGCCGGTCGGGGCCCGGTGCCCCGCAGTCGGGCGGCGACCGAGCGCCCGGCGATGTGCCCCTCGGCAAGCGCGAGGGCGGCGCCGCCGACGCCGGTGGACTCCCCGGCCGCCCAGACGCCGGGGACGCTCGTGCGCTGCTCGGCGTCGACGGCCACGGCCGGGCCGTCCAGGCGGCAGCCGAGGCCGTCGGCGAGGTCGGTGTGCGCAAGCATGCCGTGGCCGACGGCCAGGGTGTCGCAGGGGATGTACCGCCCGGTGCCGCGCCGGACGCGTCCGTCGGCGTCGAGGGCGGCGACGGTCACGCCGGTCAGCCGGTCGTCGCCGTGGGCGCGGACGACGGTGTGCCGGGTGAGAGGGCGGACGCGGTGGCGCAGGAGCCGGGCGGCGTATCCGGCGCCCTCGGGGAGCTTCCCGGCCAGGGCGCGGGCGTGGCGGGCGACCTGCCTCGGGTCGGCGGACTCCACGAGCGCCGCCACCCGCGCCCCGGCCACCGCGAGCCCGGTCGCCACGGGCAGCAGCAGCGGCCCGGTGCCGGCGACGACGGCGGCCCGTCCGGGCACCACCAGCCCGCCCTTGAGCATGGCCTGGGCGCCCCCGGCGGTGAGTACGCCGGGCAGGGTCCAGCCGGGGAAGGGCAGGACGTACTCGTAGCCGCCGGTGGCGAGCAGAACCGCGTCCGCGTGTACGGCGACCGGCTCGTCCTGCCCGGGCCCGAGCAGCGCGTGCACGGTGAACGCGCCGGACCGCTCCTCGACGAACCACACGTGATGGTCCGTCAGAACGCGTACGTCACTGGCGGCGAGCCCGTCCCGCAGCCGCTCCCAGGTGCGCCACCGGTGGTGCAGCGCCCGTGGCCGCCGGGCGCCCAGCTCGGCGGCGGGCTGCCGGAAGAACTGCCCGCCCGGCCGGTCGGCCGCGTCCACGACCGTGACCCGTACCCCGCGGGCGGCCGCCGTCAGCGCCGCCGCGAGCCCGGCCGGTCCGGCCCCGATCACCGCGAGGTCAGTCCTCATGGCCGGTCCCCTCCTGGGTGCGGATCACGTCGCCGGGGTGTACGGGGACCAGGCAGGCGCGCTGGTTGGGGCGGTCGTTGACGGTGACGAGGCAGTCGAAGCACACGCCGATCCCGCAGAACACCCCGCGCGGCCGGTCCGTGTTCCGGGTGGTGCGCCAGGCGGTGATACCGGCCGCCCACAGCGCGGCGGCGACCGTCCGGCCGGGCAGTGCCTCGGTCGTCCGCCCGTCGACGGTGACCGTGAAGGCGCGCGCCGGCCGGGCCCGGACCAGCCGGAGCGGGTTCACCGGGCTTCCTCGGGAAAGCGGTCGGGGCGGAACGCGGTGAGGTCGAGCGCGGGCCGCTCACCGCTCAGCAGTTGGGCGATCAGGTGTCCGGTGCCGGTGGCCAGGCCGATGCCCGCGCCCTCGTGCCCGCACGCGTGGAGGAGACCGGGCGCCCTCGGGTCGGGGCCGATCGCCGGCAGGTGATCGGGCAGATACGGCCGGAACCCGGCGTACGCCCGCAGCGCCCGTACCTGCGCGAGGAAGGGGAACAGCCGGGTCGCGCCCGCCGCCAGCGCCCGCAGCGCCGGAAGGGACACCGACCGGTCGAAGCCGACCCGTTCGCGGCTGGCACCGATGAGGACCGGCCCCGCGGCGGTGCCCTCCACGACCGGGGAGGTCTGCAGGGCGGCCGAGTCGCTGGCGACGTCGGCGACGTAGTCCGCGGCGTACACCTTGTGGCGTACGCGGGGCGGCAGTGGTTCGGTGACCAGGACGTAGCCGCGTCTGGGCAGGACCGGCAGCCGTACACCGGCCAGGGCGGCCAGTTCGCCGCCCCACGGTCCGGCCGCGTTGACGACGGCCGGGGCGTGCAGGTCACCGCGGTCCGTGCGTACTCCGCGCACGGCGCCGTCGCGGTCGCGCAGGACGCCGGTCACCGTCCGGCCGGTGTGCAGCCGGGCCCCGGACGCCCGCAGCAGGCGGGCGGCGGCCAGGGCGGGCATGACCTGGGCGTCCTGCGGATAGTGCACGGCGCCCGCCAGGCCGGGGGCGAGACGGGGTTCGAGGTCGTGCAGCCGGTCCGCCGGGACGCCCACCGCCTGCACCCCGGCCGTCCGCTGGCCGGCGGCGAAGGCCTCCAGGCCGGCCAGTGACTCGGGGGTCCCGGCGACGACCACGCCGCCCTTGGCCTCGTACTCGACGGCGTGGCCCAGTTCGCCGGCCAGCGCGGTCCACAAGCGGGCGGACAGCAGGGCGAGTTCCAGCTCGGGTCCGGGTTCCTTGTCGGAGACGAGGAGGTTGCCCTCCCCCGCTCCGGTGGTGCCGCCGGCCACCGGGCCACGGTCCACCACTGTCACGTCGAGCCCGGCGCGGGCGGCGTACAGCGCACAGGCCGCACCCACCATTCCGGCCCCGACCACTACGACATCGCAGGTCAGCGGCGTGCTCACGCCAGTACTATGTCACACACCACACTGAGTGGGAACAGGGCGGAGTCCGCTCGCGCGGTGGATCACTCGGGAGCGGGGACGACTCTCAGATGGGCGGCGGCGCGGCGGGGGCGTGCGGGTCGGTGCGGGGCGCGGCGGGGTTCGCGCAGGACCAGCGTCAGCCGGGTGCAGCCCAACTCCTCCAGCGCCTTGCACGTTTCGACCACGACCCGGCACTCGGTGACGCCCCAGCGTGGGTCGGGATGGTGCAGCGGCCGTACGGCACCGTCGAGTTCCACGGCCGCCGCGCCGACGGCACGGATCCAGTGCGGCAGGCCCTGGCGGTAGGCGGCCTCCATGATCGGGTCCTGGGCGATGTCACGGCGGACGGCCTGCAGGGCGTTGTCGTGGCCGTTCCGCTCCAGGGCGCCGGCCAGGTGCGCCAGCATGGGCAGGCACCAGCTCGACTCGTGCTCCCCGAGGACCGCGGAGGCGTCGGGGTGGAACAGGACGAATCTGAGGAAGTTGTCGCCCGGCATGGCCGTCGGATGCGGTCCGGCCCCCCGGAAGAGTGTCCGGAAGGCGCCGTTGGTCAGGAGCACGTCCCAGCGGTGGTCGACGACGAGGGAGGGGAAGGACACGGCCTCCAGGAGCGCGGTGTAGTCCTGGAGGTACGCCTGGGCTTCGGGGGTCGTGGGGACGGGCCGCGGCGCCGGCCGCTGCCCTTCTGCCTGAAATGCCATCGGGAGGTCACCCCTCTTGCCTATGCGGCCTTCTCGCGGCGTCCCGATCCTGGTGCCCCGACGCGAGGCGTGTCAACTATCGTGGCATTTTGTGCCTGTTGACGGCTGAAATAGGCCACAGTTGTGGCGAGACCTGGATGTGAGTTCGAGCGGCAGGCTACTCTCCGGGAAGTTCACGGCAACCGCTTGTGAGAAGCCTGTGAGGCCTGTGAGAGACGTAGGAGAGCTGTCGGTGACGGGTGGCTTCGAGGGTCCGGGTGCCATGCCGACGGCCGCGCTGTCCGCCGTCGTCGCCCGCATCACCGCACTCGCGGACCGGCTCGGCGTGTCCGCCGCCGAGGTCTTCGACGTCGGCCGTCTGTCCGCCGCCTCCGGTGTCCCCGAGTCCGTGGTGGGCGCCCTGCTGAGCGGCCGGCCGGCGGGCGAGCCCGATGTGCAGGCCCGGTTCGTGCAGCGTCTCGACCTGTTGCGCCGCACCCGGCTGAAACCCAGCGGACGCAAGTACACCCAGCAGGAGATCGCCGACGGCGCCGGCATGTCCCGGCAGCAGGCGGGCGCCCTCATCAACGGCGACCGGCGGCCCACCATGGAGCACTGCGACGCCATCCAGCGCTTCTTCCGGGTGCACGCCGGATTCCTCACCGCCGAGGACTCCGAGGCGCTAGCGGGCGCCCTTCAGCACACCGAGCAGGAACTGCTCCAGCAGCTCGCCGACCGGGAGCGGAAGGCGGCGGCCGCCGCCGGCGACCCGCTGGAGCGGCTGCTGCAGGACCACGGCGTCCGCGGCATCGCCTGGCGGGCCGCCCAACTGCCCACCGACCAGCACCGCGACAAGGTCGCCGAATGGCTGGACATGCTCCTGGAAAGCGTCAAGCGGCCCGAGTCGTGAGCCTGGGGAGAGACGTGGGCATCGGTAGGGAGATGCGCCGCCTGTGCGGCGAGTTGGTCGAGGAGCTGACGCTGCCCGCCCCGGCGCGGCCCACCGAGTTGTACGCGGCACTGTGCGAGGCGATGAGCAGGCGGCGGGGCCGTCCGGTGGTGTTCCGCATGGCCGCCTTTCCGCCCGGGACGGCCAGCGGGCTGTGGCTCGACATGGCCGACCAGGATCTGGTCGTCGTCGAGGAACGCACCGCGCCCGACCACCAGTTGGTCATCCTGGGCCACGAGCTGTGGCACATGAAGGCCGGGCACTGCGGGCACCACGTCGAGGGAGCCACGGTTGCGGCCCGGCTGCTGGACGCCGGCGCGGACCGGGACGAGGAGTTGCTGCGCGCCACCGTGCGCACGGTCGCCGCGCGTTCCCGCTTCGACCTCGCCGACGAGAAGGAGGCGGAGGCCTTCGGGCTGCTGCTGGCCAGCAAGTGCCGGACGTGGCTGGACGGTTCGGCTCTGCGCGGGCCGGTGCAGCGGGACCACCTGGCGGGCCGGATAGGGGCGTCGCTGGGTTATCTGGGCTGATGGCCCGATCGGCCCATGACGAGCGGCGTACGGGGCGCGGCTCGGCGGGATTGTCAGTGGCGGGCGGCAAGCTGGGAGAGTGCCGCCGCTGTGCGGGGGCGCGTGACCGCTGACGTCGTTGTGGGGAGAGCCGACCGATGACCACCACCACCGCCGTACTGACCGACCACGAGCGCACCGCCGTTCAGGCCTACCTGCGGCTGCTGCACACGGTGCGCGCCGGTTTCGACACCACGGCGGGACCGGCCGACGCCCCTCGTCCGCCCGTCGTCCCGCCCTCCGTGCTGGCCGAGGCGGAACAGGCGCTGGAGGCCGCAGGGCTGGCCGGCAACGAGGAGGAGTTCTTCCGGCTGCTGCGGGGCTGGTGCCCGCGGCCCTGACGCGGGGCCCGAGCCGCACGCGCCGCCGGACGGACGGAGCGGCCCCCGGGGAGTGCGGGCGGCACGGCGGAAGGCTCAGGTGTGCGGGACCGTGACCGCCGTGGCGACCAGTCCGCGCCCGGCGGTCCAGCGGCCGTCGAAGTGGGTCAGCCGCCGGCCGCCCACGGTCGGTCCCGGCACCAGGAGGGTGGCGCGCAGGGTACCGCGGCGCGGGTCGCCGGGATTCACGGAGATCTCGATGTCCGCCTCCAGGAAGTCCAGCCACTCCCCGGTGAGCGGGAACCACGCCTTGTAGACGGACTCCTTGGCACTGAACAGCAGCCGGTCCCAGTGGACGCCGGGACGCTCATCGGCCAGCCGGCGCAGTCGCTCCGCCTCCACGGGCAGGGACACGGTGGGCAGGACGCCGTCCGGGAGCGGCCCGTCGGGTTCGGCGTCGATGCCGAGGGAGGCCAGGTCGGTGGCGCGGACCAGCGCGGCGGCGCAGTAGCCGTCGCAGTGGGTCATGCTGCCGACCAGCCCGGCGGGCCAGCGCGGCGCTCCGCGTTCGCCGGTCAGCACGGGCTGCGCGGGCACGCCGAGCTTCTCCATGGCCCGGCGGGCGCAGGACCGGACGAGGGTGAACTCCCGGCGGCGCTTGGCGACCGCCCGGGCCACGAGCGCCGCCTCCTCCGGGTAGAGGGGAAGGTGCCCCGCCTCGTCCTGGCCGTGGGCCTCCACGGTGACCACCGTGTCGGGCAGCAGCTCCTCGATCACCGGGCCGCCTCCTCTCGCGTCGGCGACGGCAGGATGCGGCGCAGCGCTCCCGGTGGCCCGGTCCGCTTGCGCCATTCGCGGGGGTAGCCCACCGACACCTCCTCGAACCTGACGCCCTCGTGCCAGGTGGTCCGCGGGATGTGCAGATGCCCGTAGACCATGGTGTCGACCCGGAACCTGCGATGCCAGTCGGCGGTCAGTCGGGTGCCGCACCACATGGCGAACTCGGGGTACCACAGGACGTCGGTGGGGTGCCGGTCCAGCGGATAGTGGTTGACGAGGATCGTCGGCAGGTCCGCGGGGAGCGCGGCGAGCCTGCGCTCGGTCTCGGCGACCCGCGCCCGGCACCAGGCGTCAAGGCTCGGGTAGGGGTCGGGGTGCAGCAGGAACTCGTCGTTGCACACGACGCCGGTGCCGTGGGCGTACGCCAGTCCCTCGTCCTTGGTCGCCGATCCGGCGGGCAGGAACGAGTAGTCGTAGAGCAGGAACAGCGGCGCGACGACCGCCGGGCCGCCGGCTCCCTCCCACACGGGGTACGGGTCCTCGGGTGTCGTCACGCCCAGCTCGCGGCACATCTCGACGAGGTGCTCGTAACGGGCGACGCCACGGAGGGTGACGGTGTCCTTGGGATGCGTCCACAGTTCGTGGTTGCCGGGGGCCCAGAGGACCCGGCGGAAGCGGTCCGCGAGGGTGCTCAGGGCCCAGCGGATGTCGGCGGCCGTCTCCGCCACGTCGCCGGCCACCAGAAGCCAGTCGTCGTCGGACTCGGGACGCATCTTCTCGACCAGGGCGCGGTTCTCCGCGTAGCCGATGTGCAGGTCGCTGATGGCCCACAGCCTCCCCGGGCCACCGTCCGTCGCCGTCATCCCCCACCCCTTCCGGACGCCCGTTCGACGCCACGAGATCACATCGCGGGCCCCGGTCACAAGGGCGGCTCGCCCACGCCGGACCAGGGCGTCCCGCCCGCCCCGTGACACCGCCCGTGCATCCGTGTGACGCGCTTTGCGTCCGAAGGCGTGCAACCCCCTATGATCGGCCCAACACCACCGCCACGATCCCCTCCGCGCAGGGCGGCTTGGTGTCCCTCCAACCCCCTGGCCGGGCACGGCCCGCTTCGCCCTGCCCGCGAACCGTGAAAGGCGGCCTGCATGGTTTCTCCCGTACGCGTCTGGCTCAACCGCACGTACGCGGAGAACGTCTTCTTCATGGATCAGCTGCGGAGAAATCCCGCCGACCGGGCCGTCGAGATCCACGCCACGCACGGTGACCCGGACTCCCCCGTGCTGGCCGCCGCGGACACCGCCGACCTGGAGCCGGAGGGCCTGTCCCCGGCCGGCTACGTCGAGTACGCCCTGGACCAGTGCGCGCGGCGCGGCATCGACGTGTTCGTGCCCCGGCTGTACCAGTCGGCGATCGTGGCCCACCGTGCCGAGTTCGAGGCGGCCGGTACGGCACTGCTGGCGCCGCCGCCGGAGGCGGTGGCCGTCTTCCAGGACAAGGTGATCGCCTACGAGGCGGTCCGGGCGATCGGCGTGCCGGTACCGCCGTGGTGGCGCGTCCGCACCGCCGAGGAACTCGTCTCGGCCGTCGAGGAACTGGAGGCCCACGGGCACCGGGCGTGCTTCAAGCCCGCGTCCGGCGCGGGTGGCGTGGGCTTCCGGATGGTCACCCGGGACCCCTTCTCCCTCGCGCACCTGAACGGCTTCCCGAGTCCGTCCGTGCCGCTGCACCTGGTCGTCGAGGCGCTGGGGGCGGCCGATGAGCCGGTCGACTGGCTGGTGATGCCGCGGCTGGAGCAGCCGGAGGTCTCGGTGGACTGCCTCACCGGACCCGACAACCGGGTGCGGCTGGCCGTGGGCCGTACCAAGGACGGCCGCCGCCGGGGTTTCACGCTCCACGAGCAGTGGCTGGCGCCGGCCCGGCGGATCGCCGAGGAGTTCGGGCTGCACCACCTGGCCAACGTGCAGTTCCGGATGTACGGCGACCGGCCCGTCCTGATGGATGTCAACACCCGACCGGCCGGAGGGCTGCACCAGCTGGCGCTGTGCGGGATCAACGTGCCGTGGGCGGCGGTCCGGCTGGCCCTCGGTGACGACCCGGGTGAGCTGACGCCGCCGTTCCTGGGCCAGGACTACACGGTGGTGTCCGGGCCCCGCCCGCTGCGGCCCGTCTCCCTGCCGCATCAGCGACCGGACCTCCCCGCCGTCGCGGCTCCGGCTCCGGCTCCGGCTCCGGCTCCGGCTCCGGCTCCGGCTCCGGCTCCGGTGAAGTATCCGGCGGTCGCCGCACCGGCCGGCGGCCCGATCACCGCCCCCGCTCCGGACCCGGCCGCCGGGGCTCCCGCGTAGGACGCGGCCGAAAGGCCGGCCGCCCTACCTCAGATACGCCAGACCCGGATGGGCGGCCGTGTAGCCGTCGGCGAGGCGGTGGGCGACGTTGACCGAGTCGACGAGCGGGTGCAGTGCGAAGGCGCGCACCGCTGCCGTGCGGGAGCCGGACCCGGCCGCCGTCAGGATCTCGCGCTCGACCGCCTTGACCGCGCAGACCAGGCCGGTGGCGTGGCCCGGCAGCGGGGCCACGGCCACCGGGTGGGCACCGTTCGCGTCGACCAGGCACGGAACCTCGATCACGGCGTCGGCGTCGAGGACCGAGAGTGTGCCGCGGTTGCGGACGTTGAGGATCAGCGTGGTGCGCTCGTCGCGGGCGACGGCGCGCATCAGCGCCAGCGCCACCTTCTCGTATCCGCCGGACAGGTCGTCGGCCTCGCGCTCGCCCGCGCCCGCCGCTTCGCGGTTCTCGGCCATGTAGGTGGCCTCGCGCTCGGCGCGGGTGCGGTCCCAGGTCGCGAGGGCCGGGGCGTCCGGGCGGCGCATCTCGTCGTAGAAGCGGGCCTGCTGGTCGCGCAGGAACGCGCCGCGGGTGCGGTCGGCCTCCTGGTAGGCGCGGACGGTCTCCCGGTTGAAGTAGTAGTAGTGCAGGTACTCGTTGGGGATCGCGCCCAGGGAGCGCAGCCACTCGGGGCCGAAGAGCCGGCCCTCCTCGAAGGAGCCGAGCAGCGCCGGGTCGGCGAGCAGCCGCGGGAGTTCGTCGCGGCCGGCGACGCGCAGGCCGCGTACCCAGCCGAGGTGGTTGAGGCCGACGTAGTCGATCCACGCCCGGTCCGGGTCGGCGCCCAGCACGCGGGCGACGCGGCGGCCGAGGCCGACCGGCGAGTCGCAGATGCCGATGACGCGGTCGCCGAGGTACCGGGACATGGCCTCGGTGACCAGGCCGGCCGGGTTGGTGAAGTTGATGACCCAGGCGTCCGGCGCAAGCCGGGCCACGCGGCGCGCGATGTCGACGGCGACCGGGACGGTGCGCAGCCCGTATGCGATGCCGCCCGCGCCGACCGTCTCCTGCCCGAGGACGCCCTCGGCCAGCGCCACCCGTTCGTCCTCGGCCCGCCCTTCCAGACCGCCGACGCGGATCGCCGAGAACACGAAGTCGGCCCCGCGCAGCGCCTCGTCCAGGTCCGTCGTAGCGGTCACCTCCGGCGCGTTCGGCACCCCGGCGGCCTGCTCGGCCAGCACCCGGGTCACCGCCGACAGCCGGGCCGTGTCCAGATCGTGCAGCACGACATGCGTCACGCGACCTTCGGAGCGGTCCCCGAGGAGCGCCCCGTACACGAGCGGCACCCGGAATCCGCCGCCGCCCAGAATCGTCAGTCTCATGCCCGCACCCTTCCGTCACCACCCCGGCTTCCACCTGGCGCCGATCATGGCACGCCGGACCGACCGGGCCGGCCCCCAGTTGCTCGCCACAGCCCACACGCCCCCCTGTGCCGGGCGCGGCCGGCATCGTACGCTCGGGCCGACGTCCCGGCCCCGGCTCAGCCCCGCCCCGTCCCCTTTCCGCCATCGCCCATCCGGGGTTGCCCGGCCATGACCGCCCTCCCCCACTGCCGGCTTCGCTCGTCGAGCGGCGGGACTCCCGTGCGCGGGGGCGCCACCACCGCGCCCGAACGGCTGCTGTCGGTGCTCGCCGCGTTCGACCACGAACACCCGGCGCCGTGCCTGACGGACATCGGCCGCCGGGCCGGGCTGAGCCTGACCACCGCGCACCGGCTGGTGCGGGCGCTGACCGAATGGGGCGCGTTGGAGCGGGACGAGTCGGGTGCCTACCACGCGGGACTGCGGCTGTGGGAGGTCGCCGCACTCGCCCCGCGCGGTCTGCCGCTGCGGCAGGTCGCGCTGCCGTATCTGGAGGACCTGTACGAGGCGACCCATAGGAACGTGCGGTTGGCGGTGCGGGACGACAGCGAGGTCGTCTCCATCGAGTGGCTGGCGGGGCGTTCCTCGGTCGGCGTGCACATCCGCGTCGGCGCCCGCTGGCCGCTGCACGCCACCGGCGTCGGTCTCGCCCTGCTCGTCCATGGCGAACCGGAGTTCCAGGAGGCCCACCGCGTGGGTCCGCTCGCCTCCTTCACCCCTTGTACGATCACCGATCCGGTGCGGCTGCGCCGGGTGCTGGCCGAGGTGCGGCGCACCGGCGCGGCGGTGAGTGACCGTCAGGTTACCGACGGCGCCCGGCCGGTGGCGGCTCCGGTGCACGGTCCGGACGGCACGGTGACCGCGGCCGTCTCGGTCGTCGTACCGCACGCCGGCGCACAGGTGCCGACGCTGGTCCCCGCGGTGCGGCCGGCGGCGCGCGGGATATCCCGGGCGCTGGGGCGGCGGCCGGAGGAACCGGGGCGGGACGGCGCGGGGCGTCCGACCGGCCGGTGCGGGCCAAGCCCTCCCGCCGGGCACCGGAAATCCCTCTCACCGGTGAGGACGCGGCCCCGGAGCCCTCGCGATACTGGGACGGCCTTTGCCCCGAGGAGCCGCCCATGTCCGTCCGGTCCCCGCTCGCCTCCGTCGCCGCACGCCTGCGTACGACGAATCCGTACGCCGTCGACGCGGCCGTCGCCGCGCTGGTGCTGTTCGCCGTCTCCCTGCAGTGGCTGTTCCCCGACGAGGGCGACGATCCGCTGACCTGGCGGGGCTGGCTGCTCGGGGCCGCCACGGCGCTGCCGCTGGTGTGGCGGCGCGCGGCGCCCTTCGCCACCGCCTGTGCCGTGTCCGTGGCCACCCCCACGCAGGCGTTGCACCACGCGCCCCCGCCCGACCTGATGTACGGCGGGTTCGTCGTCCTCTACACACTGGCCGCCCTCGCCCGGCCCTGGCAGCGGCGCCTGATGCTGGCGGGCTGGCTGATCGGGATCGCCGTCACCATCAGCCACAAGGAAAACGCCGAGCCCTTCGAGTACGCCTTCCAGCTGCTGAGCATCGTGTGCGCGTACGCGCTCGGCACGCTCGCCCGCACCCAGCGGGCCTACACCGCCGAACTGGAGGACCGGTCCCGGCGGTTGGAGCGCGAGCGGGCCGCCGACACCGCACGGGCCATGGCGCAGGAACGCTCCCGCATCGCCCGCGACATGCACGACATCCTGGCGCACGCGGTCAGCCTGATGGTGGTGCAGGCCGAGGCGGGACCGGTCGTCGTACGCAGTGATCCGGCGCGCGCGGAGGCGGCGTTCGAAGCTATCGCGACCGCCGGCCGGGACGCGATGACCCAACTGCGGCGTATTCTCGGCGTACTCAAGCAGGAGCAGCCGGCAGCCGTACCGCAACGCCTGCCGCAGCCGGGTGTGGCCGCGCTGTCCGGCCTGGTCCGGCAGGTGGGAGAATCGACCGGTCTGCGTGTGGAGTTGCGGGTGACCGGGGAGCCGCGCCCGCTGCCGCCGGACACCGAGGTCGCCGCCTACCGCATCGCGCAGGAGGCACTCACCAACACGGTCAAGCACGCGTACGCTTCCTCCGCGACGGTCGGGCTCGACTGGGCGGAGGACGAAGTGACCTTGACGGTGACGGACGACGGACGGGGCGCGTCGGCCCCGGGCGAGGGCGGACACGGGCTGATAGGCATCCGGGAGCGGGCCGCCGCCTGCGGGGGCGGGGCCACCGCGGGCCGCGGCCCGGACGGTGGCTTCCGCGTCGTCGTACGCCTGCCCGTCGCCACCGGACGGCGGGCGGCGCTCGGGTGAGCATCCGGGTGGTCGTCGCGGACGACCAGGAGCTGGTCCGCAGCGGCTTCAGCATGATTCTGGAGGCACAGGCCGACATCGAGGTCGTCGCGGAGGCGGGTGACGGTGCCGAGGCGGTGGCCGCGGTCGAGCGGCACGCGCCCGACGTGCTGCTCCTGGACATCCGGATGCCGGTCATGGACGGCCTCGACGCGGCCCGGCGGGTGTGCGCGCGGTCCGCCTGCAAGGTCGTCATGCTGACCACCTTCGACCTGGACGAGTACGTGTACGAGGCGTTGTACGCGGGCGCCAGCGGCTTCCTGCTCAAGGACGTGCGCCGGGACGACCTGGTGCACGCGGTGCGGGTGGTCGCGGCCGGCGACTCGCTGCTGGCACCGGCGGTGACCCGCCGGCTGGTCGCGGACATCGTGCGGCGCCGGCGGGAGGACGCCACCGCCGAGGTCACCCCGCAGCGCCTCGACGTGCTGACCGCCCGCGAGGTGGAGACGCTGCGCCTGCTGGCGCGCGGGCTGTCCAACTCCGAGATCGCCACGACCCTGTTCGTGAGCGAGCACACCGTCAAGACCCATGTCAGCAACGTGCTGGGCAAGCTCGGTCTCAGGGACCGGGTGCAGGCGGTGATCTGCGCGTACGAGACCGGCCTGGTGACTCCGGGCTCCCCCTGACGGGTGAGGCGGGCGGCGGACTCCCCCGTCGGGGCGAGTCCCGTAAACCACTCCCTCCGGCGATCCGGCACCGTGCCCTCGGCACGAGTCTGTTGGCGATGCCGAATGACGCATCCCAAGTCGGCTGACGATTGCCTGGAGGCACCGTGCTGTCCACACTCGCCCGGGCGGCGACCCGCCGCCCACTGACCGTGATGCTCCTGTGGGGCGTGTTCCTGCTGCTCGGGTTCGGCCTCGGAACGGGTGTCTTCGGAAAGCTCTCCGACGACGTGCCCGAAGTCCCCGGCACCGAGTCGGCGGCCGCCGCCGAGTACCTGGACGGCCTCGACCCGTCGGGCGAGTCGATCACCGCCGTCGTCGAGGCCGCCGCCGTCTCCGCCCCCGAGGTGCGTGCCCAGGTGCGGAGGGCCGTCGCCGACCTGCGGGAGATCGCGGGCGTCGCCGCGGTGCCCGACCCGTACGCCACCCGCGGCCTGGTCGCCGAGGACGGGCGGGCGCTGATCGTGCCCGTCACCTTCCAGGGCGGCCTGGACGACGACGCCGAGGAGGCCGCGGTGGACGCGGCGGCCGACCGGCTGCACGGGATCGACGCCTCCGGGGTCCATGTCAGCGGCGGGCCGCTGCTGGGCGAACAGCTCGGCGAGCGGGCCCAGGAGGACGTGAAGAACGCGGAGTTGATCTCGCTGCCGGTCGTGCTGGTGCTGCTGCTGGTCATCTTCGGCGGGCTGCGCGCCGCGGGGCTGCCACTGCTGGTCGCGGTGGCCGGCATCGCGGGCGCGTTCCTGGGCCTGTTCGCCTTCAGCCAGTTCACGGACATCTCCGTGTACGCGATCCAGGTCACGACGATGCTGGGGCTCGGCCTCGCCGTGGACTACGCCCTGCTGATGCTGGTCCGCTTCCGGGAGGAACGTCGGGACACCGCCGACGTGGTGGAGGCCGTGCACCGCACGGTGGCCGCGGCCGGGCGGACCGTGCTCTTCTCCGGGCTGACGGTGGCGGTGAGCCTGGCCGGGCTGCTGGTCTTCCCGAGTACCTTCCTGCGCAGCATGGGTCTGGCGGTGGCCGCGGTGGTCGTCGTCGACATGCTCGCCGCGCTGACGCTGCTGCCCGCGCTGCTGGCACGGTTCGGCGGGAAGATCGCCCCGGCGAAGGTGCCGGCGAAGGGCGAGGAGGGCCGCCTCTTCGCCCGCCTGGCCCGCTTCGCGGCCCGTCGGCGCGTGGCCGTCCTGGCGGTCTCCGTCCCGGCCCTGCTGGTGCTGGCGCTGCCCGTCACCGGCATGCGCATCAACATCGGCGACGCGCAGCAGCTCCCGAAGAGCACCGAGGCCCGGCAGCTGTACGACGCCGTCGAGGCGCACTTCCCGCCGGGCACCGGAGTCTCGCCGGTCACCGTGGCCCTGCGGCCCGGCACCGACACGGCGACGGCCGACCGGATCCGCGCGCTCACGCCGGGCACCGGGAGCCGTGACCTGCCCGGCGGGACGACCGTGCTCGAACTGCCCCCGGCCGGCACCGTCGACGGCAGGGCCGCCACCGAACTGGTCGAACGGGTACGGGACATACGCGGCGACGCCCCTGTCCAGGTCACCGGCACCGCGGCTCAGCTGGTCGACTTCCGGCAGATGCTCGCCGACCGGGCGCCCTGGGCGGCGCTGACCGTGCTGGCCGGGATCTTCGTGCTGCTGTTCGCCTTCACCGGGTCGGTGCTGCTGCCGCTGCGCACCATCGCGACCACGCTGCTCAGCCTCGCCGCCACGCTCGGCGCCGTCGTGTGGGTGTTCCAGGACGGTCATCTCGCCGGGCTGATCGGGGCCGAGGGGCTGGGCGCGCTGAGTCTGACCGCCCCGCCGCTGATCATCGCGATCGCCTTCGGACTCGCCATGGACTACGAGCTGTTCATCCTGGCGCGGATGCGCGAGGCCCGGGAGCGGACCGCTGACGACCGGGAGGCCGTGGTGACCGGGCTGCGCCGCTCGGGCCGGGTGGTGACCTGTGCCGCGCTGCTCCTCGCGGTGGTCTTCGGCGCCTTCATGACGGGCGGCTTCGCCCCGATCCTGCAGATCGGGCTGGGCCTCACGCTGGCGGTGCTGATCGACGCCACGGTCGTACGGATGCTGCTGGTGCCGGCGACCATGGCGCTGCTGGGCCGACACGCCTGGTGGGCTCCGAAGCCGCTGCGCCGGGCGCACGAGCGGTTCGGTGTGCGCGAGGAGGCGGCCGCCGCCCCGGCCGCACCGCAACCGGCGCACCGCTGAGGCACCGGCCATCTCGGTCCGGCCGGCCGCGGTCCCTCCGACGGGGGTGGGGGGACCGCGGTCGCGGTGCGCGCTTCGGCGCATGCGCCACGTCCACCTTCGGCGCATGCGCCACGTCCACGGGAGAACTATCTTGCTCCGTCGGCCCCCTCGGCGCGGCGCTCAGCGCAGCTCCGCCCGGAAGGCGGCCGGTGCCCGGTCCGTGTGCTGCTGGAAGAACTTGGAGAAGTTCGCCGCGTCCGGGAAGCCGACCGCCGCGCCGACCCGGCCGATCGGCATGTCGGTGTGGGCGAGCAGACGCTTGGCCTCCAGGACGACGCGTTTGTCGATGAACCCCTTGGGCGTCTCGCCGGTGGCGGCGCGCACCGCGCGGACGAGGGTGCGGCGGGAGTAGCCGAGCGCGTCGGCGTAGGCGCTGACGCTGTGGTTGGTGGCGAAGCCCCGCTCGACCGCGTCCCGGAAGAGCGTGAAGGTGGTGTCGCCCGGCGTGTCCGCCCGCCCCTGGCGCGCCGCCTCGGCGGAGCTGACCGCGAGATGCGCGAGGCGCAGCAGGAACGCGGACAGCGTGTGGCGCAGTACGGCGGTGTGGAGGCTGAGGGGCAGGGTGGTGGCGTCCTCGTACTCGCGCCGCAGCTGGTCGAGTGCGGCCGTGAGCCCGGCGAGCCGCGCCCCGTCGGGGTGGAGCAGGGGCGGCAGGTCGTAGCGGTAGAGGCCGGTGGCCTCCACGGTGGCGCGGGGCAGGAAGCCGGGCTGCATGGTGAGCACCGTTCCGCGGTACTCGCTCGTCTGCGAGAAGCGGTGGACCTGTCCGGGCCGGATCCACAGCAGATCGCCGGCCGTCGCCTCGTACTCGGCGAAGTCGATCATGTGGCGGACCGGGCCGCCGGTGAAGAGCATGACGACGTGGAAGTCGATGCGGTGCACGCGGTGCAGCGGGGCCTGCGCGTGCCAGGTGCGGCCGGCCCCCATGGGACCGACCTGCATGCCGACGCCGAGGAGGCTGAGATCGACCGGGAAGGGGAACGTTCTGATTCCGTCGCCGCCCCTGCCGCCACCGCCACCGCCGTCTTGGATGTTTTCGTCCGCCATGTCGTTCTCGTGCCGTCCCACCCGTGCGCCCGGATGCCGGGGCGTGTCCCAGTTTCACCACAGGCTGGCACACCTCGACCTTCACTCTCAAAAGTCAGACTTTTAAGTTTGAACACGTCAGACCAGTTTTTCGCTCCGATCGAGGATCTCTTGAAGATGAGCACGCACACAGTGGACGGCGCGGACCACTTCGAATGGACCGAACTCGACCGGCGTGCCGTCGACACCGCCCGAGTTCTCGCGGCCGATGCCGTGCAGAAGGTCGGGAACGGCCATCCCGGCACGGCGATGGCCCTGGCCCCGGCGGCGTACACGATCTTTCAGAAGGTGATGCGGCACGACCCCGCCGATCCCGAGTGGACCGGCCGTGACCGCTTCGTCCTGTCCCCCGGCCACACCTCGCTGACCCTCTACACGCAGCTCTACCTCGCCGGGTACGAGGTGGAGCTGGCCGACCTGAAGACGTTCCGCACGCACGGCTCGAAGACGCCCGGCCATCCCGAGTACGGGCACACGGCGGGCGTGGAGACGACGACCGGGCCGCTCGGCCAGGGCGTCGCCAACGCGGTCGGCATGGCCATGGCCGCCCGCTACGAGCGCGGACTCTTCGACCCCGGGGCACCGGCCGGCGAGTCCCCCTTCGACCACACCGTCTGGGCGATCGTCTCCGACGGCGACCTCCAGGAGGGCGTCTCCGCCGAGGCGTCGTCGATGGCCGGTCACCAGAGGCTCGGCAACCTGGTCCTCCTCTACGACGACAACCACATCTCCATCGAGGGCGACACCGCGACCGCGTTCTCCGAGGACGTGCTCAAGCGCTACGAGGCCTACGGCTGGCACGTGCAGCGCGTCGAGCCCGCCGAGAGCGGCGACGTCGACGTGCACGCCCTGTACGCGGCGCTGACGGCGGCGCAGGCCGAGACCGGGCGCCCCTCCATCATCGCCATGCGCACGATCATCGCCTGGCCCGCCCCCAACGCGCGGAACACCGAGGCCTCCCACGGCTCCGCCCTCGGCGCGGACGAGGTCGCCGCCACCAAGCGCGTCCTCGGCTTCGACCCGGAGCGGTCCTTCGAGGTCGCCGACGAGGTCCTCGCCCACACCCGCCGGGCCCTGGACCGGGGCGCCGAGGCGCACGCCGCCTGGGACAAGCGGCTCGCCGAGTGGCGCGGCGACCAGCCGGAGCGCGCCGGACTGTTCGACCGCGTGGTCGCCGGCCGGCTGCCCGAGGGCTGGGAGGACGCCCTGCCGGTGTTCGAGACCGGCAAGTCCGTCGCCACCCGCGCCGCCTCCGGCAAGGTCCTCAAGGCCCTCGGACCGGTCCTGCCCGAGCTGTGGGGCGGCTCCGCCGACCTGGCCGGCTCGAACAACACCACGATCGACAAGACGTCCTCCTTCCTCCCCGAGGGCAACCCGCTGCCGGAGGCCGACCCGTACGGCCGCACCGTCCACTTCGGCATCCGCGAGTTCTCGATGGCCGCGGAGATGAACGGCGTCGCCCTGCACGGCAACACCCGGATCTACGGCGGCACCTTCCTGGTCTTCTCCGACTACATGCGCAACGCGGTGCGCATGTCCGCCCTGATGCAGCTGCCGGTGACGTACGTGTGGACGCACGACTCCGTGGGCCTCGGTGAGGACGGCCCGACCCACCAGCCGGTCGAGCACCTCGCCGCGCTGCGCGCCATCCCCGGTCTGAACGTCGTCCGCCCGGCCGACGCCAACGAGACCGCGACCGCCTGGGCCGAGATCCTCAGGCGGCACTCCACCAACCCCGCCCCGCACGGCCTCGCCCTCACCCGCCAGGGCGTACCGACGTACGAGCCCGACCCGGACGCGGCGCGCGGCGGCTACGTCCTCGCCGAGGCCTCCACCGGCATCCCGGAGGTCCTCCTGATCGCCACCGGCTCCGAGGTGCAGCTCGCCGTGGCCGCACGGGAGGCGCTGGAGGCGCAGGGGACGCCCACGCGGGTGGTGTCGATGCCGTCCGTGGAGTGGTTCGAGGAGCAGCCGCGCGAGTACCGCGAGAGCGTGCTGCCGCCGTCCGTGAAGGCCCGGGTGGCCGTGGAGGCCGGTATCGGGCTCACCTGGCACCGGTTCACCGGGGACGCGGGCCGCATCGTCTCCCTGGAGCACTTCGGCGCCTCCGCCGACGCCAAGACCCTGTTCACCGAGTTCGGCTTCACCGCGGAGCACGTGGCCGCCGCCGCCAGGGAGTCGCTGGCCGCCGCCCGCGACTGAGCCGACCGGACCCGACCACGGAAAACACCGCAGAAAGAGAAGATGATCACTGTGACCGAAGCAACCGCGACCGCGGGAGCACTGCGACGCCTGTCCGAGGCGGGCGTCTCCATCTGGCTGGACGACCTGTCGCGGCGGCGGATCGAGTCCGGCAACCTCGCCGAACTGGTCGAGTCGAGGAACGTCGTCGGCGTCACCACCAACCCGTCGATCTTCCAGGCCGCCATCGGCTCCGGTGAGGGGTACCAGGAGCAGCTCGCGGACCTGGCGACCCGGGGCGTCACCGTCGACGAGGCGGTCCGCATGATGACCACCGCCGACGTCCGCGCCGCCGCCGACGTGCTGCGTGGCGTGTACGACGCCACCGGCGGCCGGGACGGCCGGGTCTCCATCGAGGTCGACCCGCGTCTCGCCCACGACACCCGGGCCACGATCGCCGAGGCCCGCCAGCTGGCCTGGCTCGTCGACCGCCCCAACGTGATGATCAAGATTCCGGCGACGAAGGCCGGTCTCCCGGCGATCACCGAGGTCATCGGCGCCGGCATCAGCGTCAACGTCACGCTGATCTTCTCCCTGGAGCGCTACCGCGAGGTCATGGACGCCTACCTCGCCGGCCTGGAGAAGGCGCAGGCGGCCGGGCTCGACCTGGCGGGCATCCACTCCGTCGCCTCCTTCTTCGTCTCCCGCGTCGACAGCGAGATCGACAAGCGCCTGACACTGCTGGGCACGGACGACGCCCTCGCCCTGAAGGGGAAGGCGGCGCTGGCCAACGCGCGACTGGCCTACGAGGCGTACGAGAACGTCTTCGCCGGTGACCGCTTCACCGCCCTCGCCGGGGCCCGCGCCAACCCCCAGCGCCCCCTGTGGGCGTCGACCGGGGTGAAGGACCCGGCATTCCGGGACACCCTGTACGTGGAGGAGCTGGTCGCTCCCGGCACCGTGAACACGATGCCGGAGGCCACCCTGGACGCCGCCGCCGATCACGGTGACGTACAGGGCGACACGGTCACCGGTGGTTACGCCCAGGCCCGGGCCGACCTCGGAGCCGTGGAGCGGCTCGGCATCGCGTACGACGAGGTGGTGCAGCAGCTGGAGCAGGAGGGCGTGGCCAAGTTCGAGGCGGCCTGGCAGGAACTGCTGGACGCCGTGACGAAGTCCCTCGACAGCAAGGGAGTTGACGGGGAATGAGCGAGGACCTTCCCGCTACGACGGTCCACGAGACCAAGGCGACGAAGGAGGCCAAGGAGGCGAGGACGGCGCAGGAGGCCGCAGGGCCGTCGCACGCCCAGGAGGCCGATGAGTCCGGGGCCGCAGCGGCTTCGGAACCGGCCAGGACGGCCAGGTCCGCCCGGACCGCGAAGAAGTCCGGGGCGGCCGGCGCCGCCAAGGGCGCGAAGCCGGCCGCGATGGACGCGAAGGCCGTGACACCCGTCGCGCCGCTCGACTGGAGCAACCCCCTGCGCGATCCCCAGGACCGGCGCCTCCCCCGCATCGCGGGCCCGTCGGGACTGGTCATCTTCGGTGTCACCGGCGACCTGTCCCGCCGGAAGCTGATGCCGGCCGTCTACGACCTGGCCAACCGCGGCCTGCTGCCGCCGGGTTTCTCCCTGGTCGGCTTCGCCCGCCGGGACTGGGAGAACCAGGACTTCGCCCAGGTCGTGCACGACGCCGTCAAGGAGCACGCGCGCACGCCGTTCCGCGAGGAGGTCTGGCAGCAGCTCGCCGAGGGCACGCGCTTCATCCCCGGCGACTTCGACGACGACAACGCGTTCGAACAGCTGCGCAAGGCCGTCGAGGAGCTGGACGCCTCCCGCGGCACCAGCGGCAACTACGCCTTCTACCTCTCGGTGCCGCCGAAGTTCTTCCCGAAGGTCGTCCAGCAGCTCAAGAAGCACGGGCTGACCGACGCCCCGGACGGCTCCTGGCGCCGCGCGGTGATCGAGAAGCCGTTCGGGCACGACCTGGACAGCGCACGCGACCTGAACGCGCTGGTGCACGAGGTCTTCGACCCCGAGCAGGTCTTCCGCATCGACCACTACCTGGGCAAGGAGACCGTCCAGAACATCCTGGCGCTGCGCTTCGCCAACCAGATGTACGAGCCGATCTGGAACCGGTCCTACGTCGACCACGTGCAGATCACGATGGCCGAGGACATCGGCATCGGCGGACGGGCCGGCTACTACGACGGCATCGGCGCCGCCCGCGACGTCATCCAGAACCACCTGCTCCAGCTGATGGCCCTGACCGCGATGGAGGAGCCGGCCTCCTTCGACGCGGCGTCGCTGCTCACCGAGAAGCTGAAGGTGCTGAAGGCGGTACGGCTGCCGGACGACCTCGGCGAGCACACCGTGCGCGGGCAGTACGCGGGCGGCTGGCAGGGCGGCGCGCAGGTGCCCGGTTACCTGGAGGAGGAGGGCATCGACCCGGCCTCCACCACCGACACCTACGCGGCCATCAAGCTGGGCATCGACAACCGCCGCTGGGCGGGCGTCCCGTTCTACCTGCGCACCGGCAAGCGGCTGGGCCGCCGGGTGACGGAGATCGCGGTCGTCTTCCAGCGGGCCCCGCACTCCCCCTTCGACTCCACCGCGACGGAGGAGCTGGGCGAGAACGCGATCGTCATCCGCGTCCAGCCCGACGAGGGCATGACGGTGCGGTTCGGCTCCAAGGTGCCGGGCACGTCGATGGAGATCCGGGACGTGTCCATGGACTTCGCGTACGGCGAGTCGTTCACGGAGTCCAGCCCGGAGGCGTACGAACGGCTGATCCTGGACGTCCTGCTGGGCGACGCCAACCTGTTCCCCCGTCACCAGGAAGTGGAAGAGTCCTGGCGGATCCTCGACCCGATCGAGGGGTACTGGGCCGCGCACGAGAAGCCCGCGCAGTACTCCTCGGGCGGCTGGGGACCGCGGGAAGCCGACGAGATGCTCGCACGAGACGGACGGAGCTGGCGCAGGCCATGAGGATCGACCTGACCGACACCACGGCAAGCAAGATCAACAAGGCGCTGGTGCAGGGCCGCCGGGCCATCGGCACCCCGGCCGTGGGCATGGTGCTCACGCTGGTGATCGTCACCGACGAGGAGAACGCCTACGACGCGGTCAAGGCGGGCGAGGAGGCCTCGCACGAGCATCCCTCGCGCACCCTGGTCGTCATCAAGCGGCACCCCCGCAACCTGCGCGACCGCACCCGCTCCCACCTCGACGCCGAGGTCCGGGTGGGCTCCGAGGCCGGCACCGGCGAGACGGTCGTGCTGCGCATGTACGGGGAGGTGTCCGAGCACGCCGACTCGGTGGTGCTGCCGCTGCTGCTGCCGGACGCCCCGGTCGTCGTGTGGTGGCCGGTGGAGGCACCGGACGACCCCGCGGGGGACCCGCTGGGCGCGCTGGCGCAGCGCAGGATCACCGACCTGTACGCGGTCGAGCGGCCGATGGAGGTCCTGGAGCGCCGGGTCCGCGCCTACACGCCCGGCGACACCGACCTCGCCTGGACCCGGCTGACGCTGTGGCGCTCCATGCTGGCCGCGGCACTCGACCAGGCCCGGGTGCCGGTGACCTCGGCGACCGTGGAGGCCGAGGCCGAGAACCCGGCCGCCGAGCTGCTGGCCCGCTGGCTGGAGGCGCGGCTGCACGTCCGGGTCGACCGCGTGATCACCGACGGTCCGGTCGTCACGGCCGTCCGCCTCGGCACCGCGAACGGCGAGATCGTCATCGACCGGCCCGAGGGACCGATCGCCACGATGACCCTGCCCGACCAGCCCCCGCGCTCGCTCGCGCTCAAGGTCCGCTCGACCTCCGAACTCATCGCCGAGGAGCTCAGGCGCCTCGACGCCGACGACATGTACGCCATCGCCCTGCGCGGCGAGGCCGGCAAGGAGACCCCCGTCCATGTCTGACACCCCGAAGCTCGACCGGCGGCCCGAGTGGACCGCGCTGGCGGACCACCGCAAGGACGCGCTGACGCGCCCGGACCTGCGCGAGCTGTTCGCCTCGGACCCCGGGCGGGCGGAGCGGTACGTCGTGCGCGTCGGTGACCTGCGCATCGACTACTCCAAGAACCTGGTCACCGACGACACGCTGGCCCTGCTGCGGGAACTTGCCGCCGCCACCGGCGTGTTCGACCTGCGCGACGCCATGTTCCGCGGCGAGCGGATCAACCTCACCGAGGACCGGGCGGTCCTGCACACCGCCCTGCGCGCACCTCGGGACGCGGTGATCGAGGTCGACGGCGAGAACGTCGTACCCAAGGTGCACGCCGTGCTGGACCGCATGACCGACTTCGCCGACCGGGTCCGTTCCGGTGAGTGGACCGGGCACACCGGCAAGCGCATCCGCAACGTCGTCAACATCGGCATCGGCGGCTCCGACCTCGGTCCGGCGATGGCGTACGAGGCACTGCGGGCCTTCACCGACCGCTCGCTGACGTTCCGGTTCGTGTCGAACGTGGACGGTGCCGACCTGCACGAGGCGGTCCGGGACCTCGACCCCGCGGAGACGCTGTTCATCGTGGCGTCCAAGACGTTCACCACGATCGAGACGATCACGAACGCGACCTCGGCGCGCTCCTGGCTGCTGGCCGGGCTGGACGGCGCCGGGAAGGGCGACGAGAAGGCGGTCGCCAGGCACTTCGTCGCGCTGTCGACGAACGCCGAGAAGGTCGCCGCGTTCGGCATCGACACGGCCAACATGTTCGAGTTCTGGGACTGGGTCGGCGGCCGGTACTCGTACGACTCGGCGATCGGCCTGTCCCTGATGATCGCCATCGGTCCGGACCGCTTCCGGGAGATGCTCGACGGCTTCCGCATCGTCGACGAGCACTTCCGCAACACCGAGGCCCCGGACAACGCCCCGCTGGTCCTGGGCCTGCTGGGCGTCTGGTACGGCAACTTCATGGGCGCCCAGTCGCACGCGGTACTGCCGTACAGCCACTACCTGTCGAAGTTCACGGCGTATCTCCAGCAGCTCGACATGGAGTCCAACGGCAAGTCGGTCGACCGCGACGGGCGTCCCGTGGAGTGGGAGACCGGTCCGGTGGTCTGGGGCACGCCCGGCACCAACGGACAGCACGCGTACTACCAGTTGATCCACCAGGGCACCAAGCTCATCCCGGCCGACCTGATCGGCTTCGCCCGGCCCGTCGACGAACTGAGCGACGAGCTGAAGGCCCAGCACGACCTGCTGATGGCCAACCTGTTCGCCCAGGGGCAGGCGCTGGCCTTCGGCAAGAGCGCCGAGGAGGTCCGGGCGGAGGGCGTGCCCGAGGAGCAGGTGCCGCACCGCACCTTCAGGGGCAACCACCCCACCACGACCGTCCTGGCCGCCGAGCTGACCCCGTCCGTCCTCGGCCAGCTGATCGCGCTGTACGAGCACAAGGTGTTCGTACAGGGCGCGATCTGGGACATCGACTCCTTCGACCAGTGGGGCGTGGAGCTCGGCAAGGTACTGGCCAAGCGCGTCGAGCCCGCCCTCACCGAAGGCGCTGACGTGCCCGGTCTCGATCCGTCCACGGCCGCGCTGGTGGCCGTCTACCGTGAACTGAAGGAAGTGCACTGACATGCAGATCGGTCTTGTTGGTCTCGGCAAGATGGGCGGCAACATGCGCGAGCGTCTGCGCAACGCCGGCCACACCGTCGTCGGATACGACACCAACCCCGAGCGGGCCGACGTCGGCAGTCTGGTCGACCTCGTCGAGCAGCTGGAGCGGCCGCGCGCGGTCTGGGTGATGGTCCCGGCCGGCGCCGCCACCCAGCACGTCGTCGACCAGCTGGCGAACCTGCTCAGGCACGGCGACACCGTCATCGACGGCGGCAACTCCCGCTGGACGGACGACGAGAAGCACGCCGAGGAGCTGGCCAAGCGCGGCATCAACTTCGTCGACGCCGGTGTCTCGGGCGGCGTGTGGGGCCTGAAGAACGGTTACGCCCTGATGGTCGGCGGCGAGAAGGAGGTCGTCGACGACCTCAAGCCCATCTTCGACGCCCTCAAGCCCGAGGGCCCCTACGGCTACGTCCACGCGGGCAAGGTCGGCGCCGGTCACTTCTCCAAGATGGTCCACAACGGCATCGAGTACGCCATGATGCAGGCGTACGCCGAGGGCTGGGAGCTGCTGGAGAAGGTCGACTCCGTGGACAACGTCCGCGAGGTCTTCCGCTCCTGGCAGGAGGGCACCGTCATCCGCTCCTGGCTCCTCGACCTGGCCGTCAACGCCCTCGACGAGGACCACCACCTCGACCAGCTGCGCGGCTACGCGGAGGACTCCGGCGAGGGCCGCTGGACCGTCGAGGCGGCCATCGACAACGCCGTGCCGCTGCCCGCGATCACGGCCTCCCTCTTCGCGCGGTTCGCGTCCCGGCAGGACGACTCGCCGCAGATGAAGATGATCGCCGCGCTGCGCAACCAGTTCGGCGGGCACGCGGTGGAGGCCGCCAAGAAGTAGGCGGCACCTGAAGCGCGTTGACATGATCGGCCGGTTCGGGTCAGAGTCCATCCCTGAGGGAGATCAATGACCTGACACCGGCCGAGGCGCGCGTCTGGCGGGCGTTCGCCACGGGCACCGCCGTGGACTTCCGCACCGCCGACGACGAGGACCCGGCCGAGGGCGGTGCCTGGGGCACCGAACAGACCGTTCGCGCGAGCGTGTTGCGCGCACTGCTGCTCGACGGCCCCCGGGCGGACGGCGAGGTGGCCGCACTGAGCCTGGCGGGCGCGCGCGTCACCGGGCCGCTGGAACTGGCGTACGCGACGGTCGACCACCCCGTGCGGCTGCGGCACTGCCACTTCGACGACGTGCCCAGGCTCTACGCGGCCCGGCTGCGCGAAGTGAACCTGAGCGAGTCGGTCCTGCCCGGCCTGATCTCGCACGCCGTCCGGGTGGACGGCGTACTGCGGCTGACCCGCGCCCGGTTCGGCGGGATGGTGGGGCTCGGCGGTGCGGAGATCACCGGCAGCCTCTACCTGGAGAGCACGGAGATCCACGCGCCGGACACCGAGGGGCCGGTGCTCCAGCTGAACCAGGCGGTGCTGGGGGCCGACCTGTGGGCGCCGGGGCTCCGGGCCCGGGGCACGGTGCGGCTCGACGGCGCCAGGGTCGCCGGGACGGTCAACCTCACCGACGCGGTACTCGACCGGCCGGACGGCACCGCCCTGCAGGCCGAGACGCTCGCGACCGAGGCCGACGTGCTGATGCGGCACGCCGCGGTGCGGGGCCGGCTGGAGTTCCGCGGTGCGGGGCCGGCTGGAGTTCCGCGGTGCGGGGCCGGCTGGAGTTCCGCGGTGCGGGGCCGGCTGGAGTTCCGCGGTGCGCGCATACCCGGACGGCTGGACCTGTCGCAGGCGCGCCTGGTCAATCCCGGGGGAACCGCGCTGCGCGCGAGCAGTTGCGTGATCGGTGAACTGTGGCTGCGCCAGTGCCCGACGGTGGAGGGCACCCTCAACCTGCGCCGCTCCCAGGTGGAGGTGCTGTTCGTCGAACCGGAGGCGGTACCGCACTGGGTCCAGCTGAACGACGTCACCTACACGTCGCTCATCCCGCACGAACCCGCCGAGCGGCGGCTGCCGATGCTGGAGCGCGGCGACAGCTGTCTGCCCTTCGTCTACGAGCAGTTGACCGCCTCCTACCGCCGGATCGGCGACGACGACGCGGCCAGGCTGGTCCAGCTCGCCGAACAGCGCCGGCACCGCCGCACCCTGCCCTGGTACGGCCGGGTCCGGGGACTGCTCCAGGACGCCGCCGTCGGCTACGGCTTCCGTCCGCTGCGGGCCGGCGGCTGGCTTCCGTCCGCTGCGGGCCGGCGGCTGGCTGCTGTCGCTGCTCGCGGTCGGCTCGGCCGCGTACGGCCTGCGGCACCCGCCGCCCCTCAGACCCGCGGAGTCCCCCGACTTCAACCCGGTGTTCTACACGCTGGACCTGCTGCTGCCGGTGATCTCCTTCGGTCAGGAGAGCGCGTTCGCGCCCGAGGGCTGGTACCAGTACCTCGGTTACGTCCTGATCGTCATGGGCTGGATCCTGGCCACCACCGTCGTCGCCGGGGTCACCCGCACCGTCAGCCGCCAGTGAACCCCCGCACCGCGTGCTGCGCGGCCAGCCGGACCGGGGCGTTGGCCGCGCCGTAGCCCCGGTAGCCGCCGTCCCGCTGGACGAGTTCGAAGAAGACCCGGCCGACGGTGTGCGTGTAGCAGTGCCGGAAGGTGCCGTGCGCGTCGCGGTCGTAGAGGATGCCCAGCTCCCGGTACGTCTCCAGCTCGCCGTCGGCGAACTCGAAGCGGGCGGCGAGATCGTCGTAGTAGTTGCCGGGGATCGGGAGCAGCGGGCCGCCCGCGGCGCGGAAGCGGCGGGCGGCGGTGACCACGTCGTCGGTGGCCAGGGCGATGTGCTGGGCGTGCGCGGTGTCGTCGGTGGGTGCCGCGCCGACGGTCAGGACGATGCGGACCCCGCCGTCGTCGGTGGACACGGCGCGGCTGCGCAGCAGGCCGTAGGGGTCGGCGACGTCCACGCTCTCCTGCGGGCGCAGTCCGAGGACGCCGCGGTGGAAGAGCGCCGCCTCGTCGAACTGGTGCCAGGGCTGGGTGAGGGAGAGGTGGTCGACGCGCCAGGCCGCCCCTGCCTCGGCGTGCACGCCGGTGTCCTCGAAGTCGGCCCGCCAGTCGGGCAGTCCGGGGCGCTCGGTGGCGCAGAGGAACAGCTCCGTGCCGTCGGGCGCGGCGACCGCCTCCAGCGGGGCGTCGCCGGGGGCGCGGCGGCGTGGCAGCACCGGAGCGAGCAGGGCCTCGGCGCGGCGGGCCGCCCCGGCGGGGTCCGGCGACTCCAGGCCGACGGCGGCCAGCCGGGTGCCGTCGCGGCGTTCGGCCGGTCCGGTGTTGACCAGGACGCGGGCGTCGCCCCGCTGCCACAGGTCGACGGGTTTGCCGCGGTGCCGCGCGGTCCGGGCGAAGCCCAGCGCGCCGAGCACCGCCGAGACGGGTGCGGCGTCGGGCGTGACCAGTTCGGCGAAGGCGACCCCGGTGGGCGGAGCGGGTGCGGGCGGCGCGGCGAGGCCGGCCGTCTCCTGGAGCGTCAGCAGGGAGCGCTGGGCGTCCACGGCCGTGGGGCCGGCCTCGGACTGCCGGAAGACGTCGTTGAAGACCTCCAGGGACAGTGGACCGTCGTAACCGGCGCGCAGTACGTGCCGCAGCAGTCCGGCGACGTCGAAGCCGCCCTGGCCGGGGAAGCAGCGGTAGTGACGGCTCCACTGGAGGACGTCCATCGCGAGCAGCGGGGCGTCGGCGAGCTGGAGGAAGAAGATCTTCTCACCGGGAATGTCCTCGATGCCCTTGGGGTCACTGTCCCGGGAGAGGATGTGGAAGCTGTCCAGGCAGGTGCCGAGCGCGGGGTGGCCGGCGCTCTCGACGACGCGCCAGGCGTGGTCGTAGGTGCTGATGTGCCGGCCCCAGGCGAGCGCCTCGTAGGCGACTCGGACGCCGTGGTCCTCGGCCAGATCGGCGAGCCGGCTCAGCTGCTCGGCGGCGAGGGCGTCGTCGTCCACGGCGTGCGGGGAGACGCTGGAGCAGACCAGGACGGTGTCCGCGCCGAGCCTGCGCATCAGCTCGAACTTGTGCCGGGCGCGGCGCAGGGCGCGGGCGAACTCGCCCTCGGGCAGTGCCTCGGTGTCCCGCATGGGCTGGTAGAGGTCGATGGTGAGGCCGAGGTCGGCGCAGCGGGCGCGGATCTCCTCGGGGGTCAGGGGGCTGGCCAGCAGGTCGTTCTCGAAGATCTCCACGCCGTCGAAGCCGGCCAGGGAGGCGGCCGTGAGCTTCTCGGTGAGGGATCCGCTGAGGGAGACGGTGGCGATGGACGTCCGCACGCGGCTACCTCTTCCCTACTGCGGGGCGCCGAGGGCGCCCGCCAGGTCGGTGATGTCGGCGAGCATCCGCACGGCGTCGGGTTCGCGCCCGGTGAACAGCCGGAACGCGTCCGCGGCCTGGAAGACCGCCATGCCGCCGCCGTCGAGCGTGGCGCAGCCCAGCGCGCGGGCGGTGCGCAGCAGCTCGGTCTCCAGCGGGCGGTAGACGACCTCGGCGATCCACAGCCCGGGGTGGAGCAGTTCGGCGGGCAGCGGCAGGCCGGGGTGGGCGGCCATGCCGGTGGGGGTGGCGTGCACGACGCCGTCGGCCCGGGCCAGCGGCCCGGCCAGCCGGTCAGGGCCGGCGTGGTCGGCGCGGCCGTCCCCGAAGTGGCGGTTGAGCTGGGCGGCGAGGGCGGCGGCACGCTCGGGCATCGCGTCGACGACGGTGACCCGCCCGGCGCCCAGGGTGAGCGTGGCGTGGGCGACGGCCGCGCCCGCGCCACCGGCGCCGAACTGGACGATCCGCTCCAGCGGCGCGTCGGGCAGCCCGCGGGCGAAGGAGGCGGCGAAGCCGGTGACGTCGGTGTTGTGTCCGGTGGCGCGGCCGGCGTCGTCGAAGACGACGGTGTTGACCGCGCCGAGCGCCTCGGCCTGCGGGGCGATGGCGTCCAGGTGCTCGATGACGAGCTGCTTGCAGGGGTGGGTGATGTTCAGCCCGTCGAAGCCCAGGTCCCGGGCCGCGCGCAGCAGGTCGCCCACCGCCTCGGGCCGGACACCGAGGGTGTCGATGTCGATCAGCCGGTACAGGTAGCGCAGGCCCTGCCGGCCGGCCTCCCGCTCGTGCAGTGCCGGACTGAGCGACGGGCCGATGCCGGAGCCGATCAGCCCGACGAGATACGAGTCCTTGGCCACCGGGGACCTCCTGAGCGGCTCGGGCTGCTGCCCGAGCGACCAATGTACGAACCAGTACGTTAGTCATAGCAGGAGGGTGGGGCGTATGGGAAGGCGGAGGCTTCTAGAATCACCGGCACGCCCCAGCCCGCAGCCCCTGCCCCGCAGCCGGAGGAACCCGATGAACAGCGTCGACGAACCGGCACGAGCCGCCACGCGCACCCGTGACGCCGCCCGCACCCGGGCCGAGATCCTCGACGTGGCGACGCGCGAGTTCGCCCGGGCCGGCTACGACGGTGCCCGCGTCGACGAGATCGCCGCCCGCACCCGCACCACGAAGCGGATGATCTATTACTACTTCGGCGGCAAGGAGCGGCTGTTCACGGCCGTGCTGGAGCGGGCGTACGGCGTGATCCGGGAGGCCGAGCAGCAGCTCGACGTCGAGCACCTGGACCCGGTGGCGGCCATCCGGCGCCTCGCGGAGGTGACCTTCGACCACCACGAGCGGCACCCCGACTTCATCCGCCTGGTGAGCATCGAGAACATCCACGACGCCGAGCACATCGCGTCCTCGGAGATGCTGGCCAGCATCGGCTCGCCGGCGCTCGACGTGATCCGCCGGATCCTGGAGGACGGGCAGCGGTCCGGCCTGTTCACGGCCGACGTCGACGCCGTCGACCTGCACGCGATGATCAGCTCCTTCTGCTTCTTCCGAGTCGCCAACCGGCACACCTTCGGGGCCCTGTTCGGCCGCGACCTGGTCGCCCCGGACCAGCGCGAGCACTACCGGGCCATGCTCGGCGACATGGTGATCGCCTACCTCACGGCGGAGCGCGCGGCGGACTGATCCGACCGGTTCCGGGGCGACGAACCTCTTGACACACGGGAAACGTGCGCGCAACATCCCTTCCCAACCGAGACTAACTACCCAGTGGGTTAATTAGCCGATCGGCACTTCTCCCCTCCGCTCACTCCGCCTACCGTGGAGTCCCCCGAAGGAGCAACGCGTGTCCGTCCCCGCCCCCGCGTCCCAGGGCGCCGCCCCGCCCGGCCAGCCGAAGAAGGCGGCGACCGCCGCCTGGATCGGCAGTGCGCTCGAGTACTACGACTTCTTCATCTACGGCAGCGCCGCCGCGCTGATCTTCCCGGAAGTCTTCTTCGACGAGTCCGACCCGGCCACCGCGACCCTGCTGTCGCTGGCCACGTTCGGCGTCGCCTACGCCGCCCGTCCGGTCGGCGCGTTCTTCCTCGGCCACATCGGTGACCGCATGGGCCGCAAGAAGATCATGGTCTTCACGCTGATCCTGATGGGCGTGTCGACGTTCCTCATCGGCTGTCTGCCCACGCGCGACCAGGTCGGCACCCTCGCCCCGGTCCTGCTGGTGCTCTGCCGCATCCTGCAGGGCATATCGGCGGCGGGCGAGCAGGCCAGCGCCAACTCCATGACCCTGGAACACGCGCCACCGCACAAACGCGGCTTCTTCACCAGCTTCACCCTCAGCGGCACCCAGGGCGGGCAGCTGCTCGCCACCCTGGTCTTCCTCCCCATCGCCGCGCTCCCCGAGGACCAGCTGCTGGCCTGGGGCTGGCGCGTGCCGTTCTGGCTGAGCGTCGTGGTCGCGATCGTCGGCTACGTCATCCGCCGCAAGCTGGACGAGACGCCGGCCTTCGCCCAGCAGGCCGCCACGGAGGGTGTCGCCAAGATGCCGCTGGCGGTGCTGGCGCGCGACCACTGGGCGGACGTACTGCGGGTGGTCGCGGGCGCGCTCATCGCCTCGGTCAGCACGATCTTCACGGTCTGGGCGCTGGCGTACGCCACCAGCGACTCGGTCGGCATGTCCCGTACCGCGATGCTGTGGGTGGGCGCACTCGCCAACGTCGTCGCGCTCGCCGCGATCCCGCTGTGGGCGACGCTGTCCGACCGCATCGGCCGGCGCCCGGTGTTCCTGATCGGCGCGGTGGGCAGCGCGGTGACGATGTTCCTGTACCTGTGGGCGATCTCCACCGGCTCCTACCCGCTGACGTTCCTCACGGGCATCGTCGCCTTCGGCGTCGTCTACAGCGCCGCGAACGGCGTGTGGCCCGCCTTCTACGGCGAGATGTTCTCCACCCGGGTCCGACTGTCCGGCGTGGCGATCGGCACCCAGATCGGTTTCGCGGTGGCCGGGTTCGCGGTGACGTTCGCCGCGCAGATCGCCGGTCCGGACGGCGACGACTGGTTTGCGGTGGCGCTGTTCACGGCGGCGCTGTGCGTCCCGCCGGTGATCGCCGCGTTCTCCGCCCGCGAGACCCACAAGGTCCCGACGGAGGCCCTCGGCGAGCGTGCCCGCCCGGAGGCGGCGCAGCCGGAGACGGTGACGGCCTGACGCCTTTGGGCGGCTGCCCTCCGCCCTCCCGGGCGAGATCGTGGCGCCGGAACGTCACGCGGCGGGGCGCGCCGGTGCACACCGGCGCGTACGGCGGGTCATCGGGCCTGAAGTCGCGTGCGCGGGGTATGCCGGACCCACCTCGACGAACGACCAAGGAGGGCGATGGTGACGGCACCACTGCGGCAGGAGGCCGACCCGGGTGCGGCCGGGCTGGATCCGCAGGCACTGGTCCGGCTCGACCGGCATTTCGCCCGACAGGTCGAGGAGGGCCGGCTGCCCGGGTTCCTGGTGGCCGTCGCCCGTGGCGGGCGGGTCGCCCACCTGACCGTGCACGGCCGGCGGGACGTCGCGGCCGGGCTGCCCGTGGCGGCCGACACGCTGTGGCGGATCTACTCCATGACCAAGCCGGTCACGTCCGTGGCCGCGCTGATGCTGGTGGAGGAGGGCCGGCTGTCGCTCGACGACCCGGTGGCGCGGTACCTGCCGGCCTTCGCCGAGCCGCGGGTGTACGTGGCCGGGTCCGCGGACGACGTCATCACCCGGCCTGCCGCGGGACCGGTTCTCGTCCGGCATCTGATGACCCACACCGCCGGGCTGACCTTCGGCTTCTACCACGCCCACCCCGTCGACGAGCTGTACCGCGCGGCCGGCCTGGAGTCGTCGGTGCGGCCGGGTGCGGCCCTGGCCGAGACGGTCGACCTGTACGCGAGCCTGCCGTTGCAGTTCGAGCCGGGCACGCGGTGGAACTACTCGGTGGCCAGCAACGTGCTGGGGCGGCTCGTGGAGGTGGTGTCCGGGCAGCCGCTCGACACGTACTGCGCCGAGCGTGTCTTCGGGCCGCTCGGTATGACGGACACCGGCTTCCACGTCACCGACGAGCAGGCCGGCCGACTGGCCGAGCTGTACGGCGAGACGGACGGCGGTGGCATCGAGCCGGTCCCCGGGCTGCCGCTGCGGGGCCGGCCGCGGTTCCTGTCGGGCAGCGGCGGCCTGGTCTCGTCCGCGTACGACGTGCACCGCTTCGCGGAACTCCTGCGGCGCCGGGGCGAACTCGACGGCGTCCGCCTGCTCGCCCCCGGGACGGTGGACCTCATGACCCGCAACCACCTGCCCGGCAACGCCGACCTGCGCGCCTACGGCAGCCGCCCGGCGCACGACGAACCCGGCAACGACGGTGTCGGCTTCGGCCTCGGTGTCTCCGTGGTGATCGACCCGGCCCGCACCCAGGCCCCCTCGGGGCTCGGCACGTACGGCTGGAGCGGGGTGGCGACGACCACCTTCTGGGTCGACCCGGGCCGTGATGTGACGGTGCAGTTCATGACCCAGGTACGGCCGAAGTCCTCGCACACGGTCTACCCGGACCTCAAGCGGCTCGTGCACGAGGCCGTCACCGGCTGATCCGGCCCCCTGGAGTCAGGACGACACATGCGCCACCGCGTCCAGGTGGGGCAGATGGTGGTCGAGCCGTTCCCGCTTGGTGCGCAGATAGGTGATGTTGCTCTCGCACGGCGGTATCAGCAGCGGCACCTGCTCGGTGACCTCGATGCCGTGGCGCACCAACGCCTCCCGCTTGCGCGGGTTGTTGGACATCAGGCGCACGGACCGCACCCCGAGGTCGTCGAGGATGCGGGCGGCGACGCCGTAGTCGCGGGCGTCCACCGGCAGGCCGAGGGCGAGGTTCGCCTCCACCGTGTCAAGGCCCTCCGCCTGCAGCGCCATCGCGCGCAGTTTGGCGAGCAGTCCGATGCCGCGCCCCTCGTGCCCGCGCAGGTAGACCACGACGCCGCTGCCCGCGGCGGCCACCTCCCGCAGTGCGCAGGCGAGTTGGGCACCGCACTCGCAGTGCTGGGAGCCGAACGCGTCACCCGTGAGGCACTCCGAGTGCAGCCGGGTCAGCACGCCGTCGGCGCCCGGATCGCCGTGGACCAGTGCCACTTGCTCGTCACCGCGCTCGTGGTCGAAATAGCCGAATGCGCGGAATTCGCCGTACACGGTGGGCAGAGGCGTCACCACGACCCGCTCCACGTCCGTGCGCTGCGCTGCTTTCTTGCCGAGTACACCAATTTTTTCTGTCATGATTCTCGCGTTCCTCAACAGACTGCTCAACAGTTTTCTCGACCGAGACGAAAGGCCGTGCGGGAATGGACGTTTCACTGGTGCCGGCGGACACGACCGAGGACGTGCGCAGGCGGGGCTGCGGGGTTCCGCGGCAGGTGGCGGTGCTGCCGGTCGGAAGTTACGAACAGCACGGCCCGCACCTGCCGCTGGCGACCGACACGCTCGTCGCGTGCGCCGTCGCCCGGGAGATCGCCGCCGTGTACCCGGTGCACCTGCTCCCACCGGTGACGATCGGCTGCTCCCACGAGCACGCGGACTGGCCTGGGACCGTCAGCATCTCCTCGGTGACCCTTCACGCGGTGGTACGGGACATAGCCGACTCGCTGCGCCGCTCGGGCGTCGACGCCCTGGTGGTGGTCAACGGGCACGGCGGCAACTACGTACTGGGCAACGTCGTCCAGGAGTCCTCCGCACGCGGCGAACGGATGGCGCTGTTCCCGGCCGCGGAGGACTGGGAGGCGGCTCGGGAGCGGGCGGGGGTGGCCACTTCGCTGCTCACCGACATGCACGCGGGGGAAATCGAGACGTCCATTCTTCTGCACACTCACCCCGAATACGTCCGGCCCGGTTACGAGGCCGCCGATTTCGTCGCGGACGACCGGCGTCATCTGCTCTCCCTCGGTATGTCCGCCTATACCGATTCCGGTGTCATCGGGCGTCCCTCACTGGGTTCGGCGGAAAAGGGGAAGGAACTGCTGGCGAGCCTCGCGGATTCCTTCGGAGCGTGTTTCTCGCTGCTGACGTCGGAGACGGTCACCGCGCCGGGCGGTGAGCGCGGGTAGTGCCCGTCGGACGCGCGGTGCGGGGCGGCACGGCCGCGCAGCCCCTCGCACCAGCGGACCACGAGAACGGCCACCCCGGGCAGGCTCGCCACCAGGCTGAGCACCCCGTAGACCACGGCCACGCCCAGCCCGGTGCCCGCGCCCAGCCCGGCCGCCCCGAACGCCCAGGCGGTGACGCCCTCCCGGGGGCCCCAGCCGCCGACGTTCAGCGGCAGTCCCATGGCGAGCAGCGCCAGCACGGCCAGCGGCGTCAGTACGGCGACGGAGGCGCCGCTGCCGGCCACCCGGGCGGCGAGGGCGAACATCGCGAGGTGCCCGGCCAGGACGACGGCGGACGACACGGCGACGCCCGGCAGGTTCCGCCGGGACAGCAGCCCTTCGCGGGCTTCGCGGAGCGTCTCCCGCAGGGCCCCGGCCGCTGCCCGCCCCCTGCGGGAGGGGGCCCGGTTCATGCGCAGGGCGAGGACGACGGCGAGCGCGCCGAGCACGCCCATTCCCACGAGCGGTGCGAGGTGCCGGGCCCCGGCCAGCACGGGTGACTCCATCGTGAGCAGCACCGCCACCGCGACACCGATCAACACGACCTGCCCGGCAACCCGTTCGAGGACCACGGCCCGCACGCCCCGCCCCAGGTCGCCCGCGCTCCGTCCGTGCCGTACCGCGCGGTGCACGTCGCCGAGTACGCCGCCGGGGAGGGCGGCGTTGAGGAACAGCGCGCGGTAGTAGTCGGCGACGGCCGGTCCGAGGGGCAGCCGGATGCGCAGGCCGCGGGCCACCAGGGCCCAGCGCCAGGCGCTGAACACCGTGGTGACCAGTCCGATCCCGAGTGCCGTCAGCAGCGTGGGTACGTCGATCCGGCGCAGCCCTTCCAGGAACACACCGGCCCCCATCCGCCACAGGAGTACGGCGAGGATGGCGGCGCCGGCGAGGGTGCCGAGGTGGGTGCGCAGGGCGCGGCGGCGGGGGTGGTCGCCGACGGGAGCCGCGTCCCGGCGTACCGCCGCCGGCAGGGCTCCCGTCCCCGCCCGTACCGTCGGTGCGCTCACGAGGCCCCGCCCATCGGCCGGCACAGGGCCAGCAGGTCGGTGTGGTGGACGACGACGCGCAACTCCCCCGCGGTGCAGGCCGCGAGGCGCTCGTCCAGGTACCGGTCGGCCGGTTCGCGCAGTTCCGGGCGCTGTTCGACGGCCGCGCGGACCCAGCCCCGTAGCCACTGGGCGGTGAGCGCGGCCTCGCCGGGACCCAGCCGCCAGGGGCTGGGGTTCGCCCGTACCGTGGCGCCGTGCGCGGCGAAGGCCTCCGCCGCGACCGTCACGGCGTCCGGGCCGAGCATGCCGGTACGCCGCTGGTGGTCGTTGAACGCGTCGGCGATCTCGGCGTCCAGGGGGTGGGCGGGGGTGAGGTCCACGCGCCCGGCGACGGACAGGGTCAGCAGGGCCGGGCAGCCGGCCGAGGCGCAGGCGGCGGCGAGCGTGCCGACCTCCTCGGCGGTGAGGACGTCGAGCAGCGCGGACGCCGTCACCAGCGCGGCGCCGGCCAGCGCGTCCGGGGTGAGGCGGCCGAGGTCGCCGCGCCGGGTCTCGACCGTGACGCGACTGCCGTCGGCGGCCGAACTCGGGGCGGCGACGGCGGCGAAGTGCAGGAGGTAGGGATCGTGGTCGTGCAGCACCCAGTGCTGGGCGCCGTCGAGCAGCGGGGCGAGCCAGCGTCCCATCGAGCCGGTACCGCAGCCCACGTCGTGCACGACCAGCCCACCCGCCCGCCTCGGCAGGTCGGCGAGACGGATCCGCAGCGGGTCGAGCAACTCGTGCGCCCGCGCGGCGCCATCGGCGGGCTCGCGCAGCCGCAGCCACTCGGGGGCATACCGCGGAGGTTCACCGGGGCGCCCCGGGTCCTCGCGCAGGCGAGGGGTGGCCCGCTCGACGGAGGGCTGCGTGGGCCGGTCGGTGAGGGGACCGGCGGCGGGCTGCCCGGGGCCAACGGCGAGCGACTCGGCGGAGGACCGCCCGAGACCGTCAGCGAGCGACTCGGCCGACCACCGCCCGGGGCCAACGGGGAGCGACTCGGCGGAGGACCGCCCGGAACGGTCGGCGGACGGATCGGCGGACGACCGCCCGAGACCGTCAGCAAACGGCTCAGCGGACAGCCGCCCCGGCCCGACCGCCGGCGACTCGGCCGACGACCGCCCGGGACCGTCAGCGAGCGACTCGGCCGACCACCGCCCGGGGCCAACGGCGAGCGACTCGGCGGAGGACCGCCCGGAACGGTCGGCGGACGGATCGGCGGACGGATCGGCGGACGACCGCCCGAGACTGTCAGCAAACGGCTCAGCGGACAGCCGCCCAGGGCCGTCAGCCAGCGACTCGGCCGACGACCGCGCGGGACGGTCGGTGAGCGGATCGGTCGGGCCCGCGTCCGGGATCACGCCGTTCGCCGGCTCGGGGGCGTGCTGCGGGCCGGGCCGGGACGGGATTGCCCGCGTGGCCGGTGCCGTCGTCTTCCTCATGCCGCCCTCCGGGGTTCGCTCGGCAGCCGGTGCAGTACTCCGGCCAGGCTCCGGGCCGTGGTCGCCCAGCCGTCGAGGGCGGCGCGGCGGCCGCGTGCCGCGGCCTTCAGCCGGCGTCGTACGTCCGCTTCCCCGAACCAGCCGCGCAGTTCGGCGGCGAGCGCGACCGGGTCCTCCGGGGGGACGAGGATGCCGGGCACCCCGCCGTCGGGAGCGCGCCCGACCGCCTCCGGGAGGCCGCCGACGTCCGTGGCCAGCACGGGAATGCCGCGCGCGAGGGCCTCCGTGACCGCCATGCCGTACGTCTCGGCGTACGAGGTGAGGACCATCAGGTCGGCGGTGGAGTAGGTGGCGTCCAGTTCCGCGCCGGCCCGCGGTCCCGCGAGAACCAGCCGGTCCTCCAGCCCGTGCCGCGCGATCAGCGTCCGCAGCCGGCCGACGTACTCCGGGTCCTGCCCGAGTCCGCCGACGCACAGGCAGCTCCACGGCAGGTCGGCGACCGCCGCAAGGGCCTCCACCAGCCGGTGCTGGCCCTTTCGGGGTGTGACGGCGGCGACGCACAACAGCCGGGAGACACCGTCGGTGCCGGGCGCGATGGGCGCGATGTCGGCGCCGGGGGCGGCGACGTGGACGCGGACCGGGTCGAGGCCGTGGTGGGAGACGAGGCGCCGGACCGCCCAGTCGCTGGTGGCGACGACGGCCGGGACGGCCCGCAGCACCGCGCGTTCACGCGCGTCCAGTTCGGCGGCCACGGCGGGGTCGAGGCCGGTCTCGTCGCCGAGCGGGAGGTGGACGAGCACGGCCATCCGCAGCCGCTCGGCCTCCGGGACCACGACCTCCGGCACCCCGCAGGCCACCAGGCCGTCGAGGAGGACGACGGCGCCGTCCGGCAACCGGCGCAGGACGCGGGCGAGTTCCGCGCGGGCGGCGTCGTCCGGCCGTGGCCAGTCCCCGGCCACGGGCAGACCCCGTACCCGCCAGCCGAAGCCCGGCAGGTCCAGCCGCACCCGCCGGTCGTAGGCGTTGCCGCCGCTCGGCGCGGCCGGGTCGTCGACTCCGCCGGGCATGACGAAGTGCACGGAGCGCAGGGACATGGGGATGATCCCCCCGTTCCTCGGGGCCGAAGCCGGCGCGGACGTCTGTGCGGGGACGTAGGTGAGCCGAGTGCGTCCGGCGGCGGTCGCACCGGTCGCCGTTTCGATGGACGTGTCGGTCACAGGGCACGCTCGTAACTCGCCCAGGCGACGTGCGACTCGTGCAGGGTCACGGTGAGGCCGGCCAGGCCCTTGGCCCCCTCGCCGAGCCCGCCCTTGTGGACGCGCTCGGCGAGCCGGTCGGCGATGACCTCGGCCAGGAACTCCGTGGAGGTGTTGACGCCGGCGAAGTCGGGTTCGTTGTCGAGGTTGCGGTAGTTCAGCTCGCTCACGACGGCGCCCAGTTCACGGGTGGCCAGTCCGATGTCGACGACGATGTTGTCCTCGTCCAGCTGCTCGCGCCGGAAGGTGGCGTCCACCAGGAACGTCGCTCCGTGCAGGCGCTGCGCGGGCCCGAAGACGTCGCCGCGGAAGCTGTGGGCGATCATGATGTGATCGCGGACGGTGATGCTGAACAACGGACGACCCTCCAGGTGTGGCACGTCTGATCCCCCGCCGATCGGTGCGCGGGGTGCCGTCTATTACGGCTCGGTGCCTTCCCTTGTTCAGCGGCCCGTACGTCTTTTCTCAAGGTCAGGCGCCGATGCCGTCCCGGCGGGTGGAGGGTCGGCCGCCGGGGTACCGGATCCGGTGGCACAGCGCGGGTATCTCGCCGGAGGCCAGCTGCGCCAGCACGTCCGGCAGTTCGGCGAACGCGGACTCGCCCGTGACGAGCGCGTCGAGCGCCGGGTCGGCGAGCAGATCGAGGGCGAGGGCGAGCCGGTCGGCGTACGTGCGGGTGGCGCCGCGCGCCGGGGAGACGGTGCCGACCTGGCTGCTGCGCAGGGTCAGGCGCCGCGAGTGGAAGGCCTCGCCGAGCGGGAGGACGACGCGCCGGTCGCCGTACCAGCTCAGTTCGAGGACCGTCCCCTCGGGCCGCAGCAGCTCCAGTGACCGGGCGAGGCCCGCCTCCGTCGCGCTGGCGTGGACGACGAGGTCGAGGCCACCGAGGGCGTCGGCGGGGGACGCGAAGCCGATCCCGAGTGCCTCGGCGACCTCGGCCCGGGCCGGGTCGGCGTCGACCAACTGGACGCGGACGCCGGGGAAGCGGGCCAGCAGGGCGGCCACCGAGCAGCCGACCATGCCGCCGCCGACCACGGCGATCCGGTCGCCGACCAGGGGCGCCGCGTCCCAGAGGGCGTTGACGGCGGTCTCGACGGTGCCGGCGAGCACGGCCCGCCCGGCGGGAACCTCCGGGGGCACCGGGGTGACGGCGGCGGCCGGGACGACGTACCGGGTCTGGTGCGGGTACAGGCAGAAGACGGTGCGCCCGAGGAGGGCGTCCGGACCCTCCTCCACCACACCGACGTTGAGGTAGCCGTACTTCACCGGCCCCGGGAAGTCGCCCTCCTGGAACGGCGCGCGCATGGCCGCGTACTGGTTCTCGGGCACCCGGCCGCCGAAGACGAGCGTCTCCGTGCCCCGGCTCACACCGCTGAAGAGCGTACGCACCAGCACCTCGTCCGCCGCGGGCGAGGACAGCTCGACGTCGCGGATCGCGCCCCGGCCTGGCGATTCGAGCCAGAACGCACGTGCCATGCCTGTCATCGGATGTCCTCCTGAACGATCGGGAAGCCGCCCACGTACCGAGGGATGCACGAGCCGCGCACAAGGTAGCGGCGTTGATCGACTCTGTCACACGGCCGGAGGGTGTTCGGTGGCCCTGAACAACACGTACGACGCGTACGACGCGAGGCCCGTTCAGCAGGAGACCGCGGTGGGGGCGGGCGCGCAGATCCTGCTCCTGTCGCTGCTCGGCACGGCGATCGGGATGGGTACGGCGGGCTGGCTGACCGGCCTCGCGTTCGCGTTCGCGACCTGGGCGGTGCTCTCCTGGGCCCTGCACCGCTCCCGGCTGCCGTCGTTCGGCCCGGCCAACCGGGTCACCCTCGGCCGGGCCACCCTGGTCGGCGGGGTCACGGCCCTGGTCGCGGACTCCTTCCGCAGTACGCCGCCGGTCTCCCTGCTCGTCGGCCTGACCGCCGTGGCCCTGATCCTGGACGGCGTGGACGGCAGGGTCGCCCGCCGCACCGGCACGTCGTCGCAGCTGGGCGCCCGGTTCGACATGGAGGTCGACGCGTTCCTGATCCTGGTGCTCAGCGTGTACGTCGCGATGGACCAGGGTCCGTGGGTCCTGCTGATCGGCGGCATGCGCTACGTGTTCGTCGCCGCGGCCCGGGTGTGGCCGTGGCTGACCGCCCCGCTGCCGCCGAGCACGGCCCGCAAGACGGTGGCCGCGCTGCAGGGCGTGTTGCTGCTGCTGGCGGGCGCGGAGCTGCTGCCGCCCGCGGTCAACACCGGGGTGGTCCTGCTGGCGCTGGGGCTGCTGGTGTGGTCGTTCGGCCGGGATGTGCTGTGGCTGTGGCGGACGTCGCGGACGCGGAGCGCCGCCCCGGCGGCCGAGGCGCTGCCGGAACTCGTCGCTCAGTGAGGCTTGTGGGGGCGGCGGTCGGCTCAGGCCCGGCCGCGTCCGCGTCCGTCCGACGGCCAGGGCTTGGTCACTGCTGCTCTTCGCCGGAGGGCCGTGGCGCGTGGATGGCGAGGACGGCGGTGTCGTCGTCCACGCCGCTGCCGAAGGCGTCGAGCAGCTCGCGGACCGCGCTGATGGTGCCGGAGGCGGTGGCGGGGGCCAGGGCTCGGCCGAAGTCGAGAAGGGCCTCGTCGCCGTAGCGCTCCCCGCCGCCCGCGGTGGCGTCTGTGTGGGCTTCGGTCAGTCCGTCCGTGTGCAGGAGCACGGTGTCGCCGGGGCCGAGGGGGACGGTGGTGGTGGCGATCTCGGCGTCGGGAAGGACCCCTATGAGCTGCCCTCCGGGGGTGGGCAGGAAGTCGGCGGTGCCGTCGGCGCGCATCAGCAGGGCGGGCGGGTGCCCGCCGCTGGCCAGGGTGATGCGGAAGCCCTTCCGGTCGGGGTCGGGAGTGAGCAGGCCGAAGACGACGGTGCAGAAGCGGGGGTCGGTGCCGGTGTACTCGTGGTTCAGGACCGTGTTGAGGTTGCCGAGCACCGCGACCGGATCGGGGTCGTAGACGGCGGCGGCGCGCAGGGTGTAGCGGGCCAGCGAGGTGATGGCCGCGGCGGCGGCACCCTTGCCGCACACATCGCCCAGGAAGAGCCCCCAGGTCCCGCCCCCCAGGGGGAAGAGATCGTAGAAGTCACCGCCCACCTCATCCACGGAGGCGACGTGGTAGTACGCGGCCACCTCGAGGCCGGGAACGTCCACCAGCGCCGGGGGCAGCAGCGTCTTCTGCAGGGTGGTGGCCAGGGTCTGGAGTCGGTCTCGCTCCTGGTCGGCTTCCATGCGGGCGCGCAGCAGCTCGGTCTCGTAGGCGCGGCGGTCCCGGGCGTCGAGGACGGTGGTGCGGATCAGCAGGGGTTGTCCGTCGCTGCCCGTTTTCACCACCGAGGTGACCAGGACGGGCAGGCGTGAGCCGTCGGCGGCCTTCAGTTCCAGGGCGATGCCGCTGACCTCGCCCTGCATCCTGAGCAACGGGGCGAAGTGGGTCTCGTGGTAGAGCCGGCCGCCGACCGTGAGCAGGTCGGAGAAGTGTTTGCGGCCCACCAGGTCGTCGCGTCGGTGGCCGAGCCAGTTCAGCAGGGTGGTGTTGACCTTCGCGATCCGGCCGTCCATCTGCGTCGACAGGTAGCCGCAGGGCGCATTCTCGTACAGGTCCTCGGCGCTGTCCTCCAGCAGGGCGGAGAACTGCACCTGCTCGTCTCCCGGGTCCTCGTCCCTCTTCGGTCCGCCCTCTTCGTCGTCGGTCCTGCGCATCACTGGGAGGCTCCCGCGAAGGCGGCGATGGCTGCCGCGGTCTCCTCCGGGGCGGCGAGCTGGGGGCAGTGCCCCGTGGCGTTCAGCGTGACCAGCCGGCTTCCCGGGATCTGCGCGTGGACGAAGGCGCCCACCTCCGGCGGAGCGATCGCGTCGCTGGAGCACTGGGCGACCAGCGTGGGCACCCCGACCTTGGCGAGGTCGGTGCGGTTGTCGGACAGGAAGGTCACCCGGGCGAAGAGCCGCGCGATCTCGGGATCGGTGCGGCAGAAGCTGTTGGTCAGCTCCTCGCCCAGCTCCGGCCGGTCCGGATTTCCCATGATGACCGGTGCCATCGCGCCCGACCAGCCCAGGTAGTTCGCCTCCAGCGACTCCAGCAGCTCGTCGATGTCCTCGGCGCTGAAGCCGCCCCGGTAACCGGCTTCGGGATCGTCGATGAAGCACGGCGAAGGGGCGAGCAGCACCAGCCCGGCGAACGCCTCGGGCTCCCGTGCGGCGGCCAGTACGCCCATCATGGCGCTGACCGAATGCCCCACGAACGTGACGGGGCCCAGCGCCAGCTCCCGGCACAGCTCGAGCACGTCGTCGGCGTATCCGTCGAGTGTCGAGTAGCGGCGACGGCTCCACGCGGTGAGGTCGGATCCTCCCGCGCCGACGTGGTCGAAGAGCACCACGGTGAAGTCGCGCTCCAGCGCCGGCACCACCAGCCGCCACATGTTCTGATCGCAGCCGAATCCGTGCGCCAGCATCACCACCGGCCCTCCGGGCCGCCCGGTCACCGTCACATGGTTCCTGCTCCGCGCGTCCATGCGGCCAGTTTCGCAGAAAGCTCCCGGGCGCGGGGATCCCCGGCGCCCGAGGGCGGTCGGCATGGGTCTCGTCGACTCGGCCGCCCGAACGGAATCGAGGCCGGGCAGGCGCCGTGGGTGCCGGAGTCGGCCGCGTCCAGCGGACCGGCGGCGCCGGTGCGCCCGAGGGACTCAGCGACGCCGGGGCAGCAGTCCCAGCGCCGCCAGCGGTACGGCGGCCAGGACCAGCCACGGCACGGCCGGCGGCAGCCCGCTGTCCAGCAGCAGTCCGGTCGCGGAACTGCCGGCCAGCACGATGAGCCCGGAGACCGAGGACAGCGCACCCGTGTACAGCCCGAGCCGCCCTTCCTCGGCGAGGTCCGGCACCCAGGCGCGGGCGACGGGCGCGACGAGCATCTGCCCGAGGGTGAGCAGCACGACGAACCCGGCGGCGGGCACCAGCCCACCCGTCCCCGTCCACCCGGCGGGACGCGCGAGGGCGACGGCGGAGAAGCCGACCGCGATCAGCGCCAGTCCCGCCACCATCGACCGGCGCGGCGCCAGCCGCTCCCCCGCCCACCGGGTCACCGGCAACTGCGCGGTCACCACCAGCAGCGAGGACAGCGCGAACAGCCAGGCCAGCGGTGCCTGCGAACCGGCAGCCCGCTCCACCTCGGCGGGCAGGGCGAGGTAGAGCTGGTTGTAGGCGAGGAGGTAGGCGCCGTACGCGCAGCACAGTGCGAGGAAGCGCCGGTTGCGCAGCAGCAGCCGCGCCCCGCCCTTGACCTGTACCTGCACTCTTCCGGGAACTCGCTGCGGCAGCAGCCACGCGTGCCCGGCGAGCACGAGCACGAAGACACCGGCCCCGGCCAGGCACGCGGTACGGAAGTCGGCGGCCAGCAGCAAGGCGCCGAGCAGCGGCCCGACGAACGCCCCGGCCTGCCCTGCGACGGTGAACAGCGCGAGCACCCGGGTCCGGTCCCCGCCGCTCGCCTCCTCCCACAGGACGGCCTGCCGGGCGACCTCGGACTCGACGGCCGGTGAGAAGAGGGCGGCGGCGAAACCGATCAGCAGCACCGCCCCGACGACCGCCCAGGTCCGCTCGGCGAACCCGAGCCACACGAACCCGGCGATCCGCAACAGGCACCCGGCGAGCACGACGGGCCGGATGCCGTAGCGGTCGGCCAGCGCCCCGCCGACCACGAACAGCCCCTGCTGGCTGAACGTCCGCAGCCCCAGCACGAACCCGACCAGCCACCCCGCCATGCCGATGCCCTGTCCCAGATGCTCGGAGAGGAAGGGCAGGACGGCGAAGAAGCCGATGTTGAAGGCGAGTTGGGTGACGATGAGCAGCCGGAGCAGTGGGGAGAGCGGGGTGGGCGGGGGGACCCCGCGGCGGGGCTTCCTCACGAGTCGGCCGATGGACGCTGCGGTCATCGGGCGCCGGCCAGTTCCTTCTCCTCGACGGCCGCTGGGCAAACCACCGGGGACGTGGGCCGAGGCCGCCGCCGGGGCCGGCGCAGTCCGCCCGCGGCGGTGACGGCCAGCGCGCCGAGCAGGGCGAGAACGGCGGCGGGGGCGAGGACGGCCCAGGGGGCGCGCTCGGCGTAGGGCTGGTTCTCGGCGAGGAGCAGGCCCCACTCGGGGGACGGCGGCTGAGCGCCCAGGCCGAGGAAGCCGAGGGAGGCGAGCGCGAGGGCGACGCCGGGCAGCCGCAGCAGGGCGTGCCGGAGAACGGGGGGCAGGACGGCGGGCAGCAGCTCTCGGCGCAGCAGGTACCACCGCCCGGCGCCCAGCCCCCGGGTGGCGGTGATGTGCAGGGTGGCGCGTTCCTGCCGCAGCAGCGAGGAGGTGTGCGCGGCGAGCGGCGCCCACGCGACGGCGGCCACGGCGAGGGCGGGCGTGGCCGTTCCGCTTCCCGCGACGGCCGTGACGAGCAGGGCGGCCAGCACCGGCGGTACCGCGTTGACGGTGTCCACGAGCGGTGCCGACACCCGGGGTACGAGCCCGAGGAGTACGCCCGCGAGCAGCGCGGCGGCGGTGATGGCACAGGCGAGGAGCAGCGTGTCCAGAGCCCCGTGACCGACACGGGCGAGCAGGTCCCGGCCGAGGGCGTCGGTACCGAAGGGATGGCCGAGGGAGGGCGCCCGCAGCCGCTCCCCCGTGTTGAGGGCGAGCGGGTCGCGCGCCAGGCCGAAGCCGATGACGGCGAGCAGGACGACGCCGTAGAGCAGGGGCAGCAGCCCGCCGGCGGGCGGGGCGGGCCGGTGCAGGGAGGAGAGGGCTCCGTCGCGCAGTGCGGGTCCGGTGAGCAGCCGGGCGGCGACACGGGTGGCACCGGTCGCGAGCGCGGCGAGGAGGACGAGGGCGAGGGTGCCGGCCTGGAGGACGGGCAGGTCCTGGGCGAGGGCGGCCTGGAGGGTGGTGCGGCCGAGCCCGGGGATGTCGAAGACCTGCTCGACGGCGACGGCCCCGCCGGTGAGGCCCACGACGAACAACCCGAGATTGGGCAGGAGCGCGGGCACGCACCGCCGCAAGGCCTGCCGAGCGATGCGCCGGCCGGTCAGGCCCCGGGCGGCGGCGGCCAGCGCCCACGGTTCACCGAACGCGCCGGGCAGCAGATCGTCGAGCAGCCGCCCGAGCACCGCCCCGGCGGGCAGCCCGAGGGCGAGCGCGGGCAGCACGGTCCACCGGGGCCCGTACCACCCCAGCGCGGGCAGCCACCCCAGCTGCACCCCGACGACGGTGGCGAGCACGGAGGCGACGAGGAACTCGGGCAGGGCGGCGACGACGGCGGAGGCGGTGCCGCCACGCCGCCGCCCTCCGAGCCGCCGCCGGGCGCCGAGCCTGAGCGTGCGGGCGCAGATGAGCCCGGCGGTGAGGGCGGCGACGAGGAGCGCGACCGCCATGAGCAGCAGGGAGGCCCCGAGCGCCTGGAGCACGTCGGGCAGGACCTCGCCCCCCGAGATCCAGGACCGCCCGGCGTCACCGCGCACGAGCCCGCCGAGCCACCGCCCGAGCAGGTGCAGTGGCCCGGCGTCGAGCCCGAGCTGCGCGCGGATGTCGGCGAGCACCTCGGGCGTGGGTGCACGCTCGACCGACCGTGCCTTGAGAACCGTGTGGGCCGGATCGGTCCGCGTCAGCCAAGGCAGCAGCCCGATGCCGCACACCAGCCCCGCCGCGAGCACGACCCGCCACACGACGGTGGCCACCTGCTGCCGCACGGGTCAGCGCCGCGTGCCGGTGCCGACGAGGGTGCGCTCGTACGGGTCGAGGACCACGCCCTGTACGGAGCTGCCGACTCCGGTGATGATCCGCTGGTGCACGAGCGGCACGACGGCGTCGCTGCCGAGGATGCGGGCCTCGGCGGCCATGGCGGCGTCCTGCCGCTTCGCGGTGTCGGCGGTCCGCTCGGCCTTGGCCACGGCCGCGTCGACGTCCTTGTCGCAGAGCCGGGCGATGTTGTAACCGCCGTCGCAGGTGTAGTCGCTGGCGAGGACGGCGACGGGGTCACCGGTGTCGACAGAGGTGTTGCGGGCCAGCACGAACGCGTCGAACTTCCCCGCCAGGGCGTCCCCCTCCAGCCGCGAGTACTCGCGGACGGTGAGCTTCACCTTGAACCCGGCCCTCTCCAGCTGCTGCTTGACCACCTGGGCGACCTCGGGCAGCTCGGGCCGGTTGTCGTAGGTGGCGAGGGTGATGGTGTCACCGCCGGCCTTCTTGGCCGCCGCGCGTCCCACGGGCTCGGTCCGCTTCCCCTCGGCCCAGGTCACGGCGGGCCCGTAGACCCCCGCACCGGGGTCGGCGTACCCCTCGTACACGTCCTTGGCGAACACGGAGGTGTCGACGGCGGCACGGGCGGCGGCCCGCAGCCCGGCGTCCTTGAAGGCACCGGAAGAGGCGTTGAAGAGCAGGCTGGTGGTCCGGGTGGTGGCGGTGTCGCGCCGCGTCTCCTCGTCGAGGGTCGCCGCCTGGGCCACCGGGATCGCCTCGGCGATGTCGAGCTCGCCGGTCCGCAGCGCGTTGGCGCGCGCGGTGCCGTCGGCGATGAAGCGGGCGTCGATTCCGGATGCCTGGGCGCGGCCGCCCCAGTAGTCGTCGAACCGGTCGAGGGAGGCGGAGGTGGCGCCGTTGACCTTGGTCAGCTCGAAGGGCCCGGTGGCGGTGCCGACGGGGTCGACGCGGCCGCTCTCGTCGTAGGCCTCGGCGGACAGAACGGCGAGGCTGGGACTGGACAGCCGCAGCGGCAGTACGGGGTCGGGCTCGGCGGTGGTGATCCGGACGACCCGCTCGCCCTGGGCCTTCGCGGTGAGGGTGACCCCTGCCAGGGCGGCGGGCGCGGGCTTGGCGTCGGTGGCGTGGGTGAGCGAGTCGGCGACGGCGGCCGGCGTGACCTCGCCGCCGTCCTGGAAAACGGCGTCGCGGAGGGTGAACTCCCAGGTCTTCTCCCCGTCCCGCCGCCAGGACTCGGCGAGCGCGGGGGCGGCACTGCCGTTGGCGTCGAGCGCGGTGAGGCCCTCGGTGACGGCGAGGCGGCTGAGGAGGGTGGCGTCGGCGCCGTACGGCGAGAGTCCCTCGGCGGGCGGGAAGGCGAGGGCTACGCGGAGACGGGAGCCGTCACCGCCGCCTTCCCCGCCGGAGCCGGAGCCGTCACCGCCTCCGGAGGCGAAACAGCCGGCTGTCAGCGGGATGAGCAGGAAGGGAGCGAGCAGCCGGGGGCGGCGGTGGGAGCGCATGGTCCTCGGATCGATCGGGGCGGGCGAGCGGGGCGGGGCGGGCGAGCGGGGCGGGGCGGGGCGGGCGAGCGGGGCGGGCGAAGGCGCAACGGACCGGAGGCTACATGACAATCATTTCCATCGAATGCCCGCGGTCTCACACCATCGGCACGTCGAAGTGCACGATCCCCTGCCCGCCTCCCGCATCCTCCCGCTCGTCGTGCACGACCTTCGCCAGCGACCGCCAGAACGGCTCGGCACCGGTGACGGCCGGGTCGGTGTGCAGATACACGGCCCGGTAACCACCGTCGGCGGCGGCGAAGGCGAGCAGCTCGTCGACGAGCCGCCGCGCCAGCCCACGGCGACGATGTTCGGGCCGGACGTACACGCGCCGTAGCTGCGCGGTCACGCCGGAGGGGTAACGCTCGGCGACGTGGCGGGGATTCGGGGGGTGCGCGGGACCACGGGAGTCGAGAGCACCGGTGGCGACGACCTCGCCGGCCGCGTCGACGGCGACGAGGAGGGTGTGCCGCTCGCGGGTCAGGTACGCCCCGGCCAGGTCGATGATGTCGCCGTGCCAGCGGGGGACGTACCCGGTGCCGAAGTCGCGGTAGACGGTGTCGAGCATGACGGCTCGGGCGGGGGCGAGGTCGTCCGGTGTCGCTGTCCTGAGGGTGTAGTCACTGATGCGCACTTGCACATCGTACGCATTTGGCCTGCCTGGCTGACCGGTGCCCTCACCGCGAGCACGGCCGACGCCGGCGCCGCCGGGCTACTGCTCCGGCAGGTGCGCGTCCGGGGCGTCCGGACGGTGGTCGGGCAGGCCCGAGCGGTCGGCCGCCTCGTGGCGCACCCGCAGGAACTCCAGGTGACGCTCGTACTGGTCGAGGCTGTCGGCGATGAGCTGTTCCCGGGTGTAACCCATCACGTCGTAGTCCTGGTTGCCCTCGGCGAGCCGGACCTCGAACCGGACGTAGGTGTCGCGCCCGCTGACCGAACGGGCCGCGAACACGGGGGTCGGCAGCTCGACGGGCCAGACCTCGTAGACGAACTCGTCGCCGGCGCCGATCGGCACCCGCAGGCCGACATGGGTGAGGCCGTTCTCCGTGGCGGTGCCTTCCAGGACCTCCGCCTGCGCGCCCTGCTCCCGCAGCTCCCGGGCGACGTCGCTGAAGGCGGGACGGCACACCTGGTCGATGAAGCGGGCGGCGGCCCGCCTGCCGGGGAAGGCCATCGCCCGGGCCAGCCGGTGCCGCCAGTTCGGTGCTCCGGGCAGCCCCTGCTGCGCCATGCGCCCGGAGAGCGACCCGGGCAGCGTGGTGACGCTCGCCTCGGTCTTCATCCGCTCGGTGCGCAGGGCCAGGTAGAGCCCGGCCATGATCAGGAACATGACGAAGGAGAAGGGGAGCCCCATGATGATGGTGGCGTTGGTGAGGGCCTGCACACCGCCCACGATGAGCATGGCGAGGGTCAGCAATCCCGTCGCGACCGCCCAGAAGATGCGCAGCCACGCGGGCGCGTCGGTCACGGGGGTGGGCAGCTCGGCGCTGAGGTTGCCCATGACCAGGGCCCCGGAGTCCGCGGAGGTGACGTACAGCAGCAGCCCGACGAACGTCGCGAGTCCGGCGCTGAACAGGAAGCCCGGGTACTCCGCCAGCAGGCTGTAGAAGCCCTGCTCGGGGACGTTCATCGCCTTCTCGCCGAACCCGGTGTTGCCGTCGCGCACGACGAACAGAGCGCTGTTGCCGAAGATCGCCAGGAAGAGGCCGGTGAACAGGAACGGGATGACCAGCGTCGCCGCGACGAACTCGCGCAGGGTGCGGCCGCGGGAGATGCGGGCCAGGAAGAGTCCGACGAAGGGCGCCCAGGCGATCCACCAGGCCCAGAAGAAGAGCGTCCACGCGTCCAGCCACTCGGTGGGCTGGTCGTAGGCGAACGTGTTCAGGGTCATCGACGGGAAGCCGCTGACGTAGTCCCCGACGTTCTGGACCACGGCGTTGAGCAGCCGGAACGGCTCGCCCACCACCAGGATGTACAGCATCAGCAGGGTGGCGAGCAAAATGTTGAGCTGGGACAGGCGGCGGATGCCCTTGTCGACGCCGGAGGCCGCGGACACCGTGGCCATCGCGACCGCGACGACGATCAGGGCGATCTGCGCGGTGAGCCCCTCCGGTACGCCGAAGAGGACCTTCAGCCCGTAGTTCAGCTGCACCACGCCGATGCCGAGCGTCACACCGATGCCGAACACCGTGCCGATGATGGCCGCCAGGTCGACGGTGTCGCCGATCCTCCCGTGGATCCTGCGGCCGATGATCGGGTACAGCGCGGAACGGATGGCCAGGGGCAGCCGGTAGCGGAAGGAGAAGTAGCCGAGCGCCATCCCCATCAGGGCGTACATGCCCCAGCCGGTGATGCCGTAGTGGAACAGCGTCCACACCACGGCCTGCCGGGCGGCCTCCAGCGTCTGCGGGTCGCCCTGCGGCGGGGCCAGGTAGTGGCTCACCGGCCCGGAGACCGAGAAGAACATGAGGTCGATGCCGATGCCCGCCGCGAAGAGCATCGCCCCCCAGGTGAAGAGGCCGTAGTCGGGCTTGGAGTGCTTGGGGCCGAGCTTGACCGTGCCGTACTTGGAGACGCCGATGAAGATGACGAACAACAGGTAGAGGGTCGCGGCGAGGAAGTAGTACCAGCCGAACCAGTGGGAGATTTTGCCGACCACCACTCCGATGGCCGTTTCGGCCCCGGTGGGGGTGATGATCGCCCACACGGAGATGGCGAGGACCAGGAGGGCCGCTCCGAAGAAGACCACGGGTTTGAGCCGCGCCTGGTTCGTCGGCGCCTCCTGTGCCGTCGTCCCGTCCGGCGCCGTCGCGGGACCAGTACCGCCGGCGTCCGTCACGGCCGGGCACCTCCTTCACCGGGGGCCGGGTCCCCGCCCGGCGTCGCCATGCCCTCCACGTCGGTCCGGGCCTCGGTCAGCGTCTTTCCGGGGTCGAGGGTCTCGGTACGGGCGATCTCGCCGGTGTCCCGCAGCGGCAGACCGTGCACCCGCGTGAGCTCGTCGGACCGCCGGCGGGTGGGCGCGCTCACCCACTCCTCCCCGGCGGAGGCACACCGGGCGGCCCGCACCGCGCGGTCCACGTCGGTGGCGTCCGCCTCGTCGACGGTGGTGACGACGGACGCGTCGTACGGGTTGATCACGTCCCGCCGCCCGCCGGCCGCCGCGTTCGTCCACTCGCCGCGGATGTACAGCTCGCCCATCCCGGGCCTCCTTCGCGTCCGACCGGTACGGGATCGGGCTGCCGGGCGGCAGCATGGCCATGGTGGGGGCGGGGGCGGCGAGGGGCGCGGGGACCGTTGCAAGCGGGTGACGAGGCCACCCGGGTGGGCTAGGAGCGCGAGGAGGTGGGGGGCCTCGACAAAGTCGACGTCGCCGACGGCTCCGGGGGCTGCGCTACCGCACCGTCACACCGCCATCGACGAGGCGCAGGACCCGACGGCCGGCGCACTGGAAGATGCTGCGGGCGCTGCTGCGCGACGAGACGTACGACGACCTCGACGGCAGCTCCGAGACGCCGGCCGGCTACCGGTCGGTGCTCAGGGGAGCCGGACCCTTCGTCAGCTCCGAGTCATCTGCGAATACCTGACGGGTGAACAGCACAGCATGTGCTTGCTGCGTTCAACCTATTGACACGTGCATTACACGGGCTTTACGTTCCGGCCATCTGAGAGCGCTCTCAGAGACTCCCCCTGTCACGACTTGAGGTGACGCATGCCAGCCCCACGCACCAGACCGGCAACCGTTCTGCTGCTGGCCTCGGCCCTGGCCGTCGTCGGTCTCGGCCCGGCCGCCGCGCCGGCGGCCGCCGCCACCGTCCCCGTAGGCTCCGGCAGTTACTCCGACACCCGACCTGCCGGCACGTCGGGCCCCACCACCAACACGGGAACTCCGGTCACGCCCAAGGTGACCGCGGCCGCCCGGAACCGGCCCTTGCCCACCAACGACTGGTGGTCCTCCCTCGCCTTCCAGCGCTACGGCGACAACCCGTACTCGACCCCCATGTACGGACACCCCCTCACCTACCAGGCCACGGCCGGCGGACTCGACGTCGGCTACCCGACGACCCCCGCGATCGTCGGCGACGGCCGCCAGTACGAGTACGCGCACAAACGCGACCTCACCATCGGGCTGACCGGCCTCAACTCCCGCGACACCAAGGCCGACGACTGGTCCGACTGGACGGTCACCCCGTACTGGTCCGACGGCGCCCGCACCCTGCGCACCACCATCGGACACGGCTCCCCGTTCGTGTACGCCAAGGGCTCCGGCGGCAACGCCCAGATCACCACCGCCGGTTCGCCCACCGTCTTCGCCGACCAGGGCAACGTCCTCGGCATCACCGTCGCCGGGCATCACTACGCCCTCTTCGCGCCGGCCGGCAGTGACTGGAACGTCGCCGGGTCCACCGTCACGGCGGGGCTCGGTTCCAAGGACTACTTCTCCGTCGCCGTGCTGCCCTCCACCGGCGCACTGGCGACGTTCAAGAAGTACGCCTACAGCTTCGTCACCGGCTCCAAGGTGGCCTGGGACTACTCCGGGGGCACCGTCAAGGCCACCTACACACTCACCACCGAGGCGAAGGAGGGCACCGAGCGCGGCACGCTCCAGGCCCTCTACCGACACCAGTGGCTGCACACCACGGACCCCCTCACCCCCTACACCTACGTCTCGCCGCGCGGCACGATGAAGGTCCGCGAGTCGGCCTCGTTCACGACGAGCCAGAAGGCCTCGGCGGTGCTGCCCGCGCTGCCCAAGTCGAACGGCGTGGACAGCGCCCGACTGCGCGGATACCTGAACGAGGTCGTGAACGCCGCCGACCCCTTCTCCGGAGCGACCGACACCTACTGGACCGGCAAGGCGCTCGGCCGGCTCGCCCAGCTCGTCCCGGTGGCCGACCAGATCGGTGAGACCGCCGTCCGCGACCGGCTCCTCAGCCTGATGAAGGGCAGGCTCCAGGACTGGTTCACAGCCGGAGGAGCGAACGAGTTCAGCTACGACAAGGACTGGAAGACCCTCACCGGCTACCCCGCGTCCTACGGCAGCGACACCGAACTCAACGACCACCACTTCCACTACGGCTACTACGTCTACGCGGCGGCGATCGTCGCCCAGTACGACCAGGCGTGGGCCGCCGACTCCGCGTGGGGCGGCATGGTCAAGACGCTCGTGCGGGACACCGCCAACCCCAGCCGCACGGACGCCGCCTTCCCCTTCCTGCGCGGCTTCGACGTCTACGCGGGCCACAGCTGGGCCTCCGGCCACCAGGGCTTCGCCGCCGGCAACAACCAGGAGTCGTCCTCCGAGTCCACCAACCTCAGCGCGGCCCTGATCCTGTGGGGATCCGCCACCGGCGACACCTCGCTGCGCGACCTCGGCACCTTCCTGCTGACCACCGAGTCGGAGTCGATCGCCCAGTACTGGTTCGACGCCGACGAGCAGGTCTTCCCGTCCTCCTTCGGACACGACACGGCCGGCATGGTGTGGGGCAGCGGCGCCGCCTACTCCACGTGGTGGACCGCCAACCCCGAGGAGATCCACGGCATCAACGTCCTGCCCGTGACCGGCGGATCACTCCACCTCGGCGGCGAGAAGGCCGCGATCCGGCGCAACATCGCCGAGATGGAACGGGAGAACGGCGGCCCGGCCGTCGAATGGCGCGACATCCTCTGGGAGTTCCAGTCCTTCGCCGACCCGGGTGCGGCCAAGGCCGAATGGGATGCGGGCCACGCGGGCTACACCCCTGAGCAGGGGGAGTCCAAGGCGCACACCTACCACTGGATCAACACCTTCGACGCCCTCGGCGCCCCGGACGCCACCGTGACCGGTGACATCCCCACCTCCGCCGTCTTCACTAAGGGAACGACCCGGACCTACGCGGCCCACAACCACGGAGCGACGGCCCGCACGGTCACCTTCTCCGACGGCAAGTCCCTCTCCGTACCGGCCCGTTCCACGGCGACCGGCACCGGGACGGGTTCGACGGACCCGGATCCCGACCCGGATCCGCCGACCGGCAACACCTTCCAGCTGCGCAACGGTGGCACCCTGACCACGGCGACCGGCGGCGCGGCGGGCAGCGACACGATCCCCTCCGGCGGCGGCGCCAACCACGACGGCACCCCGTACCAGCCCCTCGTCTACGAGGTACGCGGCGTCGACGGCACGCTCACCCCCGGGGCGCGAACCGCCTTCCGGCTCCAGGTGGACGCGGGCAGCACGGTCGGGCTCGGCCAGCAGGCCCGGGTCAGCTACGACTTCACCGGTGACGGCAGCATCGACCGGACCGAGACGTACCACTACTTCGCGACCGACCCGGTCACCGGGTGGGAGGAGTACACCCAGGCGCGCGGGCTGAAGGCGTCCACGGGCACACCGGCCGATCTCAAGGACGGCACCGTACGACTCGAGGTGTGGAGCGCCATCGGCAACGGCACCTCAAGGCTCCAGACGGGCACGGACAAGTCCGTGCTGGTCATCCCCTACAGCTGAGGCGGCGAGCGCCGTGCGACGGGGACCGGCATCCGGTCGGGCCCCGTCGCACCGGCATGTCCGCCGCCCGCGCCCCGCGCCTCAGTCGTGCGCGCGGAGGGCACCGAGCAGCATCGGCAGGGACGCGCGCAGTTCGCGTTCCCAGTACGGCCAGGCGTGAGTGCCGGGGCCGTAGAAGCGGGTGGTCACCTGCTTCGCGCCGACGCGCCTGAGCTCGGCGGCCAAGGCATGGTTCTGCCGGTTGAAGTCGGCTTCCAGGGCGCTGGTGCTCCCCGGCGCGTCCAGCGGCCCCGTCGTCCCGTCACCGCAGGACAGGTACACCGGTATCGACCTGAGCCGCTTCGCGAGGTGGAGGGGGTCGTGGGCCTGCCAGATCCGGCGTTGTGCGACCGGGTCGCCCCAGACGCGGAGGGGGTCGTTGTTCCGGCCTGCGAAGAAGCCCATGAGGCGGGCCACCGACTCGCCGTCGAGGAGGGGGTGGGCCGAACCGGAGTAGGAGGCCGTGGCCTTGAACATGCCGGGGTGGCGGGCGGCATAGAGGAGGGCACCCTGGCCGCCCATCGACAGGCCGGCCACCACGCGGTCGCGGCCTGCGCCCCAGTCACGTTCCAGGAGGCGGCGCAGCTCCACCGTGTGGAAGGTCTCCCACGCCGGGTCGCCGCCCTCGCCGTGGTTCCACCAGTCGCTGTACCAGCCGTTCCAGCCGGCCTCCGGCATGACGACCAGGACGTCGCGCAGGCTGTCGGTCTCCGCCACGTCGGTCATCGCGGTCCAGGAGCTGTAGTCGCCGCAGCAGCCGTGCAGCAGCCAGAGGGTGGGCCAGTGCTGTCGGTGGCGTCGGTCGTGCGGGTTCCAGCCGTCGGGGGTGAGGAGGCGGACCTCGACCGTGCGGCCGCCCAGGGCCTGCGACCGGACCGACAGGTCGATCTGCCGGTCCGCGACCTGGGTGACGGCGACGACTTCGGCGCCGGTGCGGGTGATGTCCGGTTGCCCCGCGGCCAGTGCAGGGGCGGTTGGCGCGAGGGTGGCCAGGAGAACGGCCAGGACCAGGAGGAACCTGGCTCTGAGGTAGGACAGGGCGATGGGCACGTTCGCGAACACGGCGGCTCCCTGGAGTGGGTTGCTGTTGGTCGCGCTGTGGTGCGTAGGGGGTCTTCGTGCGGAAGCTAGGAGTCGGTCCTGTGGCTGCGGGGCAGGACCAAGAGGGCTTCGCCGACGGTGCGTTCGCCTGCCGCGTCCGAGGGGTCGTTGATCACGGCGCCGTTCGCGACCATCGTCGTCGAGCCGCCGCCGTCGAGGTTGACCGCGTCCCGCAGGCCCAGGGACTTGGCGACCTCGGCGCTCTCTTCGATGGTGAGCCCGAGGGAGTTCGTGCTGCGGCCGTCGGCGGTGACGAGGACGGTGCGGCCGGCGGCGTCCACTCCGGCCAGCGTGCGCGGGTTGCGCTTGTGAACCCAGCCGTAGTACCAGCTCGGGCCTCCCGGGTGGACCATGCCGTCGGTGGCGGGGGTGATGTGGAGCCGGCCGTCGCGGACGAGTTCGGGGCCGGCATTGAGGATGTCGGTCCGGGGGGAGGGTGAGACGCGGTGGCCGCGTTCGTCGAGCAGGGTGGTGCTGACGCGGAGTCGGTGGCCGACGTGTGCCAGGGCGGTCAGGTCGGCGACGCGGTCGCCGGTGGCCTGGACGGAGCTGCCGCCCGGCGGGAGCGTTCCGCCTCGTGGTGAGCGCAGCTCCACGACCCGGTCGTGAGCGTCCAGTACGGCCTCCAGGCCTTCGCCCCGGGGCGTGTGCCGGCCGTAGTCCGGTGTGAAGGTGACCAGCTCGTCGGGGTTGGTGCAGGTCACGTCGTGCAGGGGCAGCGAGGTGGGCGCGTCGCCCTCGGTGCCGCCGCAGTTCCGGATCAGGCCCGGGACGCGGTTGACGCCGTTCAGGTGGAGGGTGGCATCGCGGCCGGTGACCCGGCCTCGCCAGGTGAGACGCGTGACCTGCGTTCGCCGGCCGTTGTCGTGGATCACCAGGCCGGGACGTCCGGCCACCGGTTCGCTGAGCAGGCGTCCGTCGTGCACGCCCACTCCTGCCGGGTCGCCCGGTGCGCCCGCCTCGGGGTCGAGGACGAAGAAGCCGGCGTTGACCGCGGCGGTCGCGTCGGCCGACGCCGCCAGCGCGCTGGTCATCTCGCGGTTCTCCAGGTCCGGGCCGTACGACGCGTCGAGGCTGCCGCGGAAACCGCGCGGGTCGATGGTGAGCACGTCGACGTGCCATGGGCCGCGGTCCGCGGCCTCGCCGTCCCAGCCGGTGTACACGGCGGATCCGGTGTGCCCGGCCGCTCTCAGGCGTGCGCGTTCGGACGTCGCGGCGGCCTGTGAGTCGTACGTCCCGACGCGGACTCGCCAGCCGAGGGTGCCGCCCGCGTAGTCGGCCGTCTTCGGTGTCGTCACCTGTTCCACGCGGGCCCGGAAGCCGTCCCGTTCCAGCTCGGCGGCCAGTTCGTCGGCGCTTGCCCTGTCCTTCAGGGCGGTGGGCGGCGCGTCGGGGTCCGGCGAGGTGTCGCCGCCTGGGACGGAGACCTCGACCGTCCAGTGGAGGGCCGGGTCGTCGGCGCTCCCGCGCACGATACGGGTGAGGGTGACGCCCGGCTGGAGGGTCGTGGTGGTGCGGGTCTCGGGCAGGTTCGAGGGACCCAGCGGCAGGGTGTGCGGTTTCGGTTGTGGCGCCGGGGACGATGCCTGTGCCGGCAGTGCGCCCACCGTGACCAGAACGCCGAGGACGGCACCCGCACCGCACAGTCTCTTCTTCATCTGCACCGCCTGGATCGAGGACCGGGGACGAACACGCGCCATCCTCTCCGCTCACCGCTGACCCGGACGTGGACAGCCGCCCAACGTCCACTGCACAAGTAGCGACGTCCACTGCACAAGTAGCGACCGGTTCCGGACCGGCGTCAAGGTCGCGGCCGGCGTCCGGAGCGTTGTCAGTGGTCGCCGATAGATTCGGTCTCGTTCCGCCGAGGTGGCGTGGACATCCCCTTTCGCATGCATGGGAGATGGTGCGTTGTCCGTCTGGGAGAAGTCGAGCACGGCGCGGGTGGTGCCGGCCGCGCGGCCGCGGAAGCTCGCCAAGGTGCCGTTCGTCGAGCTGGCCGACGGGCGGTTGCAGGGTGTGGTGTCCAGTGGGTCGGACATCGGGCGGGTGTACGTGTCCTCGGTCGCGGCGGGGTCGTACGCGTATGCGTGCAGCACCAACAACAACCGTCCCTGCGGCGGGGCGCGCGGCTCGTTCTGCAACCACATACGCGCGCTCGTCGGCGAGGCCGTGCTGCAGTACGGGGCCGAGCGCGTGGCCCGCTGTCTGAAGGTCGAGGCCGGCGACGGGGAACCCGACGCGCACTCGCTCACCTCCGCCATGACGTCCACCCGGCCCGGGTCGGACGGCACTTCCGCGGCGGCCCAGGTGTTCAGCCGGTTCCTGCGGCATCTCGCCTATCTCGAACTTCCGGCCACCACTGGCCCGTTGCCCGAGATGCAGTGGTTCCCGACGGCCGGCTTCCCGACGACCGGGGCGGTGGCCGCCTGATGCGTGTCGATCTGCTCTCCGATGACGTCGACGGGCTCGACGAGGCCCTCGCGGCCGTGGACGGTGTCGACGAGGCTCTCGTGGGCGGGCTGCTCCGTCCGCGGCCCGCGCAGGCCGGGGGTCTGGCCGGGATCGCCGACGCCGTCGCCGGGACGCCGCTGGCCTCGCGGGTCGCCGAGGCCGCCGCCAAGACGGCCGCCGGGGCCGGCGACGAGGGGCACTTCGTCGCGCTCGCCGCCGCCCGCACCGCCCTGCTCGGGTCGGTGCACGACGCGCTGATCGCCAGGGTGGCCGAGGCCCTCGATCGGCCGGGAGTGGTCGATGCCTCCGCCGGTTCGGTGGCCGGCGAGGAGCATGCGGTGAGCCTGCTGGTCGCCGCGCGCAGTTGGCTGTGCGATCTGGCGCGGGCCGGCTGGCGGGGCATCGACCACGAACTCGTCGGCGGGGCCGCCCCGGTTGTCTCCGCGATGCTGCCCGACCCGGCGCTGCGCCGGCTCGTCACGCTCCTCGACGGGTTCGCGGCGGAGCTGGCCGCGTCGTGCCCCGGCGCGACCCTGGAGCGGGTGCCGGTACGGCGGTGGGCCGATCTGTGGTCACGGGCCATGCTGTTGACGTTGCCCGGGGCCGCCTCCGCGCCCGCCGTGGGCGAGGTGACCGGGCGGCTGCTGCCGCTCGGTGTCGACGTCCAGGAGCACGCCACCGCCGTGCAGGCGCAGGTGCACGCGGTGTTCGAGCCCGCGGACGGCGGTACGCCACGGCTGGTGCGGGCCTCGGCGTCCGCGCCGAAGCCCGACACGGTCGTCGGGGCCGGTCTGTGGCAGCTCCTGCGACCACACATGTCCCTGCTCGCCGCCGTGAGCGAGGGGCGCTCCATGGACCTCGACGCGATGCCGGTCACCGCCGAGGGCGATCTGGTGTGGGACGACGCGCGTGCTCGGACGGGTGAGCCCGCCGACGCCTTCGTCACCGCCCGGGTGGCCCTGCCCACGGCCGCTCCGTTCGACGTGTCGCCGCTGGACCGGCATCCTGCCCGGATCGCGGTGCCCGTCCTGGTGGAGGGATACGGCGTGGCGGACGGGGCCGACGGAGTCGTGCTGGAGGTCGCCGGGGGCCGCCTGGGCATCGACGCCGGCCACGTGCCGGCCGCCGGGCCGCTCACCCCGGAGGTCGTCGGCTCGTCCACCGCTTGCCTCGGTCTGCTGCGCTGGGACGGCGGGCGGTTCCTGCTCCAGCCGCTCGCCGTCGAGCGGACCGTGCGGAAGAAGACCGTCGCCGTGCACGCCGGGGCCTGGGCCGGGGGGACGACCGACAAGGCCGGGGCCCGGGCCGAGAAGGCCGCCACCGACGCGGTCACGGTGCTGCGCGAGCGCGCCGGGAAGCTGCTGCGGAAATGACCCGGCCCACCAGCGGGGACGTCCCCGCTCCCGACCCGCACGACAACCGGCGCCAGGTCCTCTACTGGCGGCTGCTGGCCCGGCTCTTCGACCCCGAGGAGCAGGCGACCCTGGAGTCGGCGAGCCTCGCCGTCGTCGAGGACATCGGTCTGCCTCCCGCGCTCCTCGACCCCGGCGCGTCCGTCGGCTCCGTCGTGCAGCGGCACCCGGAACTGGCCGCCGAGTTCGACGGGCTGATGGCACCCGAGCCGGAGGAGGACGGGGCACGGGACCGGGCCGCCGAGGTGCGGCGCGCGGCGCTCGCGTCGAAGGTGCTGCTGAACGTCTTCGCCTCCCGCCCAGGCAACGTCACCGCCGAGCAGCTGGCGCGCTGGCAGTCCGACGCCGAGTGGTTCGAGCGTGCCCTCGGCTGCCGGCCCGGCGAGCTGCGCGGCGGGCGGGGCGGGCAGGGCGGCGGCACCAAACCGGCGGGGACCGGTGGCGGCGTCAGCCCGACCGGCACCGGGGGCGGCGGGCACACGCCCGACCTCAGCCGCCTCATCCCCGCGATCGGGCCGGAGCTGGGCTCCATCGAGGCCGGTCTCGTCAAGCGCATGCAGCTGCGCGAGGTACTCGCCGACCCCGCCCTGGCCTCCCGGCTGACGCCGAGCATGTCCCTGATCGAGCAGTTGCTGCGGGACAAGAACAACCTGTCCGGTGTGGCCCTGGCCAACGCCAAGGCGCTCATCCGCCGTTACGTCGACGAGGTCACCGAGGTGCTGCGCACTCAGGTGGAGAAGTCCACGGTCGGCGAGCTGGACCGGTCCGTGCCGCCCAAGCGCGTCTTCCGCAACCTCGACATCGACCGGACCATCTGGAAGAACCTCACCAACTGGAGTCCGGAGGAGGAACGGCTCTACGTCGACCGCCTCTACTACCGGCACACCAGCCGCAAGACGACACCTCAGCGGCTCGTCGTGGTCGTGGACCAGTCGGGTTCCATGGTCGACTCGATGGTCAACTGCACCATCCTGGCCTCCATATTCGCCGGACTGCCGAAGGTGGACGTCCACCTGATCGCCTACGACACACAGGCGTTGGACCTCACTCCCTGGGCGCACGACCCGTTCGAGACGCTGCTGCGCACCAAGCTCGGGGGCGGCACCGACGGCACGGTCGCCATGACGCTCGCCCAGCCGAAGATCTCCGAGCCGCGCAACACCGTCGTGGTGTGGATCTCCGACTTCTACGAGTGGCGTCACCAGGAGCTGTTCGACAGCATGGCCGCCGTTCACCGGTCGGGCGCGAGGTTCATCCCGGTCGGCTCGGTGACCAGCTCCGGGCGCGGCAGCGTCAACCCGTGGTTCCGGGAGCGGTTCAAGGACCTCGGCACACCGGTGATCTCCGGTCACATCAAGAAGCTCGTGCACGAACTCAAGACGTTTCTCACCTGATCGCGAACACGCCCTTCATGCCGTTCGTGTCGTCGTGATCACCGTACGGAAAGGCCTTCCCCTCATGTCCGACCTGCTGCGCGCGCCCGCCGAGATCAAGTATGCCGAGGAGCTCGACTGGCTGGAGTCGATCGACGACAGCCCCAAGCCGTTCTCCTGGCGGCTGTCGCCGAAGATGGTCCGTCTGTTCGTTCTCGGCTCCGAGCGCTCCGACGGCCTGGACCGCGAGGTCTCGCAGAAGTGGTTCGGCGACCGCAGCCTCGTCGAGCGGTCCATCGTCACCCTCGCCTCCGACCGCGGTCTGCTGCTCATCGGGGACCCGGGGACCGGCAAGAGCTGGCTGGCCGAGCTGCTGTCCGCCGCGATCAGCCGCAACTCCACGCTGGTGGTGCAGGGCACGGCCGGCACCACCGAGGACCACATCAAGTACTCGTGGAACGTCTCCATGGTCATCGCCAAGGGGCAGTCGCGGGAGTCGATGATCCCCTCGCCGATCATGACGGCGATGGAGGCCGGATCCATCGGCCGTTTCGAGGAGCTGACCCGCTCCACGAGTGACGTGCAGGACGCGCTGATCTCCATCCTCTCCGAGAAGTACATCTCCGTGCCCGAACTGGAGAGCGGTGCCGGGGACGACAACATCGTCTTCGCCAAGCCCGGCTTCTCGATCATCGCCACGGCCAACAGCCGCGACCGGGGTGTCAACGACCTGTCCTCCGCGCTCAAGCGCCGTTTCAACTTCGTCCGCATCCCGGTCGTGACGAACAGGAAGAGCGAGACGGAGATCGTCCGCTTCCGCACCGAGGAACTGCTGCGCCGGCACGCGATCGACCTCGACGTGCCGCCGAACCTGCTCGACGTGCTCCTGCAGAGCTTCGCCGACCTGCGTGCGTCCGCCGCGGCGGCCGGCAGCGACGACGAGAAGCTGGAGTCCGCGCTGTCGACGGCCGAGCAGATCGGCGTGCTGGAGGACGCCGTCCTGCACAGCAACTTCTTCGGTGAGCGCGCCCTGACCGCGCGCGCCCTCGCCTCCTCGCTCGTCGGCTCCCTCACCCGCCGCGAGCCGGAGGACCTGGCCATCCTCAACAAGTACCTGCACGGTGTCGTCGAGCCGCGCAGCAGGGAGGAGGGCGGCTCATGGCCCGAGTTCCTGGAGGGCGGCCGCGACGCGATCGCCACGCTGTCGTGAGTACGCCGCAGGAGAGCACGCCGTTCGCCGCGCTCCGTGGGCAACTCCAGGAGGCGGCCGCCACGTTCGCCGGCGGACCCGACGCCTTGGAGGGCATCCTCCTAGGCCTGGTCGACGACGTGGACCGCGCGGTGCGCGAGCCGCTGGAGATCTTCCCCGTCTGTCACCACTCCCCCGCCTCGGCGACCGCGATGGCCCGGCGGCTGCGCGAGAAGCAGCCAAAGGTCGTGTACCTGGAGCTGTGCGAGGACATGGCACCGCTCCTGACCGAGCTGCGCAACTGCCGGCTGCCGGTGGCGGTACAGGCCTTCGCCGGTGACGTCGACGGCTTTCCCGCCGAGTGGGCACCGCTGTCGGTCGTCGCGCCGATCACCGAGGCGTCCGCCGAGTACCAGGCCATCGCGTACGCGCTGGACACGCCGGGTGTGGAGCTGGTCCTGGTCGACCGCTCCTCGGACCACGTCTTCCAGTGGGACAGCAGAGGCGAGCCGGCCCGGGAAGCCGCGACGGAGGGCGCCGTCCCCGCGGCCGGTACCGGGACCGAGCCCGAGGCCGGGCTGCACGGAGAGGCCGTCGGTGTCGAGATCGGCGACCTGCGGCCGCGCTTCGCCGAGTTGGAGGAGCACCTGCTGCGGCACGGCAAGGTGCGGCACTGGTCCGAGTGGTGGCACCAGTACGTCGAGGTGCCGCTCGGCGACAGCTCCGGCGGCCATACCGCCGACCACGACACCTACCGCCAGGTCATGTTCCTCATCGGCAGCCTGTTCCGGCGGCTCGCCCCCGGCGACGGCGCCCGGGTCCGGGTGGACGAGGACCGCGAACGGTACATGTGGACCCGGATGCGCGAGCACCTGAGTGCGACCGGGGCCGATCCGGCGGACTGCCTGTACGTCTGCGGGGCCTTCCACGCGGCCAGCCGGGTCGCGGAGTTCGGGGTGGACGGCACCGACACGTTCACGATCACCCCGCGTTCCGCGACCGCCTGGCAGTACGGGCTGATCCCCTCCAGCCACGCCGCGATCGAGGCGCAGTTCGGCCTCGCCGCGGGGTTTGTGTCGATCGCCTCGACGGAGTGGGCGAAGAGCCTCAAGCGCACGCGGGTGCAGCCCTACCGGCTGGCGGGTCAGGCCGGTGGGAAGTCCTCGTCGAGGAAGGCCGCCGCGAAGAAGGCCTCGGCGAAGCAGCCTCCCCGGAAGAGCGCCACCGTCCCGCCGCCGGAGCCCGACGACGCCGCGGACCGGCTCTCCGGCTTCCTGCGCCGACCGCCCGTGCTCGACGGGCTGGACGAGGCCGAACTCCTCGGCTGGTCCGTGGACATCGTGCGCGCGGCCCGGCGCAACGGCTACCTCGCCTCCACCGCCGACGCCATCGCGGTCTTCGAGACGTCGATCCTGCTCGCCGGCATGCGGGACCGGGCCAGGCCGACGCCGTACGACTTCCAGGACGCGGCGGTCACCTGCATCGAGAAGGACGCCGTTCCCGGGCGGCGGGACGTGCGGCGCCTCGTCGAGATCATGATGGGCGGCGACCGTATCGGGCAGGTCGGCTACGAGGCGCTGCCGCCACTCGCCCGGGACGTGCACGACCGGCTGGAGCCGCTCGGGCTGAAGCTCCAGCAGCGCGGCGTTCAGCGGGCGCTGCTCGACATGGTCTCCCGGCCGGAACTCCAGGCGTGCTCCGACGTGCTGTGGATGCTGCGACGGCTGCTGCCGCACGGGGCGGCACGGCCGATCATGGGTGAGCGGCGGCTCGGTGAGCGTTCGATCCAGGAGTCGTGGGACCTGGCGATCGGCACCCACCAGCGGGCTCTGATCGAGCTCGGCTACGAGGGCGTCAGCATCGAGCAGGTCCTGGAGCAGCGGTTGCGGCGCGACGCGTACGGGCCGCAGGCGACGACGGCGACCGTGCTGGCCGCGGTCGAGGACGCGACGCTGTACCTGCGCAGCCCGCGCCTCGCCGACGAACTCGGCACCCACGCGCTGAAGGTACTCGCCACCGAACGCAGCGTCGACGGCGCGCCGGAGGTGCTGCGCCGGGTGCGGGCGCTGCTGGCGTACTACCGGACCAGCGAGCCGGTGCTGCCTCCGTGGGTCGAGGCGTTCGTCAGGACCGGATACGCGCACTACTGCACGCTGCTGCCGACGGCGTTCCGGGACGAGGAGGCGACGGTCGGGCAGGTCGCGGCGATGCTCGGCTTCCTGTTCAGCATGGAGAGCCTCGCGCTGTCGCTGGGCTGCGACCGTGCGCAGCTGGAGCTGGCGGTCGCCCAGTCGCACCCCGACGATCCGTCGAAGACGGCCCTGCTGTGGGCGGCGCGGGTGCAGCTCGGCACCCTGTCGCGGGCCGAGCTGCGGGCCCGGTGCGACGCGCTGCTGGACAACCCGCTGGTGGTGCCCGCCTACCCGCGCTATCTCAGCGGCTTCGTGCACGCGCTGGAGCCCGTGCCGGGGCTGGCGGACGTGGTCGTGGAGGCGGTGTCGAACGCGTTCGGGCGGTTGCCGGACGCGGTGCTGCTGCCGTGGCTGCCGCTGCTGATCACGACCTTGCGGTCCGGTGCCGGGGAGCTGGCCCCGCTGCTGATCCGCGAGGCGGGGCGGATCTTCCCGGGCCGGCTCGCGGAGCTGGACGCGTGGGTGCCGCCGTGGCGGGCGGCTCCGGCCCTGCCCACGGTCCGCCGGACGGAGGCCGAGGAGCCCGGCCGCCGGGGTGCCGCTCTGCTGACGGCGCATCCGGCGACCTGCGACGCGGTGGCGGAGCTGTTGGGCTGCGCCGGGGAGTGGGCGCGCCCCGAGGGCACGGCCGGACCGGGGCCGTCGGGTGCCAGGCTGCCGGCCGCCCATCCGGCTACCTGCGACGCGGTGGCCGGCCTGATCGGCTGCGACGGAGAGTGGGCCACGAAGGACACTCCCACCACCGCCGGTGCCGCGCTGACGGCTCGCCATCCGGACGCGGCGACCGCCTGGGAGTCGCTGCTCGCGAGAGCCTGACGGCGAAGACCGGGCCCCGGACCGGCCGGGGCCCGGCCACGCCTCCGCGAGCGTGCCGCGTGGCACCCGACAGGCGAGCCCGCCGGGACACACCCCAACAAGCGAGCCCGCCGGGACACACCCCAACAAGCGAGCCCGCCGGGACACACCCCAACGAGCGGGCATGCGCGGACGCACCCGCACAAGCCTGGGCTCCCCTGCGCCGGCCCAGGACGGACATGCCGGGACGACGTCCGAGCAGCCCAGGCCGCGTCGCCGGCGCCGGGACGGGCTGCCCCCTCCCGTCGGGAGCGGGCAGCCCCACGCGCTACTGCGCCGGCGTCGCGGTGACGGCGGCGGCGGTGGGCGCCGGCGCGTAGCCGGTGGGGCGGGCGGTGAACGTTCCGCGGCCCTGGGTACGGCTGCGCAGCCGCGTCGCGTAGCCGAACAGTTCGGCCAGCGGCACGGTGGCCGAGACGACCGCGGCACCGGCCCGCGTGTCGGAGCCGGTGACCCGGCCGCGCCGGGCGGCGAGGTCGCCGAGCACGCCGCCGACCGCGTCCTCGGGGACGGTGACCGTCACCTCCACGACCGGTTCCAGCAGGACCATCTTTGAGGCGCGCAGGGCGTCGCGGAGACCCAGCCGGCCGGCGGTGCGGAAGGCCGTGTCCGAGGAGTCCTTCACGTGGGTCCGGCCGTCGGTGAGCGTGACCCGCAGGCCGGTCACCGGGTGACCGCCCAGCGGGCCCTCGGCCAGGGCGTCGCGGCAGCCGGCTTCGACGGCCCGCACGAACTCCTGCGGCACGCGCCCGCCGACGACCGCCGAGCGGAACACGAAACCTCCTTCCTTCGAGCCCACTTCCGCGTCCTCCTCCCACGGCTCCACGTCGAGCACGACATGCGCGAACTGTCCCGCCCCGCCGTCCTGCTTGACGTGCCGGTGGACGAAGCCGGTCACACCTTCACCGACCGTCTCGCGGTACGCCACTCCCGGACGGCCCACGGTGACCTCCAGGCCGTGCTCGCGCCGGACGCGCTCCATCGCGACCTCCAGATGGAGTTCGCCCATGCCCGACAGGACGGTCTGGCCGGTCTCCGGGTCGGTCCGCACGGCCAGCGAGGGGTCTTCCTCGGTCAGCCGGGCCAGCGCCGAGGCCAGCCGGTCGGTGTCGGTGGAGCGCCGGGCCTCCACGGCCACGTGCACGACCGGTTCGGCCACGCCCGGAGGCTCCAGGACGAGCGGGGCGCCCGGCGCGCACAGGGTCGAGCCGGCGCGCGCGGACTTCAGCCCGACCACGGCGACGATGTCCCCGGCGACCGCCCGCTCCAGCGGGTCGTGGCGGTCGGCGCGCACCCGCAGGAGGCGGCCGACGCGCTCGGTGCGGCGGGTGCCCGCGTCCCACACGGTGTCTCCTTTCTCGATGGTGCCCGAGTACACCCGCAGGTACGTGAGCCGTCCCGTCGGGGTGGCGTTCACCTTGAACGCCAGTGCCACCATCGGCGCCGCCGGGTCGGCGGGCCGCTCCTGCTCCGTGCCGTCGTGGGTGCCTTGTACCGGAGGTACGTCCAGCGGGGACGGCAGGTAGGAGACGACGGCGTCCAGCAGCGGTTCGACGCCGCGGTTGCGGTAGGCCGAACCGCACAGCACCACCACGCCGTCGCCGCCGCGGGTCAGGTCGCGCAGCGCGTCGGTGAGGGTGACCGCGGTGAGCGCCTCCCGGTCGCAGAACTCCTCCAGCGCGGCCGGGTGGCGTTCCGCCACGGCCTCCTCCAGCAGTCGCCTCCGGTGTGCCGCCTCCTCGCGCAGGGCGTCGGGCACCGGCCCCTCCTCGGCCGTCTCCGCTCCGTCGGCCCACACCAGGGCGCGCATGCGGACCAGGTCGACGACGCCGGTGAAGCCGTCCTCGGCGCCGATGGGCAGTTGCACGACCAGGGGGGCCGGGTGCAGCCGCTCGCGGATCGAGGCGACGGCACTGTCGAGGTCGGCGCCCGCGCGGTCCATTTTGTTGACGAACGCGATCCTCGGCACGCCGTGCCGGTCGGCCTGCCGCCACACCGACTCGCTCTGCGGCTCCACACCGGCGACCGCGTCGAAGACGGCGACCGCACCGTCCAGCACGCGCAGGGAGCGCTCGACCTCGTCGGCGAAGTCGACGTGCCCCGGGGTGTCGATCAGGTTGATCCGGTGACCGCCCCAGGAACAGCTGACGGCCGCGGCGAAGATGGTGATGCCGCGATCGCGCTCCTGCGGATCGAAGTCGGTGACGGTCGTGCCGTCGTGGACCTCGCCGCGCTTGTGGGTGGTGCCGGTGGTGTAGAGGATCCGCTCGGTGACGGTGGTCTTTCCGGCGTCGACATGGGCGAGGATGCCCAGGTTGCGGACGGTGGTAAGGGGTTTGGTGTGGTTGCGCACGGCCCGTGGCCTTTCGCTGATCTGTGGAACCGATCTGTGCACAGGGGGGCGCGATTCCCGGGAGGAGGTGCTGAACGGGGCGACGGCCCGCCGTGTCACGGCGGGCGTGAGGACTGATGCCGGGAGGAACGACCTCCAGGGCTCACGCCGCGTCAGATGCTCGTCGCGGGCTTCCGGTGCCGGCCGCGCAGCGGACACCGGACGGCCGAAGACACCAGGATCACCTCGTACCGGGACGGGGGAACGACGGCAGCGGTGCGGATACGCACGGCCCGGCTCCCCTCACTCGGTGTGTCGACGTGGACTCGAACTTGACGTCGATGTCGATGTCGATGTCGATGTCGATGTCGATGTCGATGTGAGTGTAGGGAAGCCGGGCCGGGTGCCGCATCGCCTTTTCGTCAGGTGCCCGCACAACGCGAGATGCCGGCCGCAATCTCTCCCGGCCGGCATCTCGTCTCTGCCTGATCTTGCATCTTGTCTCTTGTGTCCGAGGGGGGACTTGAACCCCCACGCCCGATAAAGGGCACTAGCACCTCAAGCTAGCGCGTCTGCCATTCCGCCACCCGGACCAGGTGTCTGTCGCTGCGCGAGGCGTCCCCGCGGCGACATGGACAACCATACCAAGGTTTCGCAGTGCCTTTCACCTGCGTTTCCTTCCCCTGAGCGGCGGTCCGGGACCGGCGGCCCCACTGCGCCTAGGGTCGCACCATGAGTGACTGGCTGGTTACCCAGAGCCCGCTTCCGCGTCGCCGGCCGCGGGCGTTGTCGCCGCTGAGGGAGCACCTGCGGGACACGTTCTGGTTCGCGCCCACCGCGGCCATGGTGGGCGTCTTCCTGGTGTGGCTGGTGGCCCAGGAACTCGATGCCGCCCTCGTCCGGTCGCTGCGGGACGACGGTGACTACGCCACACTGGCCGAGCTGCTGAGGTTCGCCAACGACGCGAAGACGGTGGTGTCCGCGGTCGGCTCGGCGATGATGACGTTCATCGGTGTGGTGTTCAGCATCTCGCTGGTCGCCGTGCAGATGGCGAGCGGGCAGTTCACCCCGCGGGTGGTGCGGTTCTTCGTCCGCAGCCGGATCACGAAGGCGACCTTCGCGGTCTTCCTCGCCACCTTCGTCCTGACGCTGCTCGTCCTGACCTCCTACGACAGCGGCGCCGACCCCGACGTCGTCGCATCGGTCCCCCTGGTGCAGTCGGTGCTCACGCTCGTCATGGTCGCCCTGAGCCTGCTGCTCTTCGTGATGTATGTGAACGCGACGCTGCGGTTGATGCGGGTCAGTCATGTGATCGCCCGGATCGCCGCGGAGTCCTTCCGGGTGGCCGTGCTGATGCCCGTACCGGCGGACGGCGGGGGGGGCGCCCGCCCTCGGGTCCGCGACCGCGTGGATCGCTCACGACGGGCAGGCCGGTGTGCTGCGGGACGTGCACATCGCGCGGCTGGTACGGGTGGCGCGCAAGCACGGCGTCGTGCTGCGGATGATCCCGCGGATCGGTGACTTCCTGGTGCCCGGCACCCCCGTTCTGGCGGTGCACGGCGGGCCGGCCCCGCCGCGCCGGGCGCTGCGGTACGCCCTGTCCGTCGGGGTGGAGCGCACCTTCCACCAGGATCTTGCGTTCGGACTCCGCCAGCTCTCCGACATCGCGCTGCGGGCGCTGTCCAGCGCGGTCAACGACCCGACGACCGCCGTGCAGGCCCTGGACCGTGTCGTGCAGATCCTGGCCACCCTGTCCCGGCGGTCGCTGGACGCCGTCGCGCACCGGGACCGGCGCGGGGCGGTCCGGCTGGTGCAGCCCGTGCCGGGCTGGACCGAACTGGTGGATCTGGGGTTCGCCGAAATCCGAGCCTTCGCCGGGGGAGCGCCGCAGGTCACACGACGCATGCTGGCAGGTCTCGACGACCTGTTGCTGCTCGCTCCGCCGGACCGGCGCGAGCCGCTGCTGCGCCACCGCGAGCTGCTGCGGCAGGCCGTCGAGCGGTCTGTGCCGGCCTCGGCGGACCGGACCTTCGGCCTTCAGCCGGACCGGCAGGGCATCGGCTGACCGTCGGACGCCCCGTGCGCCCGGCGCACGGCCGTCACGGCATGAGGTGGTGGTCCGGGAAGCGGGCGGCATCGCGGCGACCGCGATGTCCCTGAAGGCCATCGTCAACGGCACCGGCCTCGGTGTCATCGGCTGGCTGTCCGACCGCTACGGCCGCAAGCAGTGCCTGATCTTCGTCTGCATGCTCCTCGGGTTGTCGCAGTACGGGATCCTGCTTTCCGGCAATATGGGCAACCTGCCGCTGTTCCTGATCTTCTCGTCCATCTCCGGCTACGGCGGCGGCCCTCCCCGCGTGGTCTCTCCCGGGAAGGGCCGCCGCCGTACTGCCGCGCGGGACGGCTAGCGGCGCCGCTTGCGCAGGGCCGACAGGTTGTCATAGCTGATCTTGGCCTCGCGCAGCGACTGACCGGGGTCGGTGGCGCTCGGGGAGTTGTCGTCCTCGATCATCGGGTTGTGGTAGTTCCGCTGCCCGACCCGCGAGAAGAACGTCGTGTAGTCGATGACGCCGGTTCCGAAGGGCACCATGTCGTAACCCATGCCGTTGGTCGTGCTGACGACGCCGTCCTTGGCGTGGAACAGCGGGTAGCGCTTGTTGTTGCGGGCGACGAGTCCGGCCGGGTCGAAGACCTGCTTACGGGTCGAGCCGTCGTGAGCGGTGTACGTGTGGAACTTGTACTGGGCGACGTGCGCCCAGAAGATGTCCATCTCCAGCCAGACGGCCCTGGGGTCGGTGACCTTCAGGAAGTACTCCAGCTTCCGGATGCCCGAGCTGCGGGTCGGCCGGCCCTGGTCGTCCAGCGGGCCGCCGTCGAGCAGGAAGCCGTAGGCGCTGTCGTGGTTGTGGGTGTAGAGCTTGACGCCCTCGCGGCGGGCGATCGCTCCGAGGGCGTTCCACTTGTCGGCGGCCACGTCCCAGTCGGCGCGGTAGGAGCTGCCGGTGGGGTCGCCGCCGGTGCCCATGTGGTCGAGGCCGAGGATGTTGGCGATCTCCAAATGCTTCTTGAAGGTGTCCTTGTCCGCCGTGGTCAGCGGCCAGGACGACGGGATGAAACCGTGGTTGCCCTGGGCGCGCAGGCCGTAGTCGTCGAGCCAGCAGCGCAGCAGCCTGGCGCCCTCGACGGTTTCCAGGTTGGCGCCACCGGGCGCGTTGGCGTGCTGGCGGTACCCCGCGAACTCCACCTGCCGGTAGCCGTGCCGCGCCAGCTGCTTGAACACCTCTCGGAAGCCGGAGGGCAGGTCGGTGGCGAGGGGGTCACGGCCGGTGGCGTCACGGACGGTGTACAGGATGATGCCGCGCTTGTCCGCCGGGACGAGGACGTGCCCGCCGTGTCCGTGTCCGTGTCCGTGGTCTCTGTCCCGGTCCTGGGCGAGGGCGGGGGCGGCGCCGAAGACGGGGGCCGCGACGGCTCCGGCCGCCACGGCGGTACACGTGCTGAGGAAGCGGCGCCGGTCCACGCCGAGGGTGCGGCGCAGCCCTTCACCCGGGCCGTCGACGGCCGGGTCCGTGGTGGCGTCGGTACGCGATGGGTCGGAGAACAGGGTCACGGGTGCCTGCCTTCTGGGTTGTGGCCTGCCCTGATGCGGCTGGGCGGACCGTTGTCAGTGCCGTGTGCTTCACTCTCAGTAGCTGGATCTCGGGGGGCCGTACGTGGTGCCGCGTCAGCCGAGTCCGGCGAGCTGGAGCAGGAGTTGTTTCACATCGGTGGCCGCGACGCGGTCTCCGACAGCGCGGGGGGTGGAGCAGATGAGGAGCGGACCGTCGTCGTCGCTCGCCGGGAGGCGGCCGTGGCTGCCTCGAATAGGTGAGGGGTCCAGGGGCACGACCGCCATGCGGTAGCGCATGCCAAGCTTCTTGCGGGCCAGGGCGGTGCCCGCCTTGACCTTGACGTAGGGGTCGAGGGGATCCATGAACAGCTCGACCGGGTCGTAGCCGGGTTTGCGGTGGATCTCGACGAGCTGCGCGAAGTCGGGCGCGCGGTCGTCGTCGAGCCAGTAGTAGTACGTGAACCAGGCGTCCGGCTCCGCCACGGCGACGAGCTCGCCGGCGCGCGGGTGGTCGAGGTGGTGGGCCTTCTTGCCCTCGTCGTCGAGGAGTTGCTCGATCCCGGGCAGTCCGTCGAGGGCGGCGCGGGTGGCGTCGAGGTCCTCGGGGCGGCGCACATAGACATGGGCGACCTGGTGGTCCGCGACCGCGAAGGCGCGGGAGGCCATCGGGTCGAGGTACTCCATGCCGTCCTGCGTGTGCACCTCGAGCAGGCCGGCGCGGCGCAGGGCACGGTTGATGTCGACGGGCCGGTGCACGCGGGTGATGCCGTACTCGGACAGCGCGACGACGGTGCGGCCCTCGGCGCGGGCGTCGTCGAGGAGCGGTGCCAGCGCCGCGTCCAGGTCGGCGGCGGCCTTCAGCGACCGCGGGTCGTCGGGGCCGAAGCGCTGCAGGTCGTAGTCGAGGTGAGGGAGGTAGCAGAGTGTCAGGTCGGGGTGCCGGGTGGCCATGATGTGCCGGGTCGCGTCGATGATCCACTGGCTGGACACCAGGTCCGCGCCGGGCCCCCAGAAGTGGAAGAGCGGGAAGGTGCCGAGTTTGCCGGTGAGTTCGTCGTGCAGGGCCGGGGGCCGGGTGTAGCAGTCGGGTTCCTTGCGGCCGTCCGCGTAGTAGACGGGACGGGGGGTGACGGTGAAGTCGGTGTCGGCGCCCATGGCGTACCACCAGCAGATGTTGGCGACGGTGTAGCCGGGGTGGGCGCGGCGGGCGGCGTCCCAGAGCTTGTCGCCGGCGACGAGGCCGTTGTGCTGGCGCCAGAGCAGGACGTCGCCGAGTTCACGGAAGTACCAGCCGTTGCCGACGATGCCGTGCTCGGACGGGTGGGTGCCGGTGAGGAAGGTGGACTGGGCCGCGCAGGTCACGGCGGGCAGGACGGTGCCCAGCGGCGCGCGGGAGCCGGACTGGCCGAGCTTCTTGAGGTGGGGCATGTGGTCGAGGAGACGGGGGGTGAGGCCGACGACGTCCAGGACGAGGAGGGGGGTCGGACCGTCGGAGTGGGTTGTCGGTGTGGTCATGGCAGCTCCTTCAGCCCGAGGTCCGTCAACAGGTCGCGGGCGAGGGTGAGCTCGGCGGCGATGCCGTCGGTGAGCTGGGCGCGGGCGCGGGGCCGCAGCTCGGGCGGGAGGGCCTGCCAGGTGTAGGTCTCGACCTCCAGATGGCGGGTGAGCGGGTGCGGGCCGCCGACCAGCCGGGTCAGCGCTGCCTCGAGCACCGGGAGGGTGGAGGTGAGGGGCGCGGCGGGGGCCGCGTGGAGAGGGACGTGGAAGTGGGCGCGCCAGGGTGTGGTGCCGGGCAGGGTGCCGCCCGCCAGGGCCTCGTCGAGGTCGTCGGTGCCGTGCAGGCCGGCGGAGGCGGCGGCGCGGGTCTGGTGCAGGAAGCGGGGCTCGGCGAAGGCGGCGAGAGCCTCGCGGACCTCGGGGTGAGAGGGCTGTTCGGCGTGCAGGGCGGCGGAGAGCTGGGACTTGACGATGGGGACGCGGGCGTCGGTGAGGGCGTCCAGGGCGGTGTGCGGGTCTTCGAAGGAGGTGGCGAGGTGGCAGGTGTCCACGCAGATGCCGATGCGGTCGTGGGCGATCTCGGTCAGCGGTGCGATGGCGTCGTGGGTGGTCTCCACGACACAACCGGGTTCGGGTTCGAGGCCGACGCGGATGGAGCGGCCGGTCAGTTCCCGGAGGGCGTCGAGGCGTTCGGCGAGGGTCACCAGGGCGGTGCGGGCCTTGTCGGCGCGGGTGTCGTCGTACGCGGTGCGCCAGGCGAGCGGCAGGGTGGAGATGGTGCCGTCCGTGACGTCGTCGGGCAGGAGGCCGGCGAGAACGCGGGCCAGGGACGTGGTGTGGTCGAGGCGTTCGGGGTCGGCCCAGTCCGGTGTGTAGACGCGGTACTTGACCTCTTCGGCGCCGAAGCCCTCATAGGGGAAGCCGTTGAGGGTGACGACCTCCAGACCGCGCCGGTCGAGTTCGGTGCGCAGCCCGCGCAGTGCGGCGGGGTCGGTGACCAGGGCGTGGGCGGCGTCGCGGGCGAGCCACAGCCCGATACCGAGGCGGTCGCGGCCCAAGCGGCGGCGGACCGGCTCGCAGTGGTCGCGGAGCTGGGCGAGGACGCCGTCGAGTGTCTCGGCGGGGTGGACGTTGGTGCAGTAGGCGAGGTGGACGGTGGAGCCGTCGGGGTGCCGGAAGCGCATGGCTCACTCCCCGCCGCGCAGGATGGAGTTGCCCTCGTGTGTGGCGTCGGCCGTTGTCACGTCGAGGACCAGCCGCCCGCTGAGTCCGTAGAAGGCGACGGGGTTGCGCCACAGCACCCGGTCCACGTCGTCCTCGGTGAAGCCCTCGTCGAGCATCAGCTCGCCCACCTTGCGGGTCTTGAGCGGGTCGCTCCTCCCCCAGTCGGCGGCGGAGTTCACCAGCACCTGTTCCGGGCCGTACTCGCGCAGGAGGGCGACCATCCGCGCCTCGTCCATCTTGGTGTCCGGATAGACGGAGAAGCCGAGCCAGGCGCCGCTGTCCTTGGCCTCCTTGACGGTGGTCTCGTTGAGGTGGTCGACCAGCACCCGGTCCGTGGGCAGCGCGGACTCGCGCACCACGTCCAGGGTGCGCCGCAGGCCGGCCAGCTTGTCGCGGTGCGGGGTGTGCACGAGGGCGGGCAGGCCGTGTTCGGCGGCGAGCCCGAGCTGGGTGGCCAGTGCGGTGTCCTCGGCCGGGGTCATCGAGTCGTAGCCGATCTCACCGACCGCCACGACGCGGTCCTTGACGAGATAGCGGGGCAGTTCGTCGAGGACGGGCAGGCACCGGGGGTCGTTCGCCTCCTTGGGGTTGAGGGCGATGGTGCAGTGGTGGGCGATGCCGTACTGGGCGGCGCGGAAGGGCTCCCAGCCGAGCAGGGCGTCGAAGTAGTCACGGAAGGAGGCGGGAGAGGTGCGGGGCTGGCCGAGCCAGAAGGAGGGCTCGACGACGGCGCGGACACCGGCGGCGTACATGGCCTCGTAGTCGTCGGTGGTCCGGGACGTCATGTGGATGTGGGGGTCGAAGATGCGCATCAGGACTCCTTGCCGTGGGGGTCGGCCGTGCCGTGCGAGGAGCGCGCCGGCTCGGTCAGGGCCAGGACGCGGTGCAGGTCTTCGGGGACCGGGCGGCTCGCGGCGGTGCGTTCGGCGGCGTAGTCGGCGAGCATGCGGGCGAGTTCGGCGTCTGCGTGGGCCCGCCGGGCGAGGCCCGCCACGTGGTCGACGGGGACGCCGGTGAACAGGCACTTCAGTACGGCGTGCCGCCACTGGTGCGGGTCCAGGTGGCGGGCGGCGTACGGGCCGAGGGCGGCGGCGACCAGCCGGGTGTCGTTGGTGCGCAGGGCGTCCTCGACGAGCGGGAGGGCGTCGGGGCCGGGCACGAGGTGGGGCAGCGCGTGCAGGACGGCGCGGCGTTCGTCGGCGGTGCCCTGGGTGTAGACCCGGGTCAGCGCCTCCGGGCCGGCGTGGGCCGCGTGCAGGACGAGGACACGGGCGGCGTCGGCGTGGGCGGGGCCGCAGCGGCGGCCCGCCTCGGCCAGGCGCAGCTCCCAGACGGAGATGGGGCCGTGGCTGCCGGGGTGGGCGGCGGCCTCGTCCAGGGCCTGGTCCAGCCAAGCCCTGGCGGCTCCGCCGAGTTCTGCGGTGAGGGCGGCGCGCAGGTCGGCGGGTGGGATGTGGGCGGGGGTGGTGCCCTCAGGAGCCCGTCCGCCGGGGGTGCCATCCGCGCCCTGGGTGCTCGGGATGGCGTGGGTGGCGTGGTGCTGCGTCATGGGTGTGGCTCTCCCTTCAGTGGGTGGCGGAGGGCTCGCCGGAGCGGTTCGCGGGACGGGGCGGGGTCGCTGCCGCGGCCTCGCGGAGGAAGGGGAGGGAGCGTTCGGCGAAGTGGGGGCCCGCATGGGAGTGGCGCGGCAGTTCGACGACGGTCAGGCCCTGGTAGCCGGTGCCGGCGAGGGCGTCGAGGACGGGCGGGAAGTCGATCTCGCCGTCACCGAAGGGGAGGTGTTCGTGCACGCCGCGGCGCATGTCCTCGATCTGTACGTGGCGCAGCCAGGGGGCGGCGGCGCGCACGCAGTCGGCGGGAGGGAGGGGTTCGAGGCACTGGCAGTGGCCGATGTCCAGGGTGAGGCCGAGGTGCTCCCGGTCGCCGAGGGTGCGGCGCAGTCGGTGGAAGTCGGCGAGGGTGGCGAGGAGGTGGCCCGGTTCGGGTTCGACGGCCAGGGGGACGCCCTCGGTGGCGGCGGCGTCCAGGACCGGGGAGAGGGACTCGGCCAGCCGCTCCCACGCCGTGTCCTCGTCCGTCCCGGCCGGGGTGATGCCGCTGAAGCAGTGCACGGCGTGGGCACCCAGGTCGGCGGCGACCCGGACGGCGCGGACGAGGAGGTCGGCGCGGCGGGCCCGGTCGTCCGGGTCCGGGTCGAGGAGGGAGGGGCCGTGCTTGCGACGCGGGTCCAGCACATAGCGGGCGCCCGTCTCCACGGTGACGCCCAGCCCGAGCGCGTCCAGCCGGTGCGCGACCCGGCGGGTGCGGGCGGCCAGGTCGTCGGCGAGCGGGTCGAGGTGCATGTGGTCGAGGGTCAGGCCGACGCCGTCGTAGCCGAGGTCGGCGAGGAGGGCGAGGGCGTCGTCGAGACGGAGGTCGGCGAGGCCGTTGGTGCCGTAGCCGAAGCGGAGAGGGCGTGGGGCGGCACCGTCGCGGTTCGGCCGCGGGCGCCCGGTCGCGTCCGAGCGGCCGTGCGTGTCGCCGTCCGTGTGGCCGCCAGCGTGGCCGCCAGCGTGGCCGTCCGCGCCCGCGTCCGGCTCCTGGTGCGGGTTCCGGCTCACGTGATGCTCACCTTCCTCATGGCCGCCCTTCTCGCGAACATCCGGCCGGCCGGAGCCAGGGCCGCGACCAGGAGGGACGTGGTGGTCGCACCGGCACGGGCGGCGAGCGCGGCCTGGAGCGGGATCGTGGCCCGGATGCCGCCGCCGACGGCGCGTTGGGTGAGCGGGGGCGAGGGGTTGAGCGTGGCGTGGAAGTAGGGACGGGCGGCCGTGGCGGCGTAGGCGGCGCCCAGGGCGGTGACAAGAGCGCCGCCGGTGCCTCGGGCCGGGTCCCCGGCCGGGCTGCAGCCCGGCAGGCCGGGGGCGGCTGCTGCCCGCCGGCCTGCCGGGAGTCGGGTGCGGCGGTGGGCTACCAACCAGGTCAGCGCCCCCGTCGTCGCGAGGGCCGCCAGCGGGGCCAGGGCCGAGCCTCCGGTGGTCTCCCGGCGGGAGACGGCCGTGACCGCGAGGGTGTGGCTGCCGAGCAGTGCGGCGGATGGCAGTGCGGCTCGGGCGCTGCCGCCGGTGGCGGCCGCGCCCAGGAGCAGGTCCAGTCCGCGGGCGGCGGCCATGGCCGCGGGGCCGGCCGGGGTGTGCTTCAACGCCAGGTCGTAGGCCCAGACGGTCGCCGCCAGCGGCGCGGCCACCGCGAGGGCGGGCCGCCCGGCACGGGCGGCGAGCAGCAGGCCGGCGCCGGTGAGGCCGCAGGCCGCGGTGAGGGCGGCGGCCGGGCGGACGCGGCCGGACGGAAGCGGGCGGTGCGGGCGTTCCACGGCGTCCTCGGCCCGGTCGGCCCAGTCGTTGAGGGCCATGCCGGCCTCGTACAGGCACAGGGAGGATCCGATGGCGAGCAGGGTGCGGGGCCCCGGGCTCGCGCCGGCCGCCGCGGCGCCGGCCAGGGCGTCACCGGGGACGGTGAACAGCGCGGGCAGGCGCAGCAGTTCGGCCCAGGCGCCGGCGCTGCCGGAGCCGTCCGGGCGGGGCTCGCCGGGCGTGCCGCCGCCGGGGGCCGAGGCGTCGTCCGTGCCGTCCGGGCCGCCCCCGGCTCCGGCCGGCGCGGACGCGTTGCGCGCCACGGCCGCGCGGCTCACCGCTGCGCCCCGGGGGCGTCGGCGCCGTCCCGCAGCCGCTCCGCGAAGCCCACCAGTTCCGCGTACTGCTCGGCCAGTGACGACGGACCGTTGCCCACCGGGTCCTTGAAGTAGAAGCCCAGTTCGCCCAGCGGGCCGGCCAGGCCCCTTTCCCGGGCGCGGGCGACCAGCCGTGCCAAGTCGAGGACGAGCGGCGCGGCGAGCGCCGAGTCGCAGCCCTGCCAGGTGGTCTGGAGGACCATGCGGGCGCCGAGGAAGCCGTCGAAGGCGATGTGGTCCCAGGCGGTCTTCCAGTCGCCGAGCGCGGGCACGTCGTCGATGTGGACCTCGCCCTCGGGCGCGGCGCCGAGGGTGTCGGCGAGGACGCGTTCCTTGCCCGCGTTCTTGGCGGCGGCCGCCGCGGGGTCGGCGAGGGCCGCGCCGTCGCCACCGCCCAAAAGGTTGGTGCCGGACCAGGCGCGCACCGCGAGGGCGCGTTGCAGGAACATCGGGCCGAGTACTGAGCGCAGCAGAGTCTGCCCGGTCTTGCCGTCGCGGCCCGCGTAGGGCAGACCCGAGGAGTCGGCGAGCGGGGCCAGCGCCGGGTGGTGCAGGCCCGTGGAGGGGGTGAAGTTGACGTAGGGGCAGTCGGCGCGCAGGGCGGCGGCCGCGTAGAGGGAACTGGGCGGCAGCATGCCGTCGGTGGGGGCGGGTTCGGTGGAGGCGACGTTGACCACGACGGCGCCCGCGAGTCCCTGGCGCCGCACGAAGTCGCGGATGTCGGCCGCGAACACGTCGATCCACTCGTCCTCGGTGCGGTCCGGGCCGCCGTCCGTGGCCCCGGGGTGGGGGCCGCCGGGCCTGATCTCCTGATCCGCGGCGACGAGTTCGGCGTGTACGGCGGACGGCAGGCCGTGCGGCAGGACGCCACCGGCGGCGAGGTGCTCGGCACGCTTGGGCAGCGGGCAGTCGACGGTGTCGTGACCGCCGAAGACGAGGGACGACAACGATGGCAGACCGCACGAGGCGAAGGGGGTGGTCTCGGTGACCATCCCGGTCGGCGGATGGAGCCCGGCGGCGACGGCCGCGCAGCCCGCGACGGCGGTGGTGGCCACGGAACCGCGCGCACCGATGAGCCAGACACCGAGGCGGGGGGCCGAGGAGGGGATGGGCAGGGACGGTTCGGCGGACATGGGCAGCCTCCTTGTCGTGTGCGAACCGGGTGCGATGCCGGAAGCGGGGCCCGGGCGGTGCCCGGGGAGACGGCGGGCGGAGATCCGGCGTCCTCCGCCCGCCGCCGTTCTAGTCGCCCTTGGCGGGCAGTTCCCTCAGCTGGATGTCGCGGAAGGAGACCTGGTCGGCGGCTCCGTGGTTCTGGAGTCCGATGTAGCCGTCGGTCAGGCTCCGCTCGGGGTCCTTGTTGGTGAAGTCGTTGATCTTGACTCCGTTGAGGAACACCTGGAGGCGTTCGCCCTGGACCTTGATCTCGTAGGAGTTCCACTGGCCGGGCGGCCGCAGGACCTGGTCACGGGCCTTGATGTTCGCCGACTTGAAGGAGTAGACGGAGCCCGTGGTGCGGTCGGGCGCGTCCGTGGCGTCGATCTGGATCTCGTAACCCTTGTTCACCGCGGACCAGGGGTCGTCGGAGGCCGGGAAGCCCACGAAGATCCCGGAGTTGTCGTCGCCCCGCATCTTCCAGTCGAGCTTGAGGGAGTACGACTTGAGCTCCTTGGCCTGGTACCAGAGCAGGCCCATGCCGCCGTTGGACTCCAGCGTGCCGTCCTTGAGGTCGAAGGAGCCGGGGCCGGCCTGCTTCCAGCCGTCCCGGGTCTGGCCGTTGAAGATGTCCCGGTAGCCCTTGTCCGGCTTGCAGTCCGCCTTGACCTGGCCGGTGGCGTACTGCATGCCGCCGAGCAGGTGGGTGCGGAAGGCCTCGTCCGCGTACGACTCCTTGGTGTGGCCGCCGCCGGTGTAGAAGGAGCGGCCGCCGCCGTAGCTCTGGCACCAGGCGATCGGGTGGTCGCCCTTCATGTTCCCGCCGTCGTAGGTGGTCTCGTCGAGGGTGGCGAGGACCTTGGCCTGCTCACGCGGGTTGGTGCGGTAGTTGTACCACTCGTCGGTGCGCTCCCAGGTCTCGCCGAGGTGCGCGGTGGACGGGTGGTCGTGGTCCTCGACGCGTACGGTGGCCTTCTGGATGGCCGGGTGCGAGTCGAAGTGGGCGCCGACGAGGCCGCCGTAGAACTCCCAGTCGTACTCGGTGTCGGCTGCGGCGTGGATGCCCATGTAGCCGCCGCCGTTCTTGACGTAGTTCTCGAACGCCTTCTGCTGATCGGCGTTGAGTACGTCACCGGTGGTGGACATGAAGGCCACCGCGTCGTACTTGGCGAGGTTGGCCGTGGTGAACTGTCCGGCCTCCTCGGTGGCGGTGACGGAGATGCCGGCCGGGCCGCCCAGCTCCTTCAGCGCGGCGACACCCTCCGGGATGGAGTCGTGCCGGAAGCCCGCCGTCTTGGAGAAGACCAGGACCTTCTTGCCCTTCTTGAACGGCTCCTTGGAGAACTCGAAGTCGTCCACGTCGTACAGCGCGCCGTCGCCGCCCCGGAAGACCAGGTAGATCTCCGTGGTGCGCTTCGGCAGCGACCGCAGCGGCACGTCGACGTTCTGGAACGTCTCCCAGCTGCCGGTCGGCGGGATGTACGCCGAGCCGTGCAGCTTGCCGGTGGGTGAGCCGGTGCGCAGTTCGACGAAGCCGCCGGCGCCGCCGGAGGAGGCCCGGACGGTCAGCTTCTTCTGCCCGTCGAACTTGTAGGGGCTGAAGGAGATCCAGTCGCCGTCGTTGATGTCACCGACGGTCTTGCCGCCGTTGGCGCCGGTCTTGTCGATGACCGCGACACCCTGCTGGGTGGTGAAGTGCTCGGCCTGGCGGTGCGGCGGCTGGATCACGGTGCGCGCGGTGCCGGTCAGGGCCTCCTGGCCGTTGGCCCCACCGTCGGTGTAGCTGGCGCCGACGACGCCGTAGATGTTTGCGTTGGGGTCGTGCCCACCGTCGCCGGGCGGCGGGTTCAGGGTGCCCTCGCAGCCCGTCTCGCTGGTCAGCTCGTGGGCGTGGGAGTCATGGCCGAGGCTGTAGGCGACCTTGACCTTGGAGCAGTCGACCGTCTCCTCGGGGTCGGTGACCTTCACCTTGAAGGGGATGGGCTCCCCCATCGGCAGCAGGGTGCCGTTGCCCGGCGTCTCGATGGTCACCTTCGGCTCGGTGTTGCCGACCACGATCCGGACACTGGCGTTGCCGGTGTTCCCCTCGGGGTCCTTCGCGGTGAAGGTCGCGGTGTAGGTGCCGGTCTTCTTGTACTTGTGGGTGGGCGTGAGGCCCTCGCCCTTGGTGCCGTCGCCGAAGTCCCAGCTGTAGGTGAGGTCCGGGGAGTCGGCGTCCTTGACGGAGGCGGTGAACTCGACCTTCAGGCCGGCCGCACCCGACGTCTTGTTGGCGCTCACCTCGGCGATCGGGGAGAAGCCGTCGTCGGCGTTCTCGATCCGGTAGAGCGCGGAGTCCTTGTCACCCTGGAACCAGGACAGGCCGTAGTCCAGGACGTAGAGCGCGCCGTCCGGACCGAACGCCATGTCCATGACCTGGGTGCCGGTCCACGGGAAGTCGTTGATCTTCGCGACCGCACCGTCCTCGGTCTGCTCGATCCGCTTGATCCAGCGGCGGCCGAACTCGCCGGCGAAGAAGTCGCCGTCGTACTCCTCGGGGAACTTCACGGAGGAGTCGAGGTCCGGGTCGTAGCGGTAGACCGGGCCGCCCATGGGGGACTCGGAGCCGCTGCCGAACTCGGGCACGGAATCACCGTCGTAGGGGATCCAGGCGGCCTGCGCGGGCGGCAGGTCGACGAGGCCCGTGTTGTGCGGCGAGGTGTTCTTCGGGGCGGCGCAGTCGAACTTCTCGCCGGAGGCCTTGGTGGCGAAGTCGTAGTCGACGTAGGCGTCGTTGTCGCCGGTGCAGAAGGGCCAGCCGAAGTTGGCGGGCTTGGTCACCTTGGCGTACTCGACCTGTCCCGCCGGGCCCCGGTTCGGGTCGGCGGCGCCGGCGTCGGGACCGTAGTCGCCGACGTAGATGGTGCCGGTCTTCTTGTCGATGTTCATCCGGAAGGGGTTGCGGAAGCCCATCGCGTAGATCTCGGGGCGGGTCTTCTCGGTGCCCGGGGCGAAGAGGTTGCCCTCCGGGACGGTGTACGAGCCGTCCTCGGCGACCTTGATGCGCAGGATCTTGCCGCGCAGGTCGTTGGTGTTGCCGGAGCTGCGCCGGGCGTCGAAGGCCGGGTTGCGGTCCCCCCGCTCGTCGATCGGCGTGTAGCCGTCGGAGGCGAAGGGGTTGGTGTCGTCGCCGGTGGACAGGTAGAGGTTGCCCTCGGCGTCGAAGTCGATGTCGCCGCCGACGTGGCAGCAGGTGCCGCGGGAGGCCGCGACGTCCAGGACCTTCTTCTCGCTGGCCGTGTCCAGCGTGCCGTTGGCGTTGAGGACGAAGCGGGAGAGGCGGTTGACGCCGTCGAACTTCTTGAAGTCCTCGGCGGTGCCGGTCTCGGGGGCGTCGCCCGCGGGGGTGTCGAGCGGCGGGGCGTAGTAGAGGTAGATCGCCCGGTTGTTCTCGAAGTCGGGGTCGATGCCGACGCCCTGCAGCCCCTCCTCGTCGTGGCTGTAGACGTCGAGCTTGCCGGCGACCTTGGTGACACCGCCCTGGTCGGTCAGGCGCAGCGTGCCGTCGCGCGAGGTGTGCAGGACGCTGCGGTCCGGGAGCACGGCGAGCGACATCGGCTCGCCCATCTCGGGTTCGCCCTTGGCGAGCGGTACCTGCTGGAACTGTCCCTCGGCGGCTGCCGGTTCGTCGTGTTCCGGGTGGCCGGGGTGGGCGCCGGCGACGGTCGCCGGGGCGCCCACGGCCAGCATCAGGCCGGTGAACAGGGCGAGGGTGGTGCGAAGCCTCGTGGGTTTGGACTTTCTGCTTCTGTGCACGAAGTCCCTCCGGGAACGGGATGGGCCGTACGGGTGGGTGCGAAGACGTGCCGTGCGAGCGCCGGGGTGCGCCGTCACCCCGGAGGTGTGGGTGTCCTGAACACTTCAGGGACGGTAACCGCGTTCTTTCTGGGCCAACACCCCTTGGACCCAGACAGGTTCAACTTTTGCCCAATGCAGGACAAAGTGGGATTCGGGCAGGTCGGACCCGGGGGCCGGCGGATGATCCGACCCCCGTCCCCGACCTGCCGTCGGGCGCGTGGAGCAGCTCCTGACGCGCCGCGGCTCAGCTGTTGAACGCGGCGTCGAAGGACACGCTGGGCGGCTCGAAGTCGAAGGCCTTGAGGCGGGTGAGAGCCTCGGGGGCCCCCTGGAGCCGGTCCATGCCGGCATCCTCCCACTCGACGGACACGGGGCCCCGGTAGTCGATGGAGCGCAGCATCCGGAAGACGTCCTCCCAGGGCACGTCACCGTGGCCGGCCGACACGAAGTCCCAGCCGCGGCGCGGGTCGCCCCACGGCAGGTGGGAGCCGAGCCGCCCGTTGCGGCCGTCGAGACGCTTGCGGGCCTCCTTGCAGTCGACGTGGTAGATCCGGTCGCGGAAGTCCCACAGGAAGCCGACGGGGTCGAGGTCCTGCCACACGAAGTGGGACGGGTCGAAGTTGAGGCCGAAGGCGGGCCGGTGACCGACCGCCTCCAGAGCCCGCTGGGTGGTCCAGTAGTCGTAGGCGATCTCGCTGGGGTGGACCTCGTGCGCGAACCGCACACCCTCGGCGTCGAAGACGTCGAGGATGGGGTTCCAGCGGTCGGCGAAGTCCTGGTAGCCGCGCTCGATCATCGACTCGGGAGCGGGCGGGAACATGGCGACCAGGTGCCAGATGGCCGACCCGGTGAAGCCGATGACGGTGTCGACGCCGAGGCGTGCCGCGGCCCGCGCGGTGTCCTTGATCTCGGCGGCGGCGCGCTGCCGCACACCTTCCGCGTCGCCGTCGCCCCAGATGCGGTCGGGCAGGATGGCCCGGTGGCGTTCGTCGATGATGGCGTCGCAGACCGCCTGGCCGACGAGGTGGTTGGAGATCGCCCAGCACTTCAGCCCGTACTTGTCGAGCAGCTGGTGGCGGGAGTCCACGTAGGAGGGGTCCGCGAGGGCCTTGCGGACTTCGAAGTGGTCGCCCCAGCAGGCGAGTTCCAGTCCTTCGTAGCCGAAGTCGCGGGCGAGGCGGCAGACCTCCTCCAGAGGCAGGTCCGCCCACTGGCCGGTGAAGAGAGTGAAGTTGCGCGGCATGTCGCTGCCAGCCTCCTCAGAGGGCGATCGGGGTGTAGACGGAGTTCTTCTCGGCGCTCTCCTCCACCGCCGCGAGCACGCGCTGCACCTGCAGCCCATCGGCGAAGGACGGCTCGGGCCGGCGGCCCTGCGCGACGGCGTGGACGAGATCGCGCGCCTGGTGGACGAAGGTGTGCTCGTAGCCGAGCCCGTGGCCCGGCGGCCACCAGGCGTCCAGGTAGGGATGCTCGGGTTCGGTGACGAGGATGCGGCGGAATCCGGCGTGCTCCCCCGGCTCCGTACCGTCGTGGTACGACAGCTCGTTGAGCCGCTCCAGGTCGAAGGCGAGCGAGCCGCGCTCGCCGTTGAGTTCGATGCGCAGGGCGTTCTTGCGGCCGGTGGCGTACCGGGTGGCCTCGAAGGAGACGAGGGCGCCGGAGGTGAGGCGGCCGGTGAAGACGGCGGCGTCGTCGACCGTGACCTCGCCGGTGACGCCGTCCGCCGAGCCCGCCGACAGACCCCGGGCGGCGCCCTCGGGCAGCGGGCGTTCCCGTACGAAGGTCTCGGTGAGGGCGGAGACGCCCGCGATCCGCTCCCCCGTCAGGTACTGCGCGAGGTCGACGATGTGCGCGCCGAGGTCGCCGAGGGCCCCCGAACCGGCCAGCTCCTTGCGCAGCCGCCAGGTCAGCGGCGCCTTCGGGTCCACCAGCCAGTCCTGGAGGTACGTCACCCGCACGTGCCGCAGCCGGCCGACGCGGCCCTCTGCCACCATCCGCCGGGCCAGCGCGGTGGCCGGCACCCGGCGGTAGTTGAATCCGACCATCGCCAACTGGCCCCGGGCGTGGGCCTCGTCGGCGGCCCGGGTCATCGCCTCCGCCTCGGCGACGGTGTTGGCGAGCGGCTTCTCGCACAGGACGTGCTTTCCGGCGGCGAGCGCGGCCAGGGCGATCTCGGCGTGGCTGTCTCCGGGGGTGCAGATGTCGACGAGGTCGATGTCGTCCCGTTCCAGCAGGGTTCGCCAGTCCGTCTCGGTGCTCGCCCAGCCGTGCCGGTCGGCCGCGGTGCGGACGGCGTCGGCGTCCCGGCCGCAGATCGCGGCCAGTACCGGGTCCAGCGGCAGGTCGAAGACCCGGCCGGCGGTGCGCCAGCCCTGGGAGTGTGCGGCACCCATGAAGGCGTAGCCGACCATGCCGACGCGCAGCGCCGGTCTGGTCGCGGATGCCCCCGTCGCCCTGGTCCCGGTGTCGGTCCCGGTTCCGGCGGCTGATGACTCCGCCCCGGCCCCCTCGGGCTGCTGCGGCTGTCCCATGCGGATGTCCTCCTCGTCGTGATGGCGCGGTGGGGGTGGGCCCCGCCCGACGGCCGGCTGGTCAGGCCGGCCGTGGGGCGGCGGCCCTCACTTGAAGCCCGTGGACATGTACTGGTCGACGTTCTCCTTGTCGACCACGGCCGAGTAGCAGGTGACGGTCGAGGGGATCTCGAACTCGGCGAGGCCGCTGACGCCCTTGCCCTGGCCGAGGGCGCGGGCGAGGTCGATCGCGGAGGCGGCCATGGTCGGCGGGTAGAGCACGGTCGCCTTCAGTACGCCGCTGTCCGCCTTGATGGCCTGGAAGGCGGAGAGCGCCCCCGCGCCGCCGACCATCAGGAAGTCGTCGCGCCCGGCCTGCTCGACGGCGCGCAGCGCACCCACGCCCTGGTCGTCGTCGTGGTTCCACAGGGCGTCGAAGTCCGACTGGGCCTGGAGCAGCTGGGCCATCTTGGCCTGGCCGGACTCGACGGTGAACTCGGCGGCCTGCCGGGCCACCTTCTTGATGTTCGGGTAGTTCTTCAGACCGTCGTCGAAGCCCTGGGTGCGCTGCTGGGTCAGTTCCAGGTTGTCGATGCCGGCCAGCTCGATGACCCGTGCGTCCGGCTTGTCCTTGAGCTTCTCGCCGATGTAGTGGGCGGCGTTGAGACCCATGCCGTAGTTGTCGCCGCCGACCCAGCAGCGGTAGGCCTGGGGGCTGTTGAAGATCCGGTCGAGGTTGACGACCGGGATACCGGCCCGCATCGCTTTCAGGCCGACCTGGGTGAGCGCCTTGCCGTCGGCGGGCAGCACCACCAGGACGTCGACCTTCTTGTTGATGAGGGTCTCTATCTGGCCGATCTGCTGCGCGGTGTCGTTGGAGCCCTCGGTGACCTCCAGGGTGACTTCCGAGTACTTCTCCGCGCGCTTTTGCGCCTGGTCGTTGACGGCGTTGAGCCAGCCGTGGTCGGCCTGCGGGCCGGCGTAGCCGATGGTGACCGGCTTGCCCGGCTTGTCGTCGGCGGCCGGCTGTGTGTCCGCGGCCTTGTCCTCGCCGTCGTCGGGGTCGTTGCTGGTGCACCCGGTGAGGACGGCACCGGCGGACACGGCGGCGGCTGTGAAGAGCAGCCCTCTGCGGCTCGTGAGGTTCGTCATGACGGTGGACCCTTTCCTCAATGCGTGCTTGCGGTACGGCGCTGGACCAGCACGGCGGCGACGATGATCGCGCCCTTGGCGATCTGCTGCACGTCGGTCTGCAGGTTGTTCAGGGCGAAGATGTTGGTGATGGTGGTGAAGATCAGGACGCCGAGCACCGAGCCCAGGATGTGGCCCCGGCCGCCGGTCAGGAGCGTTCCGCCGATGATCGCGGCGGCGATGGCGTCGAGTTCGTAGAGGTTGCCGTTGGTGTTCTGGCCGGAGCCGGCCAGGACGATCAGCAGGAAGGCGGCGATGCCGCAGCACAGCCCGGACAGCAGGTAGAGGTAGAGCCGCTGGCGACGGACGTCGATGCCGGCGAGGCGGGCGGCCTCCGCGTTGCCGCCGACGGCGACCGTGCGGCGGCCGAAGGTGGTCCGGTTGAGCACCAGCCAGCCGATGACGGTGACCGCCGCGAACACCAGGACCAGGGGCGGGATGCCGAGGATGTAGGCGTCGCGCTCACCGAGGTCCAGGACGCTGGGGACCGTGACGACCTGGGTGCGGCCGTCGGTGATCTGGAGAGCGAGGCCGCGCGCCGAGGCCAGCATGGCGAGGGTGGCGATGAACGGCACCATCTGGCCGAACGCGATGAGCACCCCGTTGACCAGTCCGCAGCCCACGCCGACCACGACCGCCGTGAAGAGGATGCCGACGAAGCCGTACTCCTGGGTGGCGACCGTGGTCGCCCACACCGAGGCCAGCGCGACGATGGCGCCGACCGACAGGTCGATGCCGCCGGAGACGATGACGAAGGTCATGCCGACGGTGACGACGCCGATCACGGACGCCTGGGTGAGCACCAGCTGGAGGTTGCGGGTGTCGAGGAACGCGTCGGGCTGGGTGATGCCGCCGATCAGGACCAGGGCGGCGAGCACCCCGAGCAGGGTGAGGGTGCGGACGTCGGCGCGGCCCAACTGGACCCGCCAGGCGGGCGGACCGTCCACCGGTGCCGTCTTGCCGGTGCCGTCCCGGGGCGGGGACACGTGCTGCGTCATGACGCCGGGCTTCCTTCCATCACGAGGTCGAGTACGCGGTGTTCGTCGAGTTCACGGGCGGGGGCCTCGTGCACGACACGGCCCTCGCGCAGCACCAGCACGCGGTCGGCGAGACCCAGCACCTCGGGCACCTCGCTGGAGACCAGCAGGACGGCGAGGCCCTCGTCGGCGAGGCGGCGGACGACCGCGTAGAGCTCGGCGCGGGCGCCGACGTCGACGCCGCGGGTGGGCTCGTCGAGCAGCAGGACCTTGCAGCCGCGCAGCAGCCAGCGGGCGAGGACCGCCTTCTGCTGGTTGCCGCCGGACAGGGTGCGCACGGGCGCGGAGGGGTTGTCCGGCCGCAGGGACAGCTCGCGGGTCGCCGCGCGGGCCGCCCCCAGTTCGGCGCCGCGGTCGATCCAGCCGCCCCGTGAGAAGCGCGACATGGCGGAGACCGACACGTTGCGGGTGACGGACTCGAGCATCAGCAGGGCCTGCGCCTTGCGTTCCTCGGGGGCCAGCCCGAGCCCGGCGCGCACCGCGGCGCGCACGCTGCCCGGGCGCAGCGGGACCCCGTCGACGAGGACCTGGCCGGCACTCGCCTTGCGGGCCCCGTAGACCGTCTCCAGGATCTCGGAGCGGCCGGAGCCGACGAGTCCGGCGAGGCCGACGATCTCTCCGGGTCGGATCTCCAGGTCGAGGGGGGCGAACTCGCCCTCCCGGGCCAGGCCCCGCACGCTCAGCACGGGGTCGCCCCCGGGGCCTCCGGCCGGCCGCTCCGGGAAGACGTACTCGACGTTGCGCCCGGTCATCAGCGCCACCACCTCGCGGGTCGGCGTCGACTCGGCGGGCAGCCCGCCGGCGACGGCCCGGCCGTCCTTGAGGACGGTGACCCGGTCGCCGATGCGGCGGATCTCCTCCAGGCGGTGCGAGATGTAGACGACGGCGACGCCCTCGGCGGTGAGGTCGGCGACGATGCGGAAGAGGTTGTCGACCTCGTCCGGGTCGAGCGCGGCGGACGGTTCGTCCATCACGATCAGCCGTACGTCGTGCGAGAGCGCCCGCGCCATGGACACGATCTGCTGCTGCGCCGCCGAGAGTTCGCCGACCAGCCGGCCGGGATCGACCTCCGGGTGGCCGAGTCGCTTCAGGAGCTGAGCCGTTGACGCCTTGGCCGCTCTGCCTCGCACGACGAACCCGGCGGCGGTCGGCTCGTGGCCGAGGTGGACGTTCTCGGCGACCGACAGGTCCTCCACCAGGTCGAGTTCCTGGTAGATGGTGGCGATGCCGAGCCGCATGGCCGCGATGGGCGAGCGCAGGGTGACGTCCTCGCCCCGCCAGCGGATGGTGCCGGTGTCGGGCTGGTGGGCGCCGGCCAGCACCTTGATGAGGGTGGACTTCCCGGCGCCGTTCTGGCCGAGCAGGCAGTGCACCTCGCCGGCCTGGACGTCGAGGTCGACGCCGTCCAGGGCCCGGACTCCGGGGAACGACTTGGTGATGCCGGACATGCTGAGCAGCGGTGGTTCTGGTGCCATGTGAGGTCCCCTCGGCGGGCATGCGGGCCGGTGTCAGGGCAGAGCGGAGCAGGGCAGGACAGGGCAAGGCGGAGCAGGGCAGGGCAAGGCAGGACAGGGCGCTGTGCTGATGGAGCTCAGGAACCGAACGGTGCCTACGCGGTCGACAGGCGGTGCTACGCGGGTGACGGGTGGCGCCTACGCGGGTGACAGGCGGTGCCTGCACGGTGACGGGTGGTGCTTACGCGGTGACGGGTGGTGCCTACGCGGGTGACGGGTGGGGTGACGGGTGGTGCCTACGCGGGTGAGAACAGGTGGTCGCTGATCAGCCGGGCCGCGCCGATGACTCCGGCGGTGGGGCCCAACTCCCCCAGTACGATGGGCAGGTTGCCGGTCGCCAGCGGCAGTGACTGGCGGTAGACCTGGGTGCGGATCGCGGCGAGCAGGTTGTGGCCGAGGCCGGTCACCCCGCCGCCGATCACCACCAGACCCGGGTTGAAGAAGCTGACCAGGCCGGCGATGACCTGGCCGGTGCTGCGGCCGCCCTCCCGGATCAGGTCGAGCGCGGTGGCGTCGCCCGCGGCGGCCGCGGCGGCGACGTCGGCGGCGCTGAGGCCCCCGTTCGCCTCCAGACGGCTCGCGAGTTCGGCCGACAGGCCCTGCTGGGCGGCCTCCGTGGCGTCGCGGGCCAGTGCCGCGCCGCTGAAGTGGGCCTCCAGACAGCCCCGGTTGCCGCAGGCGCACGGGCGCCCTTCGGGCACGGCCTGGATGTGCCCGATGTCGCCCGCGCTGCCCGTCGTCCCGCGGTAGACCTCACCGCCGACGACGATGCCGCAGCCGATGCCGGTACCGATCTTGACGACGAGGAAGTCGTGCACGGTGCGGGCGACGCCCGCGTGCTGTTCCCCCAGCGCCATCAGGTTCACGTCGTTGTCGACCATGACCGGGCAGCCGAGTTCCTGGCTGAGCGCCTCCCGCACGGGGAAGCCGTCCCAGCCCGGCATGATCGGCGGAGCCACCGGCACGCCCTCCGGGAAGCGGACCGGGCCCGGGACGCCGATGCCGGCGCCGTCGAAGCCCTCCGCGAGCCCCGAGGCCCGCAACTTGGCGGCCATGGCCAGTACTTGCTCGAAGACCGCGACCGGTCCCTCGCGTACGTCCATGGGCTGGTTGATGTGCCCGAGGATCTCCAGTTCGGCGTTGGTGACGGCGACGTCGACCGAGGTCGCGCCGATGTCGACGCCGAGGAAGCGCAGCTCGGGGTTGAGACGGATGTTGTGGCTGCGGCGCCCGCCACGCGAGGCGGCGAGCCCGTCGGCCACGACCAGTTCCGTCTCCAGCAGCCGGTCCACCTCGACGGCCAGCTTCGACCGCGAGAGGTCGACCTGGTCGCCGAGCTGAGCACGGGAGTTGGGCCCTCCGTCACGCAACAGCTGGAGCAGTCGCGCTTGGTGGGCGTTCGCGGGTCGTGCCGTCATGCGTCTCACGAGCCCCTCCCCGCCTCAATCGGCCTTGAGTGTGCCGGTTCCCGGCCACGTCCGTGGCTTGCTTTCGGAGGGAACGTAGCAGTGGGCGCCGGGCGTGGGAAGAAGTCACGCACGAATTACTGCGAACTTTCTCCACTGAGTGGACAAAGAAGTGCGGAGTGCTCGGCTCCGCGACTTGCGACAAGGCCGCCCGGACATCCCGCCGGGCGGCCTGCGCACAGCCTCTGACCTCACGCTTCCTCGCGCGCGTGGTACGAGCGCCGCGTATGTTCGGTGTGCTCGCGCATCAGCCGGGTCGCCGCCTGCTCGTCCCGGCCGGTGATGGCGGTGATCAGGCCGCGGTGCTCGATCCAGGACTGCCGGCCGCGCTGCCGGGCGATCGGCGTGTAGTACCAGCGGACCCGGCGGTCGACCTGTGCGGCGAGTTCGGCGAGGACGGCGTTGCCGGCCAGCTCCATGATCTTCGCGTGGAAACGGGCGTTGAAGGCGACGGCGGCGTCCACGTCGTCGGCGGCGACCGCCCGCTCCCCCTCCTCGCACAGCTCCTCCAGGGCGGCCACGCCCGCGCTTTCCGCGTTGGCCGCGGCGAGCCGGGCCGCCTCGGCCTCCAGCAGCGTACGGACCGTCAGGAGCTGGTCGGCCTCCTCCTCGGTCGGCTCGTGCACGAACGCGCCCTGCGCGGGACGCAGATCGACCCAGCCCTCGGTGTTGAGCCGCTGCAGGGCCTCCCGCACGGGCTGCCTCGACACCCCGAGGTGACCGGCGAGTTCGCTCTCGACGAGGTGCTGACCGGGCTGGAGGGCCCGGGTGGTGATCAGTTCGAGCAGCGCCTGGTAGACGCGGTCACGCAGCGGGCCGGGCCGTTCGAGCTTGGGCACCGCGCCCTGCGGCAGTCCTGCGGACAACATCGGCCCCCCGCGAAAGCGGCACGAAGACAGCGACAAGAAGACAGCGATACGACCGGTACGCCGAGTATCGATTGTCTTTCGTCTACAGTCTACGGCGCCCGCCCGCCAGGGCGTTCAGGGACAGCGGACGACCTGTCCGGCGTAGGAGAGGTTCCCGCCGAAGCCGAAGAGCAGCACCGGGTCCCCGGTGGTGATCTCGCCGCGCTCCACCAGCTTGGAGAACGCGAGCGGGATGCTCGCCGCCGAAGTGTTGCCGGACTCGACGACATCGCGGGCGACGACGGCGTTGACGGCGCCGATCTTCGCGGCGAGGGGTTCGATGATGCGCAGGTTCGCCTGGTGCAGGACCACCGCGGCGAGGTCGGCCGGTTCCAGCCCGGACCGCTCGCAGGCCTGGCGCGCGATGGCAGGCAGCCGGGTGGTCGCCCAGCGGTAGACGCTCTGCCCCTCCTGCGCGAAGCGGGGCGGCGTGCCCTCGATGCGGACCGCGTCCCCCATCTCGGGCACCGACCCCCACAGCACCGGGCCGATCCCCGCCTCCTCGCCGGGCGCGCAGGCCTCCACGACGGCGGCCCCCGCCCCGTCACCGACGAGCACACAGGTGGTGCGGTCGGTCCAGTCGGCCACCTCGGACATCTTGTCCGCGCCGATGACCAGGGCCCTGCTCGACGAGCCGGCCCGCACGGCGTGGTCGGCGGTGGCCAGGGCGTGGGTGAAGCCGGCGCACACGACGTTGAGGTCCAGCGCGGCGGGCCCGGGGATGCCGAGGCGGGCCGCGACGCGCGCGGCGGTGTTCGGGGAGCGGTCGATCGCGGTGGAGGTGGCGACCACGACCATGTCCACGTCCGCGGGCGTCAGCCCGGCCGACGCGAGCGCCTTGGCGGCGGCGTGCCCGGCCAGCTCGTCGACCGGCTCGTCGGGCCCGGCGATACGTCGGGAGTGAATACCGACCCGGCTCCTGATCCACTCGTCGCTGGTGTCGACCATGCCCGCCAGGTCCTCGTTGGTGAGAACCCGGGCGGGCTGGTAATGGCCGAGGGCGCTGATGCGGGAGCCGTGCATGGGTGGTGTCCTCGATGCCTCGGGTACGGGATCCACCAGTGTGATCAGTGACCGACGGGTACGACGGCAGGTGATACGACAGGAAACGGGCGCCCGGCTTGTCGGCTTCGGTCAGCATCCCGGGCGCCCCCGCCCGCGTCCCGCCCTCACCCGGTGAACAGCTGGGTCGCCTTCCGGACGAGTTCGTACAGCCCGTAGGCGAGCGGAGCGCCCACCCAGAGCCAGGTGAAGGCGATCAGCGGGCGCCGGTCGGGCAGGTCAGGCGGACTCTGGCTGCTGTCGTCGGACATCGGTGCCCTCCTTCGGTGCCGGGGCGGTGGAGACGTGGTGGCGGGCGTGGACCGGACGGACGAGTTCGTTGGCGACGAAGCCGACGACCAGCAGCCCGATCATGATGACGAAGGACGTCCCGTACAGGGCGGAGCCGTGCCGTCCGGCCTCCTCCTGCCGGTCGGCGATCCAGTTCACGATCAGCGGCCCGAGGACGCCGGCCGTCGACCAGGCGGTGAGCAGCCGCCCGTGGATCGCACCGACCTGGTAGGTGCCGAAGAGGTCCTTGAGATAGGCGGGGATCGTGGCGAAGCCACCGCCGTAGAAGGACAGGACCACCAGGGCGCACAGGACGAACAGCGGCTTGGAGGAGTCGCCGAACAGGGCGATCAGCGCGTACATCAGCGCACCGACGCCGAGGTAGACGCGGTAGATGTTCTTGCGCCCGATCAGGTCGGAGGTCGAGGACCAGCCGATCCGGCCCGCCATGTTGGCCGCCGAGAGCAGGGCGACGAAGCCCGCGGCGGCGGTCACCGAGACCGGCGTGGAGGTGTCGGCGAAGAAGTCCGTGATCATCGGCGCGGCCTTCTCCAGGATGCCGATGCCGGCCGTGACGTTCATGCAGAGCACGACCCAGAGCAGCCAGAACTGGGGGGTGCGCATGGCACCGCGCGCCGAGACCTGGACACCGTCGAGCGCGACCGCCCCGCCGTCCGCCCGTTCCTTCGGGCGCGGCACCCGGACCAGCAGGACGCCCAACAGCATGAAGACGGCGTACGTCACCCCGTGCACGAGGAAGGCCAGGGCGATGCCCGAGCTGTCGGTACCGAAGGATTCCAGCATCTGCGCCGACCAGGGCGAGGCGATGAGGGCGCCGCCGCCGAAGCCCATGATGGCGACGCCGGTAGCCATGCCGGGCCGGTCCGGGAACCACTTGATCAGCGTGGAGACCGGCGAGATGTAGCCGATGCCGAGGCCGATCCCGCCGACGAAGCCGTAGCCGAGGACGATCAGCCAGTACTGCTCCACGGCCGCGCCGAGCGCGGAGAGCAGGAAGCCGGACGAGAAGCAGACCAGGGCGACGGTCATCGCCCAGCGCGGTCCGTGGCGCTCGACGAGCGTGCCGCCGAACGCGGCGGAGAGCCCGAGCATGACGATGCCGAGTTGGAAGGGGAGCGCGCTCTGCGTGCCGCTGAGGCCGAGCGCGGACTCCAGGGGCGGTTTGAACACGGACCAGGCGTACGCCTGGCCGATGGAGAGGTGGACCGAGAGGGCTGCGGGGGGAACGAGCCAGCGGCTCCAGCCCGGGGGCGCGACGGGGGGACTCATGAGTCCCCAACCGTAGGCAGAGGCTGAGCGGTTGAGAAGACAGTTGAGCAGACAACCACCGTCCTTGCACAAAGCCTCGCTCCGCGTCGACGAGGAACCCAGGATCGACAACGACCTGTACGTACGCGACTACGGCAAGTGCATCCTCTGCTGCAAGTGCGTGGACGCCTGCGGCGAGCAGTGGCAGAACACGTTCGCGATCTCCGTCTCCGGCCGCGGCTTCGACGCCCGGATCTCGGTCGAGCAGGACGCCCCGCCGACCGACTCGGCGTGCGTCTACTGCGGCAACTGCATCGAGGTCTGCCCCACCGGGGCCCTGTCGTTCGGGTCGGAGTTCGACATGCGCGCGGCGGGCACCTGGGACCGGGCGCGGCAGACGGAGACGACCACGGTGTGCGCCTGCTGCGGAGTGGGCTGCGACCTCACCCTTCACGTGCAGGACAATGAGATCGTGAAGGTCACCTCGCCGCACGACAAAACGGTGACCCACGGCAACCTCTGCATCAAGGGCCGCTTCGGCTACCAGCACGTACAGAACCGGGACTGACCGGCACAAGGGGCACGGACATGGGACGAGTCACGGAACGACGCAAGGTCATCCGCATACGGGACGGCGCGGTCTCCACCCGCCCGGACACGCTCGTCGCCGAGGAACCGCTGGAGATCCGGCTGAACGGCAAGCCCCTCGCGATCACGATGCGCACTCCGGGCGACGACTTCGCGCTCGCGGCCGGGTTCCTGGTGAGCGAGGGGGTGCTCGCCGAGCAGGGCGACCTCCAGAACATCGTGTACTGCGCGGGCGCGACGGCCGACGGCTCCAACACGTACAACGTCGTGGACGTGCGGACGACCCCGGAGGTGCCGATCCCGGACATCACGCTGGAGCGGAACGTCTACACGACCTCGTCCTGCGGCCTGTGCGGCAAGGCCAGCCTGGACGCGGTGCGTACGACGGCCCGCTGGCCCATCGCCGACACGCCCCCGGTCCGCGTCACCCCGGAACTGCTGTCGGACCTGCCCGACCGGCTGCGCGCCGCCCAGCGGGTCTTCGACCGGACCGGCGGCCTGCACGCGGCGGCGCTGTTCACCGAGGACGGCGAGCTGGTGGACGTACGGGAGGACGTGGGCCGGCACAACGCCGTCGACAAACTGGTCGGCCGCGCCCTCCGGAACGGAGACCTGCCGCTGTCCCGGTCGGTCCTGCTGGTGTCGGGCCGTGCCTCCTTCGAGCTGGCGCAGAAGGCCGTGATGGCGGGCATCCCGGTGCTCGCCGCGGTGTCGGCGCCCTCCTCGCTCGCGGTGGACCTGGCCGCCGAGACGGGGCTGACCCTGGTGGGCTTCCTGCGCGGCAGCTCCATGAACGTGTACGCGGGTGAGGACCGCGTCGCCCTGCGGGCCGCGGCCGCCCAGGGCTGACCCGGTTCCCGCGACACGGCGGCGGGGCCCCGACCGGCGGGGAGCGCCCCCTGCGCCGCAGGGGCCCCGTCTCGATCCTCCTTCCCCCCGGCCGCTTCTGAGGCGCCGTCGGGCGACACGCGCGCGGATCACACGGGGCGTATCAGGCGTGAACGTACTGATGTACTGATGTCCTGACGACCGGCTCCGACCAGCCGCCTGAAGGGCAGACCGTCCCATGCCGTCACCTCCCCGCACGCTTCCGCGCTCCCCCCTGCTCGCCCTCGCCTCCCTCTTCGCCCTGGCCGCCGCCACGCTCCCAGCCCACGCCGAAGCCGGGAGCCGAACGCCGGAGTTCGAGCAACAGGTCCTCTTCCGGGCGGACCGGGACCCGGGCGGCTACGCCTGCTTCCGCATCCCGGCGATCGTGCGGACGGCGGACGGCACCCTGCTGGCCTTCGCCGAGGGCCGCGTCCTCGACTGCGGGGACGCCGGTGACATCGACATCGTCGTCAAGCGCTCCAACGACGGCGGACGGACCTGGGGACCGCTCCAGGTCGTCAACGACGGCGGCGGCGACACCCACGGCAACCCCGCCCCGGTCGTGGACCGCGCCACCGGCCGGATCCTGCTGGTCGAAACGTACAACGCAGGCCGTACGGACGCCGCCGGCTGCGCGGTGCCCTGTGCCCGCGCTCCCCACCTCCAGTACAGCGACGACGACGGCCGCACCTGGTCCGCGCCCCGCGACCTGAGCGCCGACATCCTGCCGCCCGGCTGGAACTCCTGGTACGCGACCGGTCCCGTGCACGGCATCCAGCTCACCGGCGGCAGCCACCCCGGGCGGCTCGTGGTCGGCGTCAACGCCGAGACCTGGGACGGCGAGCGGGTCACCGCCAACCACGCGGCGCTCGCGGTCAGCGACGACGGTGGCGAGCACTGGAAGGTCGGCGCCACCGACACCTGGCCCGTCGCCGCCGACGGCACGTTCCGGCAGAAGCCGTCCGAGGTCACCCTCACCGAACGCGCCGACGGGTCGCTCCTGGTCAGCGGCCGGGAGGAGAACGGCACCGACCTCGGCCACCGCACCCTGGCCGTCAGCCGAGACGGCGGCGACAGTTTCGCCGCGCCCTTCCGGGCCCTCCCCGACCTGTACACCCCGCAGGTGCAGGGTGCCGTACTCCGCCTCGGCGACCGGATGCTGCTGTCCGCCCCCGCCGACCCCGACCGCCGGCGGACGATGACGGTCCGCTCCTCCTACGACGGCGGCGTGACCTGGGACAGCGTGGACCGCGGCACGGTCGTCACCCGGGACTGGTCCGGCTACTCCGACATGGTGGCCGTCGACGACGCAACGGTGGGCCTGCTGTACGAGGCCGGGGCGGCGGACGCCCGCGACGAGATCCGCTTCGCGCGCTTCACCGAGGACTGGCTCCAGCCGCGCCGGGCCGCCGATCCCACCACCCCCGACCTCGCCGCGGGTGCCGCGCCCGCGGCCGTGCTCGGCGGCGCCGGTACGACGGACGGCGCGGCGGGCGGCAGGGCAGGCGGTGCGGCGGGGGGTGCGCTCGCCTTCGACGGTGCCGACGACGCCGTACGGCTGCCGTACGACGAGCGGCTTCCGCTCGGGGCCGGGGACTTCACGGCGTCGCTGTGGTTCCGGTACTCGGCGGACGAGGGGGAGCAACCGCTCCTGTGGATGGGCGGGGTCGGCACCACGCAGCCCCAGGTGTGGCTGCGCGCCGAGCCCGGCAACGGCCGCGTCCAGGGACTGATCACCGCGCGCGAGGGCGGGGCGGCCCCGCGCTCGGCGTGGGTGCGCACCGACCGCGCCCACAACGACGGCCGCTGGCACCACCTCGCGCTGCGGCGCGGCGGGGGGCGGCTCACGCTGTTCGTCGACGGTACGACGGCCGGCGCGGCGGACGTGCCGGGCTCGGTCAGCCGGAACTCGCCGTTCGGCGTGCACATCGGGGAGCGCGTGGACGGCCGGGCCCGCTTCACCGGCGCGATCGACGAGGTGCACGTCTGGAACCGGGCGCTGACCGACGAGGAGATCGCCGCCGGAAACCCGCCGTCGGCCATCGGGAACACCGTGCTGCACCTGCCCATGGACAGCGTGACGGCGGGCGGCTGAGGGGGCCCTCGGACGGCTCAGCGGTTCCCGGTGCCGATGCCGGTGCGCGCCGCGGCCGCGGGTTTCTCGGACCGCCCGGGCTCCCCGGACTCCCCGGACTCCCCGGGCTCCCCGGGCTCCCCGGAGGCGACCGCCTCCGGGTCGTGCGACCGGCGCTTGGCGATGACCGCACACACCATCAACTGCATCTGGTGGAAGAGCATCAGCGGCAGCACGGCCAGGGAGGCCTGCGCGCCGAACAGGACGCTCGCCATCGGCAGCCCGGCGGCCAGGGACTTCTTCGACCCGGCGAACTGGATGGCGATCCGGTCCTCCCGGCCGAAGCGCAGCGCCTTCGCCCCGTACCAGGTCAGCAGGAGCATCACGGCGAGCAGCACGGCCTCCACGGCCAGCAGCCCGGCCAGCCGGACCGGGCTGACCTGATGCCAGACGCCCTGGACCACGCCCTCGCTGAACGCCGTGTAGACGACGAGGAGGATCGAGCCGCGGTCGACGAGCCCGAGGACCCTCTTGTGCCGGGCCACGAAGCCCCCGATCCACCGGCGCAGCACCTGCCCGGCGACGAACGGCACCAGCAGTTGCAGCACGATCTTGAGGACCGAGTCGGCGGAGAACCCGCCCCCGCCGCTGCCCAGCAGGGCGGCGGCCAGCAGCGGCGTGACGACGATGCCCACCAGCGAGGAGAAGGAACCCGCGCAGATCGCGGCGGGCACGTTGCCGCGGGCGATGGACGTGAAGGCGATCGACGACTGGATGGTCGACGGGACCAGTGTGAGGAAGAGCAGGCCCTGGTACAGGGGGTCGGTCAGGAAGACCGGGACGAGTCCGCGGGAGGCGAGGCCGAGCAGCGGGAAGACGACGAAGGTGCTGGCGAGCACGGTGACGTGGAGCCGCCAGTGCCGCAGACCGTCCAGCGCCTCACGGGTGGAGAGCCGGGCGCCGTAGAGGAAGAAGAGGAAGGCGATCGCGGCGGTGGAGGCACCGGAGGCGACATCCGCGCCCGTGCCGCGGGCCGGCAGCAGCGCCGCGAGACCCACCGTCCCGAGCAGCAGCAGGATGTACGGGTCGATCGGCATCCAACGCGGCCATCGCAGGCGTTTCACGGTGCTCCACTTGCTCGTTCACTGGCGTCCGAGGGCGGGGACGCGGTCACGGGTCCCCGTCCCATCGTGCTCTCTCACCGCGCGATCGGGAATCCGGTATACCGCTCTGACTGTCATCACGCCCCGCGATAGGCTGGAGGGGTGTACGACCCTTCCCACCTGCGCACCTTCCTGTCGGTGGCCCAGACACTGAGCTTCACGCAGGCCGCCCGGCGGCTCGGGCTGCGCCAGTCGACCGTGAGCCAGCACGTGCGGCGGCTGGAGGACGCCGCCGGCCGGCAGCTGTTCGACCGTGACACGCACTCCGTGGAGCTGACGGAGGACGGGGAGGCGATGCTCGGGTTCGCACGCCGGATTTTGGAGGTGCACGAGCAGGCGACGGCCTTCTTCACCGGCACCCGGCTGCGCGGGCGGCTGCGCTTCGGGGCGTCCGAGGACTTCGTGCTGACCCGGCTGCCGGAGATCCTGGAGGGCTTCCGGCACGACCACCCCGAGGTCGACCTGGAGCTGACGGTGGAGCTGTCGGGCACGCTGCACGAGCAGCTGGCCGCCGGGAAACTCGACCTGGTGCTGGCCAAGCGGCTGCCGCAGGACCCGCGGGGCGAGCCGGTCTGGCGCGACCGGCTGGTGTGGATCGGCGCGGAGCGGCTGCGCGTCGACCCGGACCGTCCGGTGCCGCTCATCGTCTATCCGCCGCCGGGCATCACCCGCGCGCTCGCGCTGGAGGCCCTGCAGCGGCAGGGCCGCGAGTGGCGCATCGCGTGCACCAGCGGCAGCCTCAACGGCCTGATCGCGGCGGCCCGCGCGGGCCTCGGTGTGATGGCGCACTCGCGCGGGCTCGTCCCGCCCGGCCTGGTACGGGTGCCGGAGCGGGCCGGACTGCCCGAACTGGGCCGTGTCGACTTCGTGCTGGTGCACGGTCGGCGGCACCCCGCGGCGCGAGGCGCGGCCGACGCCCTCGCGTCGGCGATCCTGGCGGGTGGCGACCGGCTGCACCGGCCTCGGAGCGCGGGCCTCGGATAAGGCGGACGGCCGTCGGAGCCATCCACCGTACCGACGGCAGGCGGGTCGTACAGATTCCGTGGAGATTACGGCACCGAAACTTACTCAACGGTCAGGAATGTGTCCGACCCTTCCCCATGTGAGCGTATTTTCCCGAGCTGACCAGTGCGAACATGAGCCCTGTTCGATTTCGGCACCCCTCCCGCCCCCGCACCGGGTGGGGTAGCTTTCACCGCGCTGTGCGGGGGCGTCACCGGAAGCGGGGAGCGGGGTTTGCGCGAGTTCACCAGTCCTCCGTCGACATCGGCACCACCGGTGGGCGGTCTGGCCGATGTCGTCTTCCGGCATGCCCAGGAGGATCCGCGGCACATCGCGCTCGGCCGCAAGGACGACGCCGGGCAGTGGCGGGATGTGACCGCCGGCGCGTTCCGCGACGAGGTGCTGGCCCTCGCCAAGGGGCTGCTCGCCCAGGGCATCCGCTTCGGCGACCGGGTCGCCATCATGTCCCGCACCCGCTACGAGTGGACCCTCTTCGACTTCGCCCTGTGGGCGATCGGTGCCCAGGTCGTGCCCGTCTACCCGACCTCGTCGGCCGAGCAGTGCATGTGGATGCTGTACGACGCCGAGGTGACAGCCGCGGTCGTCGAGCACGAGGACCACGCGATGACGATCGCCACCGTCATCGACCGGCTGCCGCACCTGCGCGGCCTGTGGCAGCTCGACTCCGGCGCCGTCCAGGAGCTGTACGACGCGGGCGCCCACCTGGACGACGAGGTGGTGCACCGGCACCGGCAGGCGGTCACGCCCGACACGCCCGCCACCGTCATCTACACCTCGGGCACCACCGGCCGCCCCAAGGGCTGCGTCATCTCGCACGGCAACTTCATGTACGAGGCGGACACCGTCATCGAGCGCTGGGAGCCGGTGTTCCACTCCAAGAAGGGCGACGAGGCGGCCACCCTGCTCTTCCTGCCGCTCGCCCACGTCTTCGGCCGGATGGTGGAGGTCGCGGCGATCCGGGGCAAGGTCCGCTTCGGCCACCAGCCGCAGCTGAACGCCGCCGTCCTGCTGCCCGACCTGGCGGCCTTCAGACCGACCTTCATCCTGGCCGTGCCATACATCTTCGAGAAGGTGTTCAACGCGGCCCGGCGCAAGGCGGAGAAGGAGGGGAAGGCCGGCCCGTTCGAGAAGGCCGTCGACGTGGCCGTGAAGTACGCGGAGGCGGTGGAGGCGAAGGCCTGGGGCATCGGCCCCGGCCCCCCGGCGGGGCTGCGCATGCAGCACCAGCTCTTCGACAAGCTCGTCTACGCCAAGGTGCGGGCCGCGATGGGCGGACGCATCCGCAACGCCATGTCGGGCGGCTCGGCGATGGACCGGCGACTGGGACTGTTCTTCGCGGGCGCGGGCGTGCAGATCTACGAGGGCTACGGCCTGACCGAGTCCACGGCCGCCGCCACCGCCAACCCGCCCGAACGCACCCGCTTCGGCACCGTCGGGGTGCCCGTCCCGGGCGTCACCGTGCACATCGCGGACGACGGCGAGATCTGGCTGAACGGCGACAACGTCTTCCAGGGCTACCTGAACAACCCCAAGGCCACCGACGAGACCCTCCAGGACGGCTGGCTGGCCACCGGTGACCTGGGCGCCCTGGACGAGGACGGCTACCTCACCATCACCGGCCGCAAGAAGGAGATCCTGGTGACCTCCGGCGGCAAGAGCGTCTCCCCCGGTCTGCTGGAGGAGCGGGTGCGCGACCATCCGCTGGTCAACCAGTGCATCGTCGTCGGCAACGACCGGCCCTATATCGCCGCGCTCATCACCCTCGACCAGGAGGCGGTCGAGCACTGGCTGGCGATGCGCAACAAGCCGCAGATGCCCCCGGCCGAGCTGGTGCACGACGCGGACCTGGAGACGGAGGTGCGGCGCGCGGTCGTCGCCGCCAACACGCTGGTGTCGCAGGCCGAGTCGATCCGCACGTTCCGCATCCTCGCCCAGCCGTTCACCGAGGAGCACGGGCTGCTGACACCCTCGCTGAAACTGAAGCGCAAGGCCATCGAGAAGGCCTACGTCAGCGAGGTCGAGGCGCTGTACACGGCGTGACTTCGCCGGTCAGGAATGCGTCGGCGGCCGTGATCGTTGACGATATGAGTACCACCTGACCACAACCGAAGGATCAAGAGCTCGTGAGCAGCAAGGTCCCCCCGATCATCCTGAACAACGGCGTCGAGATGCCCCAGCTGGGGTTCGGCGTCTGGCAGGTGCCGGACGACGAGGCCGAGACGGCCGTCGCCCAGGCGCTGGAGGCCGGGTACCGCAGCATCGACACAGCGGCGATCTACGGCAATGAAGAGGGCACCGGCAAGGCGATCGCCGCCTCCGGCATCGCCCGCGAGGACCTCTTCGTCACCACCAAGCTCTGGAACAAGGACCAGGGGTACGACTCCACCCTGCGCGCCTTCGACACGTCGCTGGCGAAGCTGGGCCTGGAGTACGTCGACCTGTACCTGATCCACTGGCCCATGCCGGCCAAGGAGCGGTACGTAGACACGTACAAGGCGTTCGAGAAGCTGCACGCCGACGGCCGGATCCGCGCCATCGGCGTCTCCAACTTCCACCCGGAGCACCTGGAGCGGCTGATCGGCGAGACGTCGGTCGTCCCGGCCGTCAACCAGATCGAGCTGCACCCGCACCTCCAGCAGCACGCCGTCCGCGAGTACCACGCGGAGCAGGGCATCGCCACCGAGGCCTGGTCCCCGCTCGGCCAGGGCAAGGGACTGCTGGAGGTCCCGGCGATCGTGGCGATCGCCCGGAAGCACGGCCGCACCCCGGCCCAGGTCGTGCTGCGCTGGCACCTCCAGACCGGCAACGTGGTGATCCCGAAGTCCGTGACGCCGTCCCGGATCAAGGAGAACGTCGACGTGTTCGGGTTCACCCTGGACACCGAGGACCTCGCGGCGATCAGCGCGCTGAACGAGGACCGGCGCCTCGGCCCAGACCCCGCGGAGTTCAACGGGGAATGAGACACCGTCCCGCGCGAAGGGGCCCGGTCGCCGCGACCGGGCCCCTTCGCGGCTTCCGAACGGCGGGGAGCCCATCACATGGAGCGCTCTCGAGGTCAAGTACCCGGGACAGGACGGCTCAGGAAGGCCGCTGGGCCATGTAGACCGTGTGCGCCACCAGCACGAACACGTCCTGGCGCCGGTGCACGCTCGCCTCGTCCCCGGGGTCGAGCAGCCGGTCGAGCGTGGCCCGGTCGCCGGCGTCGAGGCCGTCCCCGAACCGGTCGCGCAACCGGGACAGGGAGGTGGTGACGTACGCGCGGGCCTCGTCCGTGAGCGGCGCGGGCAGGTCCAGCAGGAAGCTGCGGGTGCCGGTGTGCTTGAGGCCCGCCGAGGTCAGCATCGCGGGCCAGTCCTCGGTCTCGGCCACGGTGCCGGACAGGCTCGCGCGCATCTCGGCGAACGAGTCCTCCTCCGCGGCGTGCATCCTGGCCTGCAGCCCGGGGCGCCCGATGCCGATGTCGCGGGGCAGGAACCGGGCGGGCAGTCCGCCCTCCAGGATCGCCAGCGTGCCGCCGGGCGCGAGGTGCCCGGCGAGCGCGGCGAGGGCCGCGCGCTGGTCGCCGAGGTGGTGCAGGCTCTGGCTGGCCCACATCAGGTCGGCCGGGTAGTCCAGCTCGCCCAGTACGCCGGGCAGGTCGCCGGTGAGGGTGCCGAAGCGGTCGCCGGCACCGAGCCGGCCGGCACGGTCGCGGGCCCGGTCCAGCAGCGGTCCGGCGCCGTCGGCGGCGACGACGCGTGCGTCGGGGAAGACGTCGGCGAACAGGCAGGAGACGACGCCGGGGCCGCTGCCGACGTCGACGACCAGGCCGGGCTCGGGCACCTCACCCGCCAGCCAGGTCATGGCCTGCCGGTACAGCGGCGTGTACAGCTCCGCCTGCGCCTCCAGCAGCGGGGCCATGCCGGCCCAGTCGACGTCGGCGTGGTCGTGCCCGGGTCCGGGTCCGGGGTGGTCGTGCTGGTGCTTGTGCTGGTGGTGGTGGTCGTGCGCCATGATGGTCAGCCTCCCGTTCGCGATGCCGCCAGCGTGCGACGACTCACCGCGTCGGGGCAAGTTCTGTTGCCATAACCGCAAAAGCCCGGAGCACCACCGGGGCCCGGCCCGAAGGCCGGGCCCCGACGGCGTCACCTAAGCCGGAGACCGCTCAGGACAGCGGCGGGTAGGCGTTCTTCATCAGCTCCTGGAACTGCGCGGAGAACCAGTGCCCGGACACCGGGGCGTCGCCCAGGGCGCCCGACGGGCTGTTGCCGTTGCGCGCGTTGCCCTCGTACGTGGGGTCGCACATCCGGTCGAAGCCCTTGCCCTCGTCGTTCGGGATCTCCTCGCTCGCGCCGTCGGACTCGCCCGGGGGCTTTATCCAGACGTACGCGTCGATCCCGGCGGCGGGAGAGACCTGCGGGCGCTCGCCGAGGCCGGCGCCGGACTGGTTGCACCAGTTGCCGAGGTGGATGCGGCGGTCGTAGCGCCCACCGTCCACGTAGGTGTTCACGTCGGTCCTCGCGCCCGGTCCGGTGGGCCGGTCGGCGCCGCCCCAGCCGTTGCGGGAGGTGTCGATCAGCATGCCGAGGTCCTGGTCGAACCCGAGCGAGACCAGCTTGTCGCGCATGGCCTGGGCGTAGGAGAGCTCGTCGGTGTACTGGTTCCAGTCCACCCAGTCGGACTGGCGCACGGGGGTTCCGTTCACCGAATCCGTGATCTTGAAGTTCTCCTCCTTCAGGGCGCTGTAGTTGGCGGTGTTGACGATGAAGCCGTGCACGTCGCCGACGGTCGCGCCCTCGGTGGTGGCGGCGGTCTTGAACATGTCGGCGGAGGGACCGAAGTTGCTGTCCCAGCCGAGCCAGCCGTGGTGGCCGGCGTCGACGTAGTTGTAGACGTTGCCGATGTCGCCGAGCTTGTTCAGGGCGTAGCCGACGCCCTTCTGGTAGTTGCCGTTGGCCTTCATCACGTCGCAGTTCGGCGTGGCGGTCGGCCGCCCGCTGACGTTGGTGACCAGGTTGGGCAGGGAGTCGATCTCCACCGTGGTGACGATCCGGAGATCCGCGTACTTCGGGTCGGCGAGGATCGCGGCGATCGGGTCGATGTACTCGGTCTTGTACCTGCCGATCTCCGTCGGGCCCAGCTCGCCGTTGGAGGCGAGGGCCGCGCAGTCACGGCCGGGCAGGTTGTAGATGACGAGCTGGACGGCGAGTTCGCCGGAGCCCTTCTGCGTCAGGGCCTCGTCGAGGTGGTCGCGCAGCCCCATGCCGCCGTTCACGCCCTCGATGGCGGCGGTCCGGTCGAGCCAGACGCCGGTGGGCTGGTCGGCGATACGGTCGCCGCCCGGCTCGGCGGCGGCCTTGTCGGACCACTCGGGGTTCACGTAGACCTTGGCACCCTCGTAAGGGTTGTCCACCCGGTCGGAGGGGTCACCGGGGTCGGTCGGGTCCGGGTCGGTCGGGTCCGGGTCCGGGTCGGTCGAACCGCCGTCGTCGACGTTGCAGGTCACGCCGTTGAGGGTGAAGGTGGCCGGGATCGCGTTGCTGCCGCTGTAGGTGCCCTGGAAGCCGAAGCTCGCCGAACCGCCCGTGGACAGGGTCCCGTTGTAGGACTCGTTGGCCGCGGTGACGGCGGCACCGCTCTGACTGACCTTCGCGTTCCAGCTGTTGGTGACCTTCTGGCTGCCGGCGTACGTCCACCCCAGCGACCAGCCGGAGGTGGCGGCGCCGTTGTTGGTGACGGTCACGGCGGCGGTGAAGCCGCTGCCCCAGTCGTTCTGCACCTCGTAGTCGACGGTGCAGGGGACGGCCGCCGCGCCGGCGTTCGCGGACTGGGCGGCGAAGGCCGTGCCGGAGGCCCCGGCGACCAGCGCCAGGGCGGCGAGCATCGCGGTTCTGCTACGGGTCATGAGTGCGCATTCCTTCTTTCGTGGGGTGCGGGTGCTGTCGTCCGGGGCCGCGCGCGTGCCGGGCGCGGCCCGCTGCCGGACGGCATGGGGGTGCCGTCGCGTTCGCAGGTCAGGATCGGCCCGCGGGCACGGTGGAACCGCCCGGGGGATGTGCGAGCCGGCACGCCGGCCGATGACGCGTGGAACAGGCCGCGACTGCGGCTAAAAGTCCTGAACGCGGAAGGTGGAGCGGGGGGTGTCGCATGAGCGACTCCTTGCAGTTCGGGCGCGCCGTGACGGACGCGTCGACTGATGGAACCGCTCCCACTGGTGCCAGCGAAGGTAGCGCCAAGTGACGGCAAAGAACAGAGGAGTAACTGACTTTCTCTCAACAGCACCTGTCGAATCTTTTCGACTCGCCACACATCTTGACCGCCCCCGGCCCTCTCATCACTATGGGAGCGCTCCCACTGGTTCAAGGCTTGTTGCTCCTCCCCCACCCTCCCCGAGCCGCAAGGAGGAACCAGCACCATGCTCCCCGGACACAGACGCAGACCCCGCACCGCGCGGCGGCTGTGGACGGCCGCACTGGCGGCCCTCGCGCTACCCCTCACGATGCTGAGTACGGGCTCGGCACCCGCTCAGGCAGCGGCACTTCAGTGCAGTGTGGACTACCGGACCAACGACTGGGGCTCCGGCTTCACCGCGGAGCTGGCGCTCACCAACCGCGGCAGCGACGCCATCGACGGCTGGACGCTGACGTACGACTACGCGGGCAACCAGAAGCTGGCCAACGGCTGGAACGGCACCTGGTCCCAGTCGGGCCGTACCGTCACCGTGAAGAACGCCTCGTACAACGCACGGATCGCCGCCGGGGCCGCCGTCTCCACCGGCGGACAGTTCACCTACAGCGGCACCAACACCGCGCCGACGCGCTTCGCGGTCAACGGCACCGCCTGCGCCGGCGCGCACCAGCCGCCGATCACCGTGCTGACCAGCCCGGAAGCCGGCGCGGTGTACTCGCAGGGCGAGGCGGTCCCGCTGGCGGCCACGGCGGCCGCGGCCGACGGCGCCACCATCAGCAAGGTGGAGTTCTACGACGACACCAGGCTGCTGGCCACCGACACCAGCTCGCCCTACGCGTACTCCGCCGCCGGCTTGACCGTGGGCAGTCATTCACTGGTGGCCAAGGCGTACGACAGCATGGGCGCCTCCGCGGACTCCACGCCGGTCGGCATCACGGTCGCCTCGGGACCGACCGTGGTGGCCACACCCGCGCAACTGGGCGTCCAGCAGGGTGAGTCGGGGACGTACGAGGTCAAGCTCTCCAAGCAGCCGACCGCGAACGTCGCGGTGACGACGGCCCGGGCGAGCGGCAACACCGGCCTCACCGTCTCCGGCGGTGCGAACCTCACCTTCACTCCGTCGAACTGGAACACCGCCCAGCAGGTGACCATCGCGGCCGACGCCTCCGGCACCGGCTCGGCGGTCTTCGAGTCGACGGCCCCCGGCCACGGCAAGGCCACGGTCAACGTGACCCAGCTGGCCGCGGCGAAGGACTACGACGCCCGCTTCCTGGAGCTGTACGGGAAGATCACCGACCCGGCGAACGGCTACTTCTCGCCCGAGGGCATCCCGTACCACTCGGTCGAGACACTGATCGTCGAGGCGCCGGACCACGGGCACGAGACCACCTCCGAGGCGTACAGCTACCTGCTGTGGCTCCAGGCCATGTACGGCAAGGTGACCGGCGACTGGACCCGGTTCAACAACGCCTGGGAGATCATGGAGACGTACATGATCCCCACGCACGCCGACCAGCCGACCAACTCGGCCTACAACGCCTCGAAGCCGGCGACGTACGCGCCCGAGCTGGACACGCCGGAAGAGTACCCGGCACCCCTGGACGGCGCGGTCTCCGTCGGCCCCGACCCGATCGCCGCCGAGCTGAAGTCGGCGTACGGCACGGACGACGTCTACGGCATGCACTGGCTCCAGGACGTCGACAACACCTACGGATACGGCAACTCGCCCGGCAAGTGCGAGGCCGGCCCCACGGACACCGGCCCCTCCTACATCAACACCTTCCAGCGCGGCGCGCAGGAGTCGGTGTGGGAGACGGTGCCGCAGCCGACCTGCGACGCTTTCAAGTACGGCGGCCCCAACGGCTACCTGGACCTGTTCACCGGTGACGCGTCCTACGCCAAGCAGTGGAAGTTCACCAACGCCCCGGACGCCGACGCACGGGCCGTGCAGGCCGCGTACTGGGCGGACATCTGGGCCGAGGAGCAGGGCAAGGGCGACGAGATCGCCGGGACCCTGGACAAGGCCGCCAAGATGGGCGACTACCTGCGCTACGCCATGTTCGACAAGTACTTCAAGAAGGTCGGCGGCTGCGTGGGTCCGGCGAGCTGCCCGGCCGGCACCGGCAAGGACTCCTCGCACTACCTCCTGTCCTGGTACTACGCCTGGGGCGGCGCCGTCGACACCTCGGCGGGCTGGGCCTGGCGCATCGGCTCCAGCCACACCCACGGCGGCTACCAGAACCCACTGGCGGCGTACGCGCTGAGCACCTACGACGACCTGAAGCCCAAGTCGGCCACCGGCGTCTCGGACTGGGCCAAGTCCCTCGACCGCCAGGTGGAGTTCTACCGCTGGCTGCAGTCCGACGAGGGCGCCATCGCGGGCGGCGCGACCAACAGCTGGGCGGGCCGGTACGCGACACCGCCCGCCGGTACGCCGACCTTCTACGGCATGTACTACGACGAGAAGCCGGTGTACCACGACCCGCCGTCCAACCAGTGGTTCGGCTTCCAGGCGTGGTCCATGGAGCGGGTCGCCGAGTACTACCAGCAGAGTGGTGACGCCGACGCGAAGGAGGTCCTGGACAAGTGGGTCGACTGGGCGCTGTCGGAGACGACGGTCAACCCGGACGGCACCTTCCGCATCCCCTCGACGATGCAGTGGTCGGGAAAGCCCGACACCTGGAACGCCTCCTCGCCGGGTGACAACAGCGAACTGCACGTCACCGTCTCGGACTACACCAACGACGTCGGCGTGGCGGCGGCGTACGCCAAGACCCTGACGTACTACGCCGACCGCTCGGGCGACTCGGAGGCGGCCGCGACCGCCAAGGCGCTGCTCGACGGCATGTGGGAGAACAACCAGGACGCGCTCGGCATCGCCGTCCCGGAGACCCGCGCCGACTACAACCGCTTCGACGACCCGGTCCACGTCCCGAGCGGCTGGAGCGGCACCATGCCGAACGGCGACACGATCGACGCGTCGTCGACCTTCTCCTCGATCCGCTCCTTCTACCAGGACGACCCGGCCTGGTCGAAGATCGAGAGCTATCTCGCGGGCGGTGCCGCGCCCACGTTCACCTATCACCGGTTCTGGGCGCAGGCGGACATCGCCCTCGCCATGGGCTCGTACGCGGAGCTTCTCGAATAGCCCCCGCGAAGCGCTCCGCGGGGTGGGCGGGTCTTTCGGCTGCGGGCCATGCGTGGCCGGTCGCGCAGTTCCCCGCGCCCCTGCGGAGCGCTTGACGGCTCCGTGTACCCGGTCCTGTCACCGGACGACGGGACCAAACCTGCCGGGCGGCCCTCGTCCACGCCGAGGGCCGCCCGGTGCTCGCATGTGTTCTGTTCCTGACGGAAGGACGGTTCCCCACCGTGCGAAGAACCAGGATCCTGACCACCCTGCTGGTCCTGGCGGCCGGCCTCCTGACGGGCGGCCCGCCCGCCGCCCTGGCCGCCGGGCCACCTGATGCGTCGGCCGTGACCACCGACACCTACGCCTGGAAGAACGCGCGCATCGACGGCGGCGGCTTCGTCCCCGGCATCGTCTTCAACCGCACCGAGAAGGACCTGGCCTACGCCCGCACGGACATCGGCGGCACCTACCGCTGGGAGGAGGGGACGAAGTCCTGGACGCCCCTGCTCGACCACGTCGGCTGGGACGACTGGGGCCACACGGGCGTGGTCAGCGTGGCGTCCGACTCCGTCGACCCCGACCGGGTGTACGCGGCGGTCGGCACGTACACCAACGACTGGGACCCGGGCAACGGCGCGGTGCTGCGCTCCGCCGACCGGGGCGCCAGCTGGGAGAGGGCCGACCTGCCGTTCAAGCTGGGCGGCAACATGCCGGGCCGCGGCATGGGTGAGCGTCTGGCGGTCGACCCGCACGACAACGACGTGCTGTACCTGGGCGCGCCCAGCGGCAACGGCCTGTGGCGGTCGGCCGACGCGGGCGCGACCTGGTCCGAGGCGACGGCCTTCCCGAACCCCGGGAACTACGCCCAGGATCCGAGCGACTCCAGCGGCTACGCCTCCGACAACCAGGGCATCGTCTGGGTGACCTTCGACGAGTCGACGGGCACCGCGGGTGCGGCCACGAAGACAGTCTACGTCGGGGTCGCCGACAAGGAGAACGCCGTCTACCGCTCGACCGACGCGGGTGCGACCTGGCAGCGGATCGCCGGACAGCCCACCGGCCACCTGGCGCACAAGGGCGTGCTGGACGCGGAGAACGGCTACCTCTATCTCGCGTACAGCGACACGGGCGGCCCGTACGACGGCGGCAAGGGCCGGTTGTACCGGTACGCGACGGCGACCGGCACCTGGACGGACATCAGCCCGGTCGCGGAGGCGGACACCCACTTCGGTTTCAGCGGCCTGTCCGTCGACCGGCAGAACCCCGGCACGGTGATGGCGACCGCGTACAGCTCCTGGTGGCCGGACACGCAGATCTTCCGCTCGACGGACAGCGGCGGCACCTGGACCCAGGCGTGGAGCTACACGTCGTACCCCACCCGCGAGAACCGCTACACGATGGACGTCTCCTCGTCCCCGTGGCTGACCTGGGGCGCGAACCCGTCCCCGCCCGAGCAGACGCCGAAGCTGGGCTGGATGACGGAGGCGCTGGAGATCGACCCGTTCGACTCGGACCGGATGATGTACGGGACGGGCGCGACGATCTACGGCACGGAGAACCTCACGGCCTGGGACGAGGGTGCGAAGTTCGCCGTCGAACCCATGGTGCGCGGCCTGGAGGAGACCGCGGTGAACGACCTGGTCTCTCCCCCTGCCGGCGCCCCGCTGCTCAGCGCGCTGGGCGACATCGGCGGCTTCCGGCACACGAGCCTGGCCGAGGTGCCGTCGATGATGTACACCTCCCCGAACTTCACCTCCACCACGAGCCTGGACTTCGCGGAGGCGAACCCGGACACGGCCGTGCGGGCCGGCAACCTCGACTCGGGCCCGCACATCGCGTTCTCCACGGACAACGGTGCCAACTGGTTCGGCGGCACGGACCCGGCCGGGGTGAGCGGCGGCGGCACGGTCGCGGCGGGCGCGGACGGCAGCGGCTTCGTATGGAGCCCCGAGGGCACCGGCGTGCACCACGCGACGGGCTTCGGCACGTCCTGGCAGGCGTCGACCGGCATCCCGGCCGGGGCGGTCGTCGAGTCCGACCGGGTCGACCCGGAGACCTTCTACGGCTTCAAGTCCGGCACCTTCTACGTCAGCACGGACGGCGGCACCTCCTTCACCGCGTCGGCGGCGACCGGCCTGCCCGCCGGTGACAGCGTCCGCTTCAAGGCACTGCCGGGCGGGGAGGGCGACATCTGGCTGGCCGGCGGGGCGGCGGGCGGCCCGTACGGCCTGTGGCACTCGACGGACGGCGGCGCGAGCTTCACCAAGCTCCCCAACGTCGACGAGGCCGACACGATCGGCTTCGGCAAAGCGGCACCGGACGCCTCCTACCAGACCCTTTACACCAGCGCCGAGATCGGCGGCGTGCGCGGCATCTTCCGCTCCACCGACCAGGGCGCCACCTGGACCCGCGTCAACGACGACGCCCACCAGTGGGGCTGGACGGGTGCGGCCATCACCGGCGACCCGCGGGTGTACGGGCGGGTGTACGTGGCGACGAACGGTCGCGGGGTCGTCTACGGCGACACGGCCGGCGGCGACGGCGGCACCGACCCGGGGCCGGGGCCCGACCCGACGCCCACGGGCGCCTGCGCGGTGACGTACACGATCACGAACCAGTGGTCGGGGGGCTTCCAGGCGGACGTCCGGCTCACCAACACCGGCGCCTCGCCCTGGAACGGCTGGGCCCTCACGTGGCCCTTCACCAACGGCCAGCGCGTGAACCAGCTCTGGAACGCCGAGCACACCCAGTCGGGCACGACGGTGACGGCGAGGAACATCGGCTGGAACGCCGACGTGGCGCCGGGCGCGTCGGTGAGCTTCGGCTTCACGGGCAGCTGGTCGGGGACGAACGCGGCACCGACGACCTTCGAGCTGGGCGACGAGGTCTGCGAGGCATGACCCTCCGGGAGGGCGCGGGCCGGCGGCGCGTCCTCCCGTCTCAGTGAACAGTGCGCCCGTTTCACGCCCTTGTGGCCCCGCTGCACTTCTTCGACCGTTGTGTCAGTGGGAGTGGTCGCGAGGACAGGGGGCGGCGCGTGGCGCGAACGTGGGAGGGCGTGACAGGGCGGCTGTCGCTCGTACTGGCGGTGCTGCTGCACCGGACGGTCACGGGCCAGGCCGCGAAGCGGAGGCTCCAGCACTGGCGGGACGCCGCTCTGCGCGCCGCGTACCGGCGCGGCGTTCCGGTGGAGGTGATCGCCTCCCGGACGCGGCTGACGCGGAGACGGGTCAGGACGGTGGTCGCCGGCGGGAAGCCCCCGCCGGTGGACGAGGCCGCCTGAAGGGCCGCAGGGGTTCAGGGCGTGTACACCGTCGGCCGGGACGTCGTCGGCATACCGCCGCGCCGATGAGGAGGCCCGGGTGCGAGGGCCGGTTGTACGCGCCGGCCGGTCAGGACGACCGCCGGGACATCACTCCGGGGCTCCACGAGTCGCTGATCGACCCGACGCTTCGATCCGGGCGGAAAGTGCTGCACGAGACGCAGGACGCCGAGAGCCCCGGGCGGCGAGGAGGATCGCCCGGTAGCCGTCCGGCTTCCGCTCGAAGGCCGTCCCGCCCGGCAGCGCCGTCGCGTGCCGCAGGGTCGTCGCGTGCCGCAGGGCCGTCGCGTGCCGCAGCTCGGAGCGTGCCTCGGTGGGCATCGGCTGGATCGGACGAGACAGGGCCGCTTTCCAGGTGTACGCCGGTTCAGCAGGATGCGCGCGCCGGATGCGTCCCGGTCGCCGTGTCAATTCCGAAACAGGGATATTCAGAGCAAGTTTCCGCAAAGGGTGTGAATGATGTGAATCAGACGTGGCACTCCGTCCCCGATCCCCACAGGAACGGAGCCACCCAATGATCGTCAAGAAGATGCACGACATGGGCGTCAAGAGCGAGCACGCCTACCTGGCCGCCTTCGCCTCCATCGGCCTCACTGTCGCCGCCTGGGCCACCAGCCTGAAAGTCGAGCCCGGCGTCAACGTCGACCGCGCCGACCGATGGGGGCTCTTCGTCGGCGAATGGGCACCGACCTTCTTCGGGCTCGGCCTCGCCCTCTCCCACTACGAGCAGCAGGACGGCACCCTCACCGACAGCGGCGGCCACGTCCACGAAGTCTGACCGGCCGGCCCTGCCGCTGTGCCGCGACAGCACGCGATGAAGGCGGCGCGATGATGCGGCGACCGCAAACGTACTGCTCGCAGTCGCCGCACCCTGCCGCAGGCAGCGGCGTTTCAGCAGGTCAGAGCCTCACGGCGTGTACACGGTCGGCCGGGGCGCCGTCGGCATCCCGGCGCCGATGAAGAAGCTCGGGTGCGGGGGCTGGTTGTAGGCGGTGTTCTGCCAGGCCAGGGCCGTGCGGTACTGGGTGTCATGGAGAAGGGTCGTGATCCGGCGGTCCGTGCCGTGCGGGGTGGAGTAGACGCGCAGGGCTCTGTTGTCGCTCGTGCGCCAGACGACCTCCTCGCGCCAGTCGCCGAGGATGTCGCCGGCGAGGACCGGGGTGGCCTTGGTGCCGTTGTTGGAGGCGACGCCCGAGCCGGTGAGGAGGCGGGTGTCGCCGGAGGTGCCGTACTTGTCGACGCGGGTGCCGTCGAGGAGTTCGCGGACGGGGTCGCCGTCCCACCAGGACAGGAAGTTGGCGCTGGAGGGCTTGCGGCCGTTCACGACCGTGCCCTTCGGGTTGCGGATGCCGCTCTCGGCGGACGACCAGGACTCGGCGCCCGCGCTGCCGGACCAGATGTCGGCGGAGACGCCACGTCCGTTGTCGCCGCTCGCGCCGGTGGACCAGATGATCTGGCCCGTGCGCGCGTCCGCCATCCACGACGACGGCTTGGAGCTGTCCTCGTCGACCTTGAACTCCTCCAGGCCCGCGCGGGACGGGTCGAGATCGCCGACGTGCATGGCGTCTCCGTGGCCGTTCCCAGTGGTCCACAGGCCGTGGCCGTTGTCGTCGACGGCCATCGCGCCGTAGACGATCTCGTCCCTGCCGTCGCCGTCGACGTCGGCGACGGACAGGTGGTGATTGCCCTGGCCGTCGTAGCCCTTGCCGGCGTTGGTGGAGGAGTTGGTGTCGAAGGTCCAGCGGCGGGTGAACCGTCCGTCCCGCCAGTCCCAGGCGGCGATCACCGAGCGCGTGTAGTAGCCGCGCGCCATGATCAGGGAGGGGCGGGAGCCGTCCAGGTACGCCGTGCCCGCCAGGAAGCGGTCGACGCGGTTGCCGTAGGAGTCGCCCCAGGAGGATACGTTGCCCCGGGCGGGGACGTAGTCGACGGTGCCCATGGCCCTGCCGGTCCGCCCGTCGAACATGGTGAGGTACTCGGGGCCGGACAGGATGTAGCCGGACGAGTTGCGGTGGTCCGCCGAGGAGCTGCCGATGACCGCGCCGGTGCCGTCCCGCGTGCCGTCGGCGGTCTTCACCGCGACCTCGGCCCTGCCGTCGCCGTCGTAGTCGTACACCTGGAACTGCGTGTAGTGGGCGCCGGAGCGGATGTTGCGGCCCAGGTCGACGCGCCACAGCCGGGTGCCGTCGAGCTTGACGCCGTCGACGATCGTGTTGCCCGTGTAGCCGGACTGGGAGTTGTCCTTGGCGTTGGTCGGCTGCCACTTGAGGACGATGTCCAGCGCGCCGTCGCCGTCGAGGTCGCCGACCGAGGCGTCGTTGGCCTCGTAGGTGTAGGAGACGCCGTCGGGGGTGGTGCCGCCGGCGGGCGGGGTGATCGGCACGTCCTTGTAACCGGCCCGGAACTGGATGGCGTGGACCGAGTCGCCCTGCTCGGTGCCGCCCACGACCGCGCGGACGGTGTAGTCGGCGTGGGAGGGGGCGCCGGAGTGGAAGAAGGTGGTGGAGCCGGTGACCGGCGCGGAGTTGACCTTCGTACCGGCCCGGTACACGTTGAACGAGACGTTGTCCGGGTCGGTGCCCAGCCAGCGCCAGCTGACCAGGTTGCCGTCGCCGGTGTGGACGCTGACGACGCCCCGGTCGAGGGCCTCCACCTGCCGGACGATGGCGGCTTCGGCGGTGTCGGGGGTGAGGGCCGTCAGGCCGGTGCCGGTCAGAACCGCCGCGGCGGCGAGGACGGGCAGGACGACGCGGTGTCTGCGGTGGGTGTGCGGGCGCTTCATGTGGGGTGCCTCCTGAGAGGGCGGGGGGAATCTCCGTCTCTCAGTCGCCCCCGGTGGCGCGGAGGTTGCCGCCCCGTGGCCGCCTGTTCACGGCTTGCTGAACGCCCTCAGCGTGAACACCGGGTCGGGGCGCGGCCGGTCCTGGTCGGGGAGACACGCCAGGCGGGTGGCGAAGGGCTCGGCGCGCGGATCGCCCGGCGGCAGCGTGACGAACCAGCCGCGCCGCAGGTCGGCGACCGTGCGGCGGGGGCTGCGGCCCTGGCCGTGGCCGGTGAAGCGGGCCTGCCCCGCCGGGGTCAGGCCGTGCGCGCCGGCGTACGACTCGACGAGGCCGGCGGCGTCGTGGGCGGTACTCGGCGGACGGGAGGCGAGCACGGCGTCGATGTCGCTGCCCACGTTGTGCGAGGCGCCCTTGTCGACCGTGGTCACGTACACCCCGCCGGGTCGCAGGACGCGTGCGCACTCGCCGACGATCGACCGCACGTTCTCGTCACCGCCGGCGAGGTGCAGCAGCCACACGCTGCAGACCGCGTCGAACTCCCCGTCCCGGAAGGGCAGTCGGCGACTGTCGGCCAGCACGATCGCGCCGGGCAGCCGGGCGGCGGCGTAGCGGGCCATGGCGGGGGCGAGGTCGGCGCCGGTCACCCGCATGCCCTCCCGGCCGACGGCGAGGCGCCGGGTGACGATGCCGGTGCCGCAGGCGACGTCGAGCAGGCTGCGTGCCTGCCGCGGTACGAGGCTCAGTACGGCCTGTGCGGCGGCCGCGGCGCGGGGCTCGCCACCGCGGGAGGCGTCGTACCGTTCCGCTTCCTTGTCGTAGTCGAGCACGTCCGTCAGTGTGCCCCATGGCCGGCGGCCAGGTCCTCCACCCTGCGGGCGAGCTCGACGTCCTTCTCGGTGACGGCGCCGCCCGCGCTGTGTGTGTGCACGGCCAGGGAGACCGAGTTGTAGCCGAGGGCCAGGTCGGAGTGGTGGTCGAGGTCCTCCTGCACCTGGGCGATGTGGACGACCATGGCGGTCGCCGCGAAGTGCGAGGCGAGCCGGTAGGAACGGGTGAGGCGGCCGTCGTCGAGGGACCAGCCCGGCAGCTGGGCCAGCCGCTCCTCGATCTCCTCCTGCGACAGCGGTTCGACGGGCATGGGCTGCGCTCCAGTCCTCGGCGGCGGTTGCCTCTTCAGCCTGCCACAACGCGGCCGTCGGGGCCCTGGTCAGGAGCGCCGTCCGGTCCCGGCGCGGGAGGCCGTCGGTTACCGTTCGGCGTATGACCGCACTCGTGTCCGGCACCGCCCCCACCGCCCAGGGCGTGGGTCCGCTGCTGCGGGCCTGGCGGGAGCGGCGGCGGGTCAGCCAGCTGGAGCTGGCGCTGCGCGCCGACTCCTCCGCCCGGCACGTCAGCTTCATCGAGACGGGCCGTTCCCGGCCGAGCGAGGAGATGGTGCTGCGGCTCGCCGAGCACCTGGACGTCCCCGTGCGGGAACGCAACGCGCTGCTGCTCGCGGCCGGTTACGCCCCGCACTATCCGGAGACGCCGTTGGACGACCCGGCGCTGGACGCCCTGCGCGAGGGCATGGAGCGGCTGATCCGGGGTTACGAGCCGTATCCGGCGCTGGTCGTGGACGCGACGTACCAGGTCCTTGCCGCCAACCGGGGCATCCTGATGCTGCTGGACGGCGTGCCGGAGCATCTGCTCGAGCCGCCGCTGAACGCGATGCGGCTGACCCTGCACCCGGAGGGCCTGGCGCCGCGCATCCGCAATCTGCGCGAGTGGCGCGGGCACCTGCTGGAGCAGATGGAGCGGCAGATCGCCCTGCACCGCTCGGAGCCGCTGCGGGCGCTGCACGAGGAGGTGGCGGCGTATCCGGTGCCGGACGTCGCGCCGGGTGAGGAGCCGACGGAACCGGTGCCGTACTTCGCGCTGCCGATGCAGATCGTGCACGAGGGCCGGACGCTGTCCTTCATCTCGTCCGTCTCCACCTTCAACACGCCGATGGACGTGACCGTCGCCGAACTGGCCATCGAGACGCTGCTCCCGGCCGACCCGGCGACGGTCAAGTACCTCCACACGCTGCTGTCCTGACGCCGCCCCGGGTTCCAGGCGCCGACGGTCACCCGTGCCGGACCCGGTTCGCCGCGCCTTGCGCAGCCGAAGCCGCGCCGGCGTGCGGAGAGGTGGACAGCGGCGCCGTCCATCAGGGTGCCGGCGATCGCCTCCACCGTGCGGGCCCGCCACGCGGGGAGAACACGGTGATGTCCTACGGCCGCGTCGACCCCTTCATCGGCCGTGACGCCGCCCTTGACGGGTTCCGCCGCCTCATCGATTCTCCGCGATGACCCCGCGCGAACGCCCGTTGAGCGCCGCGTACTGCAGCAGCGCGAACCCGGCGACGGTGAGGGCCTGGAGCACCGTCCACACCGCGCCCGCCGGGCTGGGCGTCAGCCACACGGCGAGGGCGGCGAAGCTGACCGCCGCCCAGGCGAGGTTGGCGTCCACGACGGCCCGCACCCCGAGGGCCGGCGGCCGGGGACGCGCCGCCAGCAGGGCCACGCACCCGGCGTACACCGCGAGGAACGCGCCGAGGCCGAGCAGCAGCCCCGAACCGGCGCCGAGGAAGCGGCCCAGCGGCCCGGAGAAGGCGAGGTAGGCGAGCGCGTTGGCGCCGGTCACCACCGCGTCGAGGGCGAGGAAGCGGCGTAGCGTCAGCTGCGGTTCGGCGGTGCGGGCGCGTGCGGCCGGCTGGTTCGTGGTCATGACGAGTCACCCTCCGTCGGGTCGGGACAGCGCTGCGTGGAGCCGGGTGCCGGACCGGAGTGCGCCGGACCGGTACCCGGTGACTTCACGATGCCGTCCCTGCCGGGGCCGGTCGATTACCCGGCAGGTAATGACGTTGATCCACGACCACCCCTGTGAGACCGGCGGCGGGACATGGCAGACTGCGGTGGGACTTGGGCGCGTTGGGGAGGCGTGGCGTGAGTGAGCGGCGGGCCGCAGCCACCGTGGGCCAGGTGGTCCTGGGCAGACGGCTGCAGGAACTCCGGGAGACGGCGGGCCTCAAACGCGAGGAGGCCGCCAAGGTGCTCCGGGTGGCCCCGGCGACCGTGCGGCGCATGGAAACGGCCGAGGTCGCCCTGAAAATTCCGTATGTCCAGATCCTGCTGACGGCGTACGGGGTGCCCACGGACGAGGTCTCGGCGTTCGTGGCGCTGGCCGAGGAGGCGAACCGGCCGGGCTGGTGGCAGCGGTACCACGACGTGCTGCCCGACTGGTTCAGCATGTACGTGAGCCTGGAGGGCGCGGCACGGATCGTCCGCTCCTACGAGCCGCACTTCATACCGGGGCTGCTGCAGACCGAGGACTACGCCCGCTCGGTCCTGGAGGCCGGGACGATCGGCAACGCGGGCCGGGACGCCGTCGAGCGGCACGTGTCGCTGCGCATGGAGCGGCAGCGGCTGCTGGAGGGCGCGGACCCGCCCCACCTGTGGGTGGTCATGGACGAGACGGTGCTGCGGCGCCCGGTGAGCATCGACGGCCGGGTGATGCGCGACCAGTTGGACAAGCTGCTGGAGCTCTCGACGCGAGACCGGGTGACGTTGCAGGTCGCCGAGTTCGAGGACGGGCCGCACCCCGGGACGTACGCGCCGTTCACGCTCTTCCGGTTCGCGGAGCCGGAACTGCCCGACATGGTCTTCACCGAGTACCTGACCGGCGCCCTGTACCTGGACTCCCGGGCGGAGGTCTCTGCGCACCTGGAGGTCCTGGACCACATGACGGCACGTGCCGCCTCGACCCAGCGCACCGAGAAGATACTGCGCGAGTACCGCGAGAACTTCTGACCCGGCGCCCCGGACACATCAGGTCCGAGCACATCAGGCCCAAGCACACCGGGCCCGAGCACATCAGGCCCAAGCACACCGGGCCCGAGCACACCGGGCCCAAGCACACCGGGCCCGAGCACGGCAGGCACCAGCCCACCAGGCCCAGAGGAGACGACACCGTATGACCGGATCCGGCGCCACCCCCGCTCCCGTCGACACCGGCCGGCCGCATCCGGCCCGCGTCTACGACTGGTGGCTGGGCGGCAAGGACAACTACCCGGTGGACGAGGAGCTGGCCCGCAGGATCCTCGCGGCGGACGGCACGGCGGTGCGCGGGGCGCGCGCCAACCGCCGGTTCATGCACCGGGCCGTCCGCACGCTCGCCGAGGCCGGGATCCGCCAGTTCCTGGACATCGGCACCGGCATCCCCACCGAGCCGAACCTGCACCAGGTGGCACAGGCGGTGGCCCCCGAGGCCCGGGTCGTCTACGCCGACAACGACCCGATCGTGCTCAGGCACGCCGAGGCGCTGCTGCACGGCTCGGCGGAGGGATCCACCGAGTACGTCCACGCCGACGTCCGCGATCCGGACCGGACCCTGCGGCTGGCGGGCGAGTCCCTGGACTTCGGCCGGCCGGTCTCCCTGTCCCTGGTGGCGCTGACGCACTACCTCGGCGACGCGGGCGACGGCGACGACGTGCACGGCCTGCTGGGGCGGTACGTCGATGCCCTCGCGCCGGGCAGCTACCTGGTCCTGTCGCAGGTCACGCCCGATCTGAACCCCGAGGCGGTGGGCAAGGCCGCCGGTCTGTTCACGCGCGGCGGCACGCCGTTCCACCCGCGGTCGCTGACCGAGTTCGCGCGCTTCTTCGACGGCCTGGAGCTGCTGGGCCCGGGCGTCATCCCGGTCACCGGGTGGCGGCCGGACCCGGAGGACGTGGCGGCCCAGGCCGAGGGCATCGTGCCGGTGTACGCGGGGGTGGCGCGCAAGGTCTGACGGGCCTTGGAGCCGTCGCCTGCTGACCCGTACGGGCGCCGCGAACGGGTGCGCTCCCGCGCCCGCCCCTAGGTTCGGGAACCAGGGCCCGGTCGATCAAGGGAGCGCACGTGACCGACACGCGGACACCGCCCACCGAGCCGGGCGCGGCGCTGCTGCGTGCGGGACGGTTCTTCCGGCCCGGCACCGCGGCGCCCGACCTGCACAGCATCGGGCTGGTCGGCGGCCGGGAGGCGGACGCCTTCTACCGGGACCGCTGGAGCCACGACAAGGTCGTGACCTCCACGCACGGCGTGAACTGCACCGGCTCGTGCCGCTGGAACGTGTTCGTCAAGGACGGCGTCATCACCTGGGAGACCCAGGCGACGGACTACCCGTCGGTCGGCCCGGACGACTACGTGCGGCGCTACGCCGACCTGCCGTTCCTGGTGACGCTGACCGAGCGGGACGGGGCGTACGTCCCGGCGAAGTTCCTGCGCGCGGCCGACCTGGGGCAGGAGGGCGAGGACGCCCGTTGGAAGACGGTCGTGCTGGACGAGGCGTCGGGCCGCGCGGTCGTCCCCAACGGCTCGCTGGGCTTCCGCTGGAACGAGGCGGACCGGGGCAAGTGGAACCCCGCGCATCGAGGTGGGCCGGCCGACGGTCTGCGCGGAGACCTCCGTGGGACGGCTCGGGTATCTGGGGGTCGTGCTGTACGACGCCGACAAGGTGACCGAAGCGGCCTCCACGCCGGACGAGCAGGAGCTGTACGAGGCACAGCTGGGTGTCTTCCTGGACCCGGAGGACCCCGCGGTGCGGCGGGCCGCGGAGGAGGCGGGGATCCCCCTCGACTGGATCGAGGCGGCCCGGCGCTCCCCCGTGCACGCGCTCGTCAGCAGGTACCGGGTGGCGCTGCCGCTGCATCCGGAGTACCGCACCATGCCGATGGTCTGGTACATCCCGCCGCTGTCGCCGGTGGTGGACGCGCTGACGGAGACCGGGCACGACGGCGAGGACGCGGGCAACCTCTTCGGCGCGATCGACACGCTGCGCATCCCGCTGGAGTACCTGGCGGAACTGTTCACGGCCGGCGACGTCGGCCCCGTGCGGGCGTCGTTGGAGAAGCTGGCGGCGATGCGCTCCCGCATGCGGGCGGTCAACCTCGGCGAGGAGCCCGACCCGGCCGTCCGCGCGGGCGTCGGGATGCGTGCCCAGGAGATCGAGGACATGTACCGGCTGCTGGCGATCGCCAAGTACGAGGAGCGGTACGTGATCCCGACGGCGGCCGTCGGGGACGCGCACCGGCTGGAGGCGTCGGCCCTCCCGGACACGTGCAGCCTGGACACGAACGGCGGCCCCGGCATGGGCTGCGACGGACCGTTCGGCCAGGACTCGGGACGCAAGAGGCTGCCGCTGGTGCCGGTGGAGAACTTCCACATCCTGCGCAGGCGGCAGACCGCGGACGACGAGAGGGAGGTCTGATCCGATGCCCGGCTTCGAGGTGCTCTACCAGGCGGCGGCGCTCTGTCTGACGTATCCCGACGACGACTTCCGCGACCGGCTGCCCCTGCTGCGCGAGGCGGCACCGCAACTGCGCGGCTTCACCGACCACGCGGCGGTGACCGAGCAGGGCGAACTCCAGGCCCACTACGTGGAGGTCTTCGACTTCAAGAACCGGCACAGCCTGTACCTGAGCAGGTGGACCGACGGCGACACCCGCAACCGGGGGATGTCGCTGGTCCGCTTCAAGGAGCTGTACCGCGCTCACGGCCTGGAGTTCACCGGCGAGGAGCTGCCCGACTTCCTGCCGGCCGTGCTGGAGTTCGCCTCCCGTACCGGGGACATCGGCATGCTCACCGAGCACCGCGAAGCCCTGCACCAGCTCCGCTCCCGGCTCACCGCCTTCGGCACGCCCTACGCGCGCGTCCTGGACGCCGTGTGCGCCACCCTGCCGCCCGCACCCACCCGAGCCCGCCCGTGACCGTCCTCCTCTGGGGCGCGCTGCCCTACGCCGCGTTCGCCCTGCTGGTCGCCGGTCTGATCTGGCGGCGGCACGGCGGCCGGGGTGCTGGCGGTCGCCGGCATCCTGATCCTGATCCACCGGCGGCGCACCAACGCGCCCGTGTTCCGGGTGACGACCGCCGACGACAAGGTCATGTACGTCTTCCTGCTCGGCGCGATCGTCCTCGGCATGGTGGCCAAGCTCGCGCACTCCTCCGGCACCGGCTACGACTACCGGCACACCATCGCGCCGTGGTCGCGCAGCCTGTTCACCCTCCAGCCGAAGACGGAGCTGATGGCGGGCGTGCCGGTGCTGTACCAGGTGCACGCGGTGATCGGGATGGTGCTGATCGCGCTGGTGCCCTACACCCGGCTGGTGCGCATGTTCAGCGCGCCGGTGCAGTACCTGGTCCGGCCCTACGTGGTCTACCGGTCGCGCGACCCCAGGCAGCTGGGGCCGCGCCCGGACCGGCGGGGCTGGGAGCGCGCGGGCTCCTAGGCCAGCTTCGCCGTGAGGGTGATGGTCGTACCGGTCAGGGCCTGGCTGACCGGGCAGTTCTTCTTGGCGTCCTCGGCGGCGGCGGTGAACGCCTCCTCGTCGAGGCCGGGGACGGTGCCCTCCACGGTGAGGTGGATGCCCTTGATGCCCTCACCGGGCTGGAAGGTGACGTCGGCGGAGGTGGTGAGCTTGGTGGGCGGGGTGCCGGCGCCGGCCAGGCCGTGCGACAGCGCCATGGAGAAGCAGCTGGAGTGGGCGGCGGCGATCAGCTCTTCCGGGCTGGTCTTGCCGTTCGCCTGCTCGGCGCGCGACGGCCACGACACCGGCTGCTCGCCGATGCCGGACGAGTCGAAGGTGACGACACCGCTGCCCTCGAGCAGGTTGCCTTCCCAGACGGTGTGTGCGGAGCGCGTGGTTGCCACGGCGGGTCCTCTCGAATTCTCTTGCTGTACCTGGGCGGTGGGAGCCCGGCGGCCGGGTTCCCACCCCCATCCGATCACACTCCGGCTCAGCTCACGCGGAACACCGGTCACCGGGCGGTGAACGGCAGCCGCGACCCCTGCGGAATCAGGTAGGCGTGCCCTGGGCGGGGCCCCGGCGGCAGAAGCCGTCGAGGTCGACGTAGTCGCTGGGTGGGCCGGGCGGGCCGCCGAGCATGTCGCCGGTGTGGGCGGGACGGGCCCGTGCGCAGCCGGTTCAAGGGGCTGTGGGCCCCTCCGTGCGAGGGGCGGCGGACTCCTCAGCGCGCCGCCTGCGGGCCGCCATCACGGCGTAGACCAGCACGCCCGCGAACAGGAACAGCACGCCCTGGTACACCGCCGCGTAGCCGGCACCGGCGACCAGCCAGAGGGAGAAGGCGGCCGCGACCGCCGCGATCGCCCCGTCCCGCACCAGCCGTGCCCGGTCGACCTTCTCGCCCTGTCCGGAGACCAGGTGGAAGATCTGCGCCGCGGTCGCCAGCAGGTACGGCACGGTCGCGGTGAAGGTGGTGACGAGCACGAGCACCTCGAAGACCTTCGCCGAGCCGGATGTGTAGTTGTAGACGGTGAGGAGGGAGGCGAGGACGACGGTGACGCCGACGCCGACCGTGGGCACGCCGCGCCGCCTGCGCGCGAACACGGCAGGGAAGAGGCCGTCCTTCGCGGCGGCGTACGGGGTCTGGGCGCTGAGCAGGGTCCAGCCGTTGAGGCAGCCGGTCATCGACACCAGCGCGGCCAGCGCGACGGCCCAGCCGCCCCAGGCGCCGCCGAACATGGCGTTCACGGCGTCGGAGAAGGGCGCCGTGGAGGTCACCAGGCGGTCGTGGGAGACGGTGCCGAAGACGGAGAGCGTGCCCAGCAGGTAGACGAGGGCGGCGCCCGCGGTGCCGATGACCGTGGCCCGGCCGACCGTGCGCCGCGGGTCCTTCACCTCGCCCGCGCTGACCGCGGCGGACTCCACGCCGAGGTAGGAGAAGAGCAGGATCGCGGCGGCGGCGGAGACCGCGCCGATGCCGCTGCCGCCGCTCGCGTTGAACGGGCCGAGGTTGTCCGGGTCGAAGAAGAACAGCCCGCCGACCGCGACGAGCAGCAGCGGCGCGAACTTCAGCACCGTGGACACCAGCTGGACGGCGCCCACGTAGCGGGTGCCGGCGAGGTTGGCGAGCGCCGGCAGCCACTGGATGACGAGCGCGGCCAGGCACGCGGTCCAGCGGTGGTCGTTCACCGGGATCAGGACGTCGAGGTAGCCGACGGCGGCGACGGCGAGCGCGGCGTTGGACACCCAGGTGGTGATCCAGTAGGCCCAGGCGGCGAGGAAGCCGGCGAAGTCGCCGAAGGCCTCGCGGGCGTAGACGTAGGGGCCGCCGGTGCGCGGGTCGCGGGCGGCGAGGCGGCCGAAGACCAGGGCGAGCGCGATGGCGCCGCCGGTCAGGACGCCGAAGGCCAGCAGGCTGACGGTGCCGAAGGGGGCGACGGAGGCCGGGAGCAGGAAGATGCCGCCGCCGATGATGTTGCCCATGACGAGGGCGGTGGCGACGGGGAGCCCGAAGCGGCGGGCGTGCCTGCCGCCGTCCGGTGCGGGGGCCGCGGGGGTCTCCTGCGACGCCGGAGCCGGTGGGGGGACGGTCCCGGTGACGTGCATGGGGTGGTGCGCCTTCCTTGGAACTGGTGCCCGGGATCGCCAGGGCGGCGCCCATGGTCGGGCACGGTCCGGCGCAGCTCCAAATCAGGCGCTTTTGTCCTGCACGACCCCGTCCGGGGCCGGAAAAGGTGCGCTGTCGACGACCCTGGACCGGGAATCCTCCACGGGCACCTGCGGGCCGTTCGATTCGCGCAGCCAGCGCCGCAGGACCCGGTGCACGTGCTCCGCGCCGACTATCTCCGCCCCCTCGGCGACCGGCGCGGACAGGACGACCGGCGACAGCAGGAAGGCCCGCGACTGGGCACCGCCGAGTCCGCCGTGGGAGCCGATCTGCTCCTCGAAGGCGAGGACCTCGCCGTCGACCGGGTCGTAGAAGGAGTTGACCATGATGTCGGCGGTGTGCGGGAACGAATGCGTGCGGCGGACGGCGTCGGCCGCGCCGGGTCCGAAGGGCGCGAGCGGGCCGGGCTCCTCGTCGAGCCGGTCCAGGGGGATCTCCGCGCCGCGCGCGCCGAGCACGAGGCCGCCGTGCTCGCTGTCGACCAGCAGGAAGCCGACGCCGGGATGGTTGGCGAGGGTCGGCAGCAGGGCGGGGTGGCGCGCGTCGATCTCCTCCCGCGTCATCCGGTGACGCACGTCCGGGAAGGAGACCAGGCCCAGGTTCCCGGAGGCCAGCACGATCGGCTCCGAGCGGCGGCCGGTGGGGGTGTCGGCGGGGCGCTGCTGCTCGGCGCCCTCCTCGACCGGCCGGTGCAGGGCGGCCCGTACGGTGTTGCGCGCCTCGGCGCCGCTGCGGGTGCGCTGGGCCCGGCGCGGCACGGGCAGTCCGCAGCCGGCCCGCACCAGGTCGCCGAGGGTGAGGCCGTAGCGGGCGCGGAAGGTCTCGCCGGGGCTCTGGCCGTGGTCGGACAGGACGACGATCCGGTACTTGCGGGGCGCGTGCTCGGCGACCTTCTCGATCAGCGCGAGGGACCGGTCGAGCCGCTGGAGGACCTTCGCGGCGTCCCGGCTGCCCGGCCCGGAGTGGTGCGCCACCTCGTCGTACGCCACCAGATCGGCGTAGACGGCGGTGCGTCCGGCGAGCATGTCGCCCATCACGGCGGCGACCACGACGTCCCGTTCGACGACGGTCGCGAAGGCGCGGACGAAGGGGTAGAGGCCGCCGCGGGAGACGTGCGGGCGGACCTTGTGCACGCGCGCGCGGGTGGACTGGCCGATCTCGCGGCCCACCTCGGCGACGAAGGACATCGCGGTGCGGACGGCGTTGGCCGGGTCGGAGAAGTAGGCGAAGTAGCCGGACCTGGACCGTGTCTCCGGGCTGCGGCGGCGGGTGGCTATGGAGAGCACGAGGGCCTGCTCGTCGGCGCCGCCGCCGAAGAGGTTGCCGCGGCTGGCGCCGTCGAAGGTGAGCAGTCCGCCGTCGCCGGTGTGCTTGACGGCACGGTGCTGGAGTTGGGCGGCGCTGGTCGGGCGGTTGCAGACCACGACCTCGCCGCTGTCCTTCTCGAACCAGCGGAAGGCCGGGACGTCGTGGTTGGAGCCATGCAGGATGCCGAGCTGGCTGGCGCCGGTCTGGCTGGACCAGTCGGTGCGCCACAGGGCGAGCCGGTGGGTCGCGGAAGCGCCGTCGCGGCCGAGCCAGCGGGCGACGGTGGGCATGGCGCCGCTGTCGGCGGCGGCCAGCAGGACGTCGTGGCCGACGCCGTCCAGTTGCAGGAAGAGGGTGCCGGGGCCGGACGGACAGGGCGGGCCGGATCTGCGGCGGCGGTCGGCGAGCCGGTAGAGCCGGCGCCGGTAGGCGTCGTCGTCGCGCACGGCCAGGGCACCGCCGGTGGCCGAGGCGACGGCGGACATGACGGCGGCCACCACGACCGCCGTCTCCGGGGCGACGCCGCCGCGCCCCGCCGGGTTCACGTCGATGGCGAGGAGCAGCAGCCCGCCGTTGAGGAAGAAGACCAGCAGCCCCAGAACCAGCGCCGGCACCAGGAGCAGCAGCCGGACCATCAGCGGCCACACCAGGGCGGACAGCAGACCGAAGGCGCCGGCGCCGACCGCGGCGGTCATGGCGATGTCGGTCGCGCTGTCGCCGTCGGGCGACTGGAGCCGGAAGTCCGGCAGGATCCCGGCGAGCACGAGCATAGTGAGGGTGGACACGGCCCACACCGCGACACTCCGCCCCATCTGACTGGCGACCCGGCGCCAACGCCCTCCACCCACGCTCCGCACACCTCACGTCCCGGCCCGTCGTCGGCACGGGCCTGCCCCACCCTGTCACAACGGTCCGGAGCACCCGTTTGTCCCCCCGGGTCCGGTTCACACCCCGCGGCCGGGTCAGCGGCCGTCGTACCCCGCCGTCGGCATCGACAGTCTGCGGTGGACGCACGCCTTCATCCCGGCGTCGTAGGACGGTTCGGCGTGGCCGGCCGTCTCGATCCGGACGCCGCGCCGCGCGCACTCCGCGGTGAACTCCTCCACCGACGACAGCGCGCTCTCCAGCACCCGGCGGCTGGGCGCCACGAACAGGTCGTGCCCGGGGCGGACGCCGTCCCACAGGGCGCCGTGGTCGGGTCGCAGGCCGCGTACCAGCAGTTCTCTGGCGACGACGTATCCGTTCTCCGCGGCCCAGCGGGCGCACATGGCGTGCTGGCTGCGGGAGTCGACCAGGAAGGGATCGTCGTCCAACTGCTCCAGCGGCGTCAGACTCGCGATCGCCGTCACCCGCACCAGCCCCATGGGGTCCCCCTCACCTCCCGTTTTCGCCGCCGACCCTACTCCTGGACGTAGGCTTCGGGCAGTCGCGCGAAGGAGGCAAAGAGGTGCCGGTGGAGCTCACGTGGTGGGGTCACGCCACCTGCACGGTCGAGGACTCGGACATCCGTGTACTCACCGATCCTCTGTTCGTCCGCAGACTCGCCCATCTGCGCCGCAGACGAGGCGCGCTGCCACCGTCGGACGCCTGGCGCGCGGACGTGGCGCTCGTCTCCCACCTGCACGCCGACCACCTGCACGTGCCGTCGCTCGCGCGGCTCGCGCCGGGCACGCGCCTGCTCGTGCCCCGGGACGCACGACGGGCGGTGCCCGGACTGCGCCGGCTCGGGCACCTGGAGCTGACCGAGGTGGCGCCCGGTGACGAGGCGACCGTCGGGGACCTGCGGATACGGGCGGTACCGGCACGGCACGACGGGCGGCGGCTGCCGGTCGGACGGCACCGCTCCCCCGCGCTCGGCTATGTCGTCGAGGGTGAGGCACGAACGTACTTCGCCGGTGACACCGGCCTGTTCGACGGCATGGAGAAGGAGGTCGGGCCGGTCGACGCGGCACTGCTGCCGGTGGGCGGCTGGGGGCCGTACCTGGGCGCTGAGCACCTGGACGCGGGGCGGGCCGCCGAGGCGCTGGCCCGGCTGGCGCCGCGCACGGCGGTGCCGGTGCACTACGGCACGTACTGGCCGATCGGGTTGGACGCCGTGCGCCCCCACGAGTTCCACACGCCGGGAGACGAGTTCGTGCGCCTGTCGGCGCTGCGCGCGCCGGGTGTGTCGGTGCACCGGCTGGAACACGGCGGGAGCGTACGGGTGGAGGTCGCGCGGTGAACTGGCTGGGCGCCGCCGTGACGAGCATCCCGACCGAGCCGACCCAGCAGGCGTTCGGTTATCCCTCGCTGTTCCTGCTGGTACTGATCGGGGCGCTGGTACCGGTGGTGCCGACGGGCGCGCTGGTGAGTTCGGCGGCCGTGGTCGCGATGCACCAGGCCCTGCCGTTTCCGATGCTGATGGTGTTCGCGACGGCGTCGCTGGCCGCGTTCTGCGGGGACATGGCGCTGTACTGGCTGGGGCGAAGGGGCGTCGGCTCGAAGAACGGCTCGCGCTGGCTGGAGGCGATCCGGTCCCGGGCGCCCGAGGACCGGCTGGAGCAGGCCCAGGAGAAGCTCGCCGAGCACGATGTCGCGGTGCTCGTGCTGTCCCGGATGGTGCCGGCGGGGCGGATACCGGTGATGCTGGCCTGCCTGCTGGCCGAGTGGCCACTGCGCCGGTTCGCCCGGGGCAACCTTCCGGCCTGCCTGGCCTGGGCGGTGACGTACCAGCTGATCGGCGTCCTGAGCGGTGCCCTGTTCAGCAAGCCGTGGGAGGGAGTGGCCGCGGCGATCGCGCTGACGGTACTGGTCAGCGGGGCGCCGAGCGTGTGGCGGCGGTTGCGGGGGCCGGCGAAGGCATAGGCCCTGCCCGCGAGGCATCCGGGCGCCGGGCGGCCGGCCCCGGTCACTCCAGCACGCGGGAGCCGCCGACCGGGAGGTCCCACAGGTGCTCCCGGGGCAGACCCGCCCGCTGCCAGGCGGCGCGTACGCGGGTGAGCGGTTCCAGCACCGGTTCCGCGGACAGGACGAACGTGCCCCAGTGCATCGGCGCCATCCGGCGGGCGCCCACGTCCTGGGCGGCCCGCACCGCCTCCTCCGGGTCGCAGTGCACGTCGCTCAGCCACCAGCGGGGGTCGTAGGCGCCGATGGGAAGCAGGGCGAGGTCGATGCCGGGGTAGCGACGGCCGATGCGCGTGAACCAGTGGCCGTACCCGGTGTCACCGGCGAAGTACACGCGCCGGCCGTCGGGGTCGGTGAGGACCCAGCCGCCCCACAGGGTGCGACAGGTGTCGGTGAGGCTGCGCTTGGACCAGTGGTGGGCCGGTACGAAGTCGAAGCGGACGCCGCCCAGTTCCGCGGCCTCCCACCAGTCCAGCTCGGTGACGCGGGTGAAGCGGCGGCGGTGGAACCAGCGGCCGAGCCCGGCCGGGGCGAAGACGGGGGTGTCGCGCGGCAGCCTGCGCAGGGTGGGGGCGTCCAGGTGGTCGTAGTGGTTGTGGCTGATGACGACCGCGTCCACCCTGGGCAGGGCACTCCAGGGGACGCCGACGGGGGTGACGCGGGCCGGGGTACCGAGGATGCGGCGCGACCAGACCGGGTCGGTGAGGACGGTGAGCCCGCCGATGCGCACCACCCAACTGGCGTGTCCGGCCCAGGTGACGGCGACGGTGCGCGCGTCGACGCGGGGCAGCGGGCCGGGTGCGTAGGGCAGCCGGGGGATGTCGGCGAGCCCCTCGGGGCCGGGTCTCACCGCGCCCTCGCGGGCGAATCTGGCGAAGGCCTTCAGGCCGGGGAGCGGCGCGGTCAGCCGGTCGTGGAAGGTCCGCGGCCACACCCGGTGTTCGGCCATCGGCCGGGGTTCGGCGAGCGGCGGGTACGAGGGGGCCGAGGAAGACGCGGAGGGCGGCGCGTCGAGGTCCCCGGTGTCCCCGGTATGTCTGGTGTTCCTGCTGTTCCCGGTGTCCTCAGTGGGCCTAGCCGTGGGCGTAGCCGAGGACGGGCGCGTGGTCGACCGGGGCTGCTGCGTCATCGAGGAGGCTCCCATCGCTGAGCGTCGCGGAGATCGCCGAAGACCGACTTCAGACCGATCAACGCACGTTGCACGTGTGGCAGTTCCAACGGGTCGGGGGACGTGAGACATTCCGCGCGCTGCTCAGCGGTGCCGCCGTCGAGCAGCGGGCCGGTGGCGAGCCGCACGCGCAGAGCGGCGAGGTCGTCGCCGAAGCGGTGGCCGCCGGGGGCGGGCATGCCGAGCCGGGCGGTGAGGAAGTCCTCCAGTTCCTGGGTGTCGCCGACGCCCTGGGCGCCGAGCGCGTCGCGCAGCGGACCGAGGTCGGCGTAGAGGTGGCGGCCGGCCTGCGGGGGCCGGGCGGTGGCGCCCGCGGCCACGACGGCGGCGTGCACGGCGGCGGCCACGCGCGCGTGCAGGCGTACGGCGGCGGAGCGGCGGGCGGTGACCGGCTCGGGTTCGGCGAGCGCGTACCCGGCCGCGGCGGCGACGGGCGCGGCGACGTTGGCGCCGAGCGCGGTGAGCACGTCGAGCACACGCGCGTGCAGGCCGTCCCCGGCGGCGGACGCGGGGAAGCGGGCGACGGCGGCCGGCCAGCCCGGCGGCAGCAGCGCGCCGGCCAGGTCGGTGACGACGGTGACCCGTTCGGGCAGCATCTCGGCGGGGCTGAGCAGCACGGTGGCGTGCGGGTCGTGCAGGGTGTCCCGCCAGGTTTCGTCGCTGACCAGGTGCAGTCCCTCGTCGGCGGCGGCCTCGACGGTCTCGTGCAGCAGTTCGGGCGGCGCGACGGTTCCGGTGGGGTCGTCGGCGACGGACAGCACGAGCAGGCGGGGGTCGCCGCCCTCGGCGCGGACCCGGCGGACGGTTTCCAGGAGGGCGTACGGGTCGGGGACGCCGCCGGACTCGGCCGGGGTCGGCACGTGGAAGACGGGTCTGCCCAGCAGCCGCGCGTACGGCGCCCACCAGGCTGCGCAGGGGCGGGGCACCAGGACGTCGCCGCCGAGCGCGGCGGTCAGCGCGAGCAGCAGGGCGTTGGCGCCGGGGGCGGCGGCCACGTGGCCGGGCTCGGTGGGCAGGCCGCGCCGGTCCCAGTAGCCGCAGGCGGCGTCCAGGAGGGGCGGGGCGCCGCCCGCCGGTTCGTCGTGGCCGCGGCCCGCGGCGGCGGCGAGTACGGCGGACAGTTCGGGCAGCACGGGCAGACCGCCGTCGCCGGGGAGGTGCGGGCCGTACCGGACGGGGCCGTGCCCTACGGACTCCTGCCCTGCGGACTCATGCCTTTCCGAGCCGTACCCTACGGCGCCACGCCCTTCGGAGCCATGCCTCGCGGAGTCATGGCCTTCGGGGTCCGTCCGCCGCATGCGTGCCTCCGCGCAGTCCGTGGTGCCGTGTCCCGTCGCCGTCCGGCCGGGTGCTCTTTCCCCGGTCGTTGCACCAAGTACCCATCGTGCCGCCCTGCCATGGCTGTGACCCCGGTCGCGGATCACACGCGGACCGGCGGCGGTGCGGGTCAGCGGTGCTCGGCGTCCCCGCGCAGACGAAGCCGCAGCCGATGCGCCGCCGCGCCGAACGCGCCCGCGATCAGGACGCCGCCGGCGATCAGGGCGGGCATCGAGTCGGTGAAGGACCCGCCCGCGCCGGCCCGCACCCCGTGCTCCGCGGTCGCGCCGCCGCAGGATTTGCCCTGTACGGCGGGCTCGGGGCAGGGCGGCTTCGTCGTGCAGGACGTGCCCCGCTCGGCGGTTCCGCCGTGCGGGGCGGTCGTTTCCGGGCACACCGGCCTGGTTCCGCACTGCTCGCCGTGCCGGCCGGAATGTGTGGGCTCGGTGCACGGCGGTTCGACGGCCCCGCCCTCCTCCTCCGGCACGGTCATCGTCGCGCTCCAGGGATCGCCCTCGCCCCCGGACTCCTTGGGGCAGGCGCCGTCGACGGTCCACGCGTCCTCGGAGCCTTCCGCCTCCGGGTCGGTCTCGAGAATCTCGGCGGCGGCTATGCGCGCGGTGCCCCGGTAGGCGGTTCCGGACGTCGCTCCGCCGGCGCCCTCCACCTTGCGCAGCGCGACGGTGCCCTCGTCGAAGGCCGGTGAGGTGGCGTCGAGGGTGGCCGGCGCGGATGCGCCGGTCGGGGCGCAGGAGACCGAGACGGTGACGGTGCCGCCCGGGGCGACTCCGGCCGGGCTGACCTGCGCGGCGGGCGCACCGGTGCCGGCGGGGGGCTGGGGAACGCCGGGATCGGCCGAGACGGGCCACGCCGGGACGCCGAGGGCGGCACTGGCCAGGACGGCGGCGGACAGGGCACAGGCGGTGCGGCGCATGGCGTGGGCTCCTTCGAGCGACGGCTGCGGGGGCACGGCACTCGCGCCCCCTCGGCCATCACAGCCCGCCCTTGACGGGTCCGCGCGCCACCGTGCGCCGTTCGCGGGAACGGGACCCCCGAGCGGGTGAGACCGAGGTTTCGGCCCACCCGCCGCCGTCACGGCCCCCCGCCTCGGGATGCGGCAGCGGCGCCGGTGGCCTGAGCGCGGGGGCCGGCCCCCGCGCTCAGGCCACCGGGTCCCGGAGCACCTGTTCCCGCACTCGGTCGCAGCACCGGCTGATCAGGCGGGAGACGTGCATCTGGGAGATGCCGAGCTGTTCGGCGATGCGGCTCTGGGTCATGTCGTCGAAGAAGCGCATGTAAAGGATGGCGCGTTCCCGCTCCGGCAGGGCGGCGAGGCGCTCCTTGACGGCCTCGCGGTCGACGACGGTGTCGAGGGCCGGGTCGCAGGCCCCGAGGGCGTCGCCGAGTGAGTAGCCGTCCTCGCTGCCGGGGAGTCCGGCGTCCAGGGACAAAGCCGTGAAGCTCTCCAGGGCTTCCAGTCCGATCCGGACGTCCTCCTCGCTCAGATCGGCGTGCTCGGCGATCTCGGTGACGGTGGGCCTGCGCCCCGAGATGGTCTGGGACAGGTCCTGGCCGGCGAAGCGCACGCGGTTGCGCAGGTCCTGGACCCGGCGCGGCACGTGCAGGGTCCACATGTGGTCGCGGAAGTGGCGCTTGATCTCGCCGGTGATCGTCGGCACGGCGTAGCTCTCGAAGGCGTTGCCGCGCTCGGGGTCGTACCGGTCGACGGCCTTGAGCAGGCCGAGGGCCGCGACCTGGCGCAGGTCCTCGTAGCTCTCGCCGCGGCTGCGGAACCGTCCCGCGAGCCGTTCGGCCATGGGGAGCCAGGCCTCGACGATCCGGTCGCGGACCGCGTCGCGCTCCGGGCCGTCGGGAAGGGTGCTGAGTCGGCGGAAGGCGTCGGCGGTGTCGGGGGCGTCGTCGTGCGGGTGCTTCACACTGGCGTGGATCGGCATGGTGCGTCGCAACTCCCTCGGAGCGCGGGGTCCTGTCGTCGCGCCGGGCGATGGCCCGGTCGGCGCGGACGGCGGCCGGGGTTCACAGAACCGGCGCGCGGAGCGGCCGACGGGCACCGGTACGACAACACGGCCCTTGGGGTCGGGCGGTCACCGTGGGAGGCGTCCGGCCCGGACGGACGCGTCCGGAACGGCGTCGCGCCGCTCCCACGGACGTGCCTCCTGTCCGAAGCACTGATTTTTGCCTGCCCCCTGACTCCCAGGGCAAACACGCGGTTGTTCGCCGCGCGGAGGCGGGGTCACCCGTACTGCTTGTCGCCGCCCTCCCCCGCCGGTCCGGGAGGTCCGTCAGACGAGCACCAGGGTGTGCCTGACGACAGGACCTGGCGGCGGACGGCCCGGCGGTGCTGGAGTTCGTACCGACCCCGCCGCGCCCTCGATCCCGCCGCGCCCCCGACCCCGCCGCGCCCCCGACCCCGCCGCACACCGCCTGGGAGCAGATGGAGGCGACGGCCGCCTCCATCCTCAAGGGCGACGCGAACCGGGGGGCCATGGTCAGGCAGGGGTTCAAGGCGAAGGTGCGGGAGTTTCTGCCGGGGCGGGAGAAGGAGTGACCGCGGTAGCGGCGGTCACCCCTTGCGCGGCTGGTTGAAGCGCAGCATGTTGCCGGAGGGGTCGCGGAAGGCGCAGTCGCGGACGCCGTAGGGCTGGTCGACCGGCTCCTGGAGGACCTCGGCGCCCGCGGCCCGGACGCGTTCGAAGGTGGCGTCGACATCCTCGGTGGTGAAGATGACGCCGCGCAGCAGTCCCTTCGCCAGCAGTTCGGCCATGGCCTCCTTGTCGGCGGCCGAGGCGTTCGGGTCCGCGAGCGGGGGTTCGAGGACGATGTCCACGCCGGGCTGGGCCGGGGAGCCGACGGTCACCCAGCGCATGCCCTCGAACCCGACGTCGTTGCGGACCTCCAGTCCGAGTACGTCGCGGTAGAAGGCGAGCGCCTTGTCGTGGTCGTCGACGGCGATGAAGCACTGCGAGAGGCTGATGTCCATGCGTCTCACGCTACGGGCGGGGGCGTGGGCTTCGCTTCTCCGTTCCTGACCGGTCGCGTGTAGATCTTGGCGACGCAGGCCGGGATGTCGGCACCGGCGGCGTGGTCGCGGGCCCGGTACGCGCTCGGGCTCTCACCGACCAGTTCGGTGAACCGCGAGCTGAACGACCCCAGCGAGGTACAGCCGACCTCGAAGCAGACCTCCGTGACGGACAGGTCGCCGCGCCGCAACAGTGCCTTGGCCCGCTCGATCCGGCGTGTCATCAGGTAGTTGTACGGCGTCTCCCCGTAGGCGGCGCGGAAGCTGCGGGAGAAGTGGCCCGCCGACATGAGGGCGACGCGCGCCAGCGCCGGCACGTCGAGCGGCTCGGCGTACTCGCGGTCCATCAGGTCGCGGGCCCGGCGCAGCCGGACCAGGTCCTCCAGGGTCGTCACGCCATCACGATCCCACGACGCCGAGGGCTCCCGGTACCGGCGCCGTGGGAGCGTTCGCGGTCAGGCGCCGACGTACGCCGCGAGGTGCTCGCCGGTGAGGGTGGAGCGGTCGGCGACGAGGTCGGCCGGGGTGCCCTCGAAGACGATCCGGCCGCCGTCGTGGCCGGCGCCCGGGCCGAGGTCGATGATCCAGTCGGCGTGCGCCATGACCGCCTGGTGGTGCTCGATGACGATGACCGACTTGCCGGCGCCGACGAGGCGGTCGAGCAGGCCTAGCAGTTGCTCGACGTCGGCGAGGTGCAGGCCGGTGGTCGGCTCGTCGAGTACGTAGACGCCGCCCTTGTCGCCCATGTGGGTGGCCAGCTTGAGCCGCTGGCGCTCCCCGCCGGACAGGGTGGTGAGCGGCTGGCCGAGGGTGAGGTAGCCGAGCCCGACGTCGGCGAGCCGGTCGAGGATCTTGTGCGCGGCCGGGGTGCGGGCCTCGCCGGTGCCGAAGAACTCCTCCGCCTGGGCCACCGACATGGCGAGGACCTCGCTGATGTCGCGGCCACCGAGGCGGTACTCCAGCACCGAAGCTTGGAACCGCTTGCCCTCGCAGTCCTCGCACGGCGTGGCGACGCCGGCCATCATCGCCAGGTCGGTGTAGATGACACCGGCGCCGTTGCAGGTGGGGCAGGCGCCCTCGGAGTTGGCGCTGAACAGGGCGGGCTTGACGCCGTTGGCTTTGGCGAAGGCCTTGCGGATCGGGTCGAGCAGTCCGGTGTACGTGGCCGGGTTGCTCCGCCGGGAGCCCTTGATGGGGCTCTGGTCGACCGATACGACGTCCGCGCCGGCCGGGACCGAGCCGTGGATCAGGGAGCTCTTGCCGGAGCCCGCCACGCCGGTGACCACGCAGAGCACGCCGAGCGGGACGTCGACGTCGACGCCCTGGAGGTTGTGCGTCGTGGCGTCGCGGATCTCCAGCGTCCCGGTGGGCTCGCGGACCGTCTCCTTGAGCACGGCCCGGTCGTCGAGGTGGCGGCCGGTGACGGTGTCGCCGGCCCGCAGCCCCTCCACGGTGCCCTCGAAGCAGACGGTGCCGCCCGCCGTGCCGGCGCCGGGGCCGAGGTCGACGACGTGGTCGGCGATCGCGATCGTCTCCGGCTTGTGCTCGACGACGAGCACCGTGTTGCCCTTGTCCCGCAGCCGCAGCAGCAGGTCGTTCATGCGCTGGATGTCGTGCGGGTGCAGGCCGATGGTGGGCTCGTCGAAGACGTACGTGGTGTCGGTGAGGGACGAGCCGAGGTGGCGGATCATCTTCACGCGCTGCGCCTCGCCGCCCGACAGGGTGCCCGCCGGACGGTCGAGCGAGAGGTAGCCGAGGCCGATCTCCACGAACGAGTCGAGGGTGTCCCGCAACGCGGTGAGCAGCGGCGCCACCGACGGGTCGTCGAGAGTGCGGACCCACTCGGCCAGGTCGCGGATCTCCATCGCGCAGGCGTCGGCGATGCCGATCTTCCCGATCCTCGACGACCGGGCGCCCTCGCTGAGCCGGGTTCCGTCGCACTCCGGGCAGGTGGTGAAGGTGACGGCCCGCTCCACGAACGCCCGGATGTGCGGCTGCATCGCCTCCTTGTCCTTGGACAGGAACGACTTCTGGATCTTCGGGATCAGTCCTTCGTAGGTGAGGTTGACGCCGCTGACCTTCACCTTGACCGGCTCGCCGTAGAGGAAGTCCCGCAGCTCCTTCTCGGTGTACTCGCGGATCGGCTTGTCCGGGTCCACGAAGCCGGACTGGGCGTAGACCTGCACGGTCCACTGGCTGTCCGACTTCCAGCCGGGGATCGTGAAGGCGCCCTCGGCGAGCGACTTGGAGTCGTCGTAGAGCTGGGAGAGGTCGATGTCGGAGACCTTGCCCCGGCCCTCGCAGTTGGTGCACATGCCGCCGGTGCGCTCGTAGGTCGCCCTGACCGCCTTCTTGTCGCCGCGCTCGACGGTGATCGCGCCGCTCGCCCGGACGGAGGCGGTGTTGAAGGAGTAGGCGCTGGGCGGTCCGATGTGCGGGTCCCCGAGCCGGCTGAAGAGGATGCGCAGCATGGCGTTGGCGTCGGTGGCGGTGCCGACCGTGGAGCGGGGGTCGGCGCCCATCCGCTGCTGGTCCACGATGATCGCGGTGGTCAGGCCGTCGAGGACGTCGACCTCGGGCCTGGCCGGCGTCGGCATGAAGCCCTGCACGAAGGCGCTGTAGGTCTCGTTGATCAGACGCTGCGACTCGGCGGCGATCGTGTTGAACACCAGTGAGCTCTTGCCCGAGCCGGAGACACCGGTGAACACCGTCAGCCGGCGCTTGGGGATCTCGATGCTGACGTCCTTGAGATTGTTCTCGCGGGCACCGTGCACACGGATCAGGTCGTGGCTGTCCGCGACATGCGGTGCGGCCGCCTGCTGGTCCGTTCTCCTCGCGCTGCTCATCGGTGTCTCCATCTGTCGAGCGGGTCGGCAGGGACACGCTAGACGGAGCACGGCGGGCCTTGCTTCTCGATTACTGATCTGTTCGCGCGGACACGTCGGAGTCGTCGGGCGGGGCCGCCGGGTCGGGCAGCATCAGTTCCTCGTAGCGGCCGAGGGCCAGCACCACGCCGAGCATGAGGACCGGGATGAACACAGCGAGCAGCACCGCCATGATCCGTCCTTCCCGATAAGGGGTGGGCGTGGGGGGTGGTGGCGAGAGCCGGGTTCCCCGGGCCCGCCGGGCAAACCCGCGGTGCACGCGGAGGCACGCAGGGTGCCCGCGGAAATCGGAGCGGACCCGTCCGGGGGAATCCGTGTCGGCCTTCGGTGTCCGGGTACGCGGTCGGCACCCCTGAAGGACCTGGAGGGAGACATGCAGCGAGGCAGTGACCGGATGAGCGTCCACCGAGACGACGAGATGAAGCACGAACTGCAGGGTCTGCTCAGGTCCGGGCACCCCACCCGTACCGAGGAGTGGCACGACCCGGAACCTGCTGCCGAGGACGACCCCGACGTCACCTACGGACCGGTGACACCGGGCCGCGGACCGACGTATCTGGAGGCCCTCCGGCTCGAACTGGCCCGGAACCTGACCCGGGGCACCTTCCCCGCGAGCCCGCCGGAACTGTCCCGGGCGCTGCGCCGCGGCCACGCGCCCGACGCCCTCGTCGAGGGACTGGAGCGGCTGCCGCACAAGGCGCGCTACGACAACGTCCAGGAACTGGCGGTGGCCCTGACCGAGAGCGGCGGGCCCGGACCCACCGGGACGCAGGGCGCCTAGTCGCCGGAAAGGGCGGGCCTTCGATGGTTCCCATGGCCGAGCACACGGCCGAGTACGTGCGGGACGTGATGACGCCGGGCGTGACCGCCGTCCGTCCGGACTCCTCCCTCGTCGAGGCGGCGCAGCTGATGCGCACGCAGAACATCGGTGACGTGGTGGTCGCGGACGGGCAGGAGGTCGTGGGCCTGCTCACCGACCGTGACATCGCGGTGCGGGCGGTGGCCGAGGGACTCGACCCGATGGGGGTGGGCGTCCGGGCGATCTGCACCCACGACCCGCTGACGGTCTCCCCGGACGACCCGGTCGCGGACGTGGTGGCGCTGATGCGCGAGCACGCCGTACGGCGGCTGCCGGTCGTGGAGGACGGGCTGCCGGTCGGGATGGTGAGCCTCGGCGATCTGGCCGAGGCCCGGGACCCCTCGTCGGCGCTCGCCGACATCAGCCGCGCGGAACCGGACGCCCGGGGCGGCGGCTGAGACGCGCCGCGCCTCCCCCGCGGCCGAACGACTCACGCGCGCCGGGCGGCGACACCGGCCGACGCGCCAGGAAAGGAATACGAATCACATGCGCATCGCATTTCTGACCGCGCCCGAGGGCGTGGAGCAGGTCGAACTGACCGAACCCTGGCAGGCGGCGAAGGACGCGGGTCACGAGCCCGTGCTCGTCTCCACGCAATCCGGTGAGATCCAGGGCTTCAACCACCTCGACAAGGCGGACACGTTCCCGGTGGACGAGACGGTCGGCGACACGTCGGCCGATTCGTTCGGCGGGCTGGTCCTGCCCGGTGGCGTGGCCAATCCGGACTTCCTGCGGATGGACGAGAAGGCCGTGGCGTTCGTCAGGGACTTCTTCGAGCAGGGCCGGCCGGTGGCCGCGATCTGCCACGCCCCGTGGACGCTCATCGAGGCGGACGTCGTACGCGGCCGGGTCGTGACCTCGTGGCCGAGTCTGCGGACCGACCTGCGCAATGCCGGGGCCACCTGGGTCGACGAACAGGTGAAGGTCTGCGACCACGGCGACAACGTGCTGGTCACCAGCCGCAAGCCGGACGACCTCGAGGCGTTCTGCGAGACCTTCCTCGCGGAGTTCGCCAAGGCGGGCGGCTGAGAAACGAGGCGCGGGCCTCTCGCCCGGCCCGGCTCGCCGGTGCGCCCCGATCGCGCCGGAGGGCCGGGCCCACGGGTGTCCGGGCCCCATGGGTATCCGGGCGCACGCGTGTCCGGGCGCACGCGTGTCCGGGCGGCGCGGTCAGCCGCCGGAGGTGGTGCCCTCCCCGCAGCCCCGTTCCCGGGCTCCCTCACGGGTGCGGCCCGCGGCGACCGGGCGCCGGGGGTTGCGGCGCAGCCACTCGCCCTCCAGCTGAGCCATCCGGTCGTTGTGGGCTCGCAGCGCGTCGTTCGACCCGTACAGCAGGGTGTCGTGACGCGTGCGGTGGATGGTCTCCAGCTCCTTCATGAGCTGTTGGTCGTCCAGGCGGCCGGGGTCCACGCCGCCGGCCGTGGTGTCGTCACGCGTGTCGTGTTCGTTCATGCGGTCCGGGTACCCGCCCCCGGAGCACTACCACCCCCGAGCGGCACCCGGGAGGGAGCCATGGATCTCGCGTTTCTGCATCCCCTCTACGCGCATCAGGGGCCCTGGGCCTCCGTGTACGTCGATCTCTCCCGGCACACGGAGGACACCCCCCACGAACGTGAGCTGACGGCCGCGGCGGTGGCCCGGGAGCTGGCGGAACAGGGCGCGGACGACGCGACCTGCCGGGCCGTGAAGGAGGCGGTGGAGGAATTGCGCCACGCCACCGACCCGCACGGGCGGGCCCTGTTCGCGTGCGCCGGGCGGGTGGTCCTCGATCCGCCGCTGGCCCGGCCCCCGTACGGCGGGACCACCGCCGACTGGGCGCCGCTGCCGCACGTGGCACCGCTGCTGGACCTGGCCGGTGAGGACCCGGTGTGCGTGGTGGCGTACGTCGACCGCAAGGGCGCCGACTTCGAGCTGCGCAGCGCGCTGGGCAGCTCGGACGCGGGCGGTGTGACCGGCCGGCCGTGGCCGGTGCACCGCACGAGCAGCGTCGACTGGTCGGAGCGCCACTTCCAGCTGCGGGTGGAGAACACCTGGGAGCACAACGCGGCGGAGATCGCGGACGCGCTCGCCGTGTGCCAGGAGGAGACGGGCGCCGATCTGCTGGTCCTGGTGGGTGACGACCGGGAGCGGCGGTCCGTGCACGAGCGGCTTCCCAAGCGGCTGCAGGACCGCATCGCCGAGGCCTCGCGCGGTGCCGGCAGCAGGCTGCTGGACGACGAGGTGGAGGGGCTGCGGGACGACCATGTGCGCTCGCGCGCGCGGGAGGACCTGGACCGTTTCCTGGCCGCCCGCACGCCGGACGGCGAGGGCCGGGCCGGTGCCGCGGAGGGCGTGCCCGCGCTGGTCGAGGCGGCCCGGGAGCACCGCATCGACGAGCTGCTGGTCATCCCGGACGCCCCCGACACCCACCGCGAGGTGTGGATCGGCGAGGACGCCGACCAGCTGGCGGTGCGCCGTACGGAGCTGAAGACGCTCGGCGAGCAGAACTCGTGGGCGGCCCGCGCGGACGACGCCCTGTTGCGCTCGGCGGTGATGACCGGCGCCCCCGCGATCTCCGTGACGCCGGCCCTGCCGTCCGAGGCCGCTCAGAAGGCCCCGGTGGGCGGCCTGGGGGCGCTGCTGCGCTGGAAGTGACCTCCGCGCGGGCTTCAGCGGGCCCGCTCCACCCGCCGTTCGTCCCAGACCGGCTCCGGCGTCTCGCGGACGCGTCCGTCGCTGCCGAAGACGAGGTACCGGTCGAAGGAGCGGGCGAACCAGCGGTCGTGGGTGACCGCGAGGACCGTGCCCTCGAAGCCCTCCAGGCCCTCCTGGAGGGCTTCGGCCGATTCCAGGTCGAGGTTGTCGGTCGGCTCGTCGAGCAGCAGGGCGGTGACACCCTGGAGTTCCAGCAGGAGGATCTGGAAGCGGGCCTGCTGGCCGCCGGAGAGCCGCTCGAAGCTCTGCTCGGCCTGCTGGGTCAGTTCGTAGCGGCGCAGCCTGGACATGGCGGCGCCCCGGTCCTGGGCGTGCTCGGTCCACAGGATGTCCAGGAGCGTGCGGCCCAGCAGCTCCGGGTGGGCGTGGGTCTGCGCGAAGTGTCCGGGCACCACACGTGCCCCGAGCCTCCAGTTCCCGGTGTGGGCCACGTCGTCGCCGGCGAGCAGCCGCAGGAAGTGCGACTTGCCGGAGCCGTTGGAGCCGAGGACGGCGACGCGTTCGCCGTAGAAGACCTCGAGATCGAAGGGCTTCATCAGGCCGGTGAGTTCCAGCTGCTCGCAGGTGACGGCGCGGACGCCGGTACGGCCGCCCTTCAGGCGCATCCTGATGTCCTGCTCGCGCGGCGGCTCGGGTGGCGGTCCGGCCTCCTCGAACTTGCGCAGCCGGGTCTGGGCGGCGGCGTAGCGGGAGGCCATGTCGTGGCTGATCGCAGCGGCCTGACGAAGGGTCAGTACCAGTTTCTTCAGCTGTGCGTGCTTCTCGTCCCAGCGGCGGCGCAGTTCCTCGAAGCGCGCGAAGCGTTCGCGCCGGGCTTCGTGGAAGGTGGCGAAGCCGCCGCCGTGCACCCAGGCGTCGGCGCCCGCGGGGCCGGGCTCCAGGGAGACGATCTTCTGTGCGGCGCGGGCCAGCAGTTCCCGGTCGTGGGAGACGAAGAGCACCGTCTTGCGGGTCTCCTTCAGCCGCTCCTCCAGCCAGCGCTTGCCGGGCACGTCGAGGTAGTTGTCCGGCTCGTCGAGCAGCAGCACCTCGTCGGTGCCGCGCAGCAGCGCCTCCAGCACCAGCCGTTTCTGCTCACCGCCGGACAGGGTGCTCACCTGCCGCCACTGGGCCTTGTCGTACGGCACCCCCAGCGCGGCCGTGGTGCAGATGTCCCACAGGGTCTCGGCCTCGTACCCCTGCGCCTCGGCCCAGTCGGCGAGCGCCTGCGCGTAGCGCATCTGGGCGGCCTCGTCGTCGACGGTCAGGATCCCGTGCTCGGCGGCGTCGACCGCGCGCGCGGCCTCGCGGATGCGGGGCGACGCCACGGACACCAGCAGGTCGCGTACGGTCGTCTCGTCCCGTACGGAGCCCACGAACTGCCGCATCACCCCGAGGCCGCCGCCGACGGTGACGGTCCCGCCGTGCGGCTTCAGCTCCCCGGACAGCAGGCGGAGCAAGGTGGTCTTGCCCGCCCCGTTGGGTCCGACGAGGGCCACGACGGCCCCCTCCCCCACCCGGAAGGACGCGTCGCCGAGCAGCGCCCTCCCGTCGGGGAGGTAGTACTCCAGGTGCGCGGCTTCGAGATGACCCATGGGACCGGATTCTGCGGCTCCGGGCACGCCCCGGGCAAACCGTTTTCGTCCTCCGCTGCCGGGGCTGCGGTACGTGGGGCGCGCCACCCGCAGGAAACGCGTTCCGCAGGGTAGGCGGAAGGCATGAGCCCCGACGTAGACCTCACCGCCCGGACGCCCGGCCCGCATCCGGTCCGCAACGGTTTCCTGCGGCTGGACCAGCGCGTGTTCGAGGCCGTCGCCGCCCGCACCTGGCCCGGCGCCGACCCCCTGCTCCCCCGGCTGAGCCGTAGCGCCAACCACGGCGTGCTGTGGTTCGCGGCCGGCGCCGCGCTGGCCGCGACCCGCACCCCGAGGGCCCGCCGTGCCGCCGCCCGGGGCCTCGCCTCGCTGAGTCTGGCATCGCTGACGATCAACACCCTCGGCAAGCGCTCGGTCCGCCGGGCCCGTCCCGTACTGGACCCGGTGCCGCTGATCCGGCAGCTGAAGCGGCAGCCGGTCACGACGTCCTTCCCGTCGGGGCACGCCGCGTCGGCCGCCGCCTTCGCGACCGGCGTCGCGCTGGAGTCCCCGGCGTGGGGCGCGGCGGTGGCCCCGGTGGCCGCCGCGGTCGCCCTCTCCCGGGTCTACACCGGCGTCCACTACCCGAGCGACGTGGTGGCCGGTGCGGCGCTCGGGGTGGGGGCCGCGTTCGCCGTACGGGGCATGGTGCCGACGCGCGCGCAGCTCACCCCGCCGGCCCGGCCGCGCGCCGAGGTCCCGGCGCTGCCCGGGGGCGAGGGCCTCGTCATGGTGGCCAACATCGGCTCGGGCACCTCGGACCGGGTGCGGGCGCTGTGCGACGCGCTGCCCGACGCGGAGGTGGTGGAGTGCGAGCCGGAGGACGTCCGGGCCGAGCTGGAGAAGGCGGCGGAGCACGCCCGGGTGCTCGGTGTGTGCGGCGGCGACGGCACCGTGAACGCCGCGGCCGAGATCGCGGTCCGCCACGGACTGCCGCTCGCGGTGCTGCCCGGCGGCACGCTCAACCACTTCGCCTACGACCTCGGCGTGGAGGACGTGCGGGATCTGTGCCGGGCGCTGGAGCGGGGCGAGGGCGTGCGCGTGGACGTGGGCCGGTTCGCCTCCGGCGGGCAGCACGGTGTCTTCCTGAACACCTTCAGCCTCGGCGTGTACCCGGAACTGGTGCGCGAGCGGGAGCGCTGGTCCCCCCGGATCGGCGGTTGGCCGGCCGGGGTGCTGGCGGCCGTGCGGGTGCTGCGCGCCGACCGGCACCCGTTGGAGGCCGAGGTACGCGGCCGCAGGCGCCCGCTGTGGATGCTGTTCGCGGGCAACGGCACGTACCACCGCAGGGGCATCGCTTCCGGCCGCCGCCTCGACCTGGCGGACGGGCAGCTGGACGTGCGGGTGGTGCACGGCGGCCGCCGGCCGGCCCTGCGGCTGCTGTCCGCGGCCCTGGCCGGTCCGCTGACCCGCTCCCCCGCCCACGCGGCGGTGCAGGTGAGCCGGCTGCGCCTGTCCGGAATCGCGCCGGGCACGCTGATGGCCTTCGACGGCGAGCTGACGGAGACGGAGGGCGACCTGACGCTCGAGAAGCTGCCCGAGGCGCTCACGGTGTACCGCCCGCTGGCCGGCGACGGGCTCCTTTCCTGACGGGGCCTTTCCTTCCTGACGGCGTTTGCTGACGCCCTTTCCCGACGGCCTTGCCGGCACCTGCTGCTGACGGCGCGTCAGCCCATATCGCGAAACGCGCGTCTCATCATTCGGCCGGTGCGCGTACGGTGATCGCATCGTCGGGAGAGGGGACCCACCTTGCCGAAGCCGCAGGAGACCGCCGTATACACGCACGGACACCACGAGTCCGTGCTCCGCTCGCACACCTGGCGCACCGCCGCCAACTCCGCCGCCTATCTGCTCGGCTCACTGAAGCCCCACATGCGGATCCTGGACATCGGCTGCGGTCCGGGCACCATCACCGCGGACCTGGCGGAACTGGTCCCGGACGGGCACGTCACCGGCGTGGACCGGGCGCCGGAGATCGTCGAGCGGGCCCGGGCCACGGCAGCCGAACACCGGCTCACCAACACCGACTTCGCGGTCGCCGACGTGCACGCGCTGGACTATCCGGACGGCACGTTCTGCGTCGTCCACGCCCACCAGGTCCTCCAGCACGTGGGCGACCCGGTGCAGGCCCTGCGCGAGATGAGGCGGGTGGCGCGGCCCAACGGGATCATCGCCGTCCGCGACTCGGACTACGGCGCCATGACCTGGCACCCCGCCTCCCCGGGCATGGACGACTGGCTGGACCTGTACCACCGGGTGGCCCGCGCCAACGGCGGCGAGCCGGACGCCGGACGACGGCTGAAGGCCTGGGCACTCGAGGCCGGGTTCACCGACATCACGGCGACCTCCGCCACCTGGACCTTCGCCACCCCCGAGGAGCGCCGGTGGTGGAGCGACCTGTGGGCGGACCGCACCGTGGCGTCCGCCTACGCCGAGCGCGCCATCGAGGGTGGCCATGCGACGACGGAGCGGTTGCGGGCCGTCTCGGCTGCCTGGCGGGAGTGGGGTGAGCGGCCGGAGAGCTGGTTCAGCGTCCTGCACGGGGAGATCCTGTGCCGGAAGGAAGACTGACGGGCGCCTGATCGGTGGAATCCGTGAACCGATGAACCGCTGGTGACGAGGCTGCTGTCCCGGGAGGTTCACTCCCGGGGCAGCAGCGGCCCCAGCGGCCCGAGGTCCAGATTCAGGTCCTCGGGCCGCAGGCCGTAGCGGTCGCGCAGTTCGGTCATACGGTCGTCGAGGAGCATCAGGGTGAGCCCGATCCGCTCCTCCTGGTCCTCGCTCAGGTCGCCCTCGTCGACGCGGCGCAGCGCTTGGCGCTCCATGAGCTGGCGCAGCAGCTCGACGACGGTCAGCACCAGCTTGATCAGATCGCGCTCGACCGTGTCGGGGTCGAGGTCGAGGCGCTTGCGGGGCTCAGGATGTTCACTCACGTCAATCCCCGAACGGCGATGGAACATTGTGGTTGACCGAGCTGATCAGCGCGTTCAGGTCGATGCGGACCAGGTCGACGTCCGCGATGCGCAGCGTGACGTCACCGGTGATGACGACTCCCCCGGCCAGCAGCCGGTCGAGCAGGTCGACCAGGGCGATCTCACGGCGTTCGACGACGGTCATGATCCCTCCCCCGTGCTTTCCCCGCCGGCCCCTCGTTCACCGGCTTCGTCACCGGCGAAGGAATAGGCCGCCCACGGCCCGGTGAGTTCCACGCGGATTCCGGGGGCGTCGTCCTTCGTCCCGTCCACCATTTCCACGAATTCCTCGGAAACGTCCCGTCGTACCAAATAGGCGGCGTTGAGAACGTTCCGTCCGGCGGCACCGGAAAGGCTGGGGTTCTGCGGCGCGTGCAGCCGTGCGTCGTCGGCCCGGGAGGACAGCGATTCGTGCAGTCGGGTCGCGAACTCCTCGGCCCTGCTCCACAGGTCGTCGCTGGCCCGTGTCTGCCTGCGCCGCTGCCGCAGGTAGTCCCGGCCGGAGGCGGGCTTCGGGGCGGGTCGCGCCGGCTCGGCGGCCCGCTCGGGCTCCGCCTCGACGTACACCTTGACGCCCCATTCCACGCGCCCGTCCAGCCGGTCGAGCGTGCGCCGGAAGGCCTCCTCGCGCTCCTCCATCATCACGCGTACGCCGCTGTCGTCCCGGAAGACGGTGGCCAGCCGGAGCGGCAGCGGTGTGGTGACGGCGGTGAGCGCGTCGATGACCTGCTGGTGGGCGCGGGCGGTCCCGGCGAGCCAGTCCAGGTCCTCCAGGTGGCCGCGCAGTGCTTCCTCGGAGAAGTCGTCCTCCGGCACATGGCTGACCACGGCGACCAGGTCGCCGTGGGCCAGCAGCCGGGGCGGGTCCCCCGCCACCCCGGCCAGCTGGGACTGGAGGGCCGCGCCGAACGGGCGGCAGACGGCGTAGACGTACCGCAGTCCGGTCACGGCGCCTCCCTCGGTACGCGGCCCGGATCCAGTTCCCTCAGACGTTCACGCAGCTCGGCGTTCTCCCGGGTCAGTTCGTCGCGCCGGGCGCGCGAGGAGAGCGCGGGGTCGCTCTCCCACCAGTCGATGCCCATCTCCTTGGCCTTGTCGACGGACGCGACGACGAGCCGCAGCTTGATGGTGAGCAGCTCTATGTCGAGCAGGTTGATCTTGATGTCGCCCGCGATGACGACTCCCTTGTCGAGCACCCGCTCCAGGATGTCGGCGAGATTGGCGCTCTGTCCCTGGCCATAGGGATCGGGCAGCCGGCTGGGTGTGGTCATCGACGGCTCCCGCTGTCGGCGTCCTCGTACTCGTCACGGGACGCGTACTCGTCCTCGCCGGCTTCCTCGTCCTCCTCGTACTCGCCCTCGGGCTCCTCTTCGTACTGCTCCTCCGACTCGCCCTCGGGCTCTTCCTCGTACTCGGCGTCCGCTTCGCCCTCCTCCTCGGCGTACGGCGCCTCCTCGTCGTCCTCGTAACCCTCTTCGCCCTCTTCGCCCTCGGGCTCCTGGTCCTGGTCCTCCTGGTCCTGGGCCTGGTCCTCCTGCTCCTGTTCCTCCGCGAGGGCGTCCTCGTGGCTGCGGACGACCTCGCCGTCGCGGATCTCGCCGCGCCAGCCGTCGTCCGCCTCGCCCTTGAGGGTGATGTGGCGGACGTAGTTCTTCAGGTCGAGGCGGGCCCGGCGGCCCTGAGCGCGCCAGATGTTGCCGGTCTTCTCGAACAGGCCCTTGGGGTAGTACTCGATGACGAGGATCACGCGGGTGAGACTGTCGGCGAGCTTGTGGAAGCTGACGACGCCCTTCGTGGTGCCCTTGGCGCCCTCCGACGTCCAGGTGATCCGGTCGTCGGGCACCTGCTCGGTGGTCTTCGCCTTCCAGCTGCGGTTGGACCAGAAGACCTTCAGCTGCCAGTCGGACGAGGTGTCGTCGGCGCGGTTCGCGCTCTTGACGCCCTTGGCGAAGGTGCTGAAGTCCTGGTACTGGGTCCACTGGTCGTAGGCGGTGCGCACCGGCACGCCGACGTCGACGTACTCGATGATGACGGTCGGCTTCTGGCCGCCGCCGCCCTTCTTCCTGCCCTTGCCGCCGGTGAGGTTCTTGAATGCGCCGACCACGTTGTCCTTCACCTTGCCGGCGCCGACCTCGAAGGCGGCCCGCATCGGGCCCTTGCCCTCGGCGAGCTTGCGTCCGCCGTCGAGGGCGAGCTTGCCGAATCCGGGGCTGTTGCCCTCGGCGATGTCGTTCAGTTTGCCGGTGGTCTCGCCGAGCTTGGTGCCGACGCCGGTCAGCAGCCGCGTGACCTGCGCGGCGATGTACTCCTGCACCTCCGCCTTGAGGCGGTCGGCGGCCTCGCTCTGGGCCACGTCGGCGATCGGGTTCTTCTTCGCGGCCTTGCCCGCCGTGGACGCCGCGGAACCGAGCGTGTCGGTCATCGCTCACCACCACCCTTCGGCTGCCGGCTCCCGGCACCGCGGGCGGCGCTCCTGGCGCCGGCCGTCTTCTTGCCTGCCGCCTTCTCGGCAGGCTGCGCCCGCTTCGCCGCGGCCTTCTTCGCGGGTGCCTTGGCTGCCGCCTTCTTCGCGGGCGCGGGCGCCTTCCTGGCCGCCTTGCGCGGCTCGGGCGGTGCCTTCTTCGCCGCCCGCTCGCGCCGTGGCTCGCGCCGCCGCTCGGGCTCCTCCTCGTGCTCCTCCTCGTGCTCTTCGTCGGGCCGCTCGTCCGCCGGCTCGTCCTCGTAGCGGTCGTCGTCGTACTCCGCGCGCTCCTCCGAGTCCTCCGAGGCCTCGGAGTCGCGGGAGTCTCGGGCGTCGCGGGAGTCTCGGGCGTCTCGGGCGTCGTCCCTGTCCTCGGCGGACTCGGCGGACTCTGCGGACTCGGAGCCGACACCGGGCGCCTGGGACGCCACGCCGGAGAGCTGGTCGCGGACCTGGGCGGTACGACCGTGCAGCCGGTCGGCGAGCGCGTCGATCTGCCGCTCCACCATGGCACCCGAGGCCGCCTTGCCCACGCCGCGAAGGTCGGTGCGCAGCTGGTCCCCTATCTCCTTGAACTGCGGGTTGTTCTGCAGCTGGGAGGAGACGAGCTCGGCGATGCCCTTCGGCGTCAGGTTCATCTTCTTGCCGGCCACCATGGTGCCCACGGCGACGGCCAGTTTCAGTTTCTTGGTGCGTCCCAGCAGATATCCGGCCCCTACCGCGAGGCCCAGTCCCACTCGATTCATGGTGCCGTCCCGTTGCCCAATCCCGCGCTCGTGCGCGTAGCGATCTCCAGCCGGTCCAGAAGGTCGTCCTCCTGTCGGTCGAACTCCTCCTCGGAGATCTCACCGGCCTCCAACTGCTCTTCCAGACGGGCCAGTTCGGCTCTGATCGTGGCCGGGTCGTAGTAGATCCGCTCGGCCTCGCTCAATACCTGTCCGATGGCCCAGCCGGCGCCGCGCACCGGTGCGAGCGGCAGCAGCAGAACCTCCGAGAGCAGTCCCATCTCGTCACCCCGCTCCGGCGCCGGCCCCACCGGCCGCGGTGCCCGCCGGCTCGGCCGGGCCGGGCTCGACGAAGCTGTACGGCGGCAGGGGTCCGTTCACGCGCACTTCCAGGTGCGGCATGTCCGCACGGGCCCGTTCCACGGCGGCGAGGAACTCCTCGGCCGAGTCCTGCTTCACCAGGAACGAGACGTTGGCCAGCCACCCGGTGGACTCGGGGCCCACGCTCACGGCGTCGGCGACCGGTTCCACGGCGCGCTCCAGCACGACGGCGTCCTCGGCCTCCTTGCCCTGGACCGCGGCCGCGACCATCTCACCGAGCTGGATCTTGCTCTCGTAGCTGCCGCCACCCGACTGCCGGTTGGACTCGGCCAAAGCCCGGATCTCCGGGTTCTCGGCCATCACGTGGTGCAGCACGGCCTCTTCGACGTGGTTGGCCTTGACGTTGTACTCGACCCGGCCGTCCAGCGCCCCGAGGCGTTCCTTGTAGTGCTCGGCCCGCTCGGCGAGGACGCCGGTGACCGCGCTGTCGTCCGGGGCCACGCTGCCGAACCGCATGGGCAGCACACAGCCCCCCGCGCCCGCCTCGCTGAGCACGTTCTGGTGGGCGAGCAGCTCCCTGCGCTTGGGGCGCAGTCCCTCGGGCGCGTCGCTGACGACGGCCGCCAGGCCACCCGCCTCGATGACACGCACCTCGCGCGGTGGTTCACCGACGCCGGCCAGTCCCCCGGGAAGCGAGGGGTGGGAGCCGGCGGTGATGCCGTAGACGTACGTACTCACTCCTGCTCCTCCTTCCGGCGCGAGGGCGCGGCCTTGCGGGCGCGCGGACGCGACGCGGTCTCGCGCTCGCGCTCGGAGCCGTCCTCGTCACGGGCCTGCTTGAAGGCGTCGGAAATGGTCTCGGCGGCGCCGGACAGCGCCCCCTTCGACTTGCCCTTGGCACCGGACTCGGTCATCTGTCCGACCAGGTCGGGCAGGCCCGGGTCCTTGCGCGGCCCGGCCTCCAGGTCGAGCCGGTTGCACGCCTCGGCGAAGCGCAGATAGGTGTCGACGCTCGCGACGACGATACGTACGTCGATCTTGAGGATCTCGATGCCGACCAGGGAGACGCGGACGAATGCGTCGATCACGAGCCCCCTGTCCAGAACAAGCTCAAGTACGTCGTAGAGGCCGCTGCTGCCGCCTCCACCGCCGGACTGTTGTGCCGGTACGACAGTCATGCCTGGTGTTCCTCCGTGTCTTGTCGTCTTGTCGCGGGTGAGCCGGTCCGCGGCGGGCCGTCTAGCGGCCTCGGGACCCGCGGGCGTCGGCCCGGCCGCGCTCGTAGCGCCTGACTCGCCGGTAGCCCGTGAGCTGCCCCTCGGCGTCGAGCTCCACCTGGTAGCTCCCCATCAGGCTCATCGTGTCGGGCACGCGCTCGAGCTCGAGGACCTCGACCTCCAGCGCCCAGCCCTCCTCCGTCTGCTCGAAGGACGACACCGTCTCCGCGGTCATTCCTGTGAGCTCCGCGAGCTGGGCGCGCGCCTCGCGCAGTACCTCCATCGGCCGGGGCCGCCGGCGCGACCCCTGGGAGTCCTGTGACTCTTGACGCTTCTGCGGCTTTTGCGTTCTGCGTGAACTCTGTTGTGAGCCTTGTGATTCGGGCGTGTTGTTCGTGTTCGACATGGCCACCTCCCCTCCCGTGTGGCCGCAAGTTTGTTCGCGAAACCTCCACGGGCACGTGCATGTGCCACCCGCCGGCGCCCCCGCCCGGCCCCGGGCCGGCTCAGCCGCGCAGCACGTTCAGCCGCCGCCGAGCAGGCCCCATGGCCCGGGCGCGGCTCATGACCCCGGCCCACGGCCGGGTGCGCGCCTGGTCGACGGCGTCCGCGATCGTCCAGCGGCGGGCGTGCAGCGCGGGGTCGTCCAGCTGGTCCCAGGAGATGGGGGTGGCCACGGGCGCACCGGGCAGGGCCCGGACGGTGAAGGGCGCGACCGCGGTCTGCGCGTAGGCGTTGCGCTGGATGTCGAGGTAAAGCCGGTCGCCGCGGTCCTTCTTGCGGGCGGCGGTGGTGAGCCGGTCGGGATGCGCCGCGGCCAGGGCCTCTGCGACTTCTCGGGCGAACTCCCTTACGTCGGCGAAGGCCTGATGGCCCTTCAGCGGAACGACGACGTGCAGTCCCCGCGACCCGGTGGTCATGAGGGCCGAGGCCAGCTTCAGCTCGTCGAGCAGCTCGCCCAGCAGCCAAGCCGCCTCCCGTACCGCCTCGAAGTCGTCACCGGCCGGGTCGAGGTCGAAGACCATCCGGTCCGGCCGGTCCACCTGCCCGGCCCGGGACAGCCAGCGGTGCAGGGTGAGGGCGGCCTGGTCGGCGAGGTAGAGAAGGGTGGCGGAGTCGTCGCAGACGGTGTGGCAGACGGTGCCGCCCTCCTTGCCCACCTCGACGCGGTTGATCCAGTCCGGGTAGTGCTCCGGAGTGTTCTTCTGCATGAACCGCGGACCGTCGACGCCGTCCGGGTGCCGCTCCAGCATCAGTGGGCGCCCCCGCAGGTGCGGCAGCATGAACGGGGCGGCGGCACGGTGGTAGTCGACCAGATCACCCTTGGTGTACTCCTGGGCGCCTCCTTCGCCTTTGGGGAACAGCACCTTGTCCGGCCGGTGGACCTCCCCGGTGTGCCGGCCGGCCCGGACGGTCCGCGCGGTGCCACCGCTCACGGGACGATCGCCTGCTCCACCAGCATCCGTACGGCGGCCTCGACGGACTCGGCGTCGATCCCCGCGGCGTGCAGCTCCTCGGCCGGGGTCGCGGAACCCGGCATCGTGCCCACGGCGAGCCGGACCAGGCGGGGCACGGGCCGTCCGTCGCAGAAGGCGTCGAGGACGGCGTCGCCGATGCCGCCCTCCTGGCGGTGGTCCTCCACGGTCACCAGGCAGCCGGTGTCCTCGGCGGCCTCGCGCAGGGTGGCCCGGTCGACGGGCTTGACCGAGTACAGGTCGATCACCCGGACCGGGATGCCGTCCTCGCCGAGGGCGTCGGCCGCGGCGAGCGCCTCGTGCAGGGTGACACCGGCCGCGACGACGGTCAGCCGGTCGCGGTCGGAGGAGCGCAGCACCTTGCTGCCGCCGACGGGGAACTCCTCGTCGGGGCTGTAGATCACCTTGCTCTCGCCGCGCGAGGTGCGCAGGTAGCGGATGCCCTCCAGGCCGGCCATCTCGACGACGAGGCGGGCGGTCTGGTTGGCGTCGCACGGGTAGAGCACGGTCGAGCCGTGGATGGCCCGCATCATCGCGAGGTCCTCCAGGCCCATCTGGCTGGGCCCGTCCTGGCCGATGGCGACGCCGGCGTGGGAGCCGACGAGGTTGATGCCGGAGCCGCTGACGGACGCCATGCGTACGAAGTCGTGGGCGCGGGTCAGGAAGGCGGCGAAGGTGGTGGCGTACGGCACCCAGCCGCGTGCCGCCATGCCCACCGCGGTGGCGACCATCTGCTGCTCGGCGATGTAGCACTCGAAGTAGCGCTCGGGGTGCTCCTTGGCGAAGAACTCGGCGCGCGTGGAGTCGCCGACCTCGCCGTCGAGGGCGACGACGTCGCCGCGGGCGGTGCCGAGGGCGGCGAGCGCCTCGCCGAAGGCGTTGCGGGTGGCGACCTCGTCGCCCTTGTCGTAGCGGGGCAGCTCGGTCTGACCGGTGTCTGCCGAGTGCAGTGCCCGCGCGGACGGCGGCTCCTGGACCCGGACCGTGAGGTCGCGCGGCCCGCCGAGTTCCGCGATGGCCTCCTCGGCCTCCGGCAGTGGCTTGCCGTGCTGGCCCTCGCGGTCCTCCACGGCCTCGACGCCCTTGCCCTTGAGGGTGCGGGCGATGATCGCGGTGGGCTGGCCCTTGGTGGACAGGGCCTCGCCGTAGGCGCGGTCGATGGCGTCGACGTCGTGGCCGTCGATCTCGATGGTGTGCCATTCGAAGGCCCGGAAGCGGCGCGCGTACGCGTCGAGGTCGTGACCGTGCCGGGTCTGGCCCCGCTGGCCCAGCCGGTTGACGTCGACGATCACGGTGAGGTTGTCGAGGTTCTCGTACCCGGCGTGCTCGGCGGCCTCCCACACGGACCCCTCGGCCATCTCGCTGTCGCCGCACAGCACCCACACGCGGTAGTCGGCGTGGTCCAGCCGCTTGCCGGACAACGCGATGCCGACGCCGACGGGCAGCCCCTGGCCCAGCGAACCGGTGGCCGTCTCGACCCACGGCAGTCGCTGCGGGGTCGGGTGCCCCTCCAGGCGGCTGCCCAGCTTGCGGAAGGTCAGCAGCTCCTCGTCGTCGATGGCGCCGGCCGCCTTGTAGGCGGAGTAGAGGAGGGGCGAGGCGTGTCCCTTGGAGAGGACGAAGCGGTCGTTGCCGGGGTGGGCGGGGCGCTCGAAGTCGTAGCGGAGGTGGTTGGCGAGGAGTACGGCCATCAGGTCCGCGGCGGACATCGAGGACGTCGGATGTCCGGAGCCCGCGGCGGCGGACGTCCGTACGCTGTCGACGCGCAACTGCTGTCCGAGGTCGGCGAGTTCACCGGTGTTCATGAGTCTCCTTCTGCGGCGCGGTCGTCGGAACGTTTGACGGGGCCGGGGGCGATGTCGGGTCCGGGGAGTGGCTGGTCCGCCGGGGGTTCGGGGCCGGGGTCACCGGGCGCACCGGCGGACCGGGCGGGCGCCGCGCCGGCGGGCCTGGGCTTGCCGGGCGCCGCTCCCGGCCGCCGTGGCGGGGTGGGCGACTTGGCCGAGGGCGGCTTCGCGGGCGCGTTGGCGGAGGGCGGCTTCGCGGGCGCGGCGGTGGACGGCGGCTTCGCCGGCGCACGGGCGGGACGCGACTTGCCGGAGGCACCGGCCGGGCGGCCACCCTTGGCCGGTTCAGCCCCGGGTTGGTTCTTGGCGGGCTCACCGCCGGGCTGGCTCTTGGCAGGCTCACCGCCCGGCTGATTCTTGGCAGGCTCACCACCCGGCTGATTCTTGGCAGGCTCACCACCCGGCTGATTCTTGGCAGGCTCACCACCCGGCTGATTCTCGGCGGGCTCACCACCCGGCTGATTCCTGGCCGCCTCGGCGTCGGGCGTGCCCGTCGTCGGCTTGGCGTCGGCGGGCTCGGTGCCGGACCGGTGGCCGTCCGCGGCCTCGGGGACGTCCTGGCGCCCCGGGTCGTCTCCGGCCGCCGCGCCCTTCTTCTTCCGTGTCCCGGCGCTCCCCACGCCGCCCGGCACCCGTGCCACCTCCGGCGACGCCGACTCCAGCGGCACGGACCAGGACCGTACGAGGCCCAACTGGACGGCCTGACGGGGCAGTACCGCGTCGAGCAGCCAGTCCGCGGCGACCCGGACCCGGTTGCCGGGCATCGCCGCGAGGTGGTAGCCCCGCGTGACCGCGCCCGCCGCCGGGCCGGACATCGGCAGGCCGAGCGGGTTGGCGGCGGCCTTCGCGCCGCCGAGGTCGACGACGAACCCCATGTCACGGTGGCGGTAGACCCGTCGTTCGCCGATGCCGAGCGACGCGGCGACGTTCTGGGCGCAGACCTTGCCGTGCCGCCAGGCGTGCTGCGCGGTCATCGGCGTGTACTGGCCGGGCTGGTGCAGGTCGGGCACCGCGGCCACGTCACCGCACGCGAACAGCTCGGGCCGTCCCGGCACCTGGAGGTGCGGGTCGACGAGCAGCCGGCCGCGTTCCATGGGCAGCCCGAGGGACTCCACCAGGGGGTCGGGCCGCACGCCCACGCACCACACCAGCGTGCGCGTGTCCACACTCGTACCGTCGGTCAGCAGGACCCCGTCATGCGTGGCCTCCTTCACGGAGGTCCCCATCCGCACGTCGACGCCCCGCTGCCGCAGTACCCGATCGGCGGTGCGGGAGAGCCGTTCGTCCATCTCGGGCAGTACCCGGGGCGCCACGTCCAGCAGCATCCAGCGGGGCCGCATGCCGGTGCGCATCGGATGCTTGCGGACCTGCGCGTCGGTGTACATCTGGCCGTGCGCGGCGACCTCGGTGCCGGTGTACCCGGCGCCGACCACGACGAAGGTGCACCGGGCGGCGCACTCCTCGCGGTCACCGGCAGCGGCGGCCAGTTCCACCTGCCGCGTCACGTGATCGCGCAGGTACAGCGCCTCCGGCAGCCCGCGGAAGCCGTGGGCGTGCTCGGCGACGCCCGGGACGGGCAGCAGCTTGTTGACGCTGCCCGCGGCCAGGACCAGCCGGTCGAAGGGCAGAGTGCCCTCGCCGCCCTCGGGGTCGGTGTAATGCACGGTGTGTCCGTCGAGGTCGATCCCGTCGGCCTCGCCGAGCACCAGCCGGACGCGCGGCAGGGTGCCCGAGAGGGACACGCTGACCCGGCGCGGTTCCAGGATTCCGGCGGCGACCTGGGGCAGCAGGGGCAGGTAGAGGAAGTAGTCGGTCGGGTTGAGCAGGGTGATGTCGGCCTGGTGCCGGGTGAGCCTGGACAGGGTGCGGGCCGTCCGGTACCCGGCGAAGCCGGCACCGACGATCACGATGCGGGGTCGGCTCACGGTTCGCCTCCGGGCTGTCGCGTACCTCGTGAGCCTTACGCGTCCCCCTGGCCTGGGCACCCAAACGTGCGCCTGGCCCGTGCGACGCCCCGCACCGCCGGTTTCCGGCCGGATGCCCGGGTACCCGGGCCGGGACCCACCCGCTCCATGTCCCGGAGGCAATCCCCCATGCCCGAGTACGGCTATTTCCTCTCGTGCGAGCAGTACGGCCCGGCGGAACTCATCGAACAGGCGCGGATGGCCGAGCAGGCCGGGTTCCAGGCGCTGTGGATCTCGGACCACTACCACCCCTGGAACGGCGAGCAGGGGCAGAGCCCGTTCGTGTGGTCGGTGATCGGCGCGCTGTCCGACGCGGTGTCGCTGCCCATCGAGACGGCGGTGACCTGCCCGACCGTGCGTATCCACCCGGCGGTGGTGGCGCAGGCCGCCGCGACCAGCGCGGTCATGACGGACGGCCGTTTCCGGCTCGGCGTGGGCACCGGCGAGGCGCTCAACGAGCACATCCTGGGTGACGCCTGGCCGGCCGCGCACGTACGCCTGGAGATGCTGGAGGAGGCCATCCTGATCATGCGCCGGCTGTTCACCGGCGAGGAGGTCAACCACCACGGCACGCACTACACGGTGGAGAACGCCCGCCTGTACACCGTCCCGGACGAGCCCGTCCCGATCGACATCTCCGGTTTCGGCCCGGCGGCGACCAAACTGGCGTCGCGGGTGGGCGACGGCTACATCACGATGATGCCGGAGACCTCGATGGTGGAGCAGTACCGCAAGGGCGGGGGCGGCGGGAAGCTGGTCAGCGGCGGCACCAAGGTCTGCTACGACACCGACCGGGACGAGGCGGTACGGACCGTGCACCGGCTGTGGGCCAACGAGCAACTGCCGGGCGAGCTGGGCCAGGTGCTGCCTTCGCCGAAGCACTTCGAGCAGGCGCAGACCCTGGTCACCGAGGACATGGTCCGGGACAGCCGGGTGTGCGGCGACGACGTGGACGAGCACGTCGCCGAACTGAAGGAGTTCGCCGACGCCGGCTTCGACCGCGTCTACGTCAACCAGATCGGCCCCGACCTGCGCGGCTTCTTCGACTTCTATCGCACGAAGGTGCTGCCGCAGCTCCAGCAGGGCGCCTGACCCGCCCCGTCCCGGCCTGACTCAGGCGGCCCGCCCCGCCGCGGCGTGAAGCCCCCCGGACATGTGTCCGGGGGGCTTGGCTCTGGCCGCGGCAGGTCAGCCGCGGCCGTGCGGGGCCTCGGGGTCGATGTCGTCCTGGCGCGGCGCCGCCGGACCGGTACCGCCCGGCGCGGGCGTGCCCGCACCCGGGGCGCCGGTCGCGCCGCCGACGCCACCGGGCGCGACGGGCGGCATCGGCGGGTACGGCATGCCGAGCCCGCTCGGCGGCACACCCGGTGCGTCACCACCGACGGTGTGCTCGTGGCCGGCCCCCGGCCGGGACGCGTGGGGCCGGGCCGCACCGCGCAACAGGTAGGCCACGACACCCAGGAGGGCAGCCGTGATCAGCGCGGCGGCCCAGTCCGGCAGGCCGATGGCGAGGGCCAGGCCCACGGTGAGCGCGAGGGCGGCACCCGCGTACAGGGCGGCGGCACCGGACGCGGCGTACAGCGTCGCCTTGCGGCGCTGCTTCCGCGTCTGTTCCCGCAGCTCGTCGCGCACGGTCTCGCGTGCCACCTGCGCCAGTTCGTCGACCAGATGCTTGTCCAGGTGTTCCAAGTGATCCATGCGGTCCATACGTTGCGGGTACCCGCGGGCGGAACATCCATGGGCGGGACCGTGAGTGGGACCCCGCCTCTCCCAACTAGGCTCGTCCGCATGGACATTCTGGGAGCCACACTGCGCATCTACGTCGACGACCTGGACAAGGCGATCCCCTTCTACGAAGGCCTGGCCGGCGGTCGGGCCCACCGCTTCGAACGCGGCGGTGTCGAAGTCGCCGCGGTCGGCTGCTTCCTGCTGATGAGCGGACCCGAGTCCCAGCTCGAGGTGTTGCGCAAGGTCGCCGCGACGATCGCCGTGACGGACGTCGAGGAGACCCATCGTGTCCTCACCTCGCTGGGCGCGGACGTCATCGCGGGTCCGGTCCCGACGCCCGTGGGCCGCAACCTGATCGCCCGGCACCCGGACGGGGCGATCTACGAGTACGTGGACCGGCGAGGGTAGCTGGGTCCGCCGGGGCCACGACGGTCCGGGGCAGCGACGGGCCGGGGCCACGACGGTCCGGGGCCGCGACGGTCCGGGGCAGCGACGGGCCGGGGCCGCGACGGGCCGGGACAGCGACGGGCCAGGCGGCTCAGTCCCCGTCCGGCCGCATCCGGAAGTCGTGGCGGGCCGGAAGCGGTTCGTCGCCGAGCCGGGCCCACAGCCGGCCGAGGCTCTCCGCGCCCTCCCGCAGGTCGGCGACCTCGAAGCCCTCGTCGAAGACGGCCCGCGCCGCCTCGCGCCGGCCCTCGGCGGCCAGCAGTTCCGCCTCGGTCAGCCGGAACCGGCCGCGGGCCCGGGCCCCGGGGGGCAGCCGGTCCCACACCGCACGGGCGTCCGCCGTGCGCCCGACCGCGAGCAGCGTCTCGATCGCCTCGCGGCCGAGCGCCGCGGCGACGGCCGTCCGCTCCGCGTCGTCGACGCGGACGTCCGTCTCCTCCCGCCGCTCGCGCAGTCGCTCGCACAGGTCGTCGAAGGCCTCGGCGTACCGGTCGGCGGCCCGCTCGTGGTGGCCGTCCTCCCGGTCGGCGACGGCGAGGCAGCGCAGCAGCGGCCAGCCGGCGGCGGCGGTCTTCAGGCCGCGCTCCCAACTGCGTACCGCCTGGGCCCGGTCGTCACCGTGCCACTGGGCGACGCCGAGGTGGTACTCGGCGATCGGCGTGGCGGCCGTGGTCTCCAGCATGTCCCGCCAGGGCCGGGCGACCAGCGTGTCCCCGGGCGGTTCATGCTGTCCCGGTTCGGGCAGGGACCCGGCGCGCAGCAGGTGCAGCCAGGGCCGCTGGTCGTCGCCGAGGGTGTGCTCCTCGAAGGGCGTGCCGGGCAGCTTCCAGCCCGCGCGCAGCACTTCGAGCGCGCCCCAGCCCGACCCCGTTGCGAGGTTCTCGCCGGGCTCGGCGTCGGCGTACGGCCGCCAGGCCTCGTAGGCCGCGTCGACGTCGGCGCGCGGCAGTACCGCCTCCAGCCGCTCCTCGGCGCCGCGCAGTGCGGTGTGCCACTCGCCCTCGGGCGCCGCGTCGAGCGGCCCGTAGGCCTCCAGCCAGGACACCTCGCTCTCCGCCTCCAGCTTGACGTGCTCCAGCTGGGTGCGGGCGAGCCCGGCCTGGATCTCGCAGTAGCCGCCGGTGCCGGGCTCGGTGAGCCACTCCTGCCAGCGCCGTCCGCCGGGGCCCGTGCCCCACACGAACAGCTTGCGGCCGCGCAGCACGTCGGTCGACGTCTGCGCCAGTCCGCGGCCGTCCTCGTCGAGCGCGGCGATCCAGCGGCGCCGGCCGTCCGGCACCTCGTAGAAGTAGTCGGCGGCGTACGTGCTGTTCAGCGGATACGTCCGGTCGGCTCCGTCGTACGACGGGACGGGCACCCGGCGCAGGCGCCGCTCGTAGCCGAAAAGCCAGGCCTCGTCGGCGGGGGCGAGGACGCGCCGTTCCTCGGGCACGGCGATGTTGGACCACCAGTACGCCGGCACCGGGAGCTCGTGCGGGTTGCGGATCCGGACGCCGACGCGGAGGAAGTCCGAGCCCTCCGGCAGCCACAGGTCGACCTGGAAGGGCAGGTCGCGCAGCCGTTCCCACTCCCACAGGCGCAGCATCTCGCCGCCGTCGGGGGCGGGCACGCGGGCGGCGTGCACGGGCGAGCAGGACAGGGTGGTGTGGCCGGTGGCTCCGATGTTCCATTCGATGCCGCCGGAGAACCAGGCTCCGTTGAGGGCGAAGTTGGCGGGCTGGAGCACGGGGTTGACGTAGAGGAGCTCGCGGTCGGTCGGCTTGTGCAGGAGGGACGCGACGCGGCCGCCGAGGCCGGGCAGGACGGTGGCCCGCAGCCGGTCGTTCTCGATGACGAGGGCGTCGATCTCCCGGGTCTCGCGCTGCCGGTCGTAGCCGTCCCGGACGCGCACGGGCAGCAGGCTGCGCAGTGGCTCGTAGTCGACCTGGCGGGCCATGTCGCGCGGCAGGCCGGCCCGGTCGCGTTCGTCGATGCGGTGCGCCTCGTCCAGGGGGCGCAGCGGCGGCAGCGGGTTGTCCGGCCCCAGCGGCGCGGCGGGCAGGCTCAGTACCTCACGTCGGATCGTCGTCACGCTTCCCCATGGAAGCCGCTCACCGGTGCCGTGAACAGGGGCGCCGTCGGTCACGTTCGCGCGACGTCCCTCACGTTTGAACCGCTGGGTGCCGTGTCGGCGGCGGCGGGTCGTGCGGTCGACGCCTGCGCGGCGCAACGCCGGAGGTCAACCGGAGGTCACGGTCTCGGCGGTGATCGCCCAGCGCTGGTGGTCGCGCCAGGCCCCGTCGATGTAGAGCATCCTCGGCGAGAAACCCTCCAGGTGGAAGCCGCAGGCCCGGGCCAGCGCGATCGAGGCGAAGTTGCCCGGCTGCACGTTGATCTCCAGCCGGTGCAGCCGCATCGGTCCGAACGCGTACCGCACGACGAGCTCCAGTCCCTCGCGCATCAGCCCGCGCCCCGCCGCGTGCGCGAAGGCGCCGTAGCCGAGGGCGCCGCTGAGGAAACCGCCCTCGACGATGTTGTTGATGTTGACGAATCCGGCGATGGAGTCGCCGTCCGCCCCGCCCGTGTCCTTCTCGCACAGCAGGAACCCGGCCTTCGTCCGGTCCTCGATCAGCCTGGCGGCGTAGGCCTCGTACGCCTGGGCGCTGTCCGGCGGGAAGAGCCACGGGTGGTGCAGGTCCTTGCTCTCCCGGGCCCGGGCGGTGAACTCGGCGCCGTCCTCGTGGGTGAAGTGCCGTATGCCCACGCGAGGGCCCTCGGCGAGGTGGCGGGATGCGTTGTGCGGCATCTCGCCAGCCTACGACGCCTTGTCGCCGCGCGCGGGACCGGTCGGCACCGTGGTCATCGCAGTGCCGGCCGGTCCAGCGTCAAGGTGCCCGCGTCCGCGTCCAGTTCCGCCGTTACGCCGAACGGGACGGTCAGCGCTCCCTCGCAGTGGCCGAAGCCGAAGTCCTCCACGACCGGCACACCGAGGCCGCCGAGCCGGTCGGCCAGCATCGGCCGCAGCCGCTCGTAGGGCTCGCACGCGTGCCACGAGCCGAGCAGCACCCCGCCGACCCCGTCGAGCCGGCCGGCGCGCAGGAGCTGGGTGAGGTAGCGGTCCAGCCGGTACGTCTCCTCCCCCACGTCCTCCAGGCACAGCAGGCCGCCGCGTGCGGAGGGACGGGCATGCGGGGTGCCCAGTTCGGCGGCGAGCAGGCACAGGCAACCGCCGAGGGTGACGCCGCGCGCCCGGCCGGGGACCATGGGCGTGCCGCCGGAGGCGATCACGCGGACCGTCTCCGGAGCGAACAGGGTGGCCCTCAGATGCTCCTGCGCCCGCGCGTTCTTCAGGAAGTCGATTCCCGCGGCCATCGGCCCGTGCAGTGTGACCAGACCCAGCCGGGTGGCGAACGCCTCGTGCAGCGCGGTGATGTCGCTGAAACCGACGAGCACCTTGGGCCCGGCCGCGCGCATCGCCTCCCAGTCGAGCAGGTCCGTCACGCGCTGCGCGCCGTACCCGCCGCGGGCGCACAGCACCGCGTCCACGGACGGATCGCACCAGGCGGCCTGTAGGTCGGCGGCCCGGTCGGCGTCGGAGCCCGCGAGGTAGTCGAAGGTGCCGTGCCGGTCCAGGACGTGCGGGCCCACGACCGGGTCGAGGTCCCAGCCGCGCAGCACGTCCAGGCCCGCCTGCAGCCGTTCCTCGGGGACGGGCCCGCTGGGCGCGACGACGGCCACCCGGGCGCCGGGGGCGAGCCGGGCCGGGCGGGTCAGGCCTCTCACCCTCGTCACCGGTTCAGCGCCAGGGTCGCAATGCCGTGCGGGTGCAGAGCGAATACCTGGGCGTAGAGGGAGAGTTCGGCCTCCAGGGCGCGCACCATGGTCTCCGCCCGGCGGAATCCGTGCCCCTCGCCCTCGAAGGTGAGGTACGCGTGCGGCACTCCCCGGCCCGCCATGCGGGAGAGGAACCGTTCGCACTGCACGGGCGGGCAGATCACGTCGTCCAGCCCTTGGAGCAGCAGGAACGGCGCGGTGACCCGGTCCGCGTGCTCGGCGGGCGACCGCTCGACGTACCGGTCGGGCACCTCGGCGTACGGGCCGATGAGGCTTTCCAGGTACTGCGACTCGAAGTCGTGCGTCTCCCCCGTGCCCCAGCCGGTCAGGTCGAGGATCGGATAGCTGACCGTGCCGCAGGCGTAGACGTCGGTAGTGGCCAGCGAGGCGGCGGCCGTCCAGCCACCCGCGCTGCCGCCACGCACGGCGAGCCGCTCCCGGTCGGCGGTGCCTTCGCCGGCCAGGGCGAGGGCGACGGCGGCGCAGTCCTCGACGTCGACCACGCCCCACTGCTCGCGCAGCCGGTTGCGGTACTCCCGGCCGTACCCCGTGGAGCCGCCGTAGTCGACCTCCGCGACGCCGATGCCGCGCGAGGTGAAGTAGGCGATCTCCAGATCCAGTACGAGGGGAGACCGGCTGGTGGGGCCGCCGTGCGCCCGGACCACGTACGGCGGCAGCTCATCGTCCGGTGCGAGGCAGCCCGGGTTGTGCGGCGGATAGAGGTGGGCGTGGACGTCGCGCCCGGCGGGCCCGGTGAAGGTGCGGAGCCGCGGCTCGGGGTAGTACGCCGGGTCCACCGCGTCGTCGTGCGGGGCGCCGATCACCCGGGCCCGGCCGGTACGGGCGTCCAGCTCGACCACCTCGTAGGCGCTGCGCGGGCTCGCGCCGACCGCCACGACTCGCTCGCCGTGCGCGGCGAGGGTCGCCGCGAACTCGGTCCAGGGGCCCGCGGCGTCGACGACCTCGCCGGTCTCGGGGTCGAGTATGCCGAGGGCGGCGGCACCACGGCCGTGCACGACGGCGATCAGGCCGCTGTCCAGCGGGGCGAACCAGCGCTGCCCGAGCTTCCACAACGGCCCGCCGAACTCCTCCTCGCGGGCGCAGAGCGGCCGGCCGTCGCGGTAGAGATTCCACCAGCCGGTGCGGTCGGAGGCGTGGAGCAGAGCGCCGTCGGGCGCCCAGTCCACCTGGGCGATGGACTCCTCGGGCCCGCCGGCGACTGTCCGGGCGTCCCGGAGCGTGCCGTCGGGGCCGATCTCGGCCACGACCAGCTCGGTGCCGTCCCAGGGCATGCGCGGGTGGTCCCAGGCGAGCCAGGCGGCGCGCCGCCCGTCGGGCGAGACGCGGGGGCCGGTGACGAAGCGGTGCCGGGCGCCGGCGAGTTCGCGGACCGCGTCCCGTTGGCCGGCCGCCGAGCCGTCCAGCGGCACCGCCGCCAGGACCCGGCGCACGTCGCTGGGCCCGTCACCGGTGAACTCCTCCAGGACGCACCACACCTCGCCGCGCTCGCCACGCACCTCCGGCTCCGCCCAGCGCAGCCCGCCGCCCACCCGGGAGACGGGCGTCAGCGGACGCGGCTCGCCGCCGCCCGGCCGGTAGGCGTACAGCCGCTGGTCGGCGAAGTTCACGAAGACCACCAGCGGCCCGGTGTCGGTCATGAGCGCGGCCCAGGGCCGGCCGCCGTACTCGATGACGCGGCTGCGGGCGTTCCACGGCGCGGGCAGCACCGGCTCCTCGGTGCCGTCGGGACGCCGCCGCACCAGTGTGCGCCGACCGCCCTCGGTGGGCCGGGGGGCCGTCCACCACACCTCGTCGCCGACGAAGGCCACGTCGTCGGGGCGCCCGTCGTGCGCGGCGGCGAGGGCCGCGTCGATGGGCGAGGGCCACGATCCGTACGGCAGAGTCCGCACCGACTCCCCCACTTTCTTCTCCGATACTTGTCGGGCGGGCCCGGAAGGCCCGACCCCTACGCCGTGCGCAGGAAACGGTCGAGGACGCGGACGCCGAAGTGCAGCGCCTCGACGGGGACACGTTCGTCGACGCCGTGGAAAAGGGCCTGGTAGTCGAAGCCCTCGGGCAGCTTGAGCGGCGCGAACCCGTAGCCGGTGATGCCGAGCCGCGAGAACTGCTTGGCGTCCGTGCCGCCGGACATGCAGTACGGCACCACGTGCCCCTCGGGGGCGAACTCCTCGACGGCGGCACGCATCCGGGCGTACGTCGGCGAGTCCACCGGCGCTTGGAGGGCGACCTCGCGGTGGGCGAACTCCCAGTCCACGTCCGGCCCGGTGAGCCGGTCGAGGGTACTGCGGAACTCGTCCTCGCAGCCGTGCAGGAAGCGCCCGTCGACGTAGGCGACGGCCTCTGAGGGGATGACGTTGACCTTGTAACCGGCGTTCAGCATGGTCGGGTTGCTGCTGTTGCGGACGGTGGCCTCGACCAGTCCCGCGGCGGGGCCGAGCTTGTCCAGCAGCGCGTCGACGTCGCGCAGGTCGGTCTCGATGCCGTAGACGGTGGCGAGTTCGGTCAGGGCGGCGCGCACGGTCGGGGTCAGACGCAGCGGCCACTCGTGGTCGCCGATGCGGGTGATCGCCGCGGCGAGCCGGGTGACCGCGTTCTCCCGGTTCACCTTGGAACCGTGTCCCGCCCGCCCCCGCGCGGTGAGCTTGAGCCAGCCCGTGCCACGCTCACCGGCGGCGATCGGGTAGAACTGGCGGCCGGCACCGTCGTGGAAGGTGAACGCGCCGGACTCGCTGACGCCCTCGGTGCAGCCCTCGAACAGCGCGGCGTGCCGGTCGGCGAGGAAGCCGGAGCCGTCCTCGGCGCTGGCCTCCTCGTCCGCGGTGAAGGCGATGACGACGTCCCGCCGCGGCCGTACCCCCTGCCGGGCCCAGTCGCGCACGACGGCCAGGATCATCGCGTCCATGTTCTTCATGTCGACGGCGCCGCGCCCCCAGACGACGCCGTCGCGGATCTCGCCGGAGAACGGGTGCACGCTCCAGTCGGCGGCCTCGGCGGGCACCACGTCGAGATGACCGTGCACGAGCAGCGCGCCGGCCGACGGGTCGGTGCCCTCGATCCGGGCGACGACGTTGGTGCGGCCCTCGGTCCGCTCCAGCAGGGTGGGCTCGAGCCCGGCCTCGGCGAGTTGCGCGGCGGCGTACTCGGCGGCCGGGCGCTCCTGGCAGTCACCGCCACCGCGGTTCGTCGTGTCGATCCGGATCAGCTCGGAGGTGAAGCGCACGACCTCGTCCAGCGCCTGGGCGTCCGTACTCCCCGGTGTGCCGTCGGACGTGCCCTCGGGCGTGCTTCCGACCTGCTCAGCCATACTGCTCCTCCACCGCTGCCGAGGCGATCGTGGTGACCGCCTTGAAGGTACGGATCGCCTCGAACATGGTGTCGTGGGTGTACGCCACCTTCCGCTCCGCGATACGGGCCACCCCCGGCACGACGGTCGCGGCCGCCGCCAGGTGCTCGGCGTCGAACTCCACGGCGACGGTGAACGGCCCGCCGCTCACCGGCTCGTACCGCACCGCGAGCGCCGCCGCCTCCTTGGCCGCCGCCCGGATGTCGGAGGCGGTTCTCGCCGGCGTACGGCACACGGCCGCGTACCGTGACACATGGTCCTTGACCGCGACCTTCAGCGCCTCGGGCGCGTACCCGAGCGCGTCCTCGCAGGCCACGTCGTCCCCGGTGACCAGCACGACCGGCACCCCGTACTCGGCGACGACGTGTGCGTTGAGCAGACCCTCACTGGCTCTCGCGTCGTTCAGCCACACGCCGGTGATCTGGTTGGCGAGGTAGGTGTGCGCGAGGACGCCCTCCATGCCGGCACCCGCGTGGTACCCGATGAAGGCGATGCCGTCCACGTCCCCGTGCTGGACGCCCTCCACCATGGACAGCGCCTTGTGCCGCCCGGTGAGCATCTGCGTACGTTCGTCGAGCTGTTCCAGGAGGAGGTTGCGCATGGTCCAGTGCGCCTCGTTGACGAGTACCTCGTCGGCACCGCCGTCGAGGAAGCCCAGCACGGCGGCGTTCACGTCCGAGGTGAACATCGACCGGCACCGCTCCCACTGCGGCGTCCCCGGCAGCACGTCGGCCGGCCAGGTGACACCGGTGGCGCCTTCCATGTCGGCGCTGATGAGGATCTTCATGTCTCGAAACCGTACGCGCTGCCCGGCCGCCTCGGCCAGGGCTGTGGACAACTACCGGTGGTATGAACCACTGGACTCACCTCGTACGGCCTACGACCAGCCCTTCTACGGGTTCGACCGATCATAGGACCGGACGCACGGACCTCCTCCTCCCTCCGACGGCGTACACCCCGGTCGTCCCGGCCCCCGGAGCGAGGAAGAGTGGCACTGTGCACGCCGTCAGCGAGAACGTCCACGCCGGTACGGCCAGGTACCGCCGCGCCGCGTCCATGAACGGCGGCGCGCCATGACCCACCCGGGCACCCTCGTCCTGATCAGGCCGCCGCCGTCCTGGCGCCGCTTCTCGTGCACGCCACGGGACGTCGGCTCCGCGTTCCGCCGGTCGTCTTCGAGGTCGTCCTCGGCATCCTCATCGGCCCGCAGGTCCTGGGCTGGGCGCACCCCGGCGAGGCCGTCGACACGCTCGCCGGTCTCGGACTGCCGTACGGACCGGTCGGCCCTCGCGTTGTTCGCCTCGACCTGTCTGCCGCTGGTCGTCGCGATCACGACCATCGGCGTCGACCAGGACCTGCTCGGCACGGACCGGGCCGCCGCGCTGGTCGGCGCCGCGATGATCTCCGTACTCGTGCTGCCTCTGCTCGCGACGCGGCTGCGCTCGGCGACCGGCGGGACGGCGGGGCCGGCGTCCGCCGAGGAGGGGGCGAAGGACACGGAGGCGTGGTGACGCCCGGGCGGGCCGCCTGCCACCGCGTCCCACGCCGCCGCCCCGTACGCCCGTCACGGGATCCGCCCCGCCACCACCCACGTCGACGGCAGCTCGATCCGTGTACCGTCCGGTGTGTACTCCGAGGTGATCAGCGGCAGTTCACCGCTCGCCAGCACGGTGAGTCCGGCCACGCGGAGGTACTCCGGCACCGCCTCGTCGGGAACCGCTCCCGGGGTCAGGCCGTGCCGGAAGACGGGCGCGAGCTTGGCGGGCGGCCCCTCGGGCCCCTGGGCCATCCCCGTCAGCACGGTTTTGGCCGCCTGGGAGAGCTCCACCAGGAAGGCGCGGCCGCGTTCCCCGACGAGCGCGGCGAGGGCGTCGGCCAGCGGTTGCCGGTCGTGGGGCTCGCACTGGTGCAGGACGCCCCGCACATAGACGTTGGCGTCTCCCAGCTCCGCGTGCAGTGTCTCCGCCTCGGCCTTGTCGGCGGCGTCCAGTTGCCGGTACGCCGCCTGGCCGGCGGGGTCGGCGTGCCGGGCGTGGTCGAGGGCGGCGGCGCTCAGGTCGGCGCCGACGACATGCGGGAAGCGGTCGGCGAGGTAACGGGTCTGGGTGCCGTTGCCGCAGCCGAGGTCGATCATCGGCAGGCCGGGGTCGGTCAGGTGCGGCTCGAAGTGGGCCAGGTGGCGCCCGGCGGTCAGCATGGGCTCCGCGTCCCAGAACACCGCCCCTTGGCCCTCGGGTGCCTCGTTCCAGAAGCTCTCCCAGGCGTCCCGGTACCGACTCGTCACGCTCATGCCCGTCTCCCCAGGTCCGACGACGTACAGCCCGTCGGAGGTGACGGGCCCGTACGGTGTACCGCGCCCGGCGCACGGCCACAAGCGCCCGGCGCATTCCTTCACCGGACGTGCGAACGGAGTGCGCCCCCTGACTGCGCGGGGCGGCTCAACGGCGTGGCAGCGTCAGCTCGAACCAGACGGTCTTTCCCGCCTTCGTGCGGCTCGCGCCCCATTCGCGGGCGAGGGTGCTGACGACGCGCAGCCCGCGCCCGTTCTCGTCGTCGGGGCCGGCGCTGCGCAGCGTCGGCAGTTCGTGGTCGTCGTCGTCCACCTCGCACAGCAGCGTGTCGGCGCGGACCAGACGCAGCTCGACCGGGCGGGAGTGGGCGTGCCGTACGGCGTTGGTGACGAGTTCGCTGACCATCAGCTCGGCGGGGCCGGCCAGTTTCGGCAGGCCCCAGTCGTGCACCTGCTCGCGGACCGCCGCGCGGGCGCGGCCGACCTCGGCCGGGTCGCGGGCGAGGCGCCATTCGGCGACGGCGTCGGACTCGATGCCGCCCAGCCGAACCATCAGCAGGGCCACGTCGTCCTTGCGGCCGCCGCCGGTGCCAAGCGCGCGGATGATGGTGTCGCAGGCGTCGTCCATGGACGCGGCCGGGTGGGCGGCGGACTCGCAGAGGGTGGCGAGGCCGACGCCGATGTCCTCGCCGCGCACCTCCACCAGTCCGTCGGTGCACATCACCAGCCGGTCGCCCGGCGCCACCGGCACGCGTACCGCCTCGAAGGGCACCCCGCCGACGCCGATCGGCGCCCCCGTGGGCAGGTCGATCAGCTCGCTGGAGCCGTCCTCGGCCCGGACCAGCACGGGCGGGATGTGACCGGCGTTGGCGAGGTGCAGTTCACCGGCGATGGGGTCGTAGACGGCGTACAGGCAGGTCGCCAGGTGGGTGTCGCCGAGCCGCTGGGCGAGGTCGTCGAGGTTGCGCAGGAGCTGGGCGGGCGGCAGGTCGAGCCCCGCCATGGTCTGCACGGCGGTGCGCAACTGGCCCATCATCGCGGCGGAGTTGAGGCCGTGGCCCATCACGTCGCCGACCACGAGGGCGGTGCGGGCGCCGGGCAGCTTGACCGAGTCGAACCAGTCACCGCCGACCCGGCCCAGAAGCGTACCGGGCAGATAGCGGGTGGCGATGTCGCAGCCGGCCATGCGCGCGGGGATGTGCGGCAGCATGCTGTCCTGGAGCGTCTCGGCGACGTTCTCCTGGAACGTGTACATGCGGGCGTTGTCGAGCACGAGGCCCGCTCGGGCGGCGAGTTCGGCGCCGGTGACCCGGTCCATGTCGTTGAAGACGGGCCGCTCCGGGTGCCGGAGAAGGATCATGAAGCCCAGGACGACGTTGCGCGCCTTCAACGGCACCAGCAGCATCGAGCGGCCCGTGATGAGCGGCCGGATGTCCCGCTTCTCGAACTGGGAGGCGACGGCGTGGCCCATCTCCTCGGTGATGCGGGGCACCAGGACCGGCTCGCCGCTGGTCATGCACTGGAAGAAGGGAGTGTGCGCCGGGAACGGCATGGCCTCGCCGACCGGTACGACGTCGTCCCAGCGGCCGGGTTCGTCGGTGTGCTCCAGGGCGACCCGGTGCCACATCGTCGTCGTGTCGGGCACGCCGTCGGGGAAGCCCTCGCCGGCGACGACCTGTTCACGCAGATAGGTGCCGGCGACGTCGGTGAAGCGCGGGACGACCGCCTTGCTGACCTCGACGATGGTCCGGGACAGGTCGAGCGAGGTGCCGATCCGTCCGCTGACCTCGTTGAGAAACTCCAGGCGTTCGCGAACGGCGGCGTACTCCAGGTCCTCGGTCTCGTCCCGCAGTTCGTCCGGCACCGGCTCGCCCGCCGCCAACGCCCGGGCCGCCCGCTCGCGGCGCGCCCTGCGCTCGGCGCGCCGGGGCACGCCCCAGTCGGGGGTGACGGGCACCCGTTCGTTCTGGCTGAACTCCAGGATCGGATAGCCCAGTTCGAGAACCTGCGCGACGATGCGGGCACTTTCGCCGACGCTCATGCTGGGCAGGATCTCGGGGAGGCGGCGGGCGAGTTCCTCGGCACCGGGGAAGTCGGTGTGCAGCGCGAAGCCGGGCGCCATCCGCTCGACGGTCGTCTCCTGCGCGCCGCCGCCGGCGTGGTCCCGGCGCAGGCCGTCCGCGTCGGCGGCCAGCACCAGCAGTCGCTCCCGACCGGGTCCCACCAGCGGGTACGCCCACCACAGCACGTCGACGCGGTCGTTGCCCGGCACGGTCAGGCGGGCGCGGCCCGCCGCCGGGTAGGACAAGTGCCCGTCGAGGGAGGACTCCAGCCCGGGCCCGAGGCCGTCGTAGGCCGCGTACGAGCCGTACCCGGTGACGTCCCCGTCCTCGGGGAGCACGCCCGAGACGGGGAGCAGGTCGGGGGCGGGCCGGCCGATCGCCTCTTCCTTGGGCAGAACGAACAGCCGCCGTGCGCCCCGGCTCCAGTGGGAGACCAGCCCTTCGCGGTCCACCACGACTACGGCCAGCGGGACCCGGCCCGCCACAGGGTCCGCCGGCACGGCGCCGGGTCCGGCCCGGCGGCCTGGAGGTGCGTCGCGCTGGGTGCCATGGTCCATGGCGTCAGGCCCTCTCTCCCCACGGCTCCGCAAGACTTGTGTCGCCGTCACCACGGTACGGCGGTGGCCGGTGACCATGTGCGGCAACGGGGGAATTGCCGGCGCGCAAACGCACCGGCGCACACCCGCGCGCCGGTGCCCCCCTCAGTCCTCGTGCCCGAGCTGGAGGTCGCGCTCCGTGCGGCCGCCGCCGGCCACCTGGAGCACGGTGGCCACGGGCGGGTAGCCGGCGGCGATGACGGTGTACTCGCCGGACGACAGGTCGACGAACCGGAAGGTGCCGTCGGGCCCGGTGGTCAGCGTGTCCACCACGTTGCCCGCCGCGTCGAGCAGCGTGACGCGCGCGTCCTCGACGGCCCGTCCGCCACTGGCGCGCACGGTGCCGCGCAGCACGGCGCCGCCGGCCAGCTCGACGTCCTGGCGGGTCTCCCGGGCGGCCTGGACGCTGACGGGCAGCGCGGCCGGGCGGAAGGCGGGGGCGCTGCCGGCCAGGGTGTACTCGCCGGCCACCAGCTCGGTGATGACGTAGCCGCCCTCGCGGCCGCTGCGGGTGGTGGCGACGACCTCGCCGTGGACGTTGGTGAGCGTGACGGTCGCGTCGCGCACGGGGCTGCCGTCGGCGGTGAGCACGCTGCCGGCGAGGCGGCCGGCGCCGCCGAGGACCACGTCCAGTTCCACCGGGCGTTCGCCGACGGTCACGGAGACCGCCTGCGGCTGGTGACCGCCGGCCGCGGCGATCAGGACGTACGTCCCCGAGCCGGGCGTGGCCAGCGCGTACCGTCCGTCGTCGCCGCTGGCGCCCCGGCCGATCTGCCGGCCGCCGGCGTCGATGAGGGTGAGCGCCGCACGGGGCACGACGGTGCCGTCGGGGTGCTGCACCGTGCCGCAGACGGCGATGCCGGCGGCGTAGGGCGACCTGGCCTGCGGGAGGGGGGCGACGGACTGCGCCAACTGGGCGGTTTCCCGCTCGGTGACGGATGCGTTGTGGGACACCAGGGGTTTCTCCTTGAGGAAGAAGGCGATGAGCAGCCCGAGGACGAGTACCGGCACCAGGTAGAGGAAGATCCGCGGCATGGCGCCGGCGTACGCCCCGATGTAGGCGTCGCGCAGCGCCGGGGGCAGGGAGTGGACGAGCTGTGGGGTGATGGCCTCGGCGTCGGGCAGCCCGGCGCCCGCCTCTGCGGGGATCCGGTCGGCCAGGGCATCGGTGAGCCGGTCGGCGAAGAGCGTGCCGAAGATGGCCGCGCCGACGCTGCCGCCGATCTGCCGGAAGTAGTTGTTGGCGCTCGTGGCGGTGCCGAGGTCGGCGGGGCGCACGGAGTTCTGCACGGCGAGGACCAGTACGGGCATCACCATGCCGATGCCGGCGCCGAGGACGGCCATCCAGATGCTGTAGTGCAGCCGGGGTGTGTCGGCGTCGAGCCCGGACAGCAGCCACATGCCGACGACGGACAGGGCACTGCCGAGGATCGGGTGGGACCGGTAACGCCCGGTCCGGCTGATCATCTGACCGGAGATGATCGAGGCGCCGACGATGCCGCCCATCATCGGCAGCATCAGGAGGCCGGACTCGGTGGCGGTGGCGCCGTCGACCATCTGCAGGAAGGTCGGCAGGTAGCTGGCGGCACCGAACAGGGCGACGCCGATGACGAGGCCGACCAGGCCGGTGACGTTGAAGACGGAGTCCCGGAACAGCCGCAGCGGGATCAGCGGTTCGGGCGCGAAGTGCTCGGCGACCAGGAACAGGACGGTGGCCGCGACCGCTCCGGCGGCGAGGCCGAGGATGACCTCCGAACCCCACTCGTACTCGGTGCCGCCCCAACTGGTCAGCAGCACCAGGCAGGTGGAGGCGGCGGCGAGCAGCAGCGCGCCGAGGATGTCGAGGCGGGGCTTGGCCGTCGGCTTGGGCAGCTTCAGTACCACGGCCACGACGGCCATGGTGACCAGCCCGAAGGGCACGTTGATGTAGAAGCACCAGCGCCAGGAGAGGTGGTCGGTGAAGTAGCCGCCCAGCAGGGGGCCGGCGACCGAGGCGAGTCCGAAGGCGGCGCCGATCAGGCCCATGAACCGGGCGCGCTCGCGGGGCGGCACGATGTCCGCGATGATCGCCTGCACGCCGATCATCAGGCCGCCCGCGCCGACGCCCTGCACCGCGCGGAAGGCGATCAGCTGGTCCATGGTCTGCGCCCGGCCGGCGAGTGCCGAGCCGACGATGAACACCAGGATGGCGAACTGGAAGACGCCCTTGCGCCCGAAGAGGTCACCGAGCTTGCCGTAGATCGGCAGGCCGACGGTGGAGGTGAGCAGGTAGGCGGTGATCGCCCAGGACATCTTCTCCAGGCCGTGCAGCTCGCCGACGATCTTCGGCAGCGCCGTGGCCACGATCATCTGCTCCAGCGCGGCGAGCAGCAGCGCCAGCATCAGCCCGACGAAGACCAGCCGCACCCGGCGCGGACTGAGCCCGGCCCCGGCCTCCGGCTCCGGGGCGGGGGGCTCGGGAGGCGTCGGGGGTGCGGTGGCCGGTTCGTCCTGCACCAGAGTGATCCCGCCCACGTCCCGCTCCCCTCATCACACCTGCTCACAATTGCCACCTGGGGCGACAACTGCGAACAAGTGCGAAGAGTTACGGCATTCGGCGGTAACCCGAGCAGATCACTCGAATCGGTGAGGCGACCAACGGCCGCCCCGTACTTGCCCTTTGGCTACTTCTCGACCTCGGTGGCGAGCTTGGCGAGCATCGCGTCGTAGATCCGGGCGAGTCCCTTGGGCGCGAAGGTCTTCTCGAAGAATCCGCCGACGCCGCCGGCACCCTGCCAGGTGGTGACGACGACCACGCGGGACTTGCCCTCCCCGGCCGGGGTGACCCGCCAGGTGGTGACCATGGAGGAGTTGCGGTCCTTCTCGACCAGCTCGCCGTCGGTCGGCTCGGTGACCTCCAGCAGGCAGTCACGGACGCGCTTGCTGGTGGCCTGGAGCTTCCAGTGCACGAGGGTGCCCTCGCCGTCGCCGCCTTCGCGGACCTCGTACTCACTGAAGTGCTCGGGCAGCAGCTTCTCGCGGCTGCCGCTGTAGTCGGCGAGGGTGTCGAACACCGTCTCCGCGTCCGCTGCGACGATCCGCTCCGTAGTCGCCTCGACCTGCGCCATCGGGTTCCTCCAGGGCCTGGTTCTCGGGGTCCGGGCAAGCCAACCACCCCGCCGCCCGGCCACCAAATCGGGGGGCTCGAAGCGGCCCCGCGCGACGCGTCCGCACGATCAAGGGAACAAGTGTTCTATTGTGTGGGCAGTGCTACCGAGGAGGCGTCAATGCGCTGGGAGAACCTCACGGACTCCGACCACGCCCGGGCGGCCGACCCCGCGCTGTTCGGCGCGGACGCGGTCACCACCCGCACGTTCGACACGCCCGAGTTCCGCGGCATCACCTTCCACGAGGTGCGGGCCCGCTCGATCCTCAACCGGGTGCCGGGCGCCTCGCGCATGCCGTTCGAATGGACGGTCAATCCGTACCGGGGCTGCACGCACGCGTGCGTGTACTGCTTCGCGAGGAAGACGCACAGCTACCTGGACCTCGACACGGGGCTGGGCTTCGACTCACAGATCGTCGTCAAGGTGAACGCCCCCGAGCTGCTCCGCCGCCAGCTGGCCTCGCGCCGCTGGCAGGGCGAGCACGTCGCGATGGGCACCAACGTCGACTGCTACCAGCGCGCCGAAGGCCGCTACCGGCTGATGCCGGGCATCGTCTCGGCCCTCACCGAGCGGTCCAACCCCTTCTCCATCCTGACCAAGGGCACGCTGATCCTGCGGGACCTGGACCTGCTGACGCGGGCGGCCCGGGTGACGGACGTCGGCATCTCGGTCTCGGTCGGCTTCACCGACCCCGAGCTGTGGCGCACCGTGGAGCCGGGGACTCCCGCGCCGGAGCGCCGCCTGGAGGTCGTACGGATCCTGGGTGAGCACGGCATCGGCTGCGGCGTGCTGATGGCACCGGTCATCCCGTTCCTCAGCGACGAACCTGCCCAACTGCGAGCGACCGTACGGGCGATCGCCGCCGCCGGCGCCACGTCGGTGACGCCCCTGGTGCTGCATCTGCGGCCGGGCGCCCGGGAGTGGTTCATGGCCTGGCTCGGGCAGCATCACCCCCACCTGGTGCGCCGGTACGAGCGGCTGTACACGGAGGGCGCCTACGCCCCGAAGTGGTACCAGCGCCGGATCACGCGCCAGGTGCACGACTTGGCGCAGGAGTACGGCATCGGTCCCACGCGCGCGGGGATGCCGCGGCGGCTCGCGGAGCCGGCACCACCGGAGCCGGATCAGCTCGGGGCGACCGATCCGGTCCAGCTCTCGCTTCTCTGAGCGCTGCCTTCCCGCAGTGGGATCTTTCGTCAGGCCTCCCAGTAGAGGCCGCGTACGTACGCCGCCGTGATGGTGATCGGCTGCTGGTCGGCGCTGTCGGCCGGGTAGTACATGAACTCGAACCGCAGCCGCTCGTCGGTGACGATGGACCCGCTGTTGTGGAAGTCGGCGAAGCTGCTGCCGTCGGTGCCCGTTCGTTCGGTGATCGGCCCGTTCCAGCGGGAGCCGCCCGGCCGCAGGTGGTAGAAGCAGCCCTGGAGGGCGGAGCCCGGCGGTACATCCGCCTGTATCTGGGCCATGGCCTGGTAGTGGGATGCCCGGCTGAGCAGGTCCACCCCGTCGACGTTGAGCGTGGTCCACTTGCGGGGTGTGATCCGCTGGTCGTCGCTGTAGTAGCGGCCGATCGCTCGCGGCATGTCGTCCTCCTCGGGATCGCCGGGGGTCCAGCCGGCGGGGTGGGTGAGGCGTTCTTCGATCCGGGCGCGCATCGACGCCATGGTGAAGCCGCGCGGGTCGACCTTTCCGGGCTGCCATTCGAGGTGGCCGATCACGGAGCGCTCGTTCCAGCCGTGGTGGCGGCAGACGGCTGCCGCGGCGCGTTCGACGGCGTCCAGCTGGACGGCGGGCCAGGGGTCGTCGCCGTCTCCGAGGTTCTCGCACTCGAAGCCGTAGAAGTGCCGGTTTCCGTCGGTGTTCGACTCGTTGTCCGCCGGCGGCCGCGCTTCGTCGATGACGGCGCGCAGGACGTCGTCGTCTCCCAGGCCCGCCTGGTTGGCCCGCCCGTAGCCGACCAGGTGGACCCTGCCGTCCTTGGTGATGACGCCGTGGCACAGGGGGCCCGGCAGTCCCGCGTAGCCCTTGCGGCAGATCTCCACCGTGCGGGCGCTGCCCCGGGTCACGGTGTGGTGGATCATCACCCCGTGCACGGGCCCCCAGGGGCCCATGTGGTTGCGGTTGTGTCCCTCCCATTCGCCGGCCTCGACGACGACCAGGCCCTCTTCCCGGAGTGCCCGCAGGAAGCTCCGCGCTCCCATCGGCGCGGCCATCACGCACGCTCCGGACACGACCATGGGGGCGCCGGACTTCCGCTCGGGCAGGATGGTTGGGGCATGTCAGCCTCCGATCGGGGGGCCCGTCTTTGGTAGTTACCCGGTGTGCGCACCCGGTCCGCGCCGACGGCCGGGCCGATGAGGGCCACCGCATGGATCAGGCCATCCGTCGGGCCATCCATCGGGCCATCCGTCGGGCCATCCAGTCGAGGGCATCTGCCAACGCAATCGGGTCAAGTCCGGGCACATCGCGTTCCTCCGGAGGCGCTCCCCGGAACGATGCGGCGAGGACCGCGACCCGCGCGGACCGCAGCCTCGCCGTCCGGGAGGACGCCATGAGACAACGCGCAGCCGTGCTGTGCGGCGCCGCCGTCATCGCCGCCGGGACCGTCACGGCCGTCCCCGCCGAGGCGAGCGCACCGCACCTCGCGGGCGCTTCGCCTCCCGCGGGCACCCCGCGGGCCGCGAAGCCCAGCTGGAAGAAGTGCGGCACCGCCGACTACCCCACGCTCCAGTGCGCGTCCCTCTCGGTGCCGCTCGACCACGCGCGTCCGGACGGGAAACAGATCACGCTGGCGCTGTCCCGCGTCCCGCACACCGCCGAGAAGTACCAGGGACCGTTGCTGGTCAACCCCGGCGGCCCCGGTGGCAGCGGGCTGACGCTCGCCGGGTTCGTGGCGTCCTCGCTGCCCGCGGAGGTGACCGCCCAGTACGACGTCATCGGCTTCGACCCGCGCGGCGTGGGGAAGAGCAAGCCCGCCCTGAACTGCCGGCCGGGCCACTTCGACCCGGTGCGCCCCGACTCCCTGCCCGCCACCCCGGCCGTCGAGAAGGCCGGCCTCGCGCGCGCGAAGTCGTTCGCCGAGGCCTGCGGCGAGAAGCACGCGGACGTGCTGCCGTACATCGACACGGTCAGTGCCGCACGGGACATGGACGTGATCCGCCGGGCACTCGGCGCGAAGAGCATCAACTACTTCGGCTACTCGTACGGCACCTACCTGGGCGCCGTCTACGCCAAGCTCCACCCGGACCGGGTGCGGCGCCTGGTCCTGGACTCCGTCGTCGACCCGACCGACGTCTGGTACGACGCCAACCTCCATCAGGACCTCGCCTTCAACGACCGTCACCGGGCCTTCCTCGCCTGGATCGCCGAGCACGACGCGACGTACGGGCTGGGCACCGACCCCGAGCGGATCGAGGCCGCTTGGTACACCATGCGGACGGCACTGGCGAGGAGGCCCGCGGGCGGGAAGGTCGGGGCCTCGGAGCTGGAGGACACCTTCATTCCCGGCGGCTACTACAACGGCTACTGGCCCTATCTGGCGGAGTCGTTCGCCGCGTACGTGAACGACGGGAACACCGACCCGCTCGTCGAGGTGTACGAGGACTTCGGGGCCGTGGACGCCTCCGGCGACAACGGTTACAGCGTCTACACCGCGGTCGAGTGCCGCGACGCCGGCTGGCCGCGCGGCTGGGACGACTGGCGCGACGACAACTGGGACGTGTACGAGAAGGCCCCGTTCATGGCCTGGAACAACGCCTGGTACAACGCGCCGTGCGCGTTCTGGCCCACGGACTCGCGGCAGCCCGTGGACGTCACCAACCACGAACTGCCGCCGGCACTGCTGTTCCAGGCGACCGGCGACGCGGCCACCCCGTACGAGGGCGGCGTCACCGTGCACCGGCTGCTGCGCGGCTCCAGCATGGTGGTCGAGGAGGGCGGCGGGAACCACGGCATCACGCTGAGCGGGAGCACCTGCCTGGACAAGCACCTGGCCGCGTACCTGGCCGACGGCACCGTGCCGCGCGGCGACGGCGAGGCGGACGCGGTGTGCCCCGCGCTGCCCGCACCGAAACCGCTGGAGTCCAAGGCGGCTTCGACGTCCTCACGCGGTTCGACGCTGCACGGGCTGCTCGGCTTCCGGGGCTGACCGACTACCCGCTCGGCGGCCCGTCGAGGGCGCTGTCAGTCCCATGGTCCACCATGGACGCATGTGTGAGCTGACCAGGATTGCCGCCCCCGGCGGCGTCGCGCCCGCCGCCCAGTACACGCATGACGTCCTCGGCACCGGACGGTTCGTGGCCGTCTCCGGGCAGCTCGCCCTGGACGGGGACGGCGGGCTGGTCGGCGAGAGCGACCCGGCGGCCCAGGCCCGCCAGGTGTTCGAGAACCTGCGCCGTTGTCTGACGGCGGCTGGGGCTACCTCCCACGCCTTTAGGGCAGTTGGGGGAGCGTCCTTCTACGACGTGGTGAAACTGACCTTCTCCGTCACGGACATGGCGCACATGCCCGCGATCCGCGCCGCCCGCGCCGAGCACATACCCGACGACCGGCTGCCGGCCGCGTCGGCGGTACAGGTCGCCGCGCTGGTCCGGCCCGAGTTCCTGATGGGGATCGAGGCGTTCGCGGTCGTGTCCCCGTGAGTCGCGGCCCGGTGAGTCGCGGCCCGGCGAGCGGTCCGGGGGTACGGGTGCGGGAGATGACGCTCGCCGACTGCGACCGCGTGTCCGCGATCCGCGTCCGGGGGTGGCAGACGGCGTACCGGGGTCTCATGCCGCAGCCGTACCTGGACAGGCTCGACGTGAGCGAGGACGCCGCGCGGCGCCGTGACTTGTTCGCCCGCGCCCCGGACGAGGTGGTGAACCTGGTCGCCGAGGACGGCGGCGGCGAGGTCGTCGGCTGGGCCTGCCACGGCCCGTACCGAGACGGTGAACAGCTCACCGCCGACGCCGAGTTGTACGCCCTCTATGTGGACACCGGGCGGTTCGGCACCGGCGTCGGGCAGGCCCTGCTCCGGGAGTCGGTGCGCCGGTGCACGGCCGCCGGGCACGCGCGCATGCTCCTGTGGGTGCTCGAGGGCAACGCCCGCGCCCGGCGCTTCTATGAACGGTCGGGATTCCGCGCCGACGGGGCCGAGGAGCCGTTCGAGGTGGACGGGGTGGCGGTGCCCGAGGTGAGGTACGCCGGGCGTCTCGGCGGCTGACGGCTCACCGCTGTCCCGGGATCCGCGCCAGCGCCCGTACCGCCGCCTCCGCCAGGGTGGGGTGGGCCAGGGCGTCGTTCAGAACCGGAGCGGCACGGTCGTCGCCCAGCGTGCCCAGCCCGTCCACACACGCGAGTGCCACACGCCGGTAGGGGTCGTGCGGGCGCAGCCGCCGCTCCAGCGTGGTGATCAGCGCGGGTACGGCCTCGGGAGCCCTCAGTTCGACCAGCAGCCGCACCGGGTGCAGGGCGTAGGCGACCCGCAGTTCGTTGGTGGCGAGGGCGGCCGCGGCGCGGGCGGTGCGGGGGTCGCCGAGCCTGGCGAGGGCGTGGGCGGCGGAGGCACAGCGCGGCGGGTCGCGGTGGTTCAGCAGCAGCACGAGGGACTCGAAGGCCCGCCGGTCCCCCGCCACGCCGAGCCGGAACGCGGCCAGTTCCCGGGCCCAGAGCGGGTGCCCGGGCTCGGTGAGCACCGCGGCCAGCTCGTCCGGGTCCCCGGTCGCCACGAGACGGTCGTACGCCGCCGGGGTTCCCGGCGTGCCCGAGGCCGCCGACTCGGCCCGTAAACGCTCCGTGAGCGTTCGCAACTCTTCGTCCATGACACCGAGGTTAGGGGGTGTCGTTTGGATCAGGCCGGCTCCTCGCAACGGTGCGTTGCGACCGACCCGAGCGGGGCCTGGTGCGTGCGCTCCGCAAGGCGGAGGAGGGCGACAGGGGGGAGCTCTGGCAACGACGACAACGCCGCAGATGGGCGTGCCGGGCCCCGCGACCCCGGCAGGATCCAAACGACACCCCTGGGTGCGTCACGGGCCGGGTGGGACGTACATCACGAACACCGGGGGCTGGCGCGCTCGTTACCCGCGAGTTAATCTCAGACGAGCGAGTTACCCACTCGCGGTACTCCTCGCGGCGGTCTGGTGACGCGGCCGTCGTGAGAGCAGAGAGCAGTCGGTTCGGTACCGGATTCAGGTACCGCAGTACGACTCGGCCTCGGGACAGGGCCGGTCGGAGACCGCCGCCGTACGGGCGTGTGCACGCCCCGAACGACGGCACCGGGCGTGTGCGCCAGTCAGCCCGGCAACACCCGCACTCCATTCCTCACGCACCCGGTGCGCCCCAGGCGCATCCGGGCGCGTTCCCGTCGTCACCCTCATTCCTGGAGTCCCGCGATGGCCACTCCCCTGTCCGACACCCCTCTGTCCCCCCTCCAGACCATCGCCGTCGTCGGCCTCGGCACCATGGGCACCGGCATCGCCGAGGTCCTCGCCAGGGCCGGCCGCGACGTCGTCGGCATCGACATCAGCGAGGCGCAGGCCGCGACGGCCGTCGCCGCGCTGGAGTCCTCCACCGCCCGTGCCGTCGAGCGCGGGCGCCTCACCGAGCGGGAGCGCGCCGACGCCCTCGCCCGCGTCCGCACCTCCACCGACCTGCGGGCGGCGGCCGACGCCGACCTGGTGATCGAGGTGACCCCGGAGTCGTACGAGATCAAGCAGCAGGTGTTCCGGGAGCTGGACGGGATCGTGCGCCCCGAGACGATCCTCGCGACCGGCACCAACGCCCTGTCGGTCACGCGGCTGGCCGCCGAATCGTCCCGTCCGGAGCGGGTGCTCGGCCTGCACTTCTTCAACCCGGCTCCGGCGATGAAGCTGGTGGAGGTGGTCTCCTCCGTGCTGACCGCGCCGGGCGCCGTCACGGCGGTCACCAACCTCGCGCTCGACCTCGGCAAGGAGCCCGTCGCGGTCGGCGACCGGCCCGGCTTCGTCGCCGACGGCCTGCTGTTCGGCTACCTCAACCAGGCCGCGGCGATGTACGAGGCGAACTACGCCTCCCGCGAGGACATCGACGCCGCGATGCGGCTCGGCTGCGGCCTGCCGATGGGCCCGCTGGCCCTGCTGGACCTGATCGGTGTGGACACCGCGCGCACGGTCCTGGAGGCCATGTACACCGCCTCCCACGACCGTCTGCACGCCCCGGCGCCGATTCTGAAGCAGCTCAGCGAGGCGGGCCTGACGGGCCGCAAGGCCGGACGCGGCTTCTACACCTACGAGGCGCCGGGCAGCGCGGTCGTCGTGCCGGACGCGCTGACCCGGAGCACCGGTGACAGCGCGGTGGCCGGCCGTGCCGTCCGCGCGGTGGGCGTCGCCGGGTCGGGCACCATGGCGTCCGGCATCGCCGAGGTGTTCGCCAAGGCCGGGTACGAGGTCGTGCTCGCCGCCCGCAGCGCGGAGAAGGCGCAGACGACCAAGGCCCGGATCGGCAAGTCCCTGGCGCGCGGCGTCGACAAGGGCAGGCTGACCGCCGAGGCCGCCGCGCAGACGCTGGAGCGGATCACGCCGACGGGTACGTACGACGACTTCGCCGACGTCGACCTGGCGGTGGAGGCGGTCGCCGAGGATCTGGAGGTGAAGCGGCAGCTGTTCGCCACGCTGGACAAGGTCTGCAAGCCGGGCGCGGTGCTGGCCACCACCACCTCTTCCCTGCCCGTCGTCGCCTGCGCCCGCGCCACCTCACGTCCGCAGGACGTGATCGGCATGCACTTCTTCAACCCGGCGCCGGCCATGAAGCTGGTCGAGGTGGTGCGTACGGTGCTGACGGCGGACGACGTGCACGCCACCGTCCGCGAGGTCTGCGCCAAGGTCAGGAAGCACGCGGTGGACTGCGGCGACCGGGCCGGGTTCATCGTGAACGCGCTGCTGTTCCCGTACCTCAACAACGCCGTGAAGATGGTGCAGGAGCACTACGCGACGCTCGACGACATCGACGCGGCGATGAAGCTGGGCGGCGGCTACCCGATGGGGCCCTTCGAGCTGCTGGACGTGGTCGGTCTCGACGTCTCGCTCGCCATCGAGAAGGTCCTGCACCGCGAGTTCCGCGACCCGGGCCTGGCCCCGGCTCCGCTCCTGGAACACCTGGTCGCCGCGGGCTGCCTCGGCCGCAAGACGGGCCGCGGCTTCCGCGAATATGCCCGCCGCTGAGTCCGGTCCCGGCGACTGGTTCCGGTCCGAGGAGGACTGGGGCGGACTGCTCGATCCCGCCGGGATTCCCCCGCCCTCCGCGGACGGGGGAATCCCCGGTCACGCGCATGGTTGCGCGCACATGCAGTACGTTCGGGTCATGTCCCAGCCCGCCAGGTCCTCACGTACACCAGCTACGCCCGACGCGCCGGAGAGCGCGGCCGGCGGCCGGGCCGCCGCCCAGCGGCTCAAAATGCGCCGGGAGCTGGCAGCGGCCGCGATGGAGCTGTTCGCGACCAAGGGGTACGAGGCGACCACCGTCGACGAGATCGCGGCCCGCGCCGGGGTCGCCCGCCGGACCTTCTTCCGGCACTTCCGCTCCAAGGAAGAGGCGATCTTCCCGGACCACGACGACACCCTGGTGCGCGCCGAGGCGGTGCTCAACGCGGCGCCCGCGCACGAGCATCCGCTCGACACCGTGTGCCGGGGCATCAAGGAAGTCATGAAGATGTACGCGGCCCGGCCGGAGATCTCGGTCGCCCGCTACAAGCTGACGCGCGAGGTGCCCACCCTGCGTGAGGCGGAGATCGCTTCGGTGGCCCGCTACGAGCGCCTCTTCACCCGCTACCTGCTCGGCCACTTCGACGAGCACGCCCACGACGACGACGCCAACGACGATCCGCTGCTGGCCGAGGTCGCCGCGTCGGCCGTGGTCACCGCCCACAACCACGTGCTGCGGCGCTGGCTGCGGGCGGGTGGGCAGGGGGACGTGGAGACCCAGCTCGACCACGCCTTCGCGATCGTACGGAAGACGTTCGGCACGGGCATCGGCGCCGGGCGCGACACGGCGTCCTCCGCACGGGCCGGCGCCTCCTCGGCCTCCGTGCAGGGTGAGGTGCTGGTGACGGTCGCGCGTACCGACGCGCCGCTGCACGAGGTCATGCGCACCATCGAGCAGGCGCTCAAGGAGCGCTGACCGGCCCTGTCCCGTAGGTGACGACGGCCACCCTTCGGGTGGCCGTTTTCGCATGTCAATGCCCCTTTTCGCAGTCCTCGCACCCCCCGTTCGATCGATCATCGCTCATCTGTCGGGTAAAGATTTCATCTGAGAGCAGGTTCTGGCACTCAGTGCCTTGCGGGGTGACACGCGGTGTCATACGTTGAAGGTGTCCGGGCTGTCCCCGCAAGCGATCGTCTGCGTGCCCGGCGCCTGCGTCACAGGCACCCTCCGCGCCACAAAGCGCCGCCGAACAGCACCGCCGCCGAACCGACGGCACCCTCTCACCCGCCCCTCAGCAGCACCGACGCAACCCTCAAGCGCCCCTCCCTCACGGGCGCTCGACGCCGGAGGCAACACCGTGACCATGAAGGACATCCTGGCCGCGATCCAGGCGACCGACTCCACGCCGGCCGACATCGCCGCCCTGCCGCTCCCCGAGTCGTACCGCGCGATCACCGTGCACAAGGACGAGACCGAGATGTTCGCGGGCCTCGAAACCCGCGACAAGGACCCGCGCAAGTCGCTCCACCTGGACGAGGTCCCGCTGCCCGAGCTGGGCCCCGGTGAGGCCCTGGTCGCCGTCATGGCCTCCTCGGTCAACTACAACTCGGTGTGGACCTCGATCTTCGAGCCCCTGTCGACCTTCGGCTTCCTGGAGCGCTACGGCAGGGTCAGCGAGCTCACCAAGCGCCACGACCTGCCGTACCACGTCATCGGTTCGGACCTGGCCGGCGTCGTCCTGCGCACCGGCCCGGGCGTCAACGCCTGGCAGACCGGCGACGAGGTCGTCGCGCACTGCCTCTCCGTCGAGCTGGAGTCGTCCGACGGCCACAACGACACGATGCTCGACCCTGAGCAGCGCATCTGGGGCTTCGAGACCAACTTCGGCGGCCTGGCGGAGATCGCCCTCGTCAAGTCCAACCAGCTGATGCCCAAGCCGGGACACCTCAGCTGGGAGGAGGCCGCCGCCCCGGGCCTGGTCAACTCCACCGCGTACCGCCAGCTGGTCTCCCGCAACGGCGCCGGCATGAAGCAGGGTGACAACGTGCTCGTCTGGGGCGCGAGCGGCGGTCTCGGCTCGTACGCCACGCAGTTCGCGCTGGCCGGCGGCGCCAACCCGATCTGTGTCGTCTCCAGCGAGCAGAAGGCGGACATCTGCCGTTCGATGGGCGCCGACGCGATCATCGACCGCAACGCCGAGGGCTACAGGTTCTGGAAGGACGAGCACACCCAGGACCCGAAGGAGTGGAAGCGCTTCGGCAAGCGCATCCGCGAACTCACCGGCGGCGAGGACATCGACATCGTCTTCGAGCACCCCGGCCGCGAGACCTTCGGCGCGAGCGTCTACGTCACCCGCAAGGGCGGCACCATCACCACCTGCGCCTCGACCTCGGGCTACATGCACGAGTACGACAACCGCTACCTGTGGATGTCCCTGAAGCGCATCATCGGCTCCCACTTCGCCAACTACCGCGAGGCCTGGGAGGCCAACCGCCTCATCGCCAAGGGCAAGATCCACCCGACCCTCTCCAAGGTGTACTCCCTGGAGGACACCGGCCAGGCCGCCCACGACGTCCACCGCAACGCCCACCAGGGCAAGGTCGGCGTGCTGTGCCTGGCGCCCGAGGAGGGCCTGGGCGTGCGCGACGAGGAGAAGCGCGCCCAGCACGTCGACGCCATCAACCGCTTCCGGAACATCTGAGGACGGCGGAGGCCACACATGACTGAGCGTCAGAAGGACCGGCCGTGGCTCATGCGTACCTACGCCGGTCACTCCACGGCCGAGGCGTCCAACGAGCTGTACCGGCGCAACCTCGCCAAGGGCCAGACGGGTCTGTCGGTCGCGTTCGACCTGCCGACCCAGACCGGCTACGACTCCGACCACATCCTCGCCCGCGGCGAGGTGGGCCGGGTCGGGGTGCCGGTCGCGCACGTCGGTGACATGCGCCGGCTGTTCCAGGACATCCCCCTGGAGCAGATGAACACCTCGATGACCATCAACGCCACGGCCATGTGGCTGCTGGCGCTCTACCAGGTCGTCGCCGAGGAGCAGGGCGCGGACGTCACCAGGCTCCAGGGCACGACCCAGAACGACATCGTCAAGGAGTACCTGTCCCGGGGAACGCACGTCTTCCCGCCGGGGCCGTCCCTCCGCCTGACGACGGACATGATCGCGTACACGGTCTCCCACCTCCCGAAGTGGAACCCGATCAACATCTGCAGCTATCACCTGCAGGAGGCGGGCGCCACGCCGGTGCAGGAGATCGCGTACGCGATGTCCACCGCGATCGCCGTGCTGGACGCCGTGCGCGACTCCGGCCAGGTGCCGCGGGAGCGGATGGGCGACGTGGTCGGCCGTATCTCCTTCTTCGTCAACGCGGGCGTCCGCTTCGTCGAGGAGATGTGCAAGATGCGTGCCTTCGGCCGCATCTGGGACCGCGTCACCCGCGAGCGGTACGGCATCGAGGACCCCAAGCACCGGCGCTTCCGCTACGGCGTCCAGGTCAACTCCCTGGGACTGACCGAGGCCCAGCCCGAGAACAACGTCCAGCGGATCGTGCTGGAGATGCTGGCGGTCACCCTCTCCAAGGACGCACGCGCGCGTGCCGTGCAACTGCCGGCCTGGAACGAGGCGCTGGGCCTGCCCCGGCCGTGGGACCAGCAGTGGTCGCTGCGCATCCAGCAGGTGCTGGCCTACGAGAGCGACCTGCTGGAGTACGGCGACCTCTTCGAGGGCTCGAAGGTCGTCGAGGCGAAGGTCGGCGAGCTGGTCGAGGAGTCGCTCGCCGAGATCGAGCGCATCCAGGAGATGGGCGGCGCGATGGCGGCCGTCGAGTCCGGCTACCTCAAGTCGCAACTGGTCGCCTCGCACGCCGAGCGCCGGGCCCGGATCGAGTCGGGCCAGGAGAAGATCATCGGTGTCAACGCCTTCGAGGGCACCGAGCCGAACCCGCTGACCGCCGACCTGGACACCGCGATCCAGACGGTCGACCCGGCGGTGGAGGCCCGCGTCATCGCCTCGCTCCAGAACTGGCGCGACACCCGCTACCAGCCACCCTTCAACCACCCGCGCCCCTGCAAGGCACTGGAGAGGCTGAAGGAGGCCGCCAAGGGCACCGACAACCTCATGGAGGCCACCCTGGAGTGCGCCCGCGCCGGCGTCACGACCGGGGAGTGGGCCGGGGCGCTGCGCGAGGTGTTCGGTGAGTTCCGGGCGCCGACCGGTGTCTCGTCGGCACCGGTCGCGATCCCCGCCGAGGAGGGCTCGGCACTGTCCCAGGTGCGCCGCAAGGTGGACCTGACCGCCAAGGACCTCGGCGTCGGCAAGCTGCGCTTCCTGGTCGGCAAGCCCGGTCTGGACGGCCACTCCAACGGCGCCGAGCAGATCGCCGTGCGGGCCCGCGACGCCGGGTTCGAGGTGGTCTACCAGGGCATCCGGCTCACCCCGGAGCAGATCGTGGACGCCGCGCTGGCCGAGGACGTGCACGCGGTGGGCCTGTCCATCCTCTCCGGCTCGCACGCCCAGCTGGTGCCGGACGTGCTGGAACGGCTGCATGTGGCCGGTGCCACAGATATTCCGGTGATCGCCGGTGGCATCATCCCGAACGGAGACGCCGAAGCGCTGCGGGCCGCCGGAGTGGCCGCGGTCTTCACACCGAAGGACTTCGACATCACCGGGATCATCGGCCGCATCGTCGACGAGATCCGCAAAGCGAACAAGCTCGACCCCCTGGAGGTCCCCGCATGACCACGGTCAACCGCCTTCGCCCCCGGCGTTCCTGCCTGGCGGTGCCCGGCTCGAACCCGCGCTTCCTGGAGAAGGCCCAGGGCCTCCCGGCCGACCAGGTCTTCCTCGACCTGGAGGACGCGTGCGCGCCGCTCGCCAAGCCGGAGGCGCGGCACACCATCGTCAAGTTCCTCAACGAGGGTGACTGGACCGGCAAGACCCGCGTGGTGCGCGTCAACGACTGGACGACCGAGTGGACGTACCGCGACGTCGTGACGGTGGTGGAGGGCGCCGGCCCCAACTTGGACTGCATCATGCTGCCGAAGGTCCAGGACGCCCAGCAGGTGGTGGCCCTCGACCTCCTCCTCACCCAGATCGAGAAGACGATGGGCTTCGAGGTCGGCCGCATCGGCATCGAGGCGCAGATCGAGAACGCGCAGGGCCTGAACAACGTCAACGAGATCGCACAGGCCTCCCCGCGCGTCGAGACCATCATCTTCGGCCCGGCCGACTTCATGGCGTCCATCAACATGAAGTCGCTGGTCGTGGGCGAGCAGCCGCCCGGTTACCCGGCGGACGCCTACCACTACATCCTGATGAAGATCCTGATGGCCGCCCGCGCCAACAACCTCCAGGCGATCGACGGCCCCTACCTCCAGATCCGCAACGTCGACGGCTACCGGGAGGTCGCGCAGCGCGCCGCCGCGCTCGGCTTCGACGGCAAGTGGGTGCTGCACCCGGGCCAGGTCGAGGCGTCGAACGAGATCTTCTCGCCGTCCCAGGAGGACTACGACCACGCCGAGCTGATCCTGGACGCGTACGAGTACTGCACGTCCGAGGCGGGCGGCAAGAAGGGCTCCGCGATGCTCGGCGACGAGATGATCGACGAGGCCAGCCGCAAGATGGCCCTGGTCGTCGCGGGCAAGGGACGCGCCGCCGGTATGCGGCGCACCAGCAAGTTCGAGATCCCGGAGGCGTGACGGCCATGCAGTTCGGACGCACCTACGAGGAGTTCGAGGTCGGGGCGACGTACAAGCACTGGCCGGGCAAGACGGTCACGGAGTACGACGACCACCTGTTCTGTCTCCTCACCATGAACCATCACCCGCTCCACATGGACACCAACTACGCCGAGAAGACGACCGACTTCGGCAGGAACGTGGTGGTCGGGAACTACGTCTACTCCCTCCTGCTGGGCATGTCGGTACCGGACATCTCGGGCAAGGCGATCGCCAACCTGGAGATCGAGTCGCTCAAGCACGTGGCGCCGACCTTCCACGGCGACACGGTCTACGGCCAGACGACCGTGCTCGACAAGTGGCCGTCCAAGTCGAAGAGCGACCGCGGCATCGTCCACGTGGAGACCAAGGGCTACAAGCAGGACGGCACGCTGGTCTGCGTCTTCCGCCGCAAGGTGATGGTGCCCACCGAGACGTACATCAAGGAGCGCGGCGGCGAGCAGCCGGGCCGCCCCGAGCTGAAGGAACAGGGGAAGTAGATGAGCCGCCTCGCCCAGACCCACGGCCTCACGGACATCCAGCGGGAGATCCTCTCCACCGTCCGGGACTTCGTGGACAAGGAGATCATCCCGGTCGCGACGGAGCTGGAGCACCGGGACGAGTACCCGCAGGACATCGTCGACGGGCTGAAGGAACTGGGCCTGTTCGGCCTGATGATCCCGGAGGAGTACGGGGGCCTGGGCGAGTCGCTCCTCACCTACGCGCTCTGCGTGGAGGAGATCGCCCGCGGCTGGATGTCGGTGTCCGGCATCATCAACACGCACTTCATCGTGGCGTACATGCTCAAGCAGCACGGCACGCAGGAGCAGAGGGACCACTTCCTGCCCCGCATGGCCGCGGGGGACATCCGGGGCGCCTTCTCGATGTCGGAGCCGGCGCTGGGCTCGGACGTCTCGGCGATCACGTCGAAGGCGGTGCGGGACGGTGACGAGTACGTCCTGAACGGTCAGAAGATGTGGCTGACGAACGGCGGTACGTCGTCGCTGGTGGCCGTTCTGGTGAAGAGTGACGAGGGTCACCCGGACGGCACGGCGCCGCACAAGTCGATGACGACCTTCCTGGTGGAGAAGGAGCCCGGTTTCGGCGAGGTCCGCCCCGGCCTCACCATCCCCGGCAAGATCGACAAGATGGGCTACAAGGGCGTCGACACCACCGAGCTCATCATGGACGGCCTGCGCATTCCGGCCGATCGGGTGCTCGGCGGCGCCACCGGCCGAGGTTTTTACCAAATGATGGACGGCGTAGAGGTCGGCCGCGTCAACGTCGCGGCCCGTGGCTGCGGTGTCGCCCAGCGTGCCTTCGAGCTGGGTGTCCAGTACGCCCAGCAGCGTCACACTTTCGGCAAGCAGATCGCCCAGCACCAGGCCATTCAGTTCAAGCTCGCGGAGATGGCTACCAAGGTGGAGGCGGCGCATGCGATGATGGTGAACGCTGCACGCAAAAAGGATTCGGGCGAACGAAACGACCTGGAAGCGGGGATGGCCAAGTACCTCGCCTCCGAGTACTGCAAAGAGGTCGTGGAGGACGCCTTCCGGATCCACGGTGGTTACGGCTTCTCCAAGGAGTACGAGATCGAGCGCCTCTACCGAGAGGCCCCGATGCTCCTGATCGGTGAAGGCACCGCCGAGATCCAGAAAATGATCATCGGCCGCCGACTGCTCGAAGAGTATCGATTCCAGGGTTAGATGTCCGGATACGGGGTGTTTTCTTGGAGAAGAAGGTCACACCCCGTAGGCAGTGTTCGGCCGCCGACTCGGCTTCCTGGCTTACCCAGTTGCGGCGGAGAGCCGCTACGATCGCCGGAAAGCCGCCGTCCCCCGTCAGTGTGCGGCATCATCCGCTACGAAGGTCATCCATGCCCCACAGCCAAACCTCTGCATCTCGCGACAGCCTGGCCGGCGTACGCCTCGCGCGCGGAGCATCGCCGTGGCTTCTGCCGACCGTCGCCACCGCAGCCGTCAGCTTCCTCCGTGCCCGCCGCTCCGGCGCCGCCAAGGCCGTCGCCGTCCCCGCCACCGCGCTCGCGGCGGGGATGCTGTGGTTCTTCCGCGACCCCGAGCGCGAGATCACCCAGGGCCGGGTCATCTCGCCCGCCGACGGTGTGGTGCAGAGCATCATGCCGTGGAAGGACGGCCGCACCCGCGTCGCGATCTTCATGAGCCCGCTCAACGTTCACGTCAACCGTGCGCCCCTGTCGGGCACGGTGACGTCCGTCGAGCACATCCCCGGTGGCTTCGTTCCCGCCTTCAACAAGGAGAGCGAGAACAACGAGCGGGTGGTGTGGCACTTCGACACCGAGCTCGGTGACATCGAGATGATCCAGATCGCCGGCGCGGTGGCCCGCCGCATCGTGCCCTACGTGCCGCAGGGCACGAAGGTCGAGCAGGGCGAGAGGGTCGGGCTGATCCGCTTCGGCTCGCGCGTCGACCTGTACCTGCCGGAGGGCGTCGAGGTGGATGTCGAGGTGGGTCAGAAGACGGTGGCTGGGGTGACTCGCATTGACCGTGGTTGATCCACAGACCCAGGCCGGGTGGGTACCCGAGGCCGACGAGGTGGACGACGAGGAGGAGATGCCCCTCTCGCTCCGCCTGTCGATAGCGGACACGCTCACGCTCGGCAACGCCACGTGCGGTTTCATGGCGGTGTACTTCACCACCACCGGCATCCTGATCCCGCACCTCATGGGCAGCGACGAGTCGGGCATGGCCCGGCACAGCGCGGCCACCGCGGTCATCCTGATGCTGTGCGCGGCGATCTTCGACCTGTGCGACGGCCTGGTCGCGCGCAAGCTGCGCAGCTCGCCGATGGGCGCGGAGCTGGACAACCTCTCCGACCTGATCAGCTTCGGGCTGGCGCCGGCGTACTTCGTCCTCGTCTACGGCATGGTCGCGGACGACGCGTACCAGCGGGTGGCGGCGGTGGGGGCGATCGTGGTGCTGCTGGCGGTGGTGCTGCGGCTTGCGCGGTTCTCCTGCGTCACCGTCAAGGACGGCACCTTCCAGGGCATGCCGTCGCCGTTCGGGGCGCTGACGGTGGTGTCGATCGTGCTGCTGGAGCTGCCCTTCGTGGCGACGCTGCTGGCCATCCTCGGCACGGCATGGCTGATGGTGAGCCGGGTCGAGTACCCGAAGCCGCGGGGACGCCTCGCGGTGGCGATGCTTTCGTGGATCGTCCTGTCGATGGGCCTGCTGGCCGGCTGGGCCTTCGACGCGCCGAGCGGACAGCTGCTGTTGCAGACGGGGTGTGCGCTGCAGCTGGTGATGGGCGCGGTGATTCCCCTGTTCGCCACGGCTCGCAGGGTGAACAACTTCAGGGACAACCGGCGGGAGGCGCGGACGGCGCAGTTGCCGTAGCGCTCCGCTGAGAAGGCCCCGGAACCGGGTGGCGGATTCCAGGGATCGTCGCAACACCGGTGGGTGTTGCGACGATCTTATGAGGTGTGGGTGAGCGCTTGGACGAGTTGATCGACGGTGGGTGCGCCGGCGAGGCCACCCGGCGTTGAGTAGACGCGGCAGGTCAAGCCGAAGGTCTCGGAGGCGGCTGGGAAGGGGTCATGGCCGTCGATGTGGATCGTGGGAGAGCCGGGGAAGTGCAGTGCCTCCGCTTCCTCGCTCGTTTCGACAGCGTGGAGCTTCACCTCCTGTTCGGAGCGGCCCACTGCGGCGAGGGCCTCGGTGAGGTGCTCCTGGGCGGTGGTCCAGTTCGGGCAGCCGGTGAAGTAGAGCAGTTCGATGTCCACGCCTCCATGATGCCTCTGGGTCAGGCCATGGCGTTGAGCAGCTTCGAGAGCCGCTGAGCTGGGGTTTGCCAAGAGAGCGTCTTGCGGGGGCGGCCGTTTAGCTCAGCGGCCACCGCGTCGAGGTGCTCGCGAGTGTGGACGGACAGGTCGGTGCCCTTGGCGAAGTACTGTCGGAGCAGGCCGTTCGTGTTCTCGTTCGAGCCGCGCTGCCAGGGGCTGCCGGGGTCGCAGAAGTAGACCGGCATGTCGGTGGCGAGGGTGAATGTCTTGTGGGCGGCCATCTCCGAGCCCTGATCCCAGGTCCGGGACCGCCGCAGGTGCGGCGGGAGCGTCCGCACGGTCGTGACCAGGGCATCGCGAGTGGCGGCGGCGTTGTGCTCGCCGGGGAGGTGGGCGAGCATCACGTAGCGGGTGCTGCGCTCGACGAGCGTAGCGATGGCGGATTTACCGCCCTTGCCGATGATCAGGTCGCCTTCCCAGTGCCCGGGAACGGCGCGGTCTGCGGCTTCGGCGGGTCGCTCGCTGATCATCACCATGTCCCGGATGTTGCGGGGCAGACGTTTGTAGGACTGCCGGTGTGGCCGGCGCATCGTCCGCCCGGTCCTGAGGGCTTTGGTCAGTTCGCGGCGGAGTTCTCCGCGGCCCTGGACGTAGAGGGCCTGGTAGATGGTCTCGTGGGTCAAGTGCATCTCCGGCCGGTCGGGGAAGCGTGCCGTGAGAGCCTGGCAGATCTGTTCGGGGCTCCAGCGACGTTCGAGGTGGTGCTGGATGAAGTCCCGCAGCTCGGGGTTCTCGCCGATCTTGCCCGGCTTGGGGCGCGGACGTCGCTGTTCGGCGCGACGGTGGGCGGCATGTGGACGGTAGACCCAGTCCTTGCCCCGCCACAGCGCTCCGTTGCGGCGTATCTCCCGGCTGACGGTGGAGGGACTGCGGCCCAGCTCAGCGGCTATCTGCCGGATCGAGGCGTTCTCCCGCAGCCGGTCGGCTATGTGGATGCGGTCCTCTTCGCGCAGGTACCTGGATGGGCCGGAAGAAGCCGAAGCCGCCATGTGGATCGGAGGCTTCGGCTTCCCGCTGTTCGGCGTATGCCAGCCGTTGCGCCATCTCTTGCCGGTCCGCCGGTTGATACCGAGGACGCGGCGGGCTTCCGTGTTGCTGTAGCCCTGCTTCATGAGCTGGGAGTATGCCTCCCGCTCACGGGTCAGACGACGCCCCCGCCCCGTCCGGTCTCTCGAATCGTGAAGTCCATCGCGTCCCCTGAACTGGGGTGTTGCGACGACCACTAGAACCAACGCCGTTCAGTTAGGGCGGGGCTGGAGGCGTCAAGGGGTGCTCGTGAGCATGTTGATGTTGATGGTGGCTTTGTAGGTGGTCCGGTCGATG
>NZ_JBIWEF010000011.1:40857-310563 GCF_044762405.1 Streptomyces sp. NPDC097107 | reverse complement strand
AACGACGCGGTCTCCGAGGTGAAACGGTCACCGGTGAGCTGCATCCCGTCACCCGAGTCCCCCGCGAACCTGATGATCACCCGGTCCAACCGGCGAACGTCCTTCGCCCCGACCGGTTTGCGCTGCTCTCCTACGACGGTTCCGTCGGCCTGCTCCGCTGGGCTGCTGACCTGGCTGGTCACTGAATTGGACCTCCCTCGAGACGGCTGTCCGGGGCCGGTCTCCCACCGACCGTCCCGGGATCAACCCTACGTCCGCAGGTGTTGACTTCCGGTGGACATTCGCATGATGGACACGACCTCGAGACGGCCCGTCGCCCCTGCACTCGACGTTTCCCCGCCCCCCGGCACAAGTGACGCTCGTGAAGACGCACCCTGCTCGTGCGCTGGTTTCTCATTCGTTCGGATGAGTCCCCAGGCTGCCGGGCCGGCGACCTGGGAAACGATGGGTGGGCCGCTGATCTCAGGTATTGAGAGCTTGTCTCAGGAATTGAGGTACGTCAGCACGGCGAGCACCCGCCGGTGATCACCGTCGCTCGGGGACAGTCCCAGCTTCATGAAGATGTTGCTGACGTGCTTCTCGACGGCCCCGTCGCTCACGACGAGCTGGCGGGCGATCGCGGAGTTCGTCCGGCCCTCGGCCATGAGCCCCAGAACCTCCCGCTCCCGCGGGGTGAGTCCCGCCAGTACGTCCTGCTTGCGGCTGCGCCCGAGCAACTGCGCGACGACCTCCGGGTCCAGCGCCGTACCGCCCTCCGCCACACGCACCACCGCGTCCACGAACTCCCGTACCTCGGCCACCCGGTCCTTGAGCAGATAACCGACGCCGCGACTGGAACCGGCCAGCAGCTCCGTGGCGTACCGCTCCTCCACGTACTGGGACAGCACCAGTACGCCGAGGCCCGGGTGAGCCTTGCGCAACTGCACCGAGGCGCGCACGCCCTCGTCGGTGTGCGTCGGCGGCATCCGTACGTCCGCCACCACGACGTCCGGCAGCTCGCCCTGCGCGTCCAGCTCGGTGATTGTCTTGATCAGTGCCTCGCCGTCGCCGACACCGGCCACGACCTCGTGCCCACGGTCGGTCAGCAACCGGGTCAGCCCCTCTCGGAGCAGCACTGAATCCTCGGCGATGACCACCCGCACCCTGTCCTCCACGATCCTCGGCCCCCCACAACCCGCCCACCCCACGGCCCGCGCGGCCCACGCCGCGTCCACGAACCGTCCGTGCGACAGGTCCAGCATTCCAGCATCGGAGGCCGGATGCGTTCGGGCAGTGGGAAGAGAGCGGGAAGAGCCGGGACGAGCGGGGGCACCAGGCCGGGTCCGGCCGCTCGGTGGCCGGTTCTCGATCACGTCTCCAGCCCTCGGGGGAGGAGGCGGGAGGGAGATCAGGGCTGTCGGTCGGCGATGAGACCGTCTCAGGGGCGGCTCGCGTGGCGGCTCCCGCGAGGGCTCCCGCGGTGGTTACCCGGCCACCGGCTCGTTCCGCCACGGCAGCTCCGCCGTCACCCGCGTCGGTCCGCCGACCGGCGAGTCCACCACGAGGATCCCGTCCACCGCGTCGAGCCGCTCCGCAAGTCCCGCCAGTCCCGACCCGGCCGACGCAGCCGCCCCGCCCACGCCGTTGTCCACGACCTGGAGCAGCAGCCGGTTCTCCACCCGCCAGACCTCCACGGCGGCCGACGTGGCACGTGCGTGCTTGCTGATGTTCTGCAGCAGCTCCGACACCGTGAAGTACGCGATCCCCTCGATCGCCGACGCCGGCCGCTCAGCCAGGTCGACCTCCACCCGCACCGGCACGGTGCAGCGCGAGGCGACCGACGACAGCGCCGCGTCCAGACCGCGGTCGGTCAGGACCGCGGGATGGATGCCCCGGGCCAGGTCCCGCAGCTCCTGCAGCGCCGTCTTCACCTCGCCGTGCGCATCGGCCACCATGACCGCCGCGGCCCGCGGGTCCTCCCGCAGCTTCTCCTTGGCCAGGCCCAGATCCATGGCCAGGTTGACCAGGCGGGCCTGTGCCCCGTCGTGCAGGTCGCGCTCGATGCGCCGCAGGTCGGCGGCGGCAGTGTCGACCACGACCCCACGGTCCGACTCCAGCTCCACCACGCGCGTCGCCAGCCGCGACGGTCCGAGCAGCCCGTGCACCATCAGTCGGTCCACCGTGGTCAGCGCCCGGACGATCCACGGCGTCGCCAGCGTGAACAGCAGCCCGACCAGCGCGGTCACGGTGATCTCGAAGGGGTTGTCCAAGTAGATCCGGTGCGTCTCGTCGCCGTACAGCTGGAGCCCGTCCTGGCCGGCGTACATCGGGAACACCCAGAACCACAGCGGGTACGTCAGCATCGCCCAGCCGACCGCCCAGACGTTCACGGCCACGACGAACGAGAACACCGACCACGGGAACTGCAGCACCGCGTACAGCAGACTCCGCCAGGAGGTGCCGCTCTTGAGCACGGCACCCATCCATCCCATCGCGCCCTGCTTCCGCAGCCGGAGCGGATCCGGGTCGGACACCCGGAGTCCCAGCAGCGCACGGGCCCGCGCCCGTTCCATCGCGCCGAGGCCGCGGCATCCGGCGAGTGCCGCCGCCAGCACCGGGACACCCAGGAACGTCACCAGCAGGCCCGCGCCCAGCGACGTCATCGTGACGGCGTACGTGAAGAGCAGGATGCCGATCGGCAGGCTGAGCAGCACATAACCGAACTCGCGCCAGCTGCGTGCCTCGAACGGTGCCCGCAGCCCCGCCGGCAGCCGGTGACGTCGCGCGCCGGTGGCCCCGGGGAAGCCGGGCCCGCTTTCCAATCCGTAACCCTGTCCGTATTCCGTGGCCATCGGTGCCGTCCTTCTCCTCGTCGTACGGCTGTGCTGTCGTAACTCCACCCTCCTCGACCGCACATCCACGGGCCATGGAGCTCGTCGGCGTCCCAAGAGGGGGGTTTTCCCCACCCCTCTTGAGACCTCTGGGCCGGGAGGGGTGCCCCCCGACAGCTGCCTCGTCGTCTGTTACCTCGGGACCGCGGTACGGGAGACGGAGTCGGCATCCTCCCGGTCGCGCCACGGCAGCTCGGCCGTCACCGTCGTCGGGCCGCCCTCCGGCGAGTCGACGACGAAGAGACCGTCGACGGCGGTCAGCCGGTCGGCGAGACCCTTCATCCCCGTACCACCGTCGAGGCGCGCGCCTCCGCGGCCGTCGTCCCCCACCTGTATGAGCAGTCGGTCGGACGACCGCCACACCTCCACGGAGGCGGACCTCGCCGCGCTGTGCTTGCTGACGTTCTGGAGCAGCTCCGAGACGGTGAAGTAGGCGATGCCCTCGATGGCCGCCGCGGGGCGCTCCGCCAGGTCGACGGTCACCTTGACCGGCACGGTGCAGCGGGAGGCGACCGAGGAGAGCGCCGCGTCCAGGCCACGGTCGGTCAGCACGGCGGGATGGATGCCGCGCGCCAGGTCCCGCAGTTCCTGCAGGGCCAGCTTCACCTCGCCGTGCGCCTCGTCGACCATGGCCGCCGCCGCGTCGGGGTCCTCCAGCAGCTTCTCCTTGGCCAGACCCAGCCCCATGGCCAGGTTGACCAGGCGGGCCTGTGCCCCGTCGTGCAGGTCGCGCTCGATGCGCCGCAGGTCGGCGGCGGCCGTGTCGACCACGACCCCCCGGTCCGACTCCAGCTCGGCGATCCGCCGCTCCAGTTCGTCGGACGGGGACAGCAGGCCGCGCACCATCGCCCGGTCCGCGTTGGCCAGACCTCGCGTGATGAAGGGCAGCACCGGCCACAGTACGAACAACGACGTCAGGATGAGGAGGAAGGTGAGGATGCCCCACGGGAGTCGTATGAAGTCGTACAGGACCGTGCGCCAGCCCACCGGGTCCTTCAGCGCCATCCACAACTGTGGGAAGAACCCGCCCCTGCCCCGCAAGGGCAGCGGGCTCGGCTCGTCCACCCGCACCCCGAGCAGTGCACGGGCCCGCGCCCGCTCCAGCTTGCCCAACTGCCGCGCGCCCAGCAGGCCGGCCGCCAGCAGCGGGAACCCGATCACCGTGATCGTCAACACGGCACCCACGGCCAGCATCGTCACGACGTAGACGAATCCGAGCAGCGCCGCCGGGAGATTCGCCAGCAGGTGGGCGATCTCCTTCCAGGTGTGCCGGTCGTAGGCGAAACGGGCCGGCGGCAGGCGGTCTTCGGTCGCTGCGCCGGTGGTCCCGGCGGGATTCGAGGTCGAGAGGCGTTCGGTCATACGAGTCAGCGTGCCGTGCGGCGCGGCGCCGCGCCATGAGGTGGACCGCCGGGATGCACTGAGGAAAACCCCACCCCCGCGTCCCAAGGTGTGACGGGCTGCTTAACGTCTCTTTATCAGGCCCTAGACTCCCGTACGCACAGATGCACAGATCGTCGAACAGCAGCGTTCAGGAGAGGGAGCGAGGGACGCACGTGCCGGAACCGACCGTCGGGCTCGCCGCGGACTATTTCCAGTCCTACTCGGTCGTCGGGCTGCTCGCCGTCGTGGGCGTGCTCTTCGTCGCCGTCGCATTCGGGGCCGGGCACCTGCTGCGGCCGGTGGTCCCGACCCCCGAGAAGCTGCTGACGTACGAGTGCGGGGTGGACCCCGTCGGCGACGGCTGGGCCCACACCCAGGTCCGCTACTACGTCTACGCGTTCCTCTACGTCATCTTCGCGGTCGACTCGATCTTCCTCTTCCCCTGGGCGACGGTCTTCGCCGATCCTGGTTACGGCGCGACGACCCTCGTGGAAATGTTCATTTTCCTCGGATTCCTCGCCGTGGGTCTGTTGTACGCATACAGGAAGGGCGTCCTGTCGTGGACGTGAACCCCGCCGATCCGAACCCCGCCGGACCCGTGCTGCTCCCGGAGCCCAAGCGGCTCGGCGCGCTCGCCCGTCTCGCGCCGGAGCCGATGAAGGTCGTCCTGAACTGGGGCCGCCGGTACTCCCTTTGGGTCTTCAACTTCGGCCTCGCCTGCTGCGCGATCGAGTTCATCGCCGCGTCGATGGCGCGCCACGACTTCATCCGGCTCGGCGTCATCCCGTTCGCGCCGGGCCCCCGCCAGGCCGACCTGATGGTGGTCTCGGGCACGGTCACCGACAAGATGGCGCCGGCCGTCAAGCGCCTGTACGAGCAGATGCCCGAGCCGAAGTACGTCATCTCCTTCGGCGCCTGCTCCAACTGCGGCGGCCCCTACTGGGACTCCTACTCCGTGACGAAGGGCGTCGACCAGATCATCCCCGTCGACGTCTACGTCCCCGGCTGCCCGCCGCGCCCCGAGGCGCTGCTCCAGGGGATCCTGAAGCTTCAGGAGAAGATCGCGCGGGAGTCGCTGGGGGAGCGGTACGGCACGTCGCCCCGGCCGTCGACGGCCGCGCTGCAGAGCGGCCTGGTGCGACCACCTGCCGCTGACGCGTCCTCGGCCCCGGGCGCGGGCTCGGCCCCCGGGGCGGCCTTCGCCCCCGGGGCGACCTCGGCCCCGGGCGCGGCCTCGGACTCCGCCGCGGACCAGGCATCGGGTTCGGGGGAGGGCCGATGACCGCGGTCGGCTGGCTGCCCGCCGACGCCGAGGAACTCTTCGGCGCACAGGCCACGGCCGAGGAGTCGTACGACGTCCTGACCGTGGACGTGCCGCCGGCGTCCTGGATCTCCGCCCTGGAGACGGCGCGTGACCGGCTGGGCTGCACGTACTTCGACTGGCTGAGCGCGGTCGACGAACCGGGCACGGGGTTCCGCGTCGCGGCGCACGTCGTGGCCCTCGGTCCCGTACGCCGGCTGCTGCTGCGTACGACGGTCCCGCACGAGACCCCGGTCCTGCCCACCGCCGTCGCGGTGTACGCGGGCGCGGCCTGGCACGAGCGCGAGACCCACGAGATGTTCGGCGTCGCCTTCGAGGACCACCCGGCGCTGGACCACCTGCTCCTGCCGGAGGGTTTCGAGGGTCACCCACTGCGGAAGGACTTCGTCCTCGCGGCCCGCGTCGCGAAGGCCTGGCCCGGTGCGAAGGAGCCGGGCGAGTCCGATCACGGCGGCCCCCGGCGCCGCCAGATGCTGCCGCCGGGCGTCCCCGACCCCAACGAGTGGGGGCCGCTGAAGGGCCAGCTGCCTCCCGCGCCGGCCCGCCCGGCACGCGGGGCGGGGCGCGCGGCAGGGGAGCGTCCGGCCCGTGCGGCAGGTGACCGCCCGGCCCGCCGCTCCCGCACGGCGGCGGAGGGCTCCGTCGGTCAGACGGCGCCTGGCACGGATGCCCCCGTCACTTCCCGCCGCTCCCGCACGGCGGCGGAGGGCTCCGTCGGTCAGACGGCGCCTGGCACGGATGCCCCCGCCACTTCCCGCCGCTCCCGCACGGCGGCGGAAGGCTCCGCCGGCCAGACGGCCCCGGCTGCCGAACCCTCGACTGCCCCGCCGACCCGGCGGGCGCGGAGCGCGAGCGAGGGCTCCGCGTCCCAGCGGACGGGCGCCACGACGGACGCGCCCACGGCGGAGACGACGGCCGGTGAGGGCTCGGCGTCGCAGCGAGCAGGAACGGGCGGCACCGGGGGACCCCGGCGGGCCCGGAGCGCGTCCGAGGGCTCGGCGAGCATGCGCGCCGCCTCCGACACCGGGACGCCGGACGAGACCTCCGCCGATCCCGCCACCTCCGTCGGCGACGACACCACCACGCCCCCGCGCACGGAGGAACCGGCCCCGGAGACAGCCCCCTCCACACCGCGCAGCCCGGATGCCCCGTGGCACCACGCCCGCCCTGCCTTCGACGAAGCCGAGCCCGAGTCGCGTGACGGGGCGGAGCCCGGGGCGAGCGGGGCCCCGGACGTCACAGCGGAGGAGAAGCCCGTACAGGGGCAGGGGCAGGGGCAGGGGCAGGAGCCCGAAACCGGGCAGGCACAGGAGCCGGAACCCGGGCAGGGAGCCCCCGACGACTCCGGCAACCCCAAGAAACCCGACCGCCCGAACCCCCCAGGAGGCCCGCAGTGAACGACGCGCTCGACGTCACCCTGCGCCTCCTCGTCGTCTTCGTCGTCTTCCTCACCTTCCCCCTGATCGTCGGCCAGACCGAGCACAAGGTGATGGCCCACATGCAGGGCCGTCTCGGTCCGATGTACGCGGGTGGTTTCCACGGCTGGGCCCAGCTCGTCGCGGACGGCGTGAAGTTCGCGCAGAAGGAGGACGTGGTCCCCGCCGACGCGGACCGCCGCATCTTCCAGCTCGCTCCCGCCGTGGCCCTCCTGCCGTACCTTCTGGTTCTTCTGGCCATCCCCATCGGCCCGGGCGAGGGCGCGGTCGGCCAGGTCGTCGACGCGGGCATCTTCTTCGTCCTCGCCGTCATGGGCGTGGGCGTCCTCGGCTCGCTCATGGCCGGCTGGGCCTCCGCCAACAAGTACTCCCTCCTCGGCGGACTGCGGACCGCCGCCCAGCTCCTCGCCTACGAACTTCCGATGCTGCTCACCGCGGCCTCGGTCGCGATGGCGGCCGGCACCGTCTCGCTCGTCGGCATCCTCGACGCCTTCGAGTGGTGGTGGCTGCCCTGGCAGATCGTCGGCGCGATCGTCTTCTTCGTCGCCGGGCTGGCCGAACTGCAACGGCCCCCCTTCGACATGCCGGTCGCCGACTCGGAGATCATTTTCGGCGCCTACACCGAGTACACCGGCCTGCGCTTCGCCCTGTTCCTCCTCGCCGAGTACGCCGGGATCGTCGTCCTGTGCGGCCTGACCACCGTCCTCTTCCTGGGCGGCTGGCACGGCCCCTGGGGCGCCGACGGCCTCGGCTGGGTGTGGACCCTGCTGAAGACGGCCGTCCTCGCCTTCGTCGTGATCTGGCTGCGCGTGACCTACCCGCGCCTGCGCGAGGACCAGCTCCAGAAACTGTCCTGGACGCTCCTCGTCCCCCTGTCCCTCGCCCAGATCGCCCTCACCGGCATCGTCAAGGTGGTGATTCAGTAACCATGTCCCGCCTGTCGATCCCCGGCAGCGGCCTGGCCAAGGGTCTGGCCGTCACCCTGCGCACGATGACGAAGAAGACCGTCACCGAGCAGTACCCGGACGTCCAGCCCGAGCTCCCGCCCCGTACCCGCGGTGTCATCGGCCTGTTCGAGGAGAACTGCACGGTCTGCATGCTGTGCGCCCGCGAGTGCCCGGACTGGTGCATCTACATCGACTCCCACAAGGAGACGATCCCGGCGGCGACCCCCGGTGGACGCGACCGCAGCCGCAACGTCCTCGACCGCTTCGCCATCGACTTCTCCCTGTGCATGTACTGCGGTATCTGCATCGAGGTCTGTCCTTTCGACGCCCTGTTCTGGTCCCCGGAGTTCGAGTACTCGGAGACCGACATCCGTGATCTCACCCACGAACGCGACAAGCTCCGCGAGTGGATGTGGACGGTTCCGGCCCCGCCCGCCCTCGACCCCGGCGCGGAGGAACCGAAGGAACTCGCCGCCGCCCGCAAGACCGCCGACAAGCTGGCCGCCCAACAGCAGACGGCCCAACAGCAGACGGCCCAACAGCAGACGGCCCAACAGGAGACGGCCCAACAGCAGACGACTCGACAGCAGGCGGCCCGGGCGACCGAACCGCACGCCGACGAGCAGGCCCGCGCCGCCGAGCAGCCCACCCGCCCGATGGGCGATTCCAAGCAGCAGACGGACCAGCCCGGGCCGGCGCCGGGTCGGTCGGAGCCCCGGACACCGGGTCGGTCGGAGCCCCGGACCACAGGGGACCAGCCGGATCAGGAGGGCCGGGAATGACCCTCGCAACGACCGTCGGTCACCTTCACCTCGCCGCGGACTCCACGACCGGGGCAGCCGGACCCCACGGCTTCCTCTCCCCGACCGGCGTCGAGATCGCCTTCCTCCTCGTCGGCCTCGTCACCCTCGGCGCCGCCGTCGTCACCGTCACCACCCGGCAGCTCGTCCATGCCGCCCTGTGGCTGGTCGTGGCGCTCGGCGGGCTCGCCGTCGAGTACCTCCTGCTCACCGCCGAGTTCATCGCGTGGGTACAGGTCCTCATCTACGTCGGTTCCGTCGTCGTCCTCATCCTGTTCGGCCTGATGCTCACCAGGGCACCCATCGGCCGGTCCCCGGACGCGGACTCCGGCAACCGCTGGGCCGCCCTCACCGTGGCCGTGGCCGCCGCCGCGGCCCTGGTGTGGGTCGTCGTCGACGCCTTCCGTACCACCTGGATCGACCTGGACGGCCCGGCCGCCGGCTCCACAGCCGTGACCGGAGCGAGCCTCTTCCAGAACTGGGTCCTCCCCTTCGAGGCCCTTTCCGTCCTCCTCCTCGCCGCCCTGGTCGGCGCCATCGTCCTGTCCCGCAAGGCCAAGGCGGACCGCGCCGCCGACCCGGGCCGCACAGTCGCCACCGGCCGTGCAGCCGCCACCCGCCGCACAGCCACCGGCCGTGCAGCCGCCACCCGCCGTACAGCCGCCACCGGTCGCGCAGCCGAGGCCGGCCGTACGACCGAAACCGATCCGCCCGCAGACCCGAACGGTGCCGACAAGGGTGGTGTCCGCTGATGCACCTCGCCTATCCCGCCGTTCTCTCCGTCCTCCTGTTCTGCACGGGCCTGTACGGCGTCCTCGCCCGACGCAACGCGATCCTGGTCCTGATGTCGGTCGAGCTGATGCTCAACGCCGTCAACCTCAACCTCGTCGCCTTCGACGTCTGGCTCAGCAAGGCCGCCGAGGAGACCCTGCACTCCGGCCAGGCCCTGACCCTGTTCACGATCGCCATCGCGGCCGCCGAGATCGGCATCGGCCTGGCGATCGTGCTCGCCGTCCACCGCAACCGCGGCACCTCGGACATCGACAAGCTCCGAGACACCGCCGAGGGTCACGAGCCGGACGGCCCCGACACCGATGCCCCCGCGACCGGGACGGCCGCCGAGAAGGCTGAGGCCACCGCGTGACCACGACCACCCTCGCCGTACTCGTCCCCCTCCTCCCCTTCCTCGGAGCAGCCGCCGGCCTCCTGCTCGGCCGTACCGCGCCGGGATTCGTCCGCCCGCTCGCCGTCCTGCCGACGCTGGCGGCCCTCGTCCTCGCCGTAGCGGTCGCGGCCCGCCAGGGCGGCGGCCGGGCCGTCGACGCCGTCACGGAACTGACGCCCACCGGTTCCGTCCCGATCGAGCTCGCCCTGCACATCGACGGCTTCGCCGCCCTCGTCGCCGTACTGGTCGGCACCGTCGCCACCTGTGTCCAGATCTACTCGACGGGCTACCTGCGCGACGACCCGCGCTACCCCTCGTACGCCGCTCTCGTCTCCCTCTTCACCTCCGCCATGTTCCTCGTCGTCTACTCCGGCGACCTGATGGTGCTGCTGGTCGGCTGGGAGATCATGGGCATCTGCTCGTACTTCCTGGTCGGCCACTACTGGGAGACCCCGGAGGCCCGCGCCGCCTCCCTCAAGGCCTTCCTGGTGACCAAGCTCGGTGACGTCCCCTTCCTGATCGGCCTGCTGGCGCTGGCCACCGAGGCCGGCTCCTTCCGCATCACCAAGATCCTCGGAGCGGTCGCGAACGGCTCGCTCGACCACCCGACGCTGATCGCCCTGCTGCTCCTGGCGGGTGTCGCGGGCAAGTCGGCGCAGTTCCCGCTGCACACCTGGCTCCCCGACGCGATGGCGGGCCCGACACCCGTCTCCGCGCTGATCCACGCCGCGACGATGGTCGCCGCCGGTGTCTACTTCGTCGCCCGGCTCCTTCCGCTCTTCCAGGCCTCGCACGCCGCGATGGCCGTCCTCGCCGTCATGGCCGCGGTCACGATGGTCGGCTCGGCGCTCGCCGCGCTCGCCCAGGACGACATCAAGCGCGTCCTCGCCTACTCGACCATCGGGCAGCTCGGCTACATGACCGGCGCCCTCGCCGTCGGCGACCGCGGTGCCGCCGTCTTCCACCTCATCTCGCACGGCGCCTTCAAGGCGCTGCTGTTCCTCGCCGCCGGCGTGATCATCCACGCAGCCGGCACCAACTCGCTGGCCGCGATGTCCCGCATGCGGGGCCTGCGCGACCGCGTACCGGACGCCTACTGGACGATGACCGTGGCACTGCTGGCCCTCGCCGCGATCCCGCCCTTCAGCGGCTTCTTCTCCAAGGAGTCCGTCCTCGTCGCCGCGGAGCACGTCGTCACCGGCCACTCCGAGCACGCGCCCGGCGCCGCGGGCTGGACCGTCCTCGCCGCCGGCCTGATCACGGCCCTGCTCACCGCCGCGTACGCGACTCGTCTGTGGCTGCTGGCCTTCCGGGGACGGGGCGTCGAGGCCCCCGACCACGGCAGGCAGCCGGTGGCAATGAACGCCGTGCTCTGGGCCCTGGCCATCCCCTCACTCGCCCTCGGTGGACTCGCCTTCCGTCTGCTGCCCGACTGGTTCGACGGACAGGACCTCACCCCCACCCTCACCACCTCCGTGCTCGGCACGGGTGTGGCCCTGGTCGGCGGCATCGTCACCTACGCCGCCTGGCGCCACACCACGGCGCTCGCGGACCGCACCCCGCTGGGCGCCGTCGCGGCCCACCCGGAGGGCGACGCGGCCCTCGTGGAGGCCGAGGCCATCGCGAGCCACAAGCCCGCCTACGGAGACGTCGCCTACGCTCCCGACCCGTCGGACCCCGGACGGCTCCTGCTGGGGCGCCTGCACCGGCACGCGGCCGTCGGCTTCCACCTGGACGCGGTGTACAGGACCCTCTTCGTCCGACCGGTCCAGGCCGGCGCGAGCCTTGTCCGGTTCCTCGACCGCGAGGTCGTCGACACCTACGTGCGCGGGGCCGGCACCCTGCCCCGCTGGCTCGGGACCGCCGTACGCCGGGCCCAGACCGGCAATGTGCAGACCTATGTGAGCGCGCTGCTCGCCGGCACCGTCGTCCTCACGGTCGCCGCCGTCCTCGTCGCCACGGGAGCGTGAGCAGACGTGATCGATATCAACGAGTCCGTGATGCGGTTCCTTCTGGCGTTGGTCGTCGTCGGCCCGCTCCTGGGCGCTGCCGCAGCTCTCCTGCCGGCCCCGCCCGGACTGAAGGGGAAGTCGCCCGACCAGGCGGCCCTCCGGCACGGCGTCACCGTCACCGGCACCGTCCTCATCGCCGCTGTCGTCCTCGTGCTCGGCTTCGACCACGACCATCCGTCGAAGATGCAGGCCAGCACGGACATCAGCTGGATCCCCGCACTCGACGTGCGCATCCACCTCGGCATCGACGGCATCTCCCTCCCCCTGCTGGTCCTGACCGCGCTGCTGACCTTCCTGTGCGCGCTCTACTCGTACTTCAAGATGCCCGCGGGCCCGAGTCCGAAGGCATTCGTCGCGCTGCTGCTCGTCCTGGAGTCCGGCACGCTCGCGACCTTCGCCGTCCTCGACCTGATCCTGTTCTTCCTCGCCTTCGAGATGGTCCTCATCCCGATGTACTTCCTCATCGCCCGCTGGGGCGGCGAGGGACGGGCCGGGGCCGCCTGGAAGTTCATCCTCTACACGCTCCTCGGCTCCGTCGTCATGCTGCTCGGCCTGCTCCTGATCGGAATCACGGCGGGCACATTCGACATGGTGGCACTCGCCACTGACAACGGCCGGTCACTGACCACGTCCGTGCAGGTCATCGCCGTTCTGGCGATCGGGATCGGGCTCGCGGTGAAGACCCCGATGTGGCCGCTGCACAGCTGGCTGCCCGACGCCCACACCGCCGCGCCGACCGTCGGCTCGGTCCTGCTGGCCGGCGTCCTGCTGAAAATGGGTACGTACGGATTCGTCCGCATCCTCCTCCCGGCCGCACCGGACGGTTTCCAGACCTTCGCGCCCTACCTCGCCGCCCTCGCGGCCGTCGGCATCATCTACGGCTCCCTGGCCTGCCTGGCCCTCGCCAAGCGGGGTGCGAAGGGCGACCTCAAGCGCCTCATCGCCTACTCCTCCGTCGGCCACATGGGGTTCGTCCTGCTCGGCATCTCGACCATGACCCCGACCGGCGTGAACGGCGCCCTGTTCGCCAACATCGCCCACGGCCTCATCACAGGCCTGCTCTTCTTCGTGGTCGGCGCGCTCAAGGACCGCACCGGCACCACCGACCTCGACACCCTCGCCGAGGAGACCGGGGCCGCCCTGTACGGCAAGGCGCCCCGCCTGGGCGGTCTGCTCGCCTTCGCCGCGGTCGCCTCGCTCGGCCTCCCGGGCCTGGCCGGATTCTGGGGCGAGATGCTCGCCCTGTTCGGCGCCTTCGACCCCCACGACGACCTCAGTCGCCCCGCCTATCTCACCTTCATGGCCGTCGCCGCGTTCGGCACACTGCTGACAGCCGCGTACATGCTGATCGTGGTCCGCCGCGTCTGCATGGGCGCCGTAGCGCAGGAAGCCCCGAAGCTCGCCGACGTACACACGTACGAGTTCGCCGCCTGGACGCCGCTCGTCGCCCTCACCGTCGTCGCCGGACTCTGGCCCAAGGTCCTCCTCGGGCTGACCGACCCGGCCGTGCAGCAGCTCCTCTCAGGAGGCACCCGATGAGCTCCCCGGCCCAGGCCGTGGCGGCGCCACTGGCCCAGAACCTCGTCCAGTCCGTCGACTGGCTCGCCATCGCACCGCCCACCATCGCGGCCGTCGCAGGCCTCGTCGTCCTCGTCACCGACCTCTTCGTCAGGGACGCCCGCAAGCCGCTGCTCGGCTGGATGTCGGTCGCCGGACTCGCCGCCGCCACGCTCATGCTGCTGCCCCTGGTGAACGGCGACCGCTCGACGTTCTGCCTGGCCGACGACGCCGACGTCTGCAGCTACACCGCCGACACCTTCACCCTCGCCATCCAGTTCCTGGTCCTCGGCGGCGCCCTCGTGACCGCCCTGCTCTCGGTCACCGCCGTGAAGGACGCCGACCGCGGACTCCCCGAGGGCGAGTTCTGGTTCCTGCTGCTCTCCTCCGCGGCCGGCGCCGCGCTCCTGCCCGCCTCCCGCGACCTCGCGACCCTCATCGTCGCCCTGGAGGTCGCCTCGCTGCCCGCCTTCGCCCTCGTAGGCCTGCGCCAGGGCGACCGCCGGTCCTCCGAAGCGGCGCTGAAGTTCTTCCTGTCGTCGGTCACCGCGACCGCCGTCAGCCTCATGGGCATCAGCTTCGTGTACGCCTCCACCGGCACCCTCTATCTCACCCAGGTGGCCGAACGCATCCAGCACGTCGACGGGCAGCTCACCACACTCGTCCAGGCCGGCGTCGTCCTCACTCTCGTCGGCTTCGCCTTCAAGGCGGCCGCCGTGCCCTTCCACTTCTGGGTGCCCGACACCTATGTGGGCGCGCCCCTGCCCATCGCGGCCTACCTGTCCGTGATCGGCAAGGCGGTCGGCTTCTCCGGCCTGATCCTCGTCACGGTCATCGCCCTGCCGTCCTACGCCGATGTCTGGGGGCCGGCCCTCGCGGCGCTGGCCGCGCTCACCATGACCGTCGGCAACGTCGGGGCCCTCCGCCAGCAGGCCACGCGCGCGTACAGCGCGGTACGCCTGCTCGCCTGGTCGTCCGTCGGCCAGGCGGGCTACCTCCTCGTCCCGATCGCCGCCGCCGCGTACTCCGACGACCCCGAGCGCTCGATCGGCTCCACCGTCGCCTACGCCCTCATGTACGCCGCGGTGAACCTCGGCGCCTTCGCGGTGGCCGCGCTGGTGGGCCGAACGAGGTCCCTGAACCGCGTTGCCGACTACCGCGGCCTGTACGCGTCCCACCCGCTGGCGGCGCTGCTCCTGGCGTTCTTCCTGCTCTGTCTGGCCGGACTGCCGCCCGGCATCATCGGCCTCTTCGCCAAGGTCACCGTCTTCTCCGCGGCCGTCGACGCGGGCCTCGGCTGGCTGGCCGTCGTCATGGCCGTGAACGTCGTCATCGCGCTCTTCTACTACCTCCAATGGACGGCCCTGCTGTTCCGGGCGCCCGACGGCGCGACCGCGAAGCACCGCGTCCCCGTCCCCCTCACGGCCGCGATCACCGTCACCGCGGTCCTCGCCGTCGCCCTCTCGGGAGCACCCCAGCTGATTCTGCGGTTCGCCGACACCGGACTCTTCTGAGCGGCAGCCGCTTCGGGCACGCGCGCGTGCGGCACCCGGCATCCACGCGCGCGTGCCGTCCGCTGCGGCCGTCACCCGTACGGACCAAGCGTGCTGCCGTGGGCGCCAGGGAACTGGTGGCCCTCGCCTGGCGTTGACCAGTACGGAAGGGTCCACTGGACGTGACGCCACGGCACCGGTGGCATCGGAGACCAGGAAGCAGCCACAGCGAGCGACACCAGCAAGCAAAGGGTTCCCCTGCTGCACCACTTGGAGGGCGTACCGTGCACCGCCGGCACAACGGGCTCAGGACCGCAGTACTCCTCGGGGGGCTGTCGGCGCTCATCATCGTCATCGGCAGCTTCTTCGGCCGAGCGGGGCTCGTCGTCGCCGTCCTCATCGCCCTGGGCACGAACGCGTACGCGTACTGGAACAGCGACAAGCTCGCCCTGCGCGCGATGCGTGCCCGCCCGGTCAGCGAGTTCGAGGCCCCGGCGCTGTACCGCATGGTCCGCGAGCTCTCCACCCAGGCCCGCCAGCCCATGCCCCGGCTGTACATCTCGCCGACGGAGGCACCGAACGCCTTCGCGACCGGCCGCAACCCGCGCAACGCGGCCGTGTGCTGCACCGAGGGCATCATGCGCCTGCTCGACGAGCGGGAACTGCGCGGCGTCATCGGACACGAACTCAGCCACGTCTACAACCGCGACATCCTGATCTCCTCCGTCGCCGGCGCCCTGGCCTCCGTGATCATGTTCCTGGTCAACTTCGCCTGGCTGATCCCCATCGGACGCTCCAACGACGATGACGGACCCGGTCTGCTGGGCATGCTCCTCATCATGATCCTCGGTCCGCTCGCCGCCACCGTCATCCAACTGGCGATCAGCCGCTCCAGGGAGTACGAGGCCGACGCCTCCGGCGCCCAGCTCACCGGTGACCCGATCGCCCTCGCCGGCGCCCTGCGCAAGCTCGAGATGGGCACGAAGCAGCTCCCGCTGCCCCCGGAGCCCCGGATCGAGACCGCCAGCCACATGATGATCGCGAACCCCTTCCGGCCGGGACAGGGGCTCTCGAAAATGTTCTCCACCCACCCGCCGATGGCGGAGCGAATCGCCCGACTCGAAAAGATGGCAGGTCGTCAGCAGTGAAGACCATCCTCAACGTCATTTGGCTCGTGCTCAGCGGCTTCTGGCTGTTCCTCGGCTACCTGGCCGCGGGCGCGCTGCTCTGCATCACGATCATCGGAATCCCGTTCGGCATCGCGGCCTTCCGCATCGGTGTCTACGCTCTGTGGCCCTTCGGGTACACGGCCGTGGAGCGTCGCGACGCGGGGGCACCCTCCTGCGTCGGCAACGTGCTCTGGCTGCTCCTCGCCGGCTGGTGGCTTGCCATCGGCCACATCGTCACCGGCATCGCGCTGTGCGTCACGATCATCGGCATTCCGCTCGGCATCGCCAACTTCAAGCTGATCCCGGTCTCACTGCTCCCGATGGGGCGCGAGATCGTGCGGACGGACCAGCCGTTCACGGCCACCGGCACCACGCAGCGAGCCGGCTGGTAGGAGCCCTGTTCTCCACAGCCCGAGGATCGTCCACAGGCCCGCCCGTTTGTCAGTGGCGACCTGCATCATGAACCCATGACCGAGAACGAGCAGTTGCTGGCACGGGTGGCCGACAAGGCACGCAACACCCGTCCGTGGGGCTGGGCTTCCCTGCCCGAGCCAGTCGACGAGGCGACGCCCGCCCGCGCCGAGGCAGCCCTGGGCTTCTCCCTGCCCCCACTGCTCGCCGAGCTGTACCTGCGGATAGGAGACGGTGGGTTCGGCCCCGAGTACGGCCTGTTGCCCCTGCTCGACAGCCCGCCTTCCGGTGAGCCCGCCGCGGTCTCCCAGTACCTCGCAAACCGCGAGGAAGGGCGGAAAGATCCCGACTGGCCCTGGCCCGAGGGGGTCCTGCCGATATCCCACTGGGGCTGCGCGATGTACGCGTGCGTGGACTGCCGCTCCCCGCAGGCCACGGTTCTGCTCTTCGAGCCCAACCCCGGCAGCGCCGACCAGGCCTGGTTCGTCGACGCCCCGAGCCTCACGGACTGGCTGCGCGCCTGGGTCGACGGCACGGGCTGGTACGAGGAGGCCAACGGTGGGCTTGAGCTGGCCACGTGGACCGGGACCGCAGGTGTGATGGGCCGCACCCCTGCTGGTCAGCGCAACCACCGGGCGTGATCGGAACGTCCTCCCACCCAGACGGCAAGAACACGCGCGGAGGAACGAGCCCACAGCACTGGGACAGCGCGGGCACAGCGAGAAAGGGCAGGTTCACGGCATGACCGTTATCGGCTGGATCATCCTCGGACTGTTGGCCGGGGCCATCGCCAAGTTCCTGCTGCCGGGCCGCGACCCGGGAGGGCTCGTCGGCACGACCCTCATAGGTATCGCGGGGGCGTTCATCGGCGGCTGGATATCGGCCCGCTGGCTGGACCACCCGGTCAGCAAGGACTTCTATGACGGCGCCACGTGGGCGGCGGCGATAGGCGGTTCCCTGGTGCTTCTCGTCGCCTACCGGCTCCTGTTCGGCAACTCGCGCGACTGAACGCGGTGGAACCCCGTCCGGCAGACGAGCCGGCACCTGAACGGCGGACGATGAGGTGCGCACCGTACGGTGCACACCCTCATCATCTGCGGGGACGCCCAACGCGTCGTCGCCTCGTCACCTCAGTCGCGCCGTCGGCTCAGCAGATCACCGGTAGTTCACGAACTGCAGCGCGAAGTCGAAGTCCTGGCCCTTCAGCAGGGCGATCACGGTCTGCAGGTCGTCCCGGCTCTTGGAGGTGACCCGCAGTTCCTCACCCTGCACCTGGGCCTTCACACCCTTGGGGCCCTCGTCGCGGATGAGCTTGGCCACCTTCTTCGCGTTCTCCTGGGAAATACCCTCCTCGATCGACGCGAAGATCTTGTACTCCTTGCCGGAGAGCTGGGGCTCGCCCGCGTCCAGAGCCTTCAGCGAGATGCCGCGCTTGATCAGCTTGGACTGGAAGACGTCGAGGACGGCGTTCACCCGGTCCTCGGAGTTGGCCTCCATGAGGATCTTCTCCCCGGACCAGGAGATCGAGGCGCCCACACCCTTGAAGTCGTAGCGCTGCGAGATCTCCTTGGCGGCCTGGTTGAGGGCGTTGTCGACCTCCTGCCGCTCGACCTTCGAGACGATGTCGAAACTGGAGTCGGCCATGTCCTGTGGCTCCTTGTATCTGGGTGCGTGTCGGGCCGCGTATCGGGTCCGTACCGGCGTACAACGGCGGCCGGCGAGCCCGCAGGGGGCTTCGGCCGCATCCGGACCAGCCTAGTCACCCGCCGCCCCCCGAGCGGCCGATCAATCGGGTGGCGAAGCACCCCTCCACATCAGGTATTGTTTACGTCGTTGCCACGGAGCACCGCCCCAAAGCGGTTCGACGGGCAGCGAACCCCGGCGGTGTGCCCGAGCGGCCAAAGGGAGCAGACTGTAAATCTGCCGGCTCAGCCTTCCCAGGTTCGAATCCTGGCGCCGCCACACGGGAACGAAAGACCCCGTGACCTGCCCGAAACAGCAGGTCACGGGGTCTTCGTCATGTGTCGGTCCCTGGAGAGGGCTCTCGCTGCGGGTGCTGCGGGCAGACTGGTGACATGGTCTCGTCCTCCCGTCGCAGAACCTGCCCCGAGTGCCGTCGCGAGATCGCCGTCGTCGCAGGTCGGTACGCGCGCCACGATCCGCCCGGGACGCGGGGGAGTGGCGAACTCGTCTCCTGCCCGGGGTCGCGACGCACGGCGCAGCTCGGTGCGGCGCAGCCCGCCCTGGACGGGTACGCCGTCCCCGACTTCCCCGGGCAGTTGCCGCTGTTCTGACTGTGTGTGCCGGGGCGCGCCCCAGGCGCCCCGCGCCCTCAGTTCCCGGCCACCGACTTCACCGCCACCGACACGGGCGTGGAGCCGCTGATCAGCTCCAGGGTCAGGCCGTTCGTGGCCGGGGTGTCGACCAGTTCCGCCAGTACGGCGGCCACGTCGTCGCGCGGGACCGGGCCCCGGCCGGTGTGTGCCTCCAGGCGTACGAGGCCGGTACCGGCGTCGTCCGTCAGCGCGCCCGGGCGCAGGATCGTCCAGGCCAAGTCGTCCAGCGAGCGCACGTACGCGTCGGCCTCGCCCTTGGCGCGCTGGTAGACGTCGAAGATCTCGTCCCCCTGGTGGCCCGGGTCGGCGCCCATGGAGGACACGACGACGAAGCGCCGTACGCCCGCCCGGACCGCCGCGTCGGCGAAGAGGACCGCCGCCGCCTTGTCCACCGTGTCCTTGCGGGCCGCTCCGCTGCCGGGGCCCGCGCCCGCCGCGAAGACCGCCGCGTCCGCGCCCCGCAGCCGCTCCGCGACCTCGTCGGCCGAGGCCGACTCCAGGTCGAGCACGACCGGTTCGGCGCCGGCCGCACGCAGATCGTCGGCCTGCTCGGCCTTGCGGATGATGCCCGCCACCTCGTCACCACGCGCGGCGAGCAGGCGCTCCAGCCGCAGCGCGATCTGACCATGACCACCAGCGATGACAATGCGCATGTCTTCGACCGTACGCTCCGACGGCCGCCCGCGCCGCACGACTTCGGCCGCATCCACCGGACGTGCGTCGCGCTCTCTCCGTCAGGAGGCCTCCCCACGCCCCGCGGGCCCCCCGCGCCCCTGCCGAGGCAGCCCCAGGTCGGTCGAGGTCGTCGAGTCGCCGTACTCCCGTACAGCGCTGGTCCGTGACACAACGCGCCCCCGGTGCACCACGATCCGGCTGTACGCCAGTGACAGCGCCCCCGCCAGCCGGTCCCCGCGTACCGCGAGGAGTTCGGCCGGGAAGCCCGCCTCGACCCGTACCTCGGGAAGACCCAGGGCCGCCCGTGCCGCCGCGCTCACCGCGTCGTACGCGTCCTCCGGGCGCAGCCCGTGGCACGCGGCGAGCAGGTAGGCGGCCTCCAGGGGGTCGCCGCGCCCGACCGGCTTGGACACGTCCCGCAGCGCACCGCTCCCGGCGGCCACCCGCACCCCGGCCGCGCGCAACAGCCGTACCGGAGCGGTGCCGTCACGGCGGTCGACGGCGCCGCAGGCGCCCTGTGGCAGGCACACCACCGTCACCCCGGCCGCCGCGAGCCGGTCGGCGGCCTGGGAAGCCGCGTCGGCGGGCAGGCGTCCCAGCCCGTCGCAGGGGCCGAGGGTCACCCCGGGGCGCAGCCCGCCCGCCATCGCCGCCAGCCGGGCCAGCCGCACCGGGTCGGCGGCGTCCGTGTGCAGGTCGACCGGGCAACCGTGCTCGGCGGCGACCACCAGGGCCGCCTCCACGTACCCGGTCGGATCGGGGTCCAGGTCCGGACACCCTCCCACCACGTCCGCACCCATCTTGACCGCGTCCCGCAGCATCGCCAGCCCGTCGGCCCCGGCCACCCCGGTCAGCACCCTCGGCATCGCCACCGTGGTCAGTTCTGCCAGCCCGCGCAGCGAACGCCGCGCCCGCAGCACGGCGGTCAGCGCGCCCAGCCCCGCGACGTCGCCCACGCGCACGTGTGCCCGCAGCGCGGTCGCCCCGTGTCCCAGCTGGAGCAGGGCGGCCTCGGTGGCCCGGCGCTGGACGTCCTGGGGGTCGTACGAGACGGGGCCGGGGGCGTCGGCCGTCAGCGCCGTGTCGCCGTGGACGTGGGGTTCGGCGGGGGCGGGGAGGAGCAGGTAGCCGGTGAGGTCCACGCGGGTGCCGGGGCCGGGTGTGCGGGCCGCCGTCAGGCTGCCGGCCGTGCCGACCGCCTCGATGCGCCCGCCGTGCAGCCGTACGTCCACGGTCCGGCCGTCGGTGAGCCGCGCCCCGGCCAGCAGGAGCGAGCCGCGGTCGGCGGGGCCCGAGGGGGAGGGCGAGTGGGGCGGCTGCGGCTGGCTGTCGGGCATCGCGCTCCTCTGGGCTCGGACTGCGCAGTGGGGGACGCAAGATCACGCAGAGTGAGTCGAGCCTAGGACGGTGATCAGTCCGTGGCGCGGAGGAGCGCAATAGTCGTACCGGCGCGGTCTGCCGTGCCGAGGCTGCTGGAGGCCCCGACGGAGCCACCGCTGGAAGTCCCGACGGAGGCACCGCTGGAGGCCCCGTCGGAGCCACGGCTGTCGGCCCCGAGGGAGCCACGGCTGTCGGCACTGCTGGCGGCCCCAGGGGCGTACGTGCGGAAGGCCGACGGGCCCGGGGGCGGGACGGGGGACGGGCCGGGACAGGGGCGGCGAAACGGATTTGGGCGAACGGCGGGCGACCGTGTAATGTCTTCATCGCTCGCCCCAATAGCTCAGTCGGCAGAGCGTCTCCATGGTAAGGAGAAGGTCAACGGTTCGATTCCGTTTTGGGGCTCTGGTGTGAGAGGTTCCCGTCGAAAGGCGGGACCCGATCGCATCACAGCGGTGTAGCTCAGTCGGTAGAGCAAGCGGCTCATAATCGCTGTGTCACCGGTTCAAGTCCGGTCACCGCTACTTTCAGTAGCCGATTGCGGGGTCGGTCCTTCAATCGGCTACTCTTTCCTGCGTTAATACCATCAATCCGTTCGTCAAGGAGCACTTCACGTGGCTGCCACCGACGTCCGCCCGAAGATCACGCTGGCCTGCGTGGAGTGCAAGGAGCGGAACTACATCACCAAGAAGAACCGGCGTAACAACCCGGACCGACTGGAGATGAAGAAGCACTGCCCGCGTTGCAACGCGCACACCGCGCACCGCGAAACGCGATAGAAACAGGCTCGTACACGAGGCCGTCCCCGAGGTTTGGGGGCGGCCTCGTGTCGTTTGGTTCAGCGGTACCCGAGACGGCACCCACAGCCGCACAGAACAGCAGGAGGTTGCGAGCCCATGGCGCTCGACCAGTCGTTCGTGGGGCGGACCTATCCGCCCACCGAGCCCTACGAGGTGGGCCGGGAGAAGATCCGCGAGTTCGCGGAGGCGGTGGGGGACGCCAATCCGGCGTACACGGACGCGGAGGCCGCGAAGGCGCTCGGCCATCCCGATGTGATCGCTCCGCCGACCTTCGTGTTCTCGATCACGTTCAAGGCGGCCGGTCAGGTAGTCGAGGACCCGCAGCTCGGCCTGGACTACAGCCGGGTGGTGCACGGCGACCAGAAGTTCTCGTACGTCCGTCCGGTGCGGGCCGGTGACCGGCTCACGGTGACCTCGACCATCGAGGCGATCAAGTCCATGGCGGGCAACGACATCCTGGACATCCGCGGCGAGGTCCACGACGAGGCCGGCGAGCACGTCGTGACCGCCTGGACCAAGCTCGTGGCCCGCGCGGCCGAGGAGGCGTGAGCATCCCATGACGGCGAAGGTCACTTACAGTGACGTCGAGGTCGGCACCGAACTGCCCGCGCGGAGTTTCCCTGTGAACCGCGCCACTCTCGTGCGGTACGCGGGTGCCTCGGGCGACTTCAACCCGATCCACTGGAACGAGAAGTTCGCCAAGGAGGTCGGCCTGCCGGACGTCATCGCGCACGGCATGTTCACGATGGCCGAGGCGATCCGCGTGGTCACCGACTGGCTCGGCGACCCGGGCGCGGTCGTGGAGTACGGCGTCCGGTTCACCCGGCCCGTCGTGGTCCCGAACGACGACCACGGTGCCGTGGTCGAGGTCAGCGGCAAGGTCGCGGCCAAGCTCGACGACAACACCGTCCGCGTCGACCTCACGGCCACCAGCGCCGGTCAGAAGGTCCTCGGCATGTCCCGGGCGGTCGTACGACTCGCCTGAGACGCGGTGGCCGGTCCTCGTCCCCGGGGCGGGCGGTGGGGCTGCCGGGAGGCGTCGGGGGCCGGCCGGGGCCGATCGGGGTCCATCCGGCACCCGCTTCATCCGGCACCCGCTTCATCCGGCACCCGCTTCATCCGGCACCCGCTTCATCCGGCACCCGCTTCATGCGGTAGCCGTTCCAAGCGGTACCCGTTTCACGCTCCAGCGATGAGTCCGGGTGGCGGATCGGGTCTGTCCTGTATGACACGAATCATCGCTGACATCTCGATCTCCCTCGACGGTTTCGTCACCAGACCCGACCCCGGCCCGGACAGCGGTCTGGGCACCGGCGGGGAGGCCCTGCACACCTGGGCGTTCTCCGACGACCCCGACGACCGCCGGATCCTGCGCGAGGCGACCGCACGCTCGGGTGCCGTCGTCCTCGGGCGCCGGCTCTTCGACGTGGTCGACGGGCCGTACGGCTGGGACGACACGTCCGGCTACGGCGCCGGCGAGGTCGGCAAGCCCGCTTTCGTCGTCGTGACGAGCTCGCGGCCGGAGTCGGTGCGACTCACCCACCTCGACTGGACGTTCGTCACCACCGGTCTGCCCGACGTCCTCACCGCCGCGCGGGAGCGCGCCGAGGCGGCGTCGTCGGACAGCGGCAAAGACCTCGACGTCGTCCTCATGGGCGGTGGTGCCACGATCGGCTCGGCCATCGACGCCGGGCTGGTCGACGGCCTGTCCCTGCACCTCGCGCCCGTGGTGCTGGGCGCCGGGACGCCGCTGTTCACCGGCGGAACACCGCGCACGCTGGTGCAGCGCGGCGTGACCCGGACATCGACCGCGACGCACCTGACCTACGACGTCCTGTGACGTCGTACGCCCTTCCGTGGCGACGGCGAGTGAGGGTGGCTTCACGCGGACGTTCTGGACGGTGTCCCCCTGGGAGTCGCCCGAGCACTCAAGGGTTCGCCCACTCGGGCAATCACGCGCCGACCTCCCGAGGGCTGTCCGCGCAGATGCGGGACTCGAAGTCCGCCTCCTGGTCGGCACCGAGCGACGCGCTGCCGGTGAGCTGGGCGGAGATGCGTGAGCGGCTGCGCTGAGGGCCGGGTACGGACGGATATGACGACAGGAAACGCGCCGGCCGAACGGTCGGGGCGTTTCCCGCTGCTCCGGGATGTCGGTGCCGTCTCGTAGTCTTGGGCGCGTGCAGGAACTCCACGACGCCCCCCTCGCCCCGCTGACCACCTTCCGGCTGGGAGGACCGGCGACCCGGCTGGTCACGGCCACGACCGACGCCGAGGTGATCGACGCCGTCCGCGAGGCCGACGACACCGGCACGCCCCTGCTGCTCATCGGCGGCGGCTCCAACCTGGTCATCGGCGACAAGGGCTTCGACGGCACCGCCCTGCACATCGCCACCCGCGGCTTCTCCCTCGACGGCACGACGCTGGAGCTGGCGGCCGGCGAGATCTGGACCGACGCCGTCGCCCGCACCGTCGAGGCCGGACTCGCCGGCGTCGAGTGCCTGGCCGGCATCCCCGGCTCGGCGGGCGCGACCCCCATCCAGAACGTCGGCGCGTACGGCCAGGAGGTCTCCTCGACGATCACCGAGGTGATCGCGTACGACCGCAGATCCGGCGAGACCGCCACCCTCACCAACAGCGACTGCGGCTTCTCCTACCGCCACAGCCGCTTCAAGGCCGAACCCGAGCGGTACGTCGTCCTGCGCGTCCGCTTCGGGCTGGAGGATGCCGCCGGGCTCTCCGCGCCCCTCCGCTACGCCGAGACGGCCCGCACCCTCGGCGTGGAGCCCGGCGATCGGGTACCGCTGACCGAGGCCCGCGACACCGTGCTGAGGCTGCGCGCCGGCAAGGGCATGGTCCTGGACCCCGAGGACCACGACACCTGGTCGGCCGGGTCTTTCTTCACCAACCCGATCCTCACGGACGAGGAGTTCGCGGTGTTCCGCGCGCGCGTGGACGAGCGCCTCGGTACCGGCGCCGAGCCGCCCGCCTTCCCGGCCGGGGAGGGGCGCATCAAGACCTCCGCGGCCTGGCTGATCGACAAGGCCGGTTTCACCAAGGGCTACGGCACCGGGCCCGCCCGCATCTCCACCAAGCACACCCTCGCCCTCACCAACCGCGGCGACGCGACCACGGAGGACCTGCTCGCCCTGGCCCGCGAGGTCGTCACCGGCGTCCGCGAGGTCTTCGGCGTCACACTGGTCAACGAACCGGTGACGGTCGGCGTCAGCCTCTAGCCGCTGCCTCTAGCCGCTGCCGCTGCCGCTGCCTCTAGCCGCTGCCGCTGCCTCTAGCCGCTGCCGCAGCCCGCAGTCCAGGGCATCAGTACGCCATGCCCACGCCCTGCTTCACGGTCCCCGCGTCCCCGGTCATCGCGAGCATCGCGTGGGCGACGTCGGCGCGGCCCATGAGACGGCCCTTGGACGGGAAGCCGCCGACCACCGTCCGGTACCGGCCGGACACCGGCTTGTCCTGCAGCCGCGGCGGCCGGGCGACCGTCCAGTCGGTCGCGCTGCGCGCCAGCTCGGCCTCCATCGCGCGCAGATCGGCGTAGATGTCCTTGAGAACGGCGGAGACGACCCCGCGCACGCCCCGGTCCAGCAGCCCGGCGTCCTGCGGCTCGGGCCCGACCGGGGCGGCACTGACGACCAGCAGTCTGCGCGCGCCCTCCGCCTCCATCGCGTCGAGTACCGTCCGGGTCAGCCTGGTCGCGACCCCGGCGTCGGCGCGGCGACGTGCGCCGAGCCCGGACAGCACGGCGTCACGCCCGGCCACCGCCGGCCGCACCGCTGCCGGGTCGCTCAGGTCCGCGCGGAACACCTCCAGGCGCTCGCCGGTGACGGACAGCCGCGCGGGGTCCCGTACGACGGCCGTGACCTGGTGGCCGGCGTCGAGTGCCTGCCGGACGACTTCCTGGCCGATGCCCCCGGTGGCACCGAAGACGGTGAGCTTCATGGCGTACTCCGCTCCGCACGGCGGCGTGGCCGCGCTCTGGTGATGGAGCTGGGTGAGTGAGTACTCACCCACCCGGCCTTCCTCTAGGGTGAGTAAGTACTCACCCACTCGTCAAGCCCCGTCAGGAGTAACCGTGCAGTCCGCCAAGCCGGCCCGGGAACGCATCCTGGACGCCGCCCACGAGCTGATGCTGACCGTCGGGCTGGCCCGCGCCACCACCAAGGAGATCGCCAAGGGAGCCGACTGCTCCGAGGCCGCGCTGTACAAGCACTTCGCGAGCAAGGAGGAGCTCTTCATCCGCGTCCTGTCCGAACGGCTGCCGCGGCTGACTCCCTTGCTGAACGGCCTCGCCACGGAGCCGGGCCGTGCCTCCCTGGAGGAGAACCTCACGGAGATCGCCCACCAGGCCGCGCTCTTCTACGAGCAGAGCTTCCCGATCGCCGCCTCGCTGTACGCCCAGACGCAGCTCAAGCGGCGGCACGACGACGCGATGCGGGAGCTCGGCACCGGGCCGCACCTGCCGATCGAGGGCCTCGACGCCTACCTGCGCATCGAGCAGGCCGCAGGGCGCGTCCGCGCCGACGCGGACACCTTCGCCGCCGCGTCGCTCCTGCTGGGCGCCTGCTCGCAGCGGGCGTTCGCGTACGACGCGACGCGTACCGGCGTCCGCCCACCGCTGGACGACTTCGCGCGGCGACTGGCCCGGACGCTGCTCGCGGGGATCTGCTGAACTGCCGCCCGGCGCGGGGGTGGGACACGCGGCCGGGCAGGGACAGGCCGGGCTGCCCGCCAACCGGGCGGGGCGAGCCGCGACCGCCCGCAGTCGGGAGGGACGAGTCCGGACGGTCCGCAGTTGGGCGGGACGGGCCCCGGCTGCCCGCAGTCGGGAGGGACGAGCCGCGACTGCCCGCAGTCGGGCGGGGACGAGCCTGGACGGTCCGCAGTCGGGCGGGAACGAGCCCCGACCCACTGCCACTGCCACTGCCACCGCCACTGCCACTGCCACTGCCACTGCCACTGCCACTGCCACCGCCACTGCCACTGCCACCGCCCACCGCCACCGCACGCGGGACGACCCCTGCTCATGCCGGTTACTCGGTCAGCCAGTCGTCCACCCCCGCCAGCAGCCTCCCCTTCACATCCTCCGGCGCGGCCGACCCCCGCACCGACTGGCGTGCCAGTTCCGCCAGTTCGGCGTCCGTGAACCCGTGGTGGTCCCGTGCGATCTCGTACTGGGCGGCCAGCCGAGCCCCGAACAGCAGCGGATCGTCCGCGCCCAGCGCCATCGGCACCCCCGCCTCGAACAGGGTCCGCAGCGGTACGTCCTCCGGCTTCTCGTACACGCCCAGGGCGACATTCGACGCCGGGCACACCTCGCACGTCACCTGCCGGTCCGCCAGCCGCTTCATCAGCCGGGGGTCCTCCGCCGCCCGCACCCCGTGCCCGAGCCGGTCGGCCTCCAGGTCGTCCAGGCAGTCCCGCACGGACGCCGGTCCGGTCAGCTCACCGCCGTGCGGAGCCGACAGCAGCCCGCCCTCCCGCGCGATCGCGAACGCCCGGTCGAAGTCCCGGGCCATGCCTCGCCGCTCGTCGTTGGAGAGCCCGAACCCGACCACGCCCCGGTCCGCGTACCGCACCGCGAGCCGGGCCAGGGTTCGCGCGTCCAGTGGATGCTTCATCCGGTTCGCGGCGACCAGCACCCGCATCCCGATCCCGGTGTCCCGCACGGTCGTCTCCACCGCGTCCAGGATGATCTCCAGCGCCGGAATCAGCCCGCCCAGCCGCGGCGCGTACGACGTCGGGTCCACCTGGATCTCGAGCCACCCCGACCCGTCCCGCAGGTCCTCCTCCGCGGCCTCGCGGACCAGCCGCTGGATGTCCTCCGGCTCCTGGAGGCACGATCGCGCCGCGTCGTACAGCCGCTGGAAGCGGAACCAGCCCCGTTCGTCCGTCGCCCGCAGCTTCGGGGACTCCCCGCGGCCCAGCGCCTCGGTCAGCGTCTCGGGCAGACGCACGCCGTGCTTGTCGGCCAGTTCCAGCAGGGTCGCGGGCCGCATCGACCCGGTGAAGTGCAGGTGGAGATGGGCCTTCGGCAGTTCAGAGACATCACGTACACGCTCCATTCCGTGATCCTGCCGCACGACACGCCCGGCCCGACAGCACTTTCCCCGTACGTGGTCTTGCTCGCACAAAGAAACAGGGCCGCACCTCGACGTCGAGGTGCGGCCCTGCTCGATGAGCGGCGGTCAGTCCCGCGCCTCCGCCAGCAGCTTCTGGATCCGGCTCACGCCCTCGACGAGGTCCTCGTCCCCGAGCGCGTACGACAGCCGCAGGTACCCGGGCGTGCCGAAGGCCTCGCCGGGCACGACCGCGACCTCGGCCTCCTCCAGGATCAGCGCGGCCAGCTCGACCGTGTCCTGCGGACGCTTGCCGCGGATCTCCCTGCCGAGGAGCGCCTTCACCGACGGGTACGCGTAGAACGCGCCCTTGGGCTCCGGGCACAGCACGCCGTCGATCTCGTTGAGCATCCGCACGATGGTCTGACGGCGCCGGTCGAAGGCCTCCCGCATCTTCGCCACGGCGTCCAGGTCGCCGGAGACCGCGGCGATCGCCGCCGCCTGGGCCACGTTGGACACGTTGGACGTGGCGTGCGACTGGAGGTTCGTCGCGGCCTTGACGACGTCCTTCGGGCCGATGACCCACCCGACCCGCCAGCCGGTCATCGCGTACGTCTTCGCGACACCGTTGACCACGATGCACTTGTCGCGCAGCTCGGGCAGCAGCGCGGGCATGGACACGGAGAAGGCGTCGCCGTAGACGAGGTGCTCGTAGATCTCGTCGGTCAGCACCCACAGACCGTGCTCGACGGCCCACTGGCCGATCGCCTCGGTCTCGGCCTCGCTGTACACGGCGCCCGTCGGGTTCGACGGCGAAACGAAGAGGACGACCTTCGTCTTCTTGGTGCGCGCGGCCTCCAGCTGCTCCACGCTCACCCGGTAACCGGTCGTCTCGTCGGCGACGACCTCGACGGGGACACCGCCGGCCAGCCGGATCGACTCCGGGTACGTCGTCCAGTACGGCGCCGGGACGATGACCTCGTCGCCCGGGTCGAGGATCGCGGCGAACGCCTCGTAGATGGCCTGCTTGCCGCCGTTGGTGACCAGGATCTGCGACGGGTCGACCTCGTAGCCGGAGTCGCGCAGCGTCTTCGCGGCGATCGCGGCCTTCAGCTCGGGCAGCCCGCCGGCCGGCGTGTAGCGGTGGTACTTCGGGTTCTGGCAGGCCTCGACGGCGGCCTGGACGATGTAGTCCGGGGTCGGGAAGTCCGGCTCACCGGCGCCGAAGCCGATCACCGGCCGCCCGGCGGCCTTGAGGGCCTTCGCCTTGGCGTCCACGGCGAGGGTGGCGGACTCGGAGATCGCGCCGACTCGGGCGGAGACCCGGCGCTCGGTGGGAGGGGTTGCAGCGCTCATGACCCCATCGTTTCAGACCGGAAACCTCCCCGGCACAGGGGTTTCACGGACTGAGCAGGACGGGGTCAAGCCCTGAACATCAGTCCGGACGTGCTTTCTGTTCGACGCCCGGCCCGTGAGCACGTACACTCTCACCTCGTTGGCCTTCAGCGGCCTGCGGTCATCCGGTGCACACCAAGCATCCGGGCGGATGCGGTACGTTGGGGGACACACAAAGGGTCGTAGCTCAATTGGTAGAGCACTGGTCTCCAAAACCAGCGGTTGGGGGTTCAAGTCCCTCCGGCCCTGCTACACACACCTTCGCCAGGATGTGTGCGCATGTACGTACAGCAATGCACCGCCGTGCGGCTCCAACCGGGCGCGGCACGGCCACGACCCGGAATCAGGTGAGGACGAGTGACGGACGCCGTGGGCTCCATCGACATGCCTGATGCCCAGGACGAGGCGCCGGACTCCAAGAAGAAGTCGCGCAAAGGCGGCAAGCGCGCCAAGAAGGGCCCGCTGAAGCGCCTCGCACTCTTCTACCGCCAGATCGTCGCGGAGCTGCGCAAGGTTGTCTGGCCGACCCGCAACCAGCTGACGACGTACACCACCGTCGTGATCATCTTCGTGGTCATCATGATCGGCCTGGTGACACTGATTGACTATGGCTTCTCTCACGCCGCCAAGTACGTCTTCGGCTGAGTCGAGAGCGAAGGGCGCCGAGGTACCCGGCGCCCCTTTCGCGTGTTCCACCCCTATGTATCCAGGAAGAAGCAGCCACCGTGTCTGACCCGAACGTGAACGACGCCATCGAGCCGGTCGAGTCCGTCGAGGACGAGCCCGGCATCGTCGAGGGCGCCGACAACGAGGACACCGAGGCCTCCGCCGAGGCCGAGGCTGCCGACGACGCCGTCGTCGCGGACGCGGACGAGACCGCCGAGGCCCAGGACGAGACCGCCGAGGCGGGCGAGGATGCGGACGCGGAGGCCGAGGACGCCGACGCGGAGACCGCCGAAGCCGCCGAGCCCGAGCCCGAGATCGACCCGATCGAGAAGCTCCGCCAGGAGCTGCGCGTCCTGCCCGGCGAGTGGTACGTGATCCACACCTACGCCGGTTACGAGAACCGCGTGAAGACCAACCTCGAGCAGCGCGCCGTCTCCCTGAACGTCGAGGACTACATCTTCCAGGCCGAGGTGCCGCAGGAAGAGGTCGTCCAGATCAAGAACGGCGACCGCAAGACGATCCGGCAGAACAAGCTGCCCGGCTACGTCCTCGTCCGCATGGACCTGACCAACGAGTCGTGGGGTGTCGTCCGCAACACCCCCGGCGTCACCGGCTTCGTCGGCAACGCCTACGACCCGTACCCGCTGACGCTGGACGAGATCGTCAAGATGCTCGCCCCGGAGGCCGAGGAGAAGGCCGCCCGCGAGGCCGCCGAGGCCGAGGGCAAGCCGGCGCCGCAGCGCAAGGTCGAGGTCCAGGTGCTGGACTTCGAGGTCGGCGACTCGGTCACCGTCACCGACGGCCCGTTCGCGACGCTGCAGGCCACGATCAACGAGATCAACGCCGACTCGAAGAAGGTCAAGGGCCTCGTCGAGATCTTCGGCCGCGAGACCCCGGTCGAGCTGAGCTTCGACCAGATCCAGAAGAACTAGTACCGCTCACCGGTACTTCTCTGGACGCACTGCTTCCGAGCAGGTCAGGCAGCCGCGAGAGCGGGTGCCTGACCTGCTCGGTTTTGGCCGCACATCCATACCCGTTATCGTTGTGCGGTATGCCTGTGTCCGGGTCGCCCCCGGATGCGGGCAGGACCCGAATCGAAAGGACCCGGAGAGCTATGCCTCCCAAGAAGAAGAAGGTCACGGGGCTCATCAAGCTCCAGATCCAGGCCGGTGCCGCGAACCCGGCCCCGCCGGTCGGCCCCGCGCTGGGTCAGCACGGCGTCAACATCATGGAGTTCTGCAAGGCCTACAACGCCGCGACCGAGTCGCAGCGTGGCTGGGTCATCCCGGTGGAGATCACGGTCTACGAGGACCGCTCCTTCACCTTCATCACCAAGACGCCGCCGGCCGCCAAGATGATCCTCAAGGCCGCGGGCGTGGAGAAGGGCTCCGGCGAGCCGCACAAGACCAAGGTCGCGAAGATCACGCGCGACCAGGTCCGCGAGATCGCCACCACCAAGATGCCCGACCTCAACGCCAACGACCTGGACCAGGCGGAGAAGATCATCGCCGGTACCGCTCGTTCCATGGGCGTCACGGTCGAGGGCTGACCTCCACCCCCGTAAGCAAGCAGAAGTGGCGGGGCCTGCTCGGCCCGGACCACGACTCCTAAGAAGCAACAGGAGCAGTAGTGAGCAAGCGCAGCAAGTCTCTCCGCGCTGCGGACGCCAAGATCGACCGGGACAAGCTCTACGCCCCGCTCGAGGCCGTCCGTCTCGCCAAGGAGACCTCCACGACCAAGTTCGACGGCACCGTCGAGGTCGCCTTCCGCCTGGGTGTCGACCCGCGCAAGGCCGACCAGATGGTCCGCGGCACCGTGAACCTCCCGCACGGCACCGGTAAGACCGCCCGGGTCCTGGTCTTCGCGACCGGTGACCGTGCCGAGGCCGCGACCGCCGCCGGCGCCGACATCGTCGGCTCCGACGAACTGATCGACGAGGTGTCGAAGGGCCGTCTGGACTTCGACGCCGTCGTCGCCACCCCGGACCTCATGGGCAAGGTCGGCCGCCTCGGCCGCGTCCTCGGCCCGCGTGGTCTGATGCCGAACCCTAAGACGGGCACCGTGACCCCGGACGTGGCCAAGGCCGTGACCGAGATCAAGGGCGGCAAGATCGAGTTCCGCGTCGACAAGCACTCGAACCTGCACTTCATCATCGGCAAGTCGTCCTTCGACGACACCAAGCTGGTGGAGAACTACGCGGCGGCGCTGGAGGAGATCCTCCGTCTGAAGCCGTCCGCCGCCAAGGGTCGCTACATCAAGAAGGCCGCCATCAGCACCACGATGGGCCCCGGCATTCAGATCGACTCCAACCGCACCCGCAACCTCCTCGTCGAGGAGGACCCGGCGGCGGTCTGAGCCACGGCTCGCCCAACCGGTTCACGGGCCCCGCACCTTCCGAGGTGCGGGGCCCGTTCCCTTTTCCCGTACGGGTGTCGGAGCGCTGGGTTAGCGTGCGGGCAGCGCGGAATCGCGCGGGGGCACACGGGGACAAGGGGTGGGCGCATGACGGGCACGACGGCACGCCGTACGGTCGCCTCGATCGCGGTGACGGCCGCGCTGGCGTGCGTCACCGCCTGCACCTCGGCCGACGGACCGGCCGACGACGCCACCGACCCGTCGACGCGGTCGCTGCGCTCCGTCGAGCGGGCCACCGGACGGGCGGGTTCGGCGAGGGTCGAGTCCACGACCGTCATGGGCCGCGAGCTGTCCCTGGACGCCGTCGGCGCCCTCGGCTGGCGCGACGGCCTCACCGGCACCCTGACGATCACGTACACCGGCGGCACGACCGCCGAGACCATGCGCCGGCTCGGCACCACCGCCATGGAGGCCCGGTACCTGCCCGACGCCTACTACGCCAGGATGGGCGACGTGTTCGCCGACCGGGTCGGCGGAAGACACTGGATCAAGTACGTCTACGCCGACCTGGAGGACCTCGGCGACGGCGCGGGCGCCGGGTTCGCGGACCGGATGCGCAAGACCACGCCCCACGAGGCGGTGAAGCAGCTGCTCGCCTCCGACGACGTACGCGAGGTCGGGGAGGAGACGACCCGTGGGCGGCGCACCACGCACTGGACCGGCACGGTGGGAGGCGCCACCGAGCAGACCGTCGACATCTGGGTCGACGACCGGGACCTGTTGGTCAAGAAGGTCGAGCGGGGCCGGACGGAGACCGGCGAGCTGAGCCAGACCGCGTACTACAGCGACTACGGCGTCGCCGTCTCCGCCGAGCGCCCTCCGGCCGCGGACACCGCGGACTTCACGGAGCTGCTGCAAGGGGCGGGTCGGTAATGGGAGGCAGCCGATCGAACCCGTGCGTTAGGCTCACGACGGGTTCAGAATTCAACAATACGTTGGTCGCGTTTCCTTGGGGGGAATCGATGAGGCTTTCTGTGTACGCGCGGTCTTCGCGGCGGGGTGGGGTGGCGCTCGCCGGCGTGTCGGCTCTGGTGCTGGCGGGCGGGGCCGTCGGCTGCGGTGCCGAGAAGGAGGACGGAGCCTCCGGCGCGGACCGGACCGTCCATCAGGTCCTGACCGCGGCGTACGAGAAGACGTCCGAGGCCAAGTCCGCCAACGTCGAGATGACCATGTCGACGCCGGCCGCCCTGGACGGTGGTGGTGACGTCACGATGTCCGGCGTCATGGGCTGGGACCCGATGGTCATGGACATGACCATGAAGGGCTCCATGCTGGCCACCGAGCCGGACGCCCCGGAGCAGGTCCGGACGGTCTGGCGCGACAACGTGATGTACATGGACATGGGCGAGGCAGCCGCCAAGGACATGGACGGCAAGCGCTGGATGAAGATGGACCTGGCGGCCGCCGCCGAGTCCGCGGGCGCCGAGGCCGGGGGCGAGATGCTCTCCGGTCTGGAGAACATGAACCAGAACCCGGTCGAGCAGCTCGCCCTGCTCCTGGAGTCGCCCAACCTCAAGCGTGTCGGCGAGGAGAAGGTCGACGGCGTCACGGCCCAGCACTACAAGGGCACGCTCACCGTCAAAGAGGTGATGGAGAGCAACGATGGTCTGGACGTACTCGAGCCCAAGGAGCGCGAACAGCTCCTGAAGAACGTCGAGAAGTCCGGCATCAAGGGCTACGACACCGAGGTCTGGGTCAACGACGACGACCTGCCGGTCCGCATGGACGTCGGGATGGACACCCCCCAGGGCGACATCGACATGAGCATGAAGCTCTCCGGCTACGGGGCCAAGGCCGAGGTCGAGGTGCCGCCGGCCGCCGACACCTTCGACCTCTTCGAGCTGCTTGAGCAGCTGGGCGAGATGTCCGGCGACGAGGCCACCTTCGAGGAGGAGATGGCCGAGCTGGAGGCGCTGGAGAGCGGCTCCGGGCTCTGAGTCCGCGGCGCCCGCGGGTCCCCGGCGCGGCCCGTGCGCTGGCCCGTCGGGCGGATTTGCTTGACACTGCCCCGTTCACGTACGCTTTCCCAGAAGCCAAAGACCGCTGGTCGTTGCCGTGTGCTCGCGAGAGGGCATGGTGGCCGAAGGATCCGCTGAACTGCGGACGACCCGCGCAGGTGACTGTGGATGAGCTCCCGTCAGTCCGCGCCTCGTGCGTGTGATCAACGGTCGAGCCACGCCCCGTGCGCCTGCGCCGGGGCGTTTCGTATTCCCCAGTCCTCCTTCGGGTCCGCGCGGTCCGAATCACCCGGAAGGAGGCCGAGGCTCTATGGCGACGCCCGAAAAGGCTGCCGCGGTTGCCGAGCTGACGGACAAGTTCCGCAGCTCCAACGCCGCTGTGCTGACCGAGTACCGCGGTCTCACCGTGGCGCAGCTCAAGACGCTGCGCCGGTCGCTCGGTGAGAACGCCCAGTACGCCGTGGTGAAGAACACGCTGACCAAGATTGCGGCCAACGAGGCCGGGATCACGCTCGACGACCAGCTCTTCGCTGGTCCGACGGCCGTCGCCTTCGTCACCGGTGACCCGGTGGAGTCGGCGAAGGGTCTGCGCGACTTCGCCAAGGACAACCCGAATCTCGTCATCAAGGGCGGTGTCCTTGACGGCAAGGCGATGTCCGCCGACGAGATCAAGAAGCTTGCGGACCTCGAGTCCCGCGAGGTTCTGCTCTCCAAGCTGGCGGGTGCCTTCAAGGGCAAGCAGTCCCAGACTGCGCAGCTCTTCCAGGCGCTTCCCTCGAAGCTCGTCCGCACCGTGGACGCGCTCCGTGCCAAGCAGGACGAGCAGGGCGGTGCCGAGTAATTCGGCTCGCTTTCCGATCCTCGCCGCATGAACCGCATGAGGTGAGGGTCGACGCGGGCCCGACGTACGCCCGCCTCACCCCGTACATCCGGCACCTGCCGAATTAGTGGAAGGACCGCCATCATGGCGAAGCTCAGCCAGGACGACCTGCTCGCCCAGTTCGAGGAGATGACCCTCATCGAGCTCTCCGAGTTCGTGAAGGCCTTCGAGGCGAAGTTCGACGTCACCGCCGCCGCGGCCGTCGCCGCCGCCCCGGCCGCCGCTGCCGCCCCGGCCGAGGCCGAGGCCGAGCAGGACGAGTTCGACGTCATCCTCACCGGTGCCGGCGACAAGAAGATCCAGGTCATCAAGGTCGTGCGCGAGCTGACCTCCCTGGGTCTGAAGGAGGCCAAGGACCTCGTGGACGGCGCCCCGAAGCCCGTCCTCGAGAAGGTCGCCAAGGACGCCGCCGAGAAGGCCGCCGAGTCCCTCAAGGGCGCCGGCGCCTCGGTCGAGGTCAAGTAAGACCGCGAAGGCTCAACAGATCCGTCAGGATCTGTAACGCCACAGCACCGAAGAGCGATCATCCATCCGGGTGGTCGCTCTTCGGCGTATCCGGGGGTCCGGCGGTGGCTGCCTTGCACGCGCGACGGCGGAGAGTATGGTGATCTTCGTCGTGCCGTCGCCGGGGCACTGAGAGCCCCCAGGCGGCAGGCGGTTCGGGCAAGGGGGGCCTTGACGAACCGCACGCAGCGCGCGATTCTCAGGACGCGTCGTCACACGGATCCGAATCCGAGGCATGGATCCACGGCGAAGAGGGCAGTATCACGGTGCGTTGAGGGCGAGGCCTTGCCGCAGGTGGTGAGAACAACGAGGAGCGAACACGGTCATCGAGACCCGCACTGGACATCAGTGTGCCATGTGGCTACACTGACCCTTTGCGCTGCCTGTTAGTTGCCCCCTGCCCGTCACCAGGGGTCTGCCCTCGCCCGAGCACCGACGACCAGAGCATGCCTGACCTGGCTCTACAGCCACATCAGGCGCCCCCTGTCTTCGTGCACGGAAGAGGGGCCGGTACGCGCGTAGTGAGTCCGAGCCCTCGGAAGGACCCCCTCTTGGCCGCCTCGCGCAATGCCTCGACCGCGAATACGAACAACGCTGCCAGCACCGCCCCGCTGCGCATCTCCTTTGCAAAGATCAAGGAGCCCCTCGAGGTTCCGAACCTTCTCGCGCTGCAGACCGAGAGCTTCGACTGGCTGCTCGGCAACGACGCCTGGAAGGCTCGCGTCGAGTCGGCTCTGGAGTCCGGTCAGGACGTCCCCACCAAGTCCGGTCTGGAAGAGATCTTCGAGGAGATCTCGCCGATCGAGGACTTCTCCGGGTCGATGTCGCTGACGTTCCGCGACCACCGCTTCGAGCCCTCCAAGAACAGCATCGACGAGTGCAAGGACCGCGACTTCACGTACGCGGCCCCGCTCTTCGTCACCGCCGAGTTCACCAACAACGAGACCGGCGAGATCAAGTCCCAGACGGTCTTCATGGGCGACTTCCCGCTCATGACCAACAAGGGCACCTTCGTCATCAACGGCACCGAGCGTGTCGTCGTGTCGCAGCTGGTCCGTTCGCCGGGTGTCTACTTCGACTCCTCCATCGACAAGACGTCCGACAAGGACATCTTCTCCGCCAAGATCATCCCGTCCCGGGGTGCCTGGCTGGAGATGGAGATCGACAAGCGCGACATGGTCGGTGTGCGCATCGACCGCAAGCGCAAGCAGTCCGTGACCGTCCTCCTCAAGGCGCTCGGTTGGACCACCGAGCAGATCCTCGAGGAGTTCGGCGAGTACGAGTCCATGCGCGCCACCCTGGAGAAGGACCACACCCAGGGCCAGGACGACGCGCTGCTCGACATCTACCGCAAGCTGCGTCCGGGCGAGCCCCCCACGCGTGAGGCCGCGCAGACGCTTCTGGAGAACCTGTACTTCAACCCGAAGCGCTACGACCTCGCCAAGGTCGGCCGCTACAAGGTCAACAAGAAGCTCGGCGCGGACGAGCCGCTGGACGCCGGCGTGCTCACCACCGACGACGTCATCGCCACCATCAAGTACCTGGTGAAGCTGCACGCCGGTGAGACCGAGACGGTCGGCGAGTCGGGCCGGGAGATCGTCGTCGAGACCGACGACATCGACCACTTCGGCAACCGCCGCATCCGCAACGTCGGCGAGCTCATCCAGAACCAGGTCCGTACGGGTCTCGCCCGTATGGAGCGCGTCGTGCGTGAGCGCATGACCACCCAGGACGTCGAGGCGATCACGCCGCAGACCCTGATCAACATCCGGCCGGTCGTCGCCTCCATCAAGGAGTTCTTCGGCACCAGCCAGCTGTCCCAGTTCATGGACCAGAACAACCCGCTGTCGGGGCTGACGCACAAGCGTCGTCTGAACGCCCTCGGCCCGGGTGGTCTCTCCCGTGAGCGGGCCGGCTTCGAGGTCCGCGACGTTCACCCGTCGCACTACGGCCGCATGTGCCCGATCGAGACACCCGAAGGCCCGAACATCGGTCTGATCGGCTCGCTCGCCTCGTACGGCCGGATCAACCCGTTCGGTTTCATCGAGACGCCTTACCGCAAGGTCGTCGACGGCCAGGTCACGGACGACGTGGACTACCTGACCGCCGACGAGGAGGACCGCTTCGTCATCGCGCAGGCCAACGCCACGCTCAACGACGACATGCGCTTCTCCGAGGCCCGCGTCCTGGTCCGCCGCCGTGGCGGCGAGGTCGACTACGTCCCCGGTGACGACGTCGACTACATGGACGTCTCGCCGCGCCAGATGGTGTCGGTCGCGACCGCCATGATCCCGTTCCTCGAGCACGACGACGCCAACCGTGCCCTCATGGGCGCGAACATGATGCGTCAGGCGGTGCCGCTCATCAAGAGCGAGTCCCCGCTGGTCGGCACCGGCATGGAGTACCGCTCCGCCGCCGACGCCGGCGACGTGGTCAAGGCCGAGAAGGCGGGTGTGGTCCAGGAGGTCTCCGCGGACTACATCACCACGACCAACGACGACGGCACGTACATCACGTACCGCCTGGCCAAGTTCTCCCGGTCCAACCAGGGAACCTCGGTCAACCAGAAGGTCATCGTCGCCGAGGGCGACCGGATCATCGAGGGCCAGGTCCTGGCCGACGGTCCGGCCACCGAGAACGGCGAGATGGCGCTCGGCAAGAACCTGCTGGTCGCGTTCATGCCGTGGGAGGGTCACAACTACGAGGACGCGATCATCCTGTCGCAGCGCCTCGTGCAGGACGACGTCCTCTCCTCGATCCACATCGAGGAGCACGAGGTCGACGCCCGTGACACCAAGCTCGGCCCCGAGGAGATCACCCGGGACATCCCGAACGTCTCCGAGGAGGTCCTCGCCGACCTCGACGAGCGCGGCATCATCCGCATCGGTGCCGAGGTCGTCGCCGGCGACATCCTCGTCGGCAAGGTCACGCCCAAGGGCGAGACCGAGCTGACGCCGGAGGAGCGCCTGCTCCGCGCGATCTTCGGTGAGAAGGCGCGCGAGGTGCGCGACACCTCCCTGAAGGTGCCGCACGGTGAGATCGGCAAGGTCATCGGCGTCCGCGTCTTCGACCGCGAAGAGGGCGACGAGCTGCCGCCGGGCGTGAACCAGCTGGTCCGCGTCTACGTCGCGCAGAAGCGCAAGATCACCGACGGTGACAAGCTCGCCGGCCGTCACGGCAACAAGGGCGTCATTTCCAAGATCAACCCGATCGAGGACATGCCGTTCCTGGAGGACGGCACCCCGGTCGACATCATCCTCAACCCGCTGGGTGTCCCGTCCCGGATGAACCCGGGACAGGTCCTGGAGATCCACCTCGGCTGGCTCGCCAGCCGCGGCTGGGACGTCTCCGGCCTCGCGGAGGAGTGGGCCGAGCGCCTCCAGGCCATCGGCGCCGACAAGGTCGAGCCCGGCACCAACGTCGCCACCCCTGTCTTCGACGGTGCGCGTGAGGACGAGCTGGCCGGTCTGCTCCAGCACACCATCCCGAACCGCGACGGCGAGCGCATGGTGCTCCCGTCCGGCAAGGCGAGGCTGTTCGACGGCCGCTCCGGCGAGCCGTTCCCGGAGCCGATCTCGGTCGGCTACATGTACATCCTCAAGCTCCACCACCTGGTCGACGACAAGCTGCACGCCCGGTCGACCGGCCCGTACTCGATGATCACCCAGCAGCCGCTGGGTGGTAAGGCCCAGTTCGGTGGCCAGCGCTTCGGTGAGATGGAGGTGTGGGCGCTGGAGGCTTACGGCGCCGCGTACGCCCTCCAGGAGCTGCTGACCATCAAGTCCGACGACGTGACCGGCCGCGTGAAGGTCTACGAGGCCATCGTCAAGGGCGAGAACATCCCTGAGCCCGGCATCCCCGAGTCCTTCAAGGTGCTCATCAAGGAGATGCAGTCCCTGTGCCTCAACGTGGAGGTGCTGTCCTCGGACGGCATGTCCATCGAGATGCGTGACACCGACGAGGACGTCTTCCGCGCTGCGGAGGAGCTCGGCATCGACCTGTCCCGGCGCGAGCCGAGCAGCGTCGAAGAGGTCTGACGGGAGTTTCGGCGGACCTTGAGCGATCAAGGTCCGCCGGCCCCAGGACCCCCGTTTCAGACCCCAAGACTTACAACCCTGAGAGGGATTGACGCATAGTGCTCGACGTCAACTTCTTCGACGAGCTCCGGATCGGTCTGGCCACCGCTGACGACATCCGTCAGTGGAGCCACGGCGAGGTCAAGAAGCCCGAGACGATCAACTACCGCACGCTCAAGCCCGAAAAGGACGGACTCTTCTGCGAGAAGATCTTCGGTCCGACCCGGGACTGGGAGTGCTACTGCGGCAAGTACAAGCGTGTCCGCTTCAAGGGCATCATCTGTGAGCGCTGTGGCGTCGAGGTCACGCGCGCCAAGGTGCGCCGTGAGCGGATGGGCCACATCGAGCTTGCCGCTCCCGTCACCCACATCTGGTACTTCAAGGGCGTTCCGTCGCGGCTGGGCTACCTGCTCGACCTCGCCCCGAAGGACCTGGAGAAGGTCATCTACTTCGCGGCGTACATGATCACGTACGTCGACGAGGAGCGTCGCACCCGCGACCTGCCCTCGCTGGAGGCCCACGTCTCCGTCGAGCGCCAGCAGATCGAGCAGCGCCGCGACTCGGACCTGGAGGCCCGGGCCAAGAAGCTCGAGACCGACCTGGCCGAGCTGGAGGCCGAGGGCGCCAAGGCCGACGTGCGCCGCAAGGTGCGCGAGGGTGCCGAGCGTGAGATGAAGCAGCTGCGCGACCGTGCGCAGCGCGAGATCGACCGCCTCGACGAGGTGTGGAGCCGGTTCAAGAGCCTCAAGGTCCAGGACCTGGAGGGCGACGAGCTGCTCTACCGCGAGCTGCGTGACCGCTTCGGCACGTACTTCGACGGCTCCATGGGTGCCGCTGCCCTGCAGAAGCGCCTGGAGTCCTTCGACCTCGACGAGGAGGCCGAGCGCCTCCGCGAGATCATCCGTACCGGCAAGGGCCAGAAGAAGACCCGGGCGCTCAAGCGCCTCAAGGTCGTCTCCGCGTTCCTGCAGACCAGCAACAGCCCCAAGGGCATGGTGCTGGACTGCGTGCCGGTCATCCCGCCGGACCTGCGTCCGATGGTGCAGCTGGACGGTGGCCGCTTCGCGACCTCCGACCTGAACGACCTGTACCGCCGTGTGATCAACCGCAACAACCGCCTGAAGCGGCTTCTCGACCTCGGCGCGCCCGAGATCATCGTGAACAACGAGAAGCGCATGCTCCAGGAGGCCGTGGACGCCCTCTTCGACAACGGTCGTCGTGGTCGCCCGGTCACCGGTCCGGGCAACCGCCCGCTGAAGTCCCTGAGCGACATGCTCAAGGGCAAGCAGGGCCGCTTCCGTCAGAACCTGCTCGGTAAGCGAGTCGACTACTCGGCGCGTTCCGTCATCGTCGTCGGCCCGCAGCTGAAGCTGCACCAGTGCGGTCTGCCCAAGGCCATGGCGCTGGAGCTCTTCAAGCCGTTCGTGATGAAGCGCCTGGTCGACCTGAACCACGCGCAGAACATCAAGAGCGCCAAGCGCATGGTCGAGCGCGGCCGCACGGTCGTGTACGACGTGCTGGAAGAGGTCATCGCGGAGCACCCGGTTCTGCTGAACCGTGCGCCCACGCTGCACCGCCTCGGCATCCAGGCCTTCGAGCCGCAGCTGGTCGAGGGCAAGGCCATCCAGATCCACCCGCTCGTCTGCACCGCGTTCAACGCGGACTTCGACGGTGACCAGATGGCCGTGCACCTGCCGCTCTCCGCGGAGGCGCAGGCCGAGGCCCGCATCCTCATGCTGTCCTCGAACAACATCCTGAAGCCGGCCGACGGCCGTCCGGTGACGATGCCGACCCAGGACATGGTCCTCGGTCTGTTCTTCCTCACCACCGACGGCGAGGGCCGCGACCTCAAGGGCGAGGGCCGTGCCTTCGGTTCCGCCGCCGAGGCGATCATGGCGTTCGACGCGGGCGACCTGTCGCTCCAGTCGAAGGTCGACATCCGCTTCCCGGTGGGCACCATCCCGCCCCGCGGCTGGGAGCCCCCGGCCCGCGAGGAGGGCGAGCCGGAGTGGCAGCAGGGTGACACCTTCACCCTGAAGACCACGCTGGGCCGCGCGCTCTTCAACGAGCTGCTGCCCGAGGACTACCCGTTCGTCGACTACGAGGTCGGCAAGAAGCAGCTCTCCGAGATCGTCAACGACCTCGCCGAGCGCTACCCGAAGGTCATCGTGGCGGCGACGCTCGACAACCTGAAGGCGGCCGGCTTCTTCTGGGCGACCCGTTCCGGCGTCACCGTGGCCATCTCCGACGTCGTCGTTCCCGAGGCGAAGAAGGAGATCGTCAAGGGCTACGAGGCGCAGGACGAGAAGGTCCAGAAGCAGTACGAGCGCGGTCTGATCACCAAGGACGAGCGCACGCAGGAGCTCATCGCGATCTGGACCAAGGCGACCAACGAGGTCGCCGAGGCGATGAACGACAACTTCCCGAAGACCAACCCGATCTTCATGATGGTGAACTCGGGTGCACGAGGCAACATGATGCAGATGCGTCAGATCGCCGGTATGCGTGGTCTGGTGTCGAACGCGAAGAACGAGACGATCCCGCGTCCCATCAAGGCCTCCTTCCGTGAGGGCCTGTCCGTGCTGGAGTACTTCATCTCCACGCACGGTGCCCGTAAGGGTCTGGCGGACACCGCTCTGCGTACCGCCGACTCGGGTTACCTCACGCGTCGTCTGGTCGACGTCTCCCAGGACGTCATCATTCGCGAGGAGGACTGCGGCACCGAGCGCGGTCTCAAGCTGCCGATCGCCTCGCGTGACGCGGACGGGACGCTGCGCAAGACGGAGGACGTCGAGACCAGCGTGTACGCCCGCATGCTCGCCGAGGACGTCGTCATCGACGGCAAGGTGATCGCGCCGGCCAACGTCGACCTCGGTGACGTCCTGATCGACGCCCTGGTCGCCAACGGCGTCGAGGAGGTCAAGACCCGCTCGATCCTGACCTGTGAGTCCCAGGTCGGCACCTGCGCCATGTGCTACGGCCGCTCGCTGGCCACCGGCAAGCTGGTCGACATCGGTGAGGCGGTCGGCATCATCGCCGCCCAGTCCATCGGTGAGCCCGGTACCCAGCTGACGATGCGTACCTTCCACACCGGTGGTGTGGCCGGTGACGACATCACCCAGGGTCTGCCGCGTGTCGTCGAGCTCTTCGAGGCCCGTACCCCGAAGGGTGTCGCCCCGATCTCCGAGGCCTCCGGCCGCGTCCGGATCGAGGAGACCGAGAAGACCAAGAAGCTCGTCGTCACCCCGGACGACGGCAGCGACGAGACGGCGTTCCCGATCTCGAAGCGTGCCCGTCTGCTGGTCGGCGAGGGCGATCACGTCGAGGTGGGCCAGAAGCTCACCGTGGGTGCCACCAACCCGCACGACGTGCTGCGCATCCTGGGTCAGCGTGCCGTCCAGGTCCACCTGGTCGGCGAGGTCCAGAAGGTCTACAACTCGCAGGGCGTGTCGATCCACGACAAGCACATCGAGATCATCATCCGGCAGATGCTGCGCCGCGTGACGATCATCGAGTCCGGCGACGCCGAGCTGCTGCCCGGCGAGCTGGTCGAGCGTACGAAGTTCGAGACCGAGAACCGTCGTGTGGTCCAGGAGGGCGGTCACCCGGCCTCCGGTCGTCCGCAGCTGATGGGTATCACCAAGGCCTCGCTGGCGACGGAGTCCTGGCTGTCGGCCGCCTCCTTCCAGGAGACGACCCGAGTCCTGACGGATGCGGCGATCAACGCCAAGTCCGACAGCCTCATCGGCCTCAAGGAGAACGTCATCATCGGTAAGCTCATCCCGGCCGGTACGGGTCTGTCCCGCTACCGCAACATCCGGGTCGAGCCGACCGAGGAGGCCAAGGCCGCGATGTACTCGGCCGTCGGCTACGACGACATCGACTACTCGCCGTTCGGCACGGGCTCCGGCCAGGCCGTTCCGCTGGAGGACTACGACTACGGTCCGTACAACCAGTAAGCGAGTCGCCTGAGAAGGCCGCTACGACCGAAGGGCGGTCACCCCGTGGGGTGGCCGCCCTTCGGCGTGTGCTGAGGGGGCCTACGGCACGCCCAGCTCGAAGATGACGTAGTGCGCGTACCAGCCGGAGGCGAGCGCGGCCGTGGAGAAGAAGACCACCAGGCTCGGGCGCTTCAGGCGGGCGAGGGCCGCGGCGGGGGCGATGAGCAGGGGGAAGGCGGGCAGCAGGTAGCGCATGGTGTTGCCGAACATCTGCTGGGTGCCGAGGACGGTGATGATCGTCGCCAGGGTGTACGCGACGAGCACCAGTGGGGGCTTCTTGCGCAGCATCAGGGCGATGAGGAAGGGCAGCGCCAGGACCAGCTGGAGGGAGAGCAGGTCCGGGGTGGAGAAGGCGAAGGGGTAGTCGCCCTTGCCCACCGCGAGGTTGCGCAGCACGTCCAGGGTGTAGGCGCCGTAGTCGAAGAAGTGCGCCCAGCCCTCGCGCTGGAGCGTGAAGTACGCCGTGGCCTCGCCGGTGCTGTAGCCGACCCAGGCGATGTAGGAGAGCAGGCCCAGGGGAGCGACGACCATCGCGTACACGGGGCCGCGTACGCCGTGCTCGCGTCTGGTCGCGGGGCGGGCGAGCGTCACCAGCGCGGCGAGTCCCACGGCGCCTATGAGTACGGCGGACGTGGGGCGGTTCAGGCCCGCGGTGAAGGCGAGGAGGCCGGCCACCACCCAGCGCTTGGTCATGACGGCGTAGCAGGCCCAGGCGGCGATGGCGACGAACAGGGACTCCGAGTACACCGCCCACTCGACGCCCGCTCCCGGGGCCACGGCCCACAGCCCCGCGGCGATGGTGCCCGCGCGGGCTCCGGCGACGAGGCGGATCACGGCGAAGATGCCCGCCGCCGCGACGAACGACGAGACGACGGAGACGAGGATGCCGGAGCCGTACAGGCCGAGGCCCGTGGTCTCCGAGACCATGCGGATCAGTGCCGGGTAGAGCGGGAAGAAGGCGACCGAGTTCTGCTGGACCGTGAACAGGCCGTCCGAGTCGAGCCGCACCAGGGCAGGGCTGTAGCCGTGCTCGGCGACCTGGAGGTACCACCAGCCGTCCCAGGTGGCCAGCACGTCCCACCAGTGGGTGCCGCCGCCGAAGCGCGGGTTCTTCTCCTTGTAGTCCCCGGCGTACTTCAGCAGGGAGGCGAAGACCGTGAGGCCGACGAGCTTCGTGACGCCGTAGAGGACGAGCGCGGGCAGGTAGGGGCGGGCGCCGTCCGGCAGCGTCGGAGGCCAGGTCCGCCAGGTCCGCCAGGAGCGTTCCGGGCGGTCGTCGGGCTGCCCGTCCGGTGCGTCGCGCGACCCGCCGGTCACCGTGTCGTCGGCAGCCGTATCCATGGCTGTCATCCCCCTCAGGCCACCCTCAACCGTCAATTGCTGCCATAAGATCGCACAAGAGTCGCACATCTGTGCTCGGTGTTCGGGGGAGGGGAGGGGAGGCGCGGTGCCCGAGGAACGGGACGAGGAACTGCACGAACCGATCGTGCTGTCGGTCGTCATTCCGATGTACAACGAGGAAGAGGTCCTGCCCGCGCTGGTCAGCAGGCTGCGGCCGGTCCTGACGGAGCTGGGAGTCCCGCACGAGGTCGTCGCGGTGGACGACGGCAGCGGCGACCGTACGGCGGAACTGCTCGCCGCCTTCCGGCTGGGCTGGCCGGAACTGCGCGTGGTCGCGCTGCGGCGCAACTCCGGCCACCAGGCCGCCCTCACCGCCGGCCTGGACCGGGCGTCCGGGGCCTACGTGGTGAGCCTGGACGCCGACCTCCAGGACCCGCCGGAGAAGATCCCCGACATGCTGGCGCTGGCCCGCGCGGAGGGTCTCGACATCGTGTACGGCGTCCGCGCCGACCGCAGTAGCGACACCGGGTTCAAGCGCTGGAGCGCGGGCCTCTACTACCGCCTCATGCGGCGCCTGGCCGGCCCGTCGGTCCCCGCGCAGGCGGGCGACTTCCGGCTGCTCAGCCGGGCCGCGGTGGACGCCCTGAAGGCCCTGCCGGACCAGCAGCGGGTCTACCGGCTCCTCGTGCCCTGGCTGGGCTTCCCGAGCGGGCAGGTGACGTACGAGCGCGCTCCGCGCACCGCGGGCCGCACCAAGTATCCGCTGGGCCGGATGATCCGCCTCGCGGTGGACAGCGTCACCGGCTTCTCCGCGGCCCCGCTGCGCATCGCCACCTGGCTGGGCGCCGGCGCCTTCGTGGTCTGCCTGGCGCTGCTCGTCTACACCCTCACCGCTTTCGCGCTGGGCCGCACGGTGCCCGGCTGGACGTCGCTCTTCACCGGCATCGTCTTCATCGGCGGGGTGCAGCTGATCTGCGTCGGCCTGCTCGGCGAGTACGTGGGCCGCATATACACGGCCGTGCAGAACCGGCCCACGTACTTCGTCCGTGACGACACGGCCCGCCCACTGGCCGCGGACGCCCCGCCCGACGCGGCCTCGGGCGGGGTGTCCGACCGGCGGTCGGAGCACGCGCCCGGTGCCTTGGGTGGGACGTCCAGTGCGGGGTCCGGGTCGGTCCGGGCGGCGTCGGGTGGGGTGTCCGACCGGCGGTCGGAGCACGCGCCCGGTGCCTTGGGTGGGACGTCCAGTGCGGGGTCCGGGTCGGTCCGGGCGGCGTCGGGTGGGGCGTCCGACCGGCGGTCGGAGCACGCGCCCGGTGCCCCGGGTGCGACGCCCGGCCCGCGGTGCGAGTCGGCCCCCGGTGTCTCGGGTGGTGCCTCCGACCCGCAGTCCGACCCGCAGCCCGAGTCGGTCCCCGGCGCTTCCGACTCGCGGCCCGGGCCCGTTGCCGGCGTCACCGAGGAGTCCGCGTCGACCCGTGCCGGGTCGGCCGCCGGCGGTACGGACGGCGCCGACGGCCCCGCGGCAGAAGCGTCCGCACGCGGCGCCGCCACCCGCCCGCCGGTTCCTCGGGAGGCCCCGGCTGTCCCGGCGGACGGGGCGCGCGTTCCGGTGCCGCGGGTCTGAGGCGCGAGGCGGCGGCGTCCGCGTTCCGGCGCCCGGCCCCGTGCGGGACGGGGGCGCGGCCCGCCCGGCCCGGCGCGCGCGTGGCGGAGGGCGCCCGCGGGGTGACGGATCCGCGGGGTGACGGATCCGCGTGGCGGAGGGCCCGCGTGGCGGAGGGCCCGCGTGGCGGAGGGCCCGCGTGGTGACGGGCCTGCGTGGTGAAGGTCCTCGCGGGATCCTGGTGGCGTCGGCGGTGCCCCCGCAGCGAATGGGCGAAACCGGGCTGATCCGGGCGTCGCTGCTGGTCTCGCCCATTTGTTTTGACCGCAGCGAATGCGATAGGTACGCTCAGACCTTGTGCCTGGGGTGTGCCCTGGCCCTCGTGCGTGCCTTCAACCGCAGTGAGGGTCGTGACCGGCCACCGCAATCCGCGCCTTCCTCCGCCTGGCGGCAGGGGTTCGCGGCTTCGACACACCCGACCGCGTGGGTCGGAGTCGTCCCAGGTTAGCTTCACCATTCGGCACACAGAAACCGGAGAAGTAGTGCCTACGATCCAGCAGCTGGTCCGGAAGGGCCGGCAGGACAAGGTCGAGAAGAACAAGACGCCCGCACTCGAGGGTTCGCCCCAGCGTCGTGGCGTCTGCACGCGTGTGTTCACGACCACCCCGAAGAAGCCGAACTCGGCCCTGCGTAAGGTCGCGCGTGTGCGTCTGACCAGCGGGATCGAGGTCACCGCTTACATTCCGGGTGAGGGGCACAACCTGCAGGAGCACTCCATCGTGCTCGTGCGCGGCGGCCGTGTGAAGGACCTGCCGGGTGTTCGTTACAAGATCATCCGCGGTTCGCTTGACACCCAGGGTGTGAAGAACCGCAAGCAGGCCCGCAGCCGCTACGGCGCCAAGAAGGAGAAGTAAGAATGCCTCGTAAGGGCCCCGCCCCGAAGCGCCCGGTCATCATCGACCCGGTCTACGGTTCTCCTCTGGTGACCTCCCTGATCAACAAGGTGCTGCTGAACGGCAAGCGCTCCACCGCCGAGCGCATCGTCTACGGCGCCATGGAGGGCCTGCGCGAGAAGACCGGTAACGACCCGGTCATCACGCTGAAGCGCGCTCTCGAGAACATCAAGCCGACCCTCGAGGTCAAGTCCCGCCGTGTCGGTGGTGCGACGTACCAGGTGCCGATCGAGGTCAAGCCCGGTCGGGCCAACACCCTCGCGCTGCGCTGGCTGGTCGGTTACTCCCGCGCCCGTCGCGAGAAGACCATGACCGAGCGTCTGCTCAACGAGCTCCTCGACGCCTCCAACGGCCTCGGTGCCGCTGTGAAGAAGCGCGAGGACACGCACAAGATGGCCGAGTCCAACAAGGCCTTCGCGCACTACCGCTGGTAGTCGCTACCCACATCGAGACCGAGAGAAGACTGAAGCCTTATGGCTACCACTTCACTTGACCTGGCCAAGGTCCGCAACATCGGGATCATGGCTCACATCGACGCGGGCAAGACGACCACCACCGAGCGGATCCTGTTCTACACGGGCGTGTCGTACAAGATCGGTGAGGTCCACGACGGCGCCGCCACGATGGACTGGATGGAGCAGGAGCAGGAGCGTGGCATCACGATCACGTCTGCTGCGACCACCTGCCACTGGCCGCTCGAGGACAACGACTACACGATCAACATCATCGACACCCCGGGGCACGTCGACTTCACCGTCGAGGTGGAGCGTTCCCTGCGTGTGCTCGACGGTGCCGTGACCGTGTTCGACGGTGTCGCCGGTGTCGAGCCGCAGTCCGAGACGGTGTGGCGTCAGGCCGACCGTTACGGCGTGCCGCGCATCTGCTTCGTGAACAAGCTGGACCGTACCGGCGCCGAGTTCCACCGCTGCGTGGAGATGATCTCGGACCGCCTGGGCGCCCAGCCGCTCGTCATGCAGCTCCCGATCGGTGCCGAGGCCGACTTCAAGGGCGTCGTGGACCTGGTCCGCATGAAGGCGCTCGTGTGGTCCGCCGAGGCCGCCAAGGGCGAGATGTACGACACCGTCGACATCCCGGCCACGCACACCGAGGCCGCCGAGGAGTGGCGCGGCAAGCTGGTCGAGGGCGTCGCGGAGAACGACGAAGAGATCATGGAGCTGTTCCTGGAGGGCCAGGAGCCCACCGAGGAGCAGCTGTACGCCGCGATCCGTCGCATCACCATCGCCTCCGGCAAGTCCAGCGACACCACGGTCACCCCGGTGTTCTGCGGCACCGCGTTCAAGAACAAGGGCGTCCAGCCCCTGCTCGACGCGGTCGTGCGCTACCTGCCGACCCCGCTCGACGTCGAGGCCATCGAGGGCCACGACGTCAAGGACCCCGAGGTCGTCGTCAAGCGCAAGCCGTCCGAGGACGAGCCGCTGGCCGCGCTCGCGTTCAAGATCATGAGCGACCCGCACCTCGGCAAGCTCACCTTCGTCCGGGTCTACTCGGGCCGCCTGGTGTCCGGCACCGCGGTGCTGAACCCCGTCAAGGGCAAGAAGGAGCGCATCGGCAAGATCTACCGCATGCACGCCAACAAGCGTGAGGAGATCGAGTCGGTGGGCGCCGGTGACATCGTCGCCGTCATGGGCCTGAAGCAGACCACCACCGGTGAGACGCTGTCCGACGACAAGAACCCGGTCATCCTGGAGTCCATGGACTTCCCGGCGCCGGTCATCGAGGTCGCCATCGAGCCCAAGTCGAAGGGCGACCAGGAGAAGCTCGGCGTCGCGATCCAGCGTCTGGCCGAGGAGGACCCGTCCTTCCAGGTCCACTCCGACGAGGAGACCGGCCAGACCATCATCGGTGGTATGGGCGAGCTGCACCTCGAGGTGCTGGTCGACCGCATGCGCCGTGAGTTCCGCGTCGAGGCCAACGTCGGCAAGCCCCAGGTCGCGTACCGTGAGACGATCCGCAAGGCCGTCGAGCGCGTGGACTACACCCACAAGAAGCAGACCGGTGGTACCGGTCAGTTCGCCAAGGTGCAGATCGCGATCGAGCCGATCGAGGGTGGCGACACCTCGTACGAGTTCGTGAACAAGGTGACCGGTGGCCGCATCCCGAAGGAGTACATCCCTTCGGTGGACGCCGGTGCCCAGGAGGCCATGCAGTTCGGCATCCTGGCCGGCTACGAGATGACGGGCGTCCGCGTCACGCTCATCGACGGTGGCTACCACGAGGTCGACTCCTCCGAGCTGGCGTTCAAGATCGCCGGTTCGCAGGCGTTCAAGGAGGCCGCGCGCAAGGCTTCGCCCGTGCTCATGGAGCCGATGATGTCCGTCGAGGTCACCACGCCCGAGGACTACATGGGTGAGGTAATCGGCGACATCAACTCCCGCCGTGGCCAGATCCAGGCCATGGAGGAGCGGATGGGTGCCCGTGTCGTGAAGGGCCTCGTGCCCCTCTCGGAGATGTTCGGCTACGTCGGCGACCTCCGCAGCAAGACGTCGGGTCGCGCAAGCTACTCGATGCAGTTCGACTCCTACGCCGAGGTTCCCCGGAACGTCGCCGAGGAGATCATCGCGAAGGCCAAGGGCGAGTAACGGACTACTCCGTTCAACGGACCCCGTTCACACGCTTTAGGCTTGACCCCGGAGCCTGCATGGGGCATTCCGCCGACAACCCGGTGGAATGCCCCCGGCACCCGGGCTTTCCAGCAAAGATCACCTGGCGCCGATGAGTAAGGCGTACAGAACCACTCCACAGGAGGACCCCAGTGGCGAAGGCGAAGTTCGAGCGGACTAAGCCGCACGTCAACATCGGCACCATCGGTCACATCGACCACGGTAAGACGACCCTCACGGCCGCCATTACCAAGGTGCTGCACGACGCGTACCCCGAGCTGAACGAGGCCTCGGCCTTCGACCAGATCGACAAGGCTCCCGAGGAGCGCCAGCGCGGTATCACGATTTCGATCGCGCACGTCGAGTACCAGACCGAAACGCGTCACTACGCCCACGTCGACTGCCCCGGTCACGCGGACTACATCAAGAACATGATCACGGGTGCGGCGCAGATGGACGGCGCCATCCTCGTGGTCGCGGCCACCGACGGCCCGATGCCGCAGACCAAGGAGCACGTGCTCCTGGCCCGCCAGGTCGGCGTTCCGTACATCGTCGTCGCCCTGAACAAGGCCGACATGGTGGACGACGAGGAGATCCTGGAGCTCGTCGAGCTCGAGGTGCGCGAGCTCCTCTCCGAGTACGAGTTCCCGGGCGACGACCTGCCGGTCGTCAAGGTCTCCGCCCTGAAGGCCCTTGAGGGCGACAAGGAGTGGGGCAACTCGGTCCTCGAGCTCATGAAGGCCGTGGACGAGTCCATCCCGGAGCCCGAGCGCGACGTCGACAAGCCGTTCCTGATGCCGATCGAGGACGTCTTCACGATCACCGGTCGTGGCACGGTCGTCACCGGTCGTATCGAGCGTGGTGTCCTCAAGGTCAACGAGACCGTCGACATCATCGGCATCAAGACCGAGAAGACCACCACCACGGTCACCGGCATCGAGATGTTCCGCAAGCTGCTCGACGAGGGCCAGGCCGGTGAGAACGTCGGTCTGCTCCTCCGTGGCATCAAGCGCGAGGACGTCGAGCGCGGCCAGGTCATCATCAAGCCCGGTTCGGTCACGCCGCACACCGAGTTCGAGGCCCAGGCCTACATCCTGTCGAAGGACGAGGGTGGCCGTCACACCCCCTTCTTCAACAACTACCGTCCGCAGTTCTACTTCCGTACGACGGACGTGACCGGCGTCGTGACCCTCCCCGAGGGCACCGAGATGGTCATGCCGGGTGACAACACCGAGATGAAGGTGGAGCTCATCCAGCCCGTCGCCATGGAAGAGGGCCTGAAGTTCGCCATCCGTGAGGGTGGCCGGACCGTGGGCGCCGGCCAGGTCACCAAGATCAACAAGTAAGCTCCGCTTGCTTGTCGGTCGATAGACCTGACATGGGCTGATGCCTGAACAGAGGGGCCCGTACGACTTCGGTCGTACGGGCCCTTCGCATGAGGCATGAGGTGACGCTCGGCCGATCGCGTCAGCCCTTGCCCGGTACGCGTCAATCTTCCTGGCCCGGCCGTCACTCGGTCGCAGCAATGAATGGCATATGTCGGTGGTCGTTGCACTGCTCGTCTACGTTCGGCGCATGGTCAGCTCATCCCATGAGGCGCTGCACCGGATCTTCCAGGAGGATCCGGCGCTCTTCGCCCGTGCCGTCAGAGGTCTCGGCATCACCTTCGCCGGGTCCGCTCTCGGGGGCGCCCCTTCCCACCGACCTCACCGAGAACCGCCCCGTGGACCGGCGACTGGACACGTTGCTGCGTATGGACGCGGAGGGCGGCGAGAGCTTTCTCCTCGCTGTGGAGTCACAGGGGAGGCCGGACCCCGACAAGCCCGCGAGCTGGGCGTACTACCTGTCACACCTGCACGCCAAGTACGGCCTGCCGCCGGTCCTGCTGGTCGTCTGCGCCGACCGACGCACCGCGTCCTGGGCGGCCCGGCACGTCGACATCGGCCCGCCGCAGTGGCCCTCGCCCACCGTGCGCCCCCTGGTTCTGGGGCCGGACAGCCTGCCCGTGATCGACAGCCCCGACGAGGCCGCGCGCGACATTCCCCTGACGGTGCTGCCCGCGGCTCTGCACCGCCGGGATCCGGACGCCGATGCCATACTGAAAGCGCTGGCGACGGCACTGAAAGACCTGTCGGACGACGACGAGCACACCGCAAGCATCTTCATCGAGCTCACGGAACAAGGCCTCGGCAAGACGCCGGCCGCAGACCTCTGGAGGCACATCATGGCCGCCGACCTTTCGTTCTTCCAGTCGCAGACCGCTCAGAGCCTTCGGGCGGAGGGGCGAGCCGAGGGATGCGCCGAGGGGCGTGCCGAGGACATCCTGTTGCTGTTGGACGGTCGGGGGATCGAGGTGTCGGAGGAGGAGCGGGCGCGCATCGTCGGGTGCGCTGATCTCGACACGTTGGGTGTCTGGTTCACACGTGCGATCACGGCGGTGTCGACGGCCGAGGTGTTGAGGCCGGACGGGGAGTGAGCGGGCGGGGCGGCCCGGGGCCGTGGCGGTCTGACGGAGCCGGGTCACTCGCGGATGCCCGCGAGCTCCGTCGGACGGCGCCGTAGGGCCAGGGCGGCGGGGGTGACCGAGGCGAGTACCGCGAGGAACGCGCACGCGGCCACGACCGCGCCGATCGTCGCCCACGGCAGTGCGGGCGTGGGACGCACCGAGAGCAGGCCCAGCGCCGCCCACATCCCGGCGAGGTCGAGCCCGGCGGTGACCAGCCCGAGCAGCGCGCCGACCGCGACCACCACGAGCGACTCGGCACCCACCAGCCGCAGTACCTGCCCGTTGGTGGCCCCGGCCAGCCGCAGCGTCGCCAGGTCGCGGACCCGGTCGGAGGTGGCCATCACCATCGTGTTGACCAGGGAGATACCGGTGTAGAGCAGGGCGATGCCGAGGACCAGGAGGAGGCCGATCCGGGTCGGACGGTTGGTCTGCGGATACGTGGCGGCGACCCACTCGTCCTTGGTGAGCACCTGCCCGCCGGCCGACCGCACCGCCTCGCGCAGCCCGGCGGCCACGGCCCCGCTGTCGGCGCCGTCCGCGAGGGCGACGTCCACCCGGTCGACGGCGGCGCCGGGGGCGTTGGCGGGAGTGACGTAGACGCCGTTGTCGCCGGTGCCGGTGTGCATCACCGCGGCGATGCGCAGCGTCTTCTCCGTGCCGTTCCCGAGCCACACCCGTACGCTCCGGCCGACGGAGTGGCGTTCCCACTCCTCGTTGACGATGATCGAGTGGTCGTCGAGGCCGGTCGCCTTCCCCGCCGCGAGCGGCAGCCGGGAGGTGGCGGCGAGGGCCCGGGGGCTGTCGACGGCGCGAGCCTCGGACCGGACGAGCGCCACGCCCTCCTCCAGGACGTACACCGCGCTCGACGAGCTCGGTGAGATCTGAGCGCCCGGCACGGCGCGCAGCCGCTCCACGGCCGTGGTGTCGAAGCCCGTGGTCCGCGCGTCGAAGTCCGTGCCGCCGCCCGGGGCGGTGACCACGAAGGCGGCGGTGGTCCGCTCGCGCGTCTCGGTGGCCTTCGCCTCGTTGAGCGTCGCGGTGGCGCCGAGCAGCGAGCCCGCGAGAGCGACCGTGACCAGTACCGGCGCCGCGACGGCGGCGGTACGGCATCCTCACCAAGCTCGACCTGCCCCCGGCCACCGAGACACACCGCAGGGTGCTGGCGGTACTGGCGTATCTGCGGGCCTGAGCCCGCACGGGCCAACCGCAGGGGCCACTCGTACGGGCCACCCGCACGTGACCGAGGACGACCGACGGGACGACGGGACCGGGGGCTCTCCCTCAGCGCACCCGGGCCCGTCCCCGTCGCCCCGGTGGACGGGCCCTCACTGGTCGTCCGGGGGCCCGTGGGCTGTCGCCCGCGGGTCATCGCCCGTGGGCTGTCCCCCGTGCGGTGGTCAGCTGCTCACGCGCGCTGCCACAGCGCCGGCACGTTCGGCGGCTCCCAGCCCTGCTGGGCCTGGTGGCCCTGGAGGCAGCGGTAGGTCGCGCCGCCGTACGTCACCGTGGCGCCCGGCTGGTAGACGGTGCCGGCCGCCCAGGTGCCGCCCTCACCCGGCGGCGGCTCCTCGGGGCCGCCGCCACCGGTCGTCTTCAGGGTGAGCCCGTAGTTCTGGAGCAGCGGGTTGATCGGCTGGTGGAACGTCGTACCGCCGCTGCGGCAGTCGCCCGAGCCGCCCGAGGTGACGCCCTGGGCCTGGCTGCCCGAGATGTACGAGCCACCCGAGTCGCCGGGTTCGGCGCACACCGTGGTGCGGGTGACGCCGCTGATGGTGCCCTCGGGGTAGGTCACGCTGGTGTTGTGCTGCTGGATGGTGCCGCAGTGCCAGCCGGTGGTGGAACCGGAGCGGCACACGGACGCGCCGACCGGCGCCTGGGTGGACCCGGTGACCTGGACGTTCCGGCCGCCGGCGCCGCTGACGTACGGGGTCGCGGTCCACTGGGAGTTGGTCGCCACCCACGCCATGTCACGCCCGGGGAAGACCGACCCCTGGAAGGTCCCCTGGGCCACCCGGTTGGCGCCGCTCGTGCTCGCCCCGGTCCGTCCGCAGTGACCGGCGGTGGCGAAGCCCTGCTGGGTGCCCTTGGTGACCGGGAAACCGATCGAGCAGCGTCCGCTGTTGTTGATGTAGTACGCCTCGCCGCCCCGCAGGTCGTAGAGCGGACGGGGCCTTTCGGCGGTCTTCTCGACCCGGGCGAGTCCGGCGTCGACACCGGCCGCGTCGAGGAGGGCGTGGGCCGCGGACGGCCGTACGGCCTGCACGGTGACCGTGTTCGTCCGTACGTCTACGTACCGGACCGGCGCGTCGGTGGTGTCGCGGCCGGTGGCGGCCCTGTCCAGCCGGGACTTGGCCGCGTCCAGGTCGGCGAGCGAGTGCCGTACGACGGTGGCCGCGGCGCCCGCCGCCTCGATCGCCGCGACGTCGTCCGCGTCGGTCGTCGCCACGGTCAGCGTGCCGGACTCGGCGCCACGCAGCCACGCGCCCGCGTAGTCACCGCCGAGCGCGGCGCGGAGCCGGGCCGCCGTGGCGCCCGCCTCGGCCTCGTTGACGAGGCGGCGCTCGGCCTGCTGCCGGTCGAGGCCGAGGTCGCGCTGCATGGCGCTGAGGAGGGCGACAGGCGCGGCGTCGGTGCGGAGGGTCTCGGCCGCGGTGGGTGCGGAGTCGGCGGGAGCCGTCCCGGCGCTCGCGGAGCCGCTGAGCCCGGCCACGAGCAGGGCGGCCGTCGCTGCGACGGCGGCGCCCATGGCTCTGCTGTGCCGGTATCGGTGAGGCATGGGGGATCTCCTCGGTCTCGGTGGGCCCGGCGGGGCCCGGTGGGTCCCGGTGGGGAGGTGCCGAAACCGTAGGGAGGGACAACCGGCGGCCAAAAGACGTCGGCTGACCCTCTCCCCGGTGTTATGGAAGGCCCAGGCCCACGGTTGGCGTCGCGGACCCGGCGGGCGCTGTCGCGAAACCCGGCGTGTGCCCTGCTGCGAAGCCCGGTGCGCCCCTCGCCGCTGCGCCCTGAGCGCCCCCTGTCACGGAACCCGGTGCGCCGCCATCCACTCCGTGTAGCTGTCACTGCTCGCCGCCACCCCCGCGTGCGCCATGCGCGCCTGCGCCAGCACGGTCGCGGCGGTGTCCTGCCGCTGCGTCACCGCGTGCCAGCCGAGCAGATGCCGCCAGGCCAGCGGGGTGCCGGTGAGCGGCCGGGTGACGATGCCGGGCGTGATCGGGAACGTCGCCCGGCACAGCCCGACCGCCCGCCCCACCTGCACCAGATGCACCAGGGACGCGGTGTCGGTCTCGTACATGCGGCGCGGAGTGAACCCGGCGCGGGCGCACGACGCGGAGAAGCAGTCGCCGAAGCATCCGTCGCCGGGTACGCAGGCCCACTCCTCGCCCGACAGCTCGGTCAGGTCCACCTCCGGCCGGTGGGCGAGCGGATGACCGGCGGGCATCATCACGAACACCGGGTCGACGGCGACCTCCCGCCACACCAGCCCCTGGGCGCCGGGCGGGGCGGCGGAGCCGCAGGTCCCGGCGAGCGCGAAGTCCAGCCGCCCCTCGGTGAGCTGCTCGGCCAGGTCCCGCTCCGACCAGGAGGTGCAGGTCGTCATCCGGGCCTCGGGCGCCACATCGGCCAGCCGGTCGACCAGCGCGCCCAGCAGCGGCCCGTGAGTGCCGCCCAGCCGAAGCAGCTCGGCGGTGCGCGGCGCCCGCGCGAACCGGGCCGCCTCCTGCTGCAAGTCGGTCACCGCGGGCAGCACGATCCGGCTGCGCTCCAGCACCAGCTCGCCCAGCGCGGTGGCCCGCACGCCGTGCCGACCGCGTACGAACAGCGCGCCGCCCAGAGCCCGTTCGATCCGCTTGAGCTGTGCGCTCAACGCGGGCTGCGCGAGCCCGAGAGCCGTCGCCGCCCTGGTGAGGCTCCCGGCGTCGGCGATGGCCCGTACCGTCTTGAGATGCCGCAACTCCAGCTCCATGAGGGGAGCTTGCGACGAGGGAGGGGTGGGGGCAAGAGGTTGGTCCGGACCTGTGACGGTGAGGTGCCAGGGAGCCCAGCTCCCGCAGAGGGGCTCACTCCTCTTCGAAGATCTCTTCGGCCTTCGGCGCGGTGACGGCACGGGCGAGCCAGTGGCGCAGGACCTCGGGGTCGTCGCAGTCGGTGACGCGCCTGCGGACGTCGTCGGAGACGGCGAGGCCCCGCTGCTCCAGGACGAGGAGGATGTCCTCGGCCCGGCCCTGGGCGCGGCCCTGGGCACGCCCCTGCTCGCGGCCTTCGTCGCGGATCTCTTCGGAGATGTAGGACTTGTAGAACGAGAGGTCCACGGCCACCAGTTTCCTCCAGAGATATTGGGCCGGGCGGTTTCCCAGGCCTTGAGCGGTGAATTCGACGAGGGGGTCGGCTACGCCTTCGGGGACGTCCCGCAGCGCTGTGGACAGGGCTTCCAGTATGGCACCGATATCCGGGTTCGCCGCGTGCGTGATGGCCGCCAAGGCGGTCAGAGCGAGGTCGGCACGCGCCTCCTCGGGGTCGGTGATCACCGGCATGTTGTGAGGTCCGGCGACAATCGGCCGTACGGTCAGAGAGGGCCACGAACAGAACCCGATGGGCTCCGGCCGGGTCGCCCACTCGGCCGTGGCGCGGTCCTGGCAGACCACGAGCAGCAGCGGCGGCAGTCGGTACTTGCTGCGCAGGTACGCGAGGTAATACCCCCAGCTGGCCGGCTTCTCCGGGTCCTTCTTCTTCTGTGCCTCGACCGCGAGGAGAAAGGGTCCGTGTGCCTCTGTATCGATCTTCAGCAGGGTGTCGATCCGACGGTCGACAGGCCTTGTCTCAGTGACGTCGTTGGGTAGCACGGTAACCGCGGTGGCCTGGGGAAACGGGATGCTGAGTGCTTCGGAGACCCGGGAGAAGAGCCCCGGGTAGTCCTGGAAGATGCGGTGCATCGCCTCGTGGGACGAGCTGACCATGTGGCTTCTTTCCGGGTTCAGGGATGGGTGGCGGCCGGTGTGCGGCAGTCGCGGCAGCGGTCCTCCGTTTCGGGGGCGCGGAAGCCGCGGTCGCAGCCGTCGCAGTTCCGGATCGGGTGTCGGAGCGGTGGGGCAGTGGTCGGGGCGCGGAACGGGGCCGGGGGCGGCAGCCGGTCGGTGAGGCGGTGGGCCAGGAGGGCGGCCGGGCGGCGCAGCGGCTCGTCCGGGAGGTCGGCGGTCAGGGCCTGGCGTACGGCGGTGGAGCGGACGTCCCGTTCCAGCCAGGTGGCGACGCCGGGTGCCAGGTGCGCGGTCTCGGCGGCGGAGAGCAGCAGCCGGGAGTCGTGTCGCCGCAGGCCGGTGAGGAGGTCGGCGGCCGTCCGGAGGAGCGAGGGGGCCTTGCTGCTGGGCTGCGGTACGGCGGGGAGGGCCTTACGGGTGCCCGTGGCACACGGCGGCCGGGGCTGGGGCGTTCGTTCTACTGCCGGTCGGGGCTGCCGGACCGGCTGGTCGGAGCACCCGGTGTCGGCTGCCTCACGCCGGTGCGTCGGCTGGTTGCAGGAGACCGTGCGGGTGACGATGCGGCCGGTGGGCGTGCGTACGAGTTCGCGGCGCAGGTAGCCGTAGGTTTCCAGCTCGCGCAGGGCGGCGGCGATCCGGGTCGGGCCCTCGGGGAAGCGGGCGGTGAGCGACTTGATGTCGGCGCCGGCCCCGCTCGGCAGCGACTGGATGTGACAGCCGAGGCCGATGGCCAGGAGCGACAGCTCCTTGTGCTGGACCAGGTGGTTGCCGATCACCACGAAGCGGGTGGTGTGGCGGGTGTTCTCGTGGATGATGCCGCCGCCGTGACGACGCGGACGGGTCGGATCGGCGGCAGGGGCTGACTGGGTGCGCAGGGGCGCGCTAGGGTTTTGGGTATCCATCGGGAAGCTCTCTTCTTCCTTGGTGGTAGGCCCTCGCAGTGGGATGCCAGTCCCGGCGGGGGCCGATGTCTTTCTCCGGTTGTTTGCGCTGAGCGTAGGGGAGTTGAGGGCTCGGAAATCCAGCTGAGCCGGTGATGTTCACCCGCCCGAGTGATTACGCGCCTCGGGCGGAAAGGTGGGGCTTGGTCGGGTTCTTTCTCCCCGAGTTCTTTCCTTGGTAGGGCGCCGACGGCACCGGAACCTCAGAAGATGGGTTCCGGTGGTGTGCAGCGCAGTTCCGCCCACACGGTCTTGCGCGGGAAGCGGCCCTCGGTCACTCCCCAACGGTCCGCCAACGCCTCGACCAGCAGCAGCCCACGGCCCGATTCCGCGTCGGGGGCGGGCGTCCGGACGTCGGGGAGCCGCTCGGCCCGGGTGTCGGTGACCTCGATGCGGAGGGTCGCGCCGACGACGTAGAGGGTGAGCCGGAAATCGCGGCCGGGGACGCGTCCGTGGGCCGCCGCGTTGCTCGCCAGTTCGGCGACGAGTTGGCGGGCCGGGTCCAGGGGCAGGCCCCAGGCGCGGAGCTGCTCGGTCGCGAGCAGGCGGGCGAGGCGGGCGCCGCGTGGCGTGGGGGAGAGCTGCACGCTGAAGTTGCGTACCGACGTCGTGAGTTCGGCGGATTTCTGGTTCACGTCACTCAGCGTGGCGGTGCGTGCGTACGGTGAGAAGTGACTCAGCGGGTACGTACGGTGACTGTCCGGTTGTTGTCCGGTGTGTCCGGGGCTGTCACGCCGGTCGGTACGGGTAGGGCGCTGGTGCATCCGAAGCGGGCACAACGGAGGGGCACGGCATGACAGTCGAGACGGACACGGGTCGGCTCAAGAGCGAGGCGGACGAGCCGGGTTGGGAGGTCGACCCGGACGACGAGTGGGGAATCGCCGTCATCACGACCGTCGGGCGGCAGCTGAAGCTGCGTCGAGAGGCGGTGGGGATGAGGGCCGCCGAGTTCGGGACGGTGGTCGGGTACGGCGAGGACATGGTCTACAAGATCGAGGGCGGCAAGCGGATTCCCCGGCAGGAGTACCTGGACAGGGCCGACGAGCCCCTGGAGGCGGGCGGCCTGATCTCGGCAGCCTGGGAGGACGTGAAGAAGGTCCGGTACCCGAAGAAGGTGCGGGAGCTGGGGAAGTTGGAGGCCAAGGCCGTCGAGATCGGGGTGTACGAGTGCAACATCGTCGCGGGGCTGTTGCAGACACCGGAGCACGCCCGTGCGCTAATGGGGGCCCGGCAGCCGCCGTACTCGCCGGATGACCTGGAACGCATGGTGGCCGCGCGGTTGGCCCGGCAGTCCGTCTTCGAACGCGACCCGGCCCCCTCCATGCACTTCGTCCTGGAAGAGGCGCCACTGCGTCGGCAGGTTGGAGGCACAATGGTGTGGCGGCAGCAGCTCGAAGGCCTGTTGGAGGTAGGGCGGTTGCACAACGTCACACTTCAAGTCATGCCGACGAACACCGATGCCCATCCAGGACTGGACGGCAGAATCGAGTTGCTGAAGTTTCAGGACGGTACGGCGGTGGGGCGCTCCGACGGGGCGTTCAACGGACGGCCGATCACCGACCCGAAACAGCTGCGCATTGTCGAGCTGCGGTATGGCACGATCCGAGCGCAGGCTCTCTCCCCACGGGAGTCGCTGGCCTTCATCGAGAATTTGCTGGGAGAAACATGATCGCCAAGGTCTCTGATCGGCACGCATCCGAACTGGCGTGGTTCAAGAGCAGCTACAGCGGTGGAACCGACGGTGAGTCCTGCGTTGAACTGGCCCTCACCCCCGGCACCATCCACATCCGCGACTCCAAGCACATAGAAGACGGCCCCCGCCTGGCCCTCACCCCGGCCGCGTGGACGAGCTTCCTCCCGTACGCCTCGGGGCGCTGACGACCTCCTGCGTCCCGACGACCGCCAGCAGATCCAGCAACCCCGCGCTGTCGGTCCCCACAGCCGGCGTGAACCAGAGCAACCGCTGCCGCCCGTCCTCGCTGAAGAGGTTGAGGCAGTTGACCTCGATGACGCCGAGCGTCGGGTGGACGATCCGTTTGCGGTCGTCCCGCCGGAAGGCCACGTCGTGGTCGGCCCACAGCGCGGCGAACTCCGGCGACACGTCGAGCAGCGTACGGATCATGGACCCGGTCTCCGGGTCCCTGGCGTCCCTCCGCGCCGCCGCTGCCCGTAGGTCGGCGACGAAGGCGCGGGACTGCCTCTCGTGGTCGGCCTCGGGATGCAGGCGCCGGGTGTCGGGCTCGGTGAACCACCGGTGCACGAAGCTGGCCCGGGGCCCCCGTAGCCCGGACTGGTCCCCGACCAGCGCCACGGCCAGCGGATTCTGTACGAGGGTGACGTGCAGGTCGGTGATCACCTGTGCCGGGGTCGAGGTCATCCGCCCGAGCAGGTCGAGCATGCCGGGGTGCACGTGCGAGGCGGCTCCGCCCTGGACGGGCACCGGCCGGTCCGCGAGCCGGTACAGATAGTCCCGCTCGTCGGCGGACAGCCGCAGCGCACGCGCCAGCGCGGCGATCATCTGCTCGGAGGGCTGCGACCCGGCCCCGCGCTCCAGCTCGTTGTAGTAGTCCACCGACGCTCCGGCGAGCTGGGCGACCTCCTCGCGCCGCAGCCCCGGCACCCGGCGCCGCGGCCCGGCGGGAAGCCCGACGTCGGCCGGGCGGATGCGCTCCCGCCGCGACCGCAGGAACGCTCCCAGCTCGGCGTACTTCACAGCGCTCATGCCCTCCATTCTGCGCCGGGCCGGGCCGGTGACCCATGGGATGACATCCCCTGGTTGCGTAGGCGGGTCGGGCGCACTGTGGAGCCATGACCACGAACACGAACCATCAGCGAACTCCCGCGCCGGAGAACGTACGCGTCGCCGTCGTCACCGGCGGATCACGCGGCATCGGCCGGGCGGTATCCGAGAAGCTCGCCCAGGACGGCCTGGCCGTCGTCGTGAACTACGCCCACGACGAGGCCTCCGCTGAGGAGACGGTGGCGGCGATCACCGAGGCCGGCGGACGGGCGGTCGCCGTACAGGCGGACGTGGCGGAGGAGAAGGAGGTCGCCGCGCTGTTCGACCGGGCGGAGGAGGAGTACGGCGGGATCGACGTGGTGGTGAACTCGGCCGGCCGAATGGCCCTGTCACCCATCGCCGATCTGGACCTGACCGCCCTGGACGCCATGCACCGCACCAACATCCGCGGCACTTTCGTGGTCGCCCGGGAGGCGGCCCGGCGGCTGCGGGCGGGAGGGAGCTTCGTAGGCTTCTCGACCTCCGTGGTCGGCACGCAGTTCCCGACCTACGGGGCGTACGCGGCGAGCAAGGGCGCGGTGGAGGCGATGACCCTGATCCTCGCTCGTGAACTGCGCGGACGGGACATCACCGTGAACACGGTCGCGCCCGGCCCCACGGCCACCGACCTCTTCCTCTCGGGCAAGACCGCCGAGCAGATCGACCGGCTCGCCAAAACCCCGCCCCTGGAGCGACTGGGCACCCCCGAGGACATCGCCGCCGTGGTCGCCTTCCTCGGCAGCCCCGCCGGTCACTGGGTGAACGGCCAGATCCTGCGCGCCAACGGAGGGATGATCTGACATGCCCTTCGCCCACTTCAAGGTCCCCGAGGGCACCCTCACCCCGGAGGACAAGCAGAAGATCATCGAACGCACCACCGACCTCTACGCGGAGATCTACGGGGAGCGCGCTCGCCCCACCACAGTCGTACTCGTGGACGAAGTCGCCGACGGCGGGTGGGGCGTCGCCGGGAACGTCCTCACGGCTGCGATGCTGAACGGCGACGCGTGACGCGTGACTGGGCAGCACGAGCCGTCCAGGTGACCTTTGTCTCATACGACACGAAAACCCCCGATATACGGAAGCGCGGTCTCACATAGTGGTCGCGCCCGGCGCCTGGTGCTGGCCAGGACGTTTACATGCGCGTAACACTGAAGTGTCCCGCGCGCGGCAACGGCGCCGAGCGCCCACCACCGGACCGACCGGACTGCGGCCTGCCCCTCCCGGGGCCCGCCCCCGTCTCCGTCTCCGGTGTCAGCCGTGCCAGAAAGGGCCCCTGTGACGACGCGAAGCGAGACCAGGACCGCGCTCGACCACCTGCTCACCGAGATCGAACACCGCAACCCGGCCCAGCCCGAGTTCCACCAGGCCGCCCACGAGGTCCTGGAAACGCTGGCGCCGGTGCTTGCGGCCCGCCCCGAGTACGCCGAGCCGGGGCTGGTCGAGCGGCTGGTCGAGCCGGAGCGGCAGGTCATCTTCCGGGTGCCGTGGCAGGACGACAAGGGGCGGGTCCACGTCAACCGCGGCTTCCGGGTCGAGTTCAACAGCGCGCTGGGCCCGTACAAGGGCGGCCTGCGCTTCCACCCGTCCGTCAACCTGGGCGTCATCAAGTTCCTGGGCTTCGAGCAGATCTTCAAGAACGCGCTGACCGGCCTCGGCATCGGCGGCGGCAAGGGCGGCAGCGACTTCGACCCGCACGGGCGGAGCGACGCGGAGGTCATGCGGTTCTGCCAGTCGTTCATGACGGAGCTGTACCGGCACATCGGCGAGCACACGGACGTCCCGGCCGGGGACATCGGCGTGGGCGGCCGGGAGATCGGCTACCTCTTCGGCCAGTACCGCCGCATCACCAACCGCTGGGAGGCCGGCGTACTCACCGGCAAGGGCGCGGGCTGGGGCGGCTCGCTGATCCGCCCGGAGGCGACCGGTTACGGCAACGTCCTCTTCGCGGCGGCGATGCTGCGCGAGCGCGGCGAGGACCTGGAGGGTCAGACGGCGGTGGTGTCGGGCTCCGGCAACGTGGCGATCTACACCATCGAGAAGCTGACCGCCCTCGGCGCGAACCCCGTCACCTGCTCGGACTCCTCCGGCTACGTCGTCGACGAGAAGGGCATCGACCTCGACCTGCTGAAGCAGATCAAGGAGGTCGAGCGTGGCCGCGTCGACACGTACGCCGAGCGCCGCGGCTCCTCGGCCCGCTTCGTCCCCGGCGGCAGTGTCTGGGACGTCCCGGCCGACCTCGCCCTCCCGTCGGCCACCCAGAACGAGCTGGACGAGAACGCCGCCGCCACCCTCGTCCGCAACGGCGTCAAGGCGGTCTCCGAGGGTGCGAACATGCCGACGACCCCCGAGGCCGTCCACCTCCTCCAGCGCTCCGGCGTCGCCTTCGGCCCCGGCAAGGCGGCCAACGCGGGCGGCGTCGCGGTCAGCGCCCTGGAGATGGCCCAGAACCACGCCCGTACGTCCTGGACGTCGGCGCGGGTCGAGGAAGAGCTGACGGACATCATGAACAACATCCACACCACCTGCCACGAAACCGCCGAGCGCTACGACGCCCCCGGCGACTACGTCACCGGCGCGAACATCGCGGGCTTCGAGCGCGTGGCGGACGCGATGCTGGCGCAGGGGGTCATCTGACGGATCCGGCGTCTCGGTCTCCTCCCACTCGATCAATGGGACGATGTCGGAAAACCTGATCGAGTGACGAACGGGGAGACCGGGAACGACATGGCCCGTTACACGGAGGCACTGACCGTCGAGCGCGGCGGATTCCGCATCAAGGTGCCGGAATCGTGGTGGGAGTTTGACGTACGCCCGGAGTCGCGGGACGACTCGATCCGCCGCATGGTCGACGACCGCGTCCGCCGGCACCCGGAGCTGGAGCCGTCCCGCTCCGCCTACGTCACCTTCCTCCAGAAGGCGGCGTCGGACGCGTGGAAGTCCGGCGCGATGTACTGCGGTTGCATGGCGGAGAGCTTCGGCGGCGACACCCCGGTCACCGGCTCGGTGACGGTGTCGCTGGTCGGCGGCCGCACGTCGTCCGGCGACCCGCTCCCCACCGACCCGGCCGCCATCGCCGGCCAACTCGCCGTCAAGGAGGCGAGAAAGCCCGGCGACTCCTGGCGCAAGGTGACGACGGTCGACATCCCGGGGGTGGGCGCCGCCGCCCGCACCCAGGGCATCGAGGACATCCCGGTCCCCGGCGACGCCCTGAACCGCACCGTCCGCGCGGTCCTGATGCAGACGTACATCCCGGTCCCCGGCCAGGAGGGCAAGGTCGCCCTGGTCGCGGGCAGCAGCCAGGTCCTCGACCTCGCGGACTCCTTCTTCGACATCTTCGACGCGATCACGTCGACGTTCCGGTTCGCGGGCTGAGGACGGACGGACGGGCGCCCTGCCCGCCCACACGGCCAGGGTGCCCATGGCCATTCCCCCCCCGACCGACCACTTGTCCGCGCGCCCGGCGCCCGGTCGGCCCACCTTTCCGTCGACCGAACGAGCGCTGTAAGTTCACGCGTGCATACGGTTGTTGATGAGGCGCGTGCGCTGACGGGGGTTGCGGGATGGTGGGCCACAGGCCGAGTGACTGGCATGTCCTGGACCTGGAGAAGGACCCGACCCCGGGTGACCCGCAGCGGGTCCGCACGCTAGCCAAGACGCTGCACGACTTCGCCGACGACGTGTCCGACGCGCTGCGCCTGGTCAAGGGCATGGCGGGGGAGAGCACGCTCGCGGAGTGGGCGGGCAAGTCGGCGACGGTCTTCAAGGAGGAGTTCTCGGGCGTACCGAAGAACCTCACCAAGCTCGAGAAGTCGTACGGGATGTGCGGCGACGCCCTCGCCGACTTCTGGCCGAAGCTGGAGCGGGCGCAGGCGCTGGCGGACAAGGCGCTGATCAAGGCGCGGGAAGCCCGCGACGACCTCTCCTCCGCCCAGTCGAAGCTGTCCTCGGCGGACTCGTGGGTGACGCGGGCGTCGAAGGAGGCCGACAAGTACAAGGACGACCCGACGGGCAGCAAGTCGGACGCGGACAAGCCGGACGAGGGCAAGGTCCGTGCCGCCACGCGGGACGTCCAGCACGCCAAGACCGCGCAGACCGACGCGCAGTCGGCCGTCGACTCCGCGCAGAGCGCGCTGGACGCCGCGAAGAAGATGGCCGCGGACGCGCGCAAGATGCGCGACGACGCCGCCCGTGACGCGAAGAACAAGATCGACGAGGCCTCCGACGCCGGTATCCAGAACCGGTCCTGGTGGGAGGACATCGGCGACTGGTTCACCGACAACTGGGACAACATCGTCGCGGTCTGCAAAGTCGTCGTCGCCGTCCTCGGGATCGTCGCGATGATCATCGGCGGGCCCATCCTGGGCGCGATCGTGCTGGTGGCGGGGCTCGTGGTGCTCGCCGACTCGCTCTACAAATACAGCAAGGGCCAAGCGTCGCTATGGGACGTGGGGCTGGCCGCGCTGGACTGCATACCCGGCATGAAGGGGCTCACCACCCTCGGTGGACTCGCCAAGGGGCTCAAGGCTGCCGGCAAGGGTGGTCTGGCGGCCATGGCCAAGGGGCTGGGAAAGAAGGGTCTGCGAAGCGAAGCAGACAACGCCGTGGCCAAGGCGAAGCCCGGTAAGGGCCGCTGCCTGAATGGCGATCCGGTCGACATGGTCTCTGGTGAGATGTACATGACCGAGGTCGATGTCGAACTGCCGGGGCTGCTCCCCTTGGTGTTGAGACGCACCCACCTGTCCACCTACCGGTCGGGAAGGTCCTTCGGCGCGGCGTGGGCATCAACCCTCGACGAACGTCTGGAGCTGGACGACCAAGGCGCGGCCTACGCCACTGAGGACGGCATGGTCCTCCTGTACCCGGTACCCGATCCCAACGCCTCGGTGCTGCCCGCCGAGGGACCTCGTTGGCCGCTTCACTGGGTCGGCGAGCCTGGCGCCCCGCTGGGCATCACCGACCCGCTCACCGGAGTAACCCGTCATTTCGCGGCTCCGGAGCGTCCGGCCCCGATCGACGAGGCATTCACGCTCCTGCTTGTGGCGTTGACCGACCGCAACGGCTACCGGATCGACGTCGACCGCAGTGCGGACGGCGCGCCAGTCGCCGTACGCGACTCTGGCGGGCGGCACATCCACGTCGAAACCGAGGCGGGGCGCGTCACCGCCCTGCGTTTGCGCGACCCGGAGTCCGAAGTCGGCACGCTGCTGAGGCGCTTCGACTACAGCCCGACGGGCAACCTCACCGAGATCCGCGATTCGAGTGGCTTGCCTCTGAAGCTGACGTACGACGATCGCTCACGAATAACTTCCTGGACCGACCGCGAAGGGTATTGGTATCGCTTCGCCTACGACGATCAGGACAGATGCGTCGGCGGCGAGGGCACCGACGGCCTCCTGCGGTGCACCATCGCGTACGACTCTGAACACCGGGAGACGCGCTACACCGACGCGCTGGGCCACACCACGAAGTATCGCTGGAACCACCGTTACCAGCTCCTGGCTGAGACCGACCAGCTCGGTCACACCACGAGGTACGAGTGGGACCGCTACGACCGCTTGCTGGCGAGGACCGACGCAGGCGGGAGGACCACCCGCTACACGTATGACGAACTGGGCGCGCCGACGGCTGTCATTCGGCCCGACGGCCATCGGGAAACAGCCGAGAACAATGCGTGGGGACAGCCCGTCGAGGTGGTCCAAGCCGACGGTAACGCCTGGCGGATGGAGTACGACGACCGCGGCAACCTGATTGTTGAGACCGACCCCACAGGGGCCCGCATCGGCTACCGCTACCGGGACGACGGTGCGCTCATCGCGGTCACCGACGCGGTCGGCGGCACCGCCTTCATCGAAGCCGACGCGGCAGGCTTGCCCGAGACGTCCACCGATGCCGCTGGGGGCACCACACGCTTGGTGCGCGACGCGTTCGGCAGGGTCGTCGAACAGACGGGACCTGACGGCTACCTCACCCGGCTGAGCTGGACGCCGGAAGGCCGGCAGCTCCGTCTCGAACTGCCGGACGGCACCGTGGAGCGTCGGGCCTACGACGGTGAGGGCAATCTCATCGAGCATGTGGACGGTCTGGGTCGGGTGACCCGCTTCGAGTACGGGGCATTCGACCTCCTCCACGCGCGAACGGACCCGGACGGCTCGAGGGTGGAGTTCACCCACGACGGCCAACTGCGTGTCACCTCTGTCACCAACCAGCAGGGAGCCGTGTGGGAGTACTCGTACGACGAGGCCGGGCGTCTCGTCCGGGAGCGGGACTTCCGCGGTCGCGTCCAGAGCTACCGGTTCGACGCGGTCGGTCGACTCGTCGGACAGACCAACGGCGCGGGCCAGGCGATTGACTATGTTCGCAGCGACCTCGGCAAAGTCACGGAGCAGCGGGCTCCGGAAGGCATCACACGCTACGAGTACGACGCTGTCGGCCAGGTGCTCCGTGTAACCGGCCCCGGGACTGAACTGAGCTACGAACGTGACGCTCGCGGTCGCGTGCTGGCGGAGACGTGTAACGGGGCCACCGTACGCTCGACGTACGACGTGCTCGGTCGGCGTGTGAGCCGCGTAACTCCGTCGAACGCCGAGAGTGCTTGGGAGTACGACGAACGCGACCGCCCGGTGGTTCTGCGGACGGCTGACAGAACTGTCACGTTCGACTATGACCAGGCTGGACGAGAGATCGAGCGCCGCATAGGCGGCATCGCTCTGAGACAGAGCTGGGACGGAGCGGGCAGGCTCAGCCTGCAGACTCTCACCGCCGAGGGCCCCGGCGCGTCCCCGGCAGGGCCTGCGGACCGCCTGCAGCATCGCGTCTACCGGTACCGGCCCGACGGCACGGTCGCCGCGATCAGTGACTTGCTGCAAGGCGACCGGCACGTCGAGGTCGACGCGCAGGGACGCGTCTCCGGCGTGCGGGCGGCCACGTGGACGGAGCGCTACGCGTACGACGCGACGGGCAACGTCGCTGAGGGCGAATGGCAGCCCGCGCACCCTTCACGCGGTGCCGAGGACCGCCCCGTCCGTCGGGTGGGGGACGTCCGTTACGACTACGACGACCAGGGCCGGGTCGTCGTCAGACGCAAGAAGCGGCTCTCCCGCAAGCCCGACGTCTGGCGCTACACCTGGGACAGCGAGGACCGTCTGGTCGCTGCGACCACGCCGGACGGCACCGCATGGACCTACGCGTACGACCCGTTCGGTCGGCGCATCGCGAAGAGGCGGCTCGGCCCGGACGGGCGGACTGTGGTCGAGGAGACCACGTTCGTCTGGGATGGCTTCGTTCTGGCCGAGCAGATCACCACGTCGGTTGGCGCGGAGTCCACATGCACGGTGTGGGACTGGGAGCAGGACCGTTTCAGCCCCGTGACCCAGATCGAGCGTGTCCCGGCGGACGTGCCTCAGCAGTGGGTGGACGACGAGTTCTTCTCCATCGTCACGGACTTGGTCGGAACGCCCGCCGAGATGGTCTCGGAAGCCGGAGACCTCGTCTGGCAGGCACGAACCACGGTGTGGGGAGCACCGCTCGACGCCCCGGGCCCGGACGCCGCTTACTGCCCCCTGCGCTTCCCGGGGCAGTACCACGATCCGGAAACGGCGCTTCACTACAACTATCAGCGCCACTACGATCCGGAGACGGGCCAGTACGTCTCCTCGGACCCCCTCGGCCTCGCCCCGGGCCCGAACCCGCGCGCATACGTCCCGAACCCCTTCACGGCGGTCGACCCCTTTGGACTGGCCCCCTCCTGTGAAGACGCCGCGCGCAATGCCGCCGAGCGACGGGCCGACGTCGAGCAGCAGCGTCCGGGAGCGAGCAAGAAGACCCGACCGACGAGTGCGGCCGGCCTGTCGGTCCCGGGGCACAACCAGCCCTTCCACGGGGCGAGCATCAAGGGTGGCGGAGAACATGACTTGCACCCGGACGTTCGAGCCGCCTATGACAGAGTGCCCGAAGATATGCGGGCGGTGGCTGGGCAGCATGGAAAGTGTGGCGAGGCCGAAGCATTGTCCTATGCGATGAAGGCGGGAGTCGATCCGCGGGGCGGCACGATGGCTGCCGTCGATGTCCGAGCGCCGGGCAATCCCAACCATCACAAGATCAAGCCACCTTGTGACTCATGTAAAAATGTACTGGAGCAACTCGGAATTACGGCGGTGATTTGATGGCAAGCGACGAGATTCCCGAAGAATGGTCAACTTTGACCTATCGAGTTCTACGGTCGGCCGGATGGTACCCCGGGCGATCTGTCCCTCTTGATAGGTATGAAAGCCCCCTAAAAGAGTTCAGCGGGCTTGAGATGCCTGAGGCGGCGAGGCGATTTCTCGGTGAATTCGCCGGTCTGTCGACGAGCACCTGGACCCCTGGTCCGCTGATGCCGCAATCTCCTTTCCGGTTCGACCCGTGCGATGCCGACATGGGTCGCGAACTAGGCGCACAGGTCCGCGACACGTTTCTTCGCATGAGTGAAAGTGTTGGCACCCCTCTTTACCCCATTGGTCGTGTGGACGAGGGCGCCAACTACCTCGGGATGGCTGCTGACAGTTCCGTCTACATCGGTAACGGCGGCGCGGAGCTGCTGGCTCGCAGCGCCTATGGCGCCTTGGAGATGCTCGCCGTTGAGCGACGCACTGAGGCCCCGTTGCCCTTCGTGCTCGTGGGCGATCACCTGGAGCTTCCCCCTGAATTCGGTGCCACCCATGGCCCGGCCGGTGTGCCTAGGTGGTCACCGGAGACGGAGCGCGTACTGCGGTTGGCCGGTTGGCGGCCGGGGCGCGTAGTCTCCACTGAGTCCTGGGGACGAATGATGCGCGAAGCTGATGAGGGTTACGTCATGCACGAGGCCGCGCGGCGATTTCTCAGCGAATTTGGCGGCTTGGAGGTGCACCAGAGAGGCCCAGGGGTGAATGCCGCCCGGTCGCCTTTTCGCCTTGATCCTTTGTTGGCAAAATGGGATTTCGAGATAATTGAGTCTCTCAGCGAGGACGCCGAGTCCCAGCTCTACCCGGTAGGTGATTGTTCTCAGGGCAACTTCTACCTCACCGTGGCCGAAGACGGGGCGGTCTATGTGGGTATGGATGAGATCGAGTTGTTGGCGGACTCGGCGGATGAGGCGCTGGACAAGCTCGTTCGAGGGATCCGCTGATATGTACGTGACGGCGAGGTCCGGCTCGTGAGGTCCTGCCGGAGGCGCCACGTGTCCCCAACGACAGACTCGGGCAGCGCACGGACTTTGCGCCTCTCCACCCTCGGGGTAAGGTCCTCGGCTCGATTGGCCACCGCAGTGCCCCGTATGGCAGACTAACGGGGTTGCTCGGTCGAGTGCCGATGCTGCGCGCCTCCCGCCGGGGGGACCGGAAGCGAGTCCCACAGTACTCGTCGTCCCTGATCAGGGGCGGACGTACGGGAATCTTCCGGGAAGTGTCAGCGGGGTGCAGGCCAGGCACCCGGTGGGCCTCTCGCCCCCGGTCCGCGGTTCCGGAAGGGCCCGCACTCCCCATGCAGGGAAGTCCCGAAGAGGGACATCCATGTCAGCGAGAGTGCGACACGCCCGACCGCGTGGGTCGGAGGGGGAGTGGAATGACAAGGGACCACCGGGTCCAGAGCGTTTCGAGAGACAGGACTACTGAGTAGCCATGGCGGGACAGAAGATCCGCATCCGGCTCAAGGCCTACGACCACGAGGTCATCGACTCTTCGGCGAAGAAGATCGTCGAGACGGTGACTCGCACTGGTGCGTCGGTCGCGGGCCCGGTGCCGCTGCCCACTGAGAAGAACGTGTACTGCGTCATCAAGTCGCCGCACAAGTACAAGGACTCGCGCGAGCACTTCGAGATGCGCACGCACAAGCGCCTGATCGACATCCTCGACCCGACCCCCAAGACCGTTGACTCTCTGATGCGACTCGACCTCCCGGCCGGTGTCGACATCGAGATCAAGCTCTGAGGGCGGTGATCTGAAGATGACCAAGCAGATCAAGGGCATCCTGGGCGAGAAGCTCGGCATGACGCAGGTGTGGGACGAGAACAACCGTGTTGTTCCGGTCACCGTCGTCAAGGCCGGCCCCAACGTCGTCACCCAGGTCCGTACGAACGACGCCGACGGCTACGAGTCCGTCCAGATCGCGTTCGGCGAGATCGACCCGCGCAAGGTGAACAAGCCCCTCAAGGGCCACTTCGCCAAGGCCGACGTCACCCCCCGCCGCCACCTCGTCGAGATCCGCACGGCCGACGCCGCCGAGTACACGCTCGGTCAGGAAGTCACCGCCGAGGTCTTCGAGTCCGGCGTGAAGGTCGACGTCACCGGCAAGAGCAAGGGCAAGGGCTTCGCCGGTGTCATGAAGCGTCACAACTTCAAGGGCCTCGGCGCCGGACACGGCACCCAGCGCAAGCACCGCTCCCCCGGTTCCATCGGTGGCTGCGCCACCCCGGGCCGCGTGTTCAAGGGCCTCCGCATGGCCGGCCGCATGGGCAACGAGCGGGTCACCACCCAGAACCTGACCGTCCACGCCGTTGACGCGGAGAAGGGTCTGCTGCTCATCAAGGGCGCGGTTCCCGGTCCGAACGGCGGCCTCGTCCTGGTCCGCACCGCGGCCAAGGGGGCCTGAGGTAACCGATGAGCACTGTTGACATCCTTTCGCCTGCCGGCGAGAAGACCGGAAGCGTCGAGCTCCCCGCGGAGATCTTCGGCGTGGAGAAGATCAGCATCCCGCTGATCCACCAGGTCGTCGTCGCGCAGAACGCCGCTGCCCGCCAGGGCACGCACAAGACCAAGCGTCGCGGCGAGGTCCGTGGTGGCGGCAAGAAGCCGTACCGCCAGAAGGGCACCGGCCGCGCCCGCCAGGGTTCGACCCGTGCGCCGCAGTTCGCCGGCGGTGGCGTCGTCCACGGCCCGCAGCCGCGTGACTACTCGCAGCGGACCCCGAAGAAGATGAAGGCCGCGGCCCTGCGCCACGCCCTCACCGACCGGGCCCGCCACGACCGCATCCACGTCGTCACCGGCGTCATCGAGGGCGACAACCCGTCCACGAAGGCCGCCCGGACGCTGTTCGGCAAGATCTCGGAGCGCAAGAACCTGCTCCTGGTCGTCGACCGCGCCGACGAGGCCGCGTGGCTGTCCGCCCGCAACCTGCCCCAGATCCACATCCTGGAGCCGGGCCAGCTGAACACGTACGACGTTCTCGTCTCGGACGACGTGGTCTTCACCCAGGCCGCCTTCGAGTCCTTCGTGTCCGGCCCCAAGGCTGCTGACACCGAAGGGAGCGAAGCCTGATGGCTACGCGTCACCCGAGCATCGCCTCCAAGGCGGCCAAGGCCGCCAAGGCAGCGCGCGTCGCCAAGGCGCGTCGCCACGAGGCCGAGGGCAAGAACACCGTCGTCACGCCGGTCAGCAAGTCGTTCACGGACCCCCGTGACGTGCTGCTGAAGCCGGTCGTCTCCGAGAAGAGCTACGCGCTCCTCGACGAGAACAAGTACACGTTCGTCGTCGCGCCGGGCTCCAACAAGACCCAGATCAAGGAGGCCGTCCAGGCGGTCTTCTCGGTCAAGGTCACCGGCGTCAACACGATCAACCGCCAGGGCAAGCGCAAGCGGACCCGCACCGGCTTCGGCAAGCGTGCCGACAGCAAGCGCGCGATCGTGACCCTTGCCGAGGGCGACCGTATCGACATCTTCGGCGGTCCGACCTCCTGACGGAGGTCCGGATCGTCCGGAATCGGACGAGGACTGAGAAATGGGAATCCGCAAGTACAAGCCGACTACGCCGGGCCGTCGTGGCTCCAGCGTCGCCGACTTCGTCGAGGTCACGCGGTCCACGCCGGAGAAGTCGCTGGTCCGCCCGCTGCACAGCAAGGGCGGCCGTAACAACGCCGGTCGTGTGACCGTTCGCCACCAGGGTGGCGGACACAAGCGCGCCTACCGCGTGATCGACTTCCGTCGTCACGACAAGGACGGCGTGCCGGCGAAGGTCGCGCACATCGAGTACGACCCCAACCGCACCGCGCGCATCGCGCTGCTTCACTACGCGGACGGCGAGAAGCGCTACATCCTCGCCCCCCGCAACCTGTCGCAGGGTGACCGCGTCGAGAACGGTCCCGGGGCCGACATCAAGCCGGGCAACAACCTGGCGCTCCGCAACATCCCGGTCGGTACCACGATCCACGCGATCGAGCTCCGTCCCGGTGGCGGTGCCAAGTTCGCCCGTTCCGCCGGTGCCTCCGTGCAGCTGCTCGCGAAGGAGGGCCAGATGGCCCACCTGCGCATGCCGTCCGGAGAGATCCGCCTGGTCGACGTGCGCTGCCGCGCCACCGTCGGCGAGGTCGGCAACGCCGAGCAGAGCAACATCAACTGGGGTAAGGCGGGCCGTAAGCGCTGGCTGGGCGTTCGCCCGACCGTGCGTGGTGTGGTCATGAACCCGGTGGACCACCCGCACGGTGGTGGCGAAGGCCGTACCTCGGGTGGTCGCCACCCGGTGTCCCCGTGGGGCAAGAAGGAAGGCCGTACTCGTTCGCCCAAGAAGGCGTCGAACAAGTACATCGTCCGCCGCCGCAAGACGAACAAGAAGCGCTAAGGACGGGTTGAGATGCCTCGTAGCTTGAAGAAGGGACCCTTCGTCGACGACCACCTGATCAAGAAGGTGGACACGCAGAACGAAGCAGGTTCCAAGAACGTCATCAAGACCTGGTCCCGTCGCTCGATGATCGTCCCGGCGATGCTCGGCCACACGATCGCGGTGCACAACGGCAAGACCCACATCCCGGTGTTTGTCACCGAGTCCATGGTCGGCCACAAGCTCGGCGAGTTCTCGCCGACGCGCACCTTCCGGGGTCACGTCAAGGACGACCGGAAGTCGAAGCGCCGCTAGTCAGCGGGGTGTGAAAGATCATGACAAACACTGAAGGGACAACCATGGAAGCCAGGGCCCAGGCGCGGTACATCCGCGTCACGCCCATGAAGGCCCGCCGCGTGGTGGACCTCATCCGTGGCATGGATGCCACGGAGGCTCAGGCGGTCCTGCGTTTCGCCCCGCAGGCCGCGAGCGTGCCGGTCGGCAAGGTGCTGGACAGCGCCATTGCCAACGCCGCGCACAACTACGACCACACCGACGCCGACAGCCTCGTCATTTCCGAGGCCTACGTCGACGAGGGCCCGACCCTGAAGCGGTTCCGTCCGCGCGCCCAGGGCCGCGCCTACCGGATCCGCAAGCGGACCAGCCACATCACCGTGGTCGTCAGCAGCAAGGAAGGAACCCGGTAATGGGCCAGAAGGTAAACCCGCACGGGTTCCGGCTCGGTGTCACGACCGACTTCAAGTCGCGTTGGTACGCCGACAAGCTGTACAAGGACTACGTCAAGGAAGACGTCGCCATCCGTCGGATGATGACGTCCGGCATGGAGCGCGCCGGCATCTCGAAGGTTGAGATCGAGCGCACCCGTGACCGCGTGCGGGTGGACATCCACACCGCTCGTCCCGGCATCGTCATCGGCCGCCGCGGCGCCGAGGCCGACCGTATCCGCGGTGACCTGGAGAAGCTGACCGGCAAGCAGGTCCAGCTGAACATCCTCGAGGTCAAGAGCCCGGAGACGGACGCTCAGCTGGTGGCCCAGGCCGTCGCCGAGCAGCTCTCCTCCCGCGTCTCCTTCCGTCGTGCCATGCGCAAGAGCATGCAGGGCACGATGAAGGCCGGCGCCAAGGGCATCAAGATCCAGTGCGGTGGCCGCCTCGGTGGCGCCGAGATGTCCCGCTCGGAGTTCTACCGCGAGGGCCGTGTGCCCCTGCACACGCTCCGCGCGAACGTGGACTACGGCTTCTTCGAGGCCAAGACGACCTTCGGCCGCATCGGTGTGAAGGTCTGGATCTACAAGGGCGACGTCAAGAACATCGCCGAGGTCCGCGCCGAGAACGCCGCTGCCCGCGCCGGCAACCGCCCGGCCCGTGGTGGCAACGACCGCCCGGCCCGTGGTGGCCGCGGTGGCGAGCGTGGCGGTCGCGGTCGCAAGCCGCAGCAGCAGTCCGCGCCGGCTGCCGAGGCCCCCAAGGCCGAGGCTCCCGCCGCCGCTGCCGCTCCGGCTGAGAGCACCGGAACGGAGGCCTGACCGAAATGCTGATCCCCCGTAGGGTCAAGCACCGCAAGCAGCACCACCCGAAGCGCCGTGGTATGGCCAAGGGCGGTACGACGGTTGCGTTCGGCGAGTACGGCATCCAGGCCCTCACGCCGGCGTACGTGACCAACCGCCAGATCGAGGCGGCCCGTATCGCGATGACCCGCCACATCAAGCGTGGCGGCAAGGTCTGGATCAACATCTACCCGGACCGCCCGCTCACGAAGAAGCCGGCCGAGACCCGCATGGGTTCCGGTAAGGGTTCCCCCGAGTGGTGGATCGCGAACGTGCACCCGGGCCGGGTCATGTTCGAGCTGTCCTACCCCAACGAGAAGATCGCCCGTGAGGCGCTGACTCGTGCGGCCCACAAGCTGCCGATGAAGTGCCGGATCGTCAAGCGCGAGGCAGGTGAAGCGTGATGTCGGCCGGTACCAAGGCGTCCGAGCTGCGCGAACTGGGTGACGAGGAGCTTCTGGCGAAGCTCCGCGAAGCCAAGGAAGAGCTGTTCAACCTCCGCTTCCAGGCGGCGACGGGTCAGCTCGAGAACCACGGTCGGCTCAAGGCCGTCCGCAAGGACATCGCGCGGATCTACACCCTGATGCGTGAGCGCGAGCTGGGCATCGAGACGGTGGAGAGCGCCTGATGAGCGAGAGCAACGTGACTGAAGAGACGAAGGCCGGCCGCGGCTTCCGCAAGACCCGTCAGGGTCTCGTCGTCAGCGACAAGATGGACAAGACCGTCGTCGTCGCCGTCGAGGACCGCGTGACCCACGCGCTGTACGGCAAGGTCATCCGCCGTACCAACAAGCTCAAGGCTCACGACGAGCAGAACGCCGCGGGCGTCGGCGACCGTGTCCTCCTCATGGAGACCCGGCCGCTGTCCGCGACGAAGCGCTGGCGCGTCGTCGAGGTCCTCGAGAAGGCCAAGTAATTCCTGCGGTATATCCCCGCAGGTCAGTTCCGCCAGGCTCGGCGAGAAGCGTGAAGCACTCACGCTTCTCGCCGGGAACCGGCAGACAATCAGGAGATAGACGTGATCCAGCAGGAGTCGCGGCTTCGTGTCGCCGACAACACGGGTGCGAAGGAAATTCTCACCATCCGTGTGCTCGGTGGCTCGGGCCGCCGCTACGCGGGTATCGGTGACGTCATCGTCGCCACCGTCAAGGACGCGATCCCCGGTGGCAACGTGAAGAAGGGTGACGTCGTCAAGGCGGTCATCGTTCGCACCGTCAAGGAGCGCCGCCGTCCCGACGGCTCGTACATCCGCTTCGACGAGAACGCCGCCGTCATTCTGAAGAACGACGGCGACCCTCGCGGCACCCGTATCTTCGGCCCGGTGGGCCGTGAGCTGCGCGAGAAGAAGTTCATGAAGATCATCTCCCTCGCGCCGGAGGTGCTGTGAGCATGAAGATCAAGAAGGGCGACCTGGTCCAGGTCATCACCGGTAAGGACAAGGGCAAGCAGGGCAAGGTCATCGCGGCCTTCCCCCGTGAGGACCGTGTCCTGGTCGAGGGTGTCAACCGGGTCAAGAAGCACACCAAGGCCGGGCCGACCGCTCGCGGTTCGCAGGCCGGCGGCATCGTGACCACCGAGGCCCCGATCCACGTCTCCAACGTCCAGCTGGTCGTGGAGAAGGACGGCAACAAGGTCGTCACGCGCGTCGGTTACCGCTTCGACGACGAGGGCAACAAGGTTCGCGTTGCCAAGCGGACGGGTGAGGACATCTGATGGCTACCACCACCACTCCGCGTCTGAAGACGAAGTACCGCGAGGAGATCGCGGGCAAGCTGCGTGAGGAGTTCTCGTACGAGAACGTCATGCAGATCCCCGGCCTCGTCAAGATCGTGGTCAACATGGGTGTGGGCGACGCCGCCCGCGACTCCAAGCTGATCGAGGGCGCCATCCGCGACCTCACCACGATCACCGGTCAGAAGCCGGCCGTCACCAAGGCCCGCAAGTCCATCGCGCAGTTCAAGCTGCGTGAAGGCCAGCCGATCGGTGCCCACGTCACGCTCCGTGGCGACCGCATGTGGGAGTTCCTGGACCGCACCCTGTCGCTCGCGCTGCCGCGCATCCGCGACTTCCGTGGTCTGTCCCCCAAGCAGTTCGACGGCCGTGGCAACTACACCTTCGGTCTCACCGAGCAGGTCATGTTCCACGAGATCGACCAGGACAAGATCGACCGCACCCGGGGTATGGACATCACCGTGGTGACCACGGCGACCAACGACGCTGAGGGCCGCGCGCTCCTTCGTCACCTCGGCTTCCCCTTCAAGGAGGCGTGAGCGAGATGGCGAAGAAGGCTCTGATTGCCAAGGCTGCTCGCAAGCCCAAGTTCGGTGTTCGTGGCTACACGCGCTGCCAGCGCTGCGGCCGTCCGCACTCCGTGTACCGCAAGTTCGGCCTGTGCCGCGTGTGCCTTCGTGAGATGGCCCACCGTGGCGAGCTGCCGGGCGTGACCAAGAGCTCCTGGTAATCCGGTAATTCCGGGTTATTCAGGCTCTCGGTAAGCATCTGGGTCGGCAGGGGCCCACCCTCGCATGCATTAGGCTTGTGGGGTTGGGCGTCTGCCGCCCGTACGACTTACTACGCCGTAGGTCCACCGCGCCGCACCCGTCCCGTCTCGGATCGGGGAGAGGGATGGCGCACCAGGAAACCCCGGCGAGAGAGGCCGAAGGCCAATTCATGACCATGACTGATCCGATCGCAGACATGCTTACGCGTCTGCGGAACGCGAACTCGGCGTACCACGACTCCGTGACGATGCCGGCGTCCAAGATCAAGTCTCACATCGCGGAGATCCTCCAGCAGGAGGGCTTCATCACGGGCTGGAAGACCGAGGACGCCGAGGTTGGCAAGAACCTCGTCCTCGAGCTGAAGTTCGGCCCGAACCGTGAGCGCTCCATCGCGGGCATCAAGCGGATCTCCAAGCCCGGTCTCCGGGTGTACGCGAAGTCCACCAACCTGCCCAAGGTGCTGGGTGGCCTCGGCGTGGCGATCATCTCCACGTCGCACGGGCTCCTCACCGACAAGCAGGCCGGCAAGAAGGGCGTGGGTGGGGAAGTCCTCGCCTACGTCTGGTAGCGGAAGGGAACGGAGGAAACAGCTATGTCGCGCATCGGCAAGCTCCCCATCGCGGTTCCCGCCGGCGTGGACGTCACCATCGACGGCCGTACGGTTTCGGTCAAGGGCCCGAAGGGCTCGCTGACTCACACCGTCGTGGCGCCGATCGACATCGCCAAGGGTGAGGACGGCGTTCTGAACGTCACCCGCCCCAACGACGAGCGTCAGAGCAAGGCCCTGCACGGCCTGTCCCGCACGCTGGTGGCGAACATGATCACCGGCGTGACCCAGGGTTACGTGAAGAAGCTCGAGATCAGCGGTGTCGGTTACCGCGTGCTCGCCAAGGGTTCGAACCTGGAGTTCTCCCTCGGCTACAGCCACCCGATCCTGGTCGAGGCCCCCGAGGGCATCACCTTCAAGGTGGAGAACCCGACCCACTTCTCGGTCGAGGGCATCGACAAGCAGAAGGTCGGCGAGGTTGCGGCCAACATCCGCAAGCTGCGCAAGCCTGACCCGTACAAGGCCAAGGGCGTCAAGTACGAGGGCGAAGTCATCCGCCGCAAGGTCGGAAAGGCGGGTAAGTAAGCCATGGCATACGGACAGAAGATCCTCAAGGGCGACGCATACAAGCGCGCCGCGATCAAGCGCCGTCACATCCGGATTCGCAAGAATCTCTCGGGTACGGCGGAGCGTCCCCGTCTGGTCGTTACCCGCTCGAACCGCCACATCGTGGCCCAGGTGATCGACGACCTCAAGGGTCACACCCTTGCGTCGGCGTCCACCCTGGACACCTCGATCCGTGGCGGCGAGGCCGACAAGTCGGCGCAGGCCAAGCAGGTCGGCGCCCTGGTCGCCGAGCGTGCCAAGGCCGCGGGTGTCGAGGCCGTGGTCTTCGACCGCGGTGGCAACCAGTACGCCGGGCGCATCGCCGCCCTGGCGGACGCCGCCCGCGAAGCCGGTCTGAAGTTCTGACCCGGTTCCGTATCGCTAGCGGAAACAGAGAGAGGTAATTCCAATGGCTGGACCCCAGCGCCGCGGTGGCGGTGCCGGTGGCGGCGAGCGGCGGGACCGGAAGGGCCGTGACGGCGGCGCAGCTGCCGCCGAGAAGACCGCTTACGTTGAGCGTGTCGTCGCGATCAACCGCGTCGCCAAGGTTGTGAAGGGTGGTCGTCGCTTCAGCTTCACCGCGCTGGTCGTGGTGGGCGACGGTGACGGCACCGTGGGTGTCGGTTACGGCAAGGCCAAGGAGGTGCCGGCCGCCATCGCCAAGGGTGTTGAGGAGGCCAAGAAGCACTTCTTCAAGGTCCCCCGTATCCAGGGCACCATCCCGCACCCCATCCAGGGTGAGAAGGCTGCCGGCGTCGTGCTGCTCAAGCCCGCGTCCCCGGGTACCGGTGTTATCGCCGGTGGTCCGGTGCGTGCCGTGCTCGAGTGCGCCGGTATTCACGATGTGCTGTCGAAGTCTCTCGGCTCCGACAACCAGATCAACATCGTGCACGCGACCGTGGAGGCCCTCAAGGGCCTGCAGCGTCCCGAGGAGATCGCGGCCCGCCGTGGTCTGCCGCTCGAGGACGTCGCCCCCGCGGCTCTTCTCCGTGCACGTGCCGGGGCGGGTGCGTAATCATGGCGCAGCTCAAGATTACGCAGGTCAAGTCCTACATCGGCAGCAAGCAGAACCACCGTGACACCCTGCGTTCCCTTGGTCTCAAGGGGATCAACACGCAGGTCGTCAAGGAGGACCGCCCCGAGTTCCGCGGCATGGTGCACACCGTCCGCCACCTCGTGTCGGTCGAGGAGGTCGACTGATCATGGGTGAGCAGAACCCGCTCAAGATCCACAACCTCCGTCCCGCCCCGGGCGCCAAGACCGCCAAGACCCGTGTCGGTCGTGGTGAGGCGTCGAAGGGTAAGACGGCTGGTCGTGGTACCAAGGGTACGAAGGCCCGTTACCAGGTTCCGGAGCGCTTCGAGGGTGGCCAGATGCCCCTCCACATGCGTCTCCCGAAGCTGAAGGGCTTCAAGAACCCGTTCAAGACCGAGTTCCAGGTCGTGAACCTCGACAAGCTGGCCGCGCTCTACCCCGAGGGTGGCGAGGTCACCGTCGAGGGTCTGGTGGCCAAGGGTGCCGTTCGCAAGAACAGCCTCGTCAAGGTCCTCGGCCAGGGTGAGATCTCCGTGGCGCTGCAGGTGACGGTCGACGCCGTCTCCGGCTCCGCCAAGGAGAAGATCACCGCCGCCGGCGGTACCGTCACCGAGCTCGTCTGAACTACTCGGGCGTGTCGATGACATGAGCGATCCCAACCGGGGATGCCCCACAAAAGGGGTATCCCCGGTTGGTCGTTCCAAGGGAAGTGCTCCCGCCGGTAAGGTGGCCTGCGCTGCCCTCTTTCACGGGTGCGTCACATGAGGCACTCTGGGCGGCAGTTGACCGTTACCTACTTTGTCGTCAGTCGAATCCTCAAGACCGTCACCCTTGACGCAGTAGCGCGGGGGTCGCAGGAGGCACCGTGCTCACCGCGTTCGCCCGGGCGTTCAAGACGCCCGACCTGCGCAAGAAGCTGCTCTTCACGCTCGGCATCATCGTGGTCTACCGGCTTGGTACCCACATCCCCATCCCAGGCGTCGATTACAAGAACGTCCAGGAGTGCGTGGACCAGGCGTCCGGCAGCCAGGGTCCCCTCGGCATGATCAACATGTTCAGCGGTGGTGCGCTGCTGCAGATCACGGTCTTCGCGCTCGGCATCATGCCGTACATCACGGCGAGCATCATTCTGCAGCTGCTCACCGTCGTGATCCCGCGTCTGGAGGCTCTGAAGAAGGAGGGCCAGGCGGGCACGGCGAAGATCACGCAGTACACCCGCTACCTGACCATCGCGCTCGCCATCCTGCAGGGCACCGGCCTGGTGGCCACCGCCCGCAGCGGTGCCCTGTTCTCCGGCTGCACCGTCGGCGGTCAGATCGTCCCCGACCAGGCGATCTTCACCACCGTCGTCATGGTCATCACCATGACCGCCGGTACGGCCGCCGTCATGTGGCTCGGCGAGCTGATCACCGACCGCGGCATCGGCAACGGCATGTCGATCCTGATGTTCATCTCGATCGCCGCGACCTTCCCCTCCGCTCTGTGGGCCATCAAGAAGGAGGGCACCCTGGCGGGCGGCTGGATCGAGTTCGGCACCGTCATGCTCGTCGGCTTCGTCATGATCGGCCTGGTGGTCTTCGTGGAGCAGGCCCAGCGTCGCATTCCGGTCCAGTACGCGAAGCGCATGATCGGCCGCCGTTCCTACGGTGGTACGTCGACGTACATCCCGCTCAAGGTGAACCAGGCGGGCATCATCCCCGTCATCTTCGCGTCGTCGCTGCTCTACATCCCGGCGCTGGTCGTCCAGTTCTCGAACTCGACGTCGGGCTGGGCCACCTGGATCAACAAGAACCTCGCGGACACCGGGGCGGCGCCGCACATCATCCTGTACTTCTTCCTGATCGTCTTCTTCGCCTTCTTCTACGTGGCCATCACGTTCAACCCCGAGGAAGTCGCGGACAACATGAAGAAGTATGGTGGGTTCATCCCGGGCATCCGGGCTGGCCGACCGACCGCTGAGTATCTGAGCTACGTACTCAACCGGATCACCTGGCCGGGTTCGCTGTATCTGGGCCTGATCTCTCTCGTACCGACAATGGCGTTGGCCGGTTTCGGGGCAAACCAGAACTTCCCGTTCGGCGGGACCAGCATCCTCATCATCGTGGGTGTGGGTCTCGAGACGGTGAAGCAGATCGAGAGCCAGCTCCAGCAGCGCAATTACGAAGGGTTCCTCCGCTGATGCGAATCGTCCTCGTCGGGCCGCCGGGTGCCGGTAAGGGAACGCAGGCCACCCGCCTTGCCGAGACGCTGCACATTCCGCACATCTCCACGGGTGACCTGTTCCGCGCCAACATCAGCCGGCAGACGGAGCTGGGCAAGCTCGCCAAGTCGTACATGGACGCCGGCAACCTCGTACCGGACGAGGTGACCATCGCCATGGCGAAGGACCGCATGGAGCAGCCCGACGCCGAGGGCGGCTTCCTGCTGGACGGTTTCCCGCGCAACGTCTCCCAGGCCGAGGCGCTGGACGAGCTCCTCGAGACCGAGGACATGAAGCTCGACGCGGTGCTGGACCTGGAGGCCCCGGAGGACGAGGTCGTCAAGCGGATCGCCGGCCGGCGCGTCTGCCGCAACGACTCCGCCCATGTCTTCCACGTGGCGTACACGCCGCCGAAGAAGGAAGGCGTCTGCGACGTCTGCGGCGGCGAGCTGTACCAGCGGGACGACGACTCCGAGGAGACGGTCCGCAAGCGGCTTGAGGTCTACCACACGCAGACCGAGCCGATCATCGACTACTACAAGGCGCAGGGCCTGGTCGTCACCATCGCGGCGACCGGACTGGTGGCCGAGGTCACGGGCCGTGCGCTGGAGGCGCTCAAGCGCGACCAGTAGTTCTTCCAGTCAGGCTGCAGCCGCGGTCCCTCGCTCAGGGGCCGCGGCTGTGCTGTGGGGTGGGGCCGGACCCTGCCCCGTATCGTTGGAAGCGTTTCCCTTACTCTCCGGTCCAGAAAGGCCGCAGTCCCCATGGTGCAGATCAAGAGCCCCGAGCAGATCGCCAAGATGCGTGAGGCGGGGCTGGTCGTCGCCGCCATCCACGCGGCCACGCGCGAGGCGGCCGTGCCCGGCGCCACGACCAAGGACCTGGACCAGGTCGCCCGCAAGGTGCTCACGGAGTACGACGCCAAGCCGAACTTCCTCGGCTACGGCGGCTTCCCGGCGACCATCTGCACGTCCGTGAACGAGGTCGTCGTCCACGGCATCCCGTCCGACGACGTCGTCCTCAAGGACGGCGACGTCATCTCCATCGACTGCGGCGCGATCATCGACGGCTGGCACGGCGACGCCGCGTACACGGCCTTCGTCGGCTCCGGTCACTCCCCGGAGCTGGTCGAGCTGTCCCGGGTGACCGAGGAGTCGATGTGGGCGGGCATCGCGGCCATGAAGCAGGGCAACCGGCTCGTCGACGTCTCCCGGGCCGTCGAGACGTACATCCGCCGCCAGCCGAAGCCCGGCGGCGGCAAGTACGGGATCATCGAGGAGTACGGCGGCCACGGCATCGGCACCGAGATGCACATGGACCCGCACCTGCTGAACTACGTCGACCGCCGGCGCGGCAAGGGCCCCAAGCTGGTCCCCGGCTTCTGCCTGGCCATCGAGCCGATGGTCTCCCTCGGCACCCCGCGCACCGAGGTCCTCGAGGACGAGTGGACGGTCGTCACGACCGACGGCACCTGGTCCTCCCACTGGGAGCACTCGGTGGCCCTCACGGAACAGGGCCCGCTGGTCCTGACGTCCCCCGACGGGGGCAAGGCGAAGCTGGCCGAGCTGGGCGTCACGGCGGCGCCGGACCCGCTGGCCTGACCGGGGACCGCGCCCACGAGGGCCGGTCGGAGGCCGGCTCAGCCCTTCCGAGCCTGTGGGACGCCCCTGGCGCCGGGCCCGGGAGAGGGGGGCGTCGGGGGAGGGGACGGCGGCAGGGCGATGCCGGCGGAGCCGGGCGTCACCGCGGCGCCGGATCCGTCGGCGTGAGCGCTCTGAGCCGGGGCGGTTTCCGTCGCATAACGATCACCCCGGTGGGGCAGGCTACCTCGTTTCGCCTTTCCGGGTGTGCTGACGTAGACTAACTCGTCGGCTCTCGTGCACCCGCATGCCTGCATGCTCTCGCAACTCGCAGGGGAGTCGATCAAGGTAGTCGATTCGAAGGGCGAAGCGTGGCCAAGAAGCAAGGTGCCATCGAGATCGAGGGCACTGTCGTCGAGTCTCTTCCGAACGCCATGTTCAGGGTCGAGCTCCAGAACGGCCACCAGGTCCTGGCACACATCAGCGGCAAGATGCGCATGCACTACATCCGCATCCTCCCTGACGACCGGGTCGTGGTGGAGCTGTCTCCGTACGACCTGACGCGTGGCCGGATCGTCTACCGGTACAAGTAGATCTTGCCCACGTCCCGCGTGTGTCCCACGCGGGCCCGCCGGCAACTGACCCGGAGAACCTCACACCCATGAAGGTCAAGCCGAGCGTCAAGAAGATCTGCGACAAGTGCAGGGTGATCCGCCGTCACGGTCGGGTCATGGTCATCTGCGACAACCCGCGCCACAAGCAGCGCCAGGGCTGACGTACGGCCGTTCCCTCCGCGATTCGCAAGACTTCGCGCGACGCGAGCTGAATTTGTTCATACGCAGGACCCGGACGCCCAGGCGTCCGACACCCCCGGTTCGGAGGCCGGGGACCCGAGCCGTACCAAATCTTCGACTGTGTCTTCGGCACAGCGTGAAGAGGCCGGCGGCCGGAGACCGGTTCTGTGGAAGACCTCCGAAGATCAACTGGAGCCATTGAATGGCACGCGTTTCCGGTGTTGACATCCCGCGCGAAAAGCGCGTGGAGATCGCCCTCACCTACGTGTTCGGCATCGGCCGGACTCTCTCGCAGCAGACGCTCGCTGCCACCGGCGTGGACCCGAACACCCGTGTTCGTGACCTCTCCGAGGAGCAGCTCGTCGCGATCCGCGAGTACGTCGACAACAACATCAAGACCGAGGGTGACCTCCGTCGCGAGGTCCAGGCCGACATCCGCCGCAAGGTCGAGATCGGCACCTACCAGGGTCTCCGCCACCGTCGCGGTCTGCCCGTCCGCGGTCAGCGCACCAGCACCAACGCGCGTACCCGCAAGGGCCCGCGTCGCGCCATCGCCGGCAAGAAGAAGCCGGGCAAGAAGTAGTCCGCAGCGGACTCGCCGTCCAGCGGTCTTCGCTGTAGGACCGACCACCTCCCGTAGGAGAACGACATGCCCCCCAAGGGACGTCAGGGCGCTGCCAAGAAGGTGCGCCGCAAGGAAAAGAAGAACGTCGCTCATGGCCACGCGCACATCAAGAGCACGTTCAACAACACGATCGTGTCCATCACGGACCCGACCGGCAACGTGATCTCCTGGGCCTCCGCCGGCCACGTCGGCTTCAAGGGCTCCCGGAAGTCCACGCCGTTCGCCGCGCAGATGGCCGCCGAGTCGGCTGCCCGCCGCGCTCAGGAGCACGGCATGCGCAAGGTCGACGTCTTCGTCAAGGGCCCGGGTTCCGGTCGTGAGACCGCCATCCGTTCGCTCCAGGCGACCGGCCTCGAGGTCGGCTCGATCCAGGACGTCACCCCGACGCCGCACAACGGCTGCCGTCCGCCGAAGCGCCGTCGCGTCTGATCCGTCGCGTCTCTCGGGACGCGTCCGATCTCGCTTCACCAGGGTTTCCGGGCGGTACGGCTCTTTCGGGTCGTATCGCCCGTACCCTTGCAGTACTAGTCGGGCGTCAAATAGCGGGCGCCCCTGACTGAAGGATCACCACATGCTGATCGCTCAGCGTCCCTCGTTGACCGAAGAGGTCGTCGACGAGTTCCGCTCCCGGTTCGTCATCGAGCCGCTGGAGCCGGGCTTCGGCTACACCCTCGGCAACTCCCTGCGCCGTACGCTCCTCTCCTCGATCCCGGGTGCGGCGGTCACGTCCATCCGCATCGACGGTGTCCTGCACGAGTTCACCACCGTGCCGGGCGTCAAGGAGGACGTCACCGACCTGATCCTCAACATCAAGCAGCTGGTCGTGTCGTCCGAGCACGACGAGCCCGTCGTGATGTACCTGCGCAAGCAGGGCCCGGGTCTGGTCACCGCCGCCGACATCGCGCCCCCGGCCGGTGTCGAGGTGCACAACCCCGACCTCGTCCTCGCCACGCTCAACGGCAAGGGCAAGCTGGAGATGGAGCTGACCGTCGAGCGCGGCCGCGGCTACGTCTCCGCCGTGCAGAACAAGCAGGTCGGTCAGGAGATCGGGCGCATCCCGGTCGACTCGATCTACTCGCCGGTTCTCAAGGTCACGTACAAGGTCGAGGCCACGCGTGTCGAGCAGCGCACCGACTTCGACAAGCTGATCGTCGACGTCGAGACCAAGCAGGCCATGCGTCCGCGCGACGCCATGGCGTCGGCCGGCAAGACCCTGGTCGAGCTGTTCGGTCTCGCCCGCGAGCTGAACATCGACGCCGAGGGCATCGACATGGGTCCGTCCCCGACGGACGCCGCGCTCGCCGCCGATCTGGCGCTGCCGATCGAGGAGCTGGAGCTCACCGTTCGGTCGTACAACTGCCTCAAGCGCGAGGGTATCCACTCCGTGGGTGAGCTCGTGGCCCGTTCCGAGGCGGACCTGCTCGACATCCGCAACTTCGGTGCGAAGTCGATCGACGAGGTCAAGGCCAAGCTCGCGGGTATGGGGCTTGCGCTGAAGGACTCGCCTCCCGGGTTCGACCCGACCGCCGCGGCGGACGCCTTCGGCGCCGACGACGACGCGGACGCGGGCTTCGTGGAGACCGAGCAGTACTGAGCGCTCCGCGAGGAGGGCCGTACTGCGGCTGCCGGTCCGTAGTGGCTGGCCGCGCCCACGCGACGGAGTCGCATATCGACACCGCCCCGCGCCCCTTCGGGCGCGGACCCTCCGGGGCGTGTGAAAAGCGCCCCGGATCTCCGACAGGCGACCGCCTGCTCGGATACTGACTTCGGTACCTGATACGGCCGGGGCAGACACCTAGGAGAAACACCATGCCGAAGCCCACCAAGGGTGCCCGTCTGGGCGGCAGCGCCGCGCACGAGAAGCTGCTCCTCGCGAACCTCGCGAAGAGCCTCTTCGAGCACGGCCGCATCACCACCACCGAGGCGAAGGCGCGCAAGCTGCGTCCGTACGCCGAGCGTCTGGTCACCAAGGCGAAGAAGGGCGACCTTCACAACCGCCGTCAGGTGCTCCAGGTGATCACGGACAAGAGCATCGTGCACACGCTCTTCACCGAGATCGGCCCGCGCTACGAGAACCGTCCCGGTGGCTACACCCGGATCACCAAGATCGGTAACCGCCGTGGCGACAACGCGCCCATGGCCGTCATCGAGCTGGTCGAGGCGCTGACCGTGGCGCAGGAGGCGACCGGCGAGGCCGAGGCCGCCACCAAGCGCTCCGCCAAGGACGCCGAGGCCGCCGAGGCTGCCGAGACCAAGGTCGACACGACCAAGGCCGACGACGAGGCTGCCGCCGAGGAGTCGAAGGACGCGTAAGCGTTCCGCGTTCGCGGGTCCGTTCCTTTCGAGGGGCGGGCCCGCTTTCGTTTGCTGAGAGGATCTCTGGGTGAGTGACGAAGTGGAACCCGGGTTCGTACGGGTGCGGCTGGACCTGTCGTACGACGGGAGCGAGTTCTCCGGCTGGGCCAAGCAGGCCGGTGGGCGGCGGACCGTGCAGGGTGAGATCGAGGACGCGCTGCGGACGGTCACGCGCTCCCGTGAGACGTACGAGCTGACCGTGGCGGGGCGGACCGACGCCGGGGTGCACGCCCGGGGCCAGGTCGCCCACGTCGACCTGCCGCGCGAGGTCTGGGCCGAGCACAACGGGAAGCTGCTCAAGCGGCTCGCCGGCCGGCTGTCCAGGGACGTACGGGTGTGGGCCCTGCGCGAGGCGCCCGACGGCTTCAACGCCCGGTTCTCCGCGATCTGGCGGCGCTACGCCTACCGGGTCACCGACAATCCCGGCGGCGTCGACCCGCTGCTGCGCGGCCACGTCCTGTGGCACGACTGGCCCCTCGACGTGGACGCCATGAACGAGGCCGCCCGCGCGCTGCTGGGCGAGCACGACTTCGCCGCCTACTGCAAGAAGCGGGAGGGGGCCACGACCATCCGGACCCTCCAGGAACTGAGCCTGGTGCGCGGTACGGACGACGGGATCATCACCGCCACCGTCCGGGCCGACGCCTTCTGCCACAACATGGTGCGCTCCCTCATCGGGGCGCTGCTGTTCGTCGGTGACGGGCACCGGGGGACCGACTGGCCGGGGAAGGTGCTCGCGGCCGGTGTACGGGACTCCGCCGTGCACGTCGTACGGCCGCACGGGCTGACGCTGGAGGAGGTCGGCTACCCGGCCGACGAGCTGCTGGCGGCCCGGAACAAGGAGGCGCGGAACCGGCGGTCCCTGCCGGCGGCCGGCTGCTGCTGAACGGACGGGCGTCCAGCGGGCGCCGGTCAGTCGCCCGCCCAGGTGCTGAGCAGCCCGGCCACGGCGTCCGCGGCCTCGTCGGCGTCCCGGCCGTCGCCCCGGGCGTCGGGCGCCAGCTCCAGGTGGACGAAGGTCGCGTGCTGCCGCTGGGCCGCGCGGCCCTGGACGTTGGTCGTGCCCTCCAGCGGACACCGCGCCGACCAGCCCCGGCAGACCCGGAGCCCCTCCGACTCCATCCGGTCGGCCAGCGCCGAGACCTCGCCGGGGGCGCTCTCCGCGGCGCCCGTGGACAGCACGGCGTCGTAGCGCTCCGTGGTGGACTCGGCGAAGCCGTGCAGCTGGATGCCGGGAACACCGCGTTCCTGCAGCTCCAGGACGATGCCGTGGAAGGCGCTGTCCTCGCGGTGGGCGACGTCGGCGGCGTCCCCGCGCCCGGCCCGGCGGTGGGCGCCGGCCAGGACCAGCGCGCCGCCCGGGGTGTCCTCCAGCAGGCGCACGCCCAGCTCCTCGGTGTCCCGGTCGGAGACGGGGTGCGGCACCTGTGCGCTCCAGCGGAGGCGGGAGTCGGCGTTCAGGTACAGCCGGCCCCACCGGTCGCTCTCGCCGGGGCCGGTGGCGGCGACCTCGTCGTAGCGCCGGCCGGACTCGGTGTCGGTGAGCCGGGTGACGCCGAGACCGACCGGGGCGAGCAGCCGCTCGGCCTCGCGCGCGTCGCCCTCCAGCAGGCTGCCGACGCCCCGGGCCAGTCGGGCGCGTTCCTCCTCGCCGGGCGGCGAATAGGGGCCGTCGGGGTCCAGATCCCTCGTGTACGACAGCACGCGGCCGCGCAGGTCGACCAGTTCGCGGGCCGTCGGGTCCGAGTCCTCCGCGGACGAGTCGGAGGACGCCTGACACCCGGTCAGCACCAGGAGGACACCTACCAGACCGAAAACGAACACAAAGCGAGACTGTTTTGTAATGGTAGAGACAGGGTGAGCTGTGAGGCTCATGTGAACATGTTTCGGTGACATTCCGTAAGTCTCTCCGTATGGGTCGTGCCGTGGCGATCCTGGTGGTTACCGCCACTCTGGCCACCGCGTGCGCCTCCGGGTCCGTGGATCCGCAGGCGAAGCCCGGCGGACGCTCGTTCACCGTGGCCGCCGCGGGTGACGTACTGATCCACCCCGAGCTGGTGGAACAGGCCGCCAAAGACGCCGAGGAGACCGGCGAGGGCGAGGCCGGACTGGACTTCGGTCCGCTGCTCGCCGGGGTGAAGCCGGTCGTCAGTGAGGCGGACCTGGCGATCTGCCACATGGAGACACCTGTCGGGAAGCCGAAGGGTCCCTTCCAGGGATACCCCGAGTTCCTGGTGCCGCCGCAGATCCTGACGGCCCTGAAGGACGTGGGGTACGACACCTGCTCCACGGCCTCCAACCACACCTTCGACCACGGGCTCAAGGCCGTACGGCGGACGCTGGACGCCATGGACGAGGTGGGCCTCGGGCACGCCGGGTCGGCGCGTACGTCCGAGGAAGCAGAGCAGATCAACATCCGGGACGTCAACGGCGTCAAGGTCGCGCATCTCGCGTACTCCTGGGAGTCCTTCCTCAACCCCACTCCCGAGAAGCAGAGCTGGGCCTTCAACCGGAGCAGCACCGAGGAGATCAAGAAGGACGAGGGCCAGGCCCGGAAGGCGGGGGCCGAGGTGGTGATCCTCTCGGTCCACTGGGGCCTGGAGCACTACAACGAGCCGAGCGTGCCGCAGTTGGATCTGGCCCGGCGGATTACCGAGGAGACAGGCATCGACCTGGTGATCGGACATCACGCCCACGTCGTCCAGCCGATCCAGAAGGTGAACGGCACCTGGGTCGCCTACGGCCTCGGCAACCAGGTGGCCCGGCACTCCTCCCCGACCGGGCTGACCGAGGAAGGGGCCATCGGCTGGTTCGAGTTCCGGGAGACGACCGAGGGCGGCTGGGACGTCACCGCTCGCCACCGCACCACGCTGGTGGACATCCCGCCCGAGGTTGAGCCCGGTGAGGAACTGCCCGACGGCGCCGTCGAGGACCACCGGCTGGTGGACGTGCAGTACCGGCTCGACCACCCGGACGGCCTGTCCGAGGAGCGTCTCGCCCGCTACCGGCTGGCCGCCGAACGCACGCGCGGATTCCTCTACAACCGGGGCGCTCCCAACGGCGACGGCCTGAAGCCGCTGACTTTGGAGGAGTGAGCAGCGCCACACCGCGTTCCGCGTCGAGGCCTACAACCTTGACAGCTTTTCTCAGTCTTTGTAGTGACGACGTCGCACGTTCGCGGCAGCGGTGCGTCCAGCGCGCGCTGGGCATTCCCGTAGCAACCAAGGAAGAAGACCGGTGACATCGAGTCGTGCCGCGAACTCCGGGCGGAAAGGGCGGCGACGCAGCCGCAGGCGTGCGGACATGCCCCTCCTGGGCGGCATCCGTCCCCCGATCGCGGTGCTGTGTCTGTTGATCGTCGCCCTGACGGCGCTCACGGCGAAGGTGCTCGGGCCCGGCGAGGACACCGTGGTGCCCAAGGCCGTGCTGTCCTCGCAGCGGCACTTCGCGGAGGACGGCGCGATCGCGCTGCGCGCCTCGATCGACGAGCGGGTCACGGACCTGGAGCGCACCGCCGCCGCGCTGAACGCCAAGGAGCCCGAGGAGCCGGAGCGCGTCCTGTCCGACCTGGGCCGGACCTACCAGAAGTGGACCGGCACCACCGTGGTCGAGCTGGAGAGCGGCAAGGTGCTCGCCGCGCGCGGCGAAAGGATTCCACTCGCCTGGCTCGACAAGGACGTCCTCACCGGCGAGCACGCCCTCACGCCCCGCATGATGCGGCTGGAGACCGGTGACGTCCGGCTGATGACGATGGCGCTCCTCGACGCGGAGGACCGGCCGCAGCAGCTCCTGATCGCCTCCAACAGCCTGTCGGTGCCCGCCATCAACCTGGGCCCGTTCCGCAGCATGGCGGTCGTCGCCCGGGACGGCGAGGTCCTCGCGACCGAGGGCTTCGAACAGTCCGAGGCCCTCAACTCCGACCAGGAGCGCAAGGAACTCGTCTTCCTCCAGAAGCAGATGTCCCAGCTCTCCGACCAGGCCGCCGCACGCACCGAGGAGCACCCCGTCACCGCCAGGGAGCCCGGCTCCCGGGGGTACCCCGGCGTCAGCGGGACGCTCCTGGGCGACGACTACGCCGGCCGGGTCACCACCGCCGGGTACGCCTCCCTCGCCTCCTCCGACCCGGAGGAGAAGGACAGCGTCGCCGCGGGCCTCGGCCTCACCGTGGTGGCGATGCTGCCCGTGGTCCAGCAGGGCGCCGCCGAGACGGGCCGGGAACTGTACGGGCTGGTCGCGGCCGGGGCGCTGGTCGTGCTCGGGCTGCTGGCGGCGGCCGTGCTGTGGGCGGCCGTGCAGCGCCCGCTGCTGCGGCTGTTCCTGGAGTCCCGGCGGCTCGCCCGCGGCGATCTGACCCGGCCCGTCGCGGTGCCCCGCTGGGGCGAGGCCGCCCGGATCGGTGCCGCGCTGGAACGCCTGCGGGCACAGCTCAACGGCACCGGTGAAGACCCCGGCGCCAAGAGCGGCAAGGTCCGCCTCGGCATGCGCGTGCCGCTCGCGGCGACCGCCGTTCTGCTGCTGCTGTGGTGCGTGCCGGTCGGCCTGCTGCTGAACCGCACCGACGGCTCGGTCAGCGTGCCCGCCACCATCGTCAACGACCAGCGCGACCGCACCGACCTGATCGCCGACCGCGTCCGCCGGGCGCTCAACGAGGCCCAGGCGGACCTCGTCTCCACCTCCCGGCTGATCGACGCGGACGACCCCGGCGCCGCCGAGAGCCTGCTGACGGACGCCCTGGAGGAGCACACCCGCTACCAGGCCCTGTACGTCGTGGACGCCGGCGGCGCGGTCGTCGCCCGGGCCGGGGGAGACCCGCACGACTGGAGCGACGACGAGGACCTGCCGTTGGTCCGCGTCTCCGGCAAGGGGGACAGGAAGCCGGTGATCCAGGCCGCCGCCCCCGTGCCGGAGCACAAGGGCACCACCCTGGTCGGCGAGGTACGGGTGGAGTTCCTCAACTCGCTGCTGAAGCGGCCCGGCCTCGGCGAGGTCCGCGTGGTGAACGCCGACGCGCGGACCGTCGCCGCCAGCGACGGCTTCCTGGCCTTCGAGCAGCTGCCCGGCGACGCCCTGACCGACCTGGTCCGCGCGGGCAACGTGCCGGTCGGCGCCGGACCCGTCGAGAACGGCCTGCTCATCCGGGACGGCGGCGACGTCACCGTGGCCGCCGCGGCCCCCTTCTCCGGCGGCGGCATCGCCTCCGACATCGGCTGGACCGTGGTCAGCAGCCAGGACGCCGACCGCTTCGAGATCGCCGCCTACGAGCGCGAGGACCGCAGCGTGCTCGCCGGGATGCTGGGCCTCGCCGCGATCGTCGTCTGCCTGGGCTGGGTGTACCTGGTGGTGGCGCGGCCGCTGCGGGCCCTGGCCGCCAGTGCCGAGAAGCTCGCCGACGGAGACCTCAAGACCGTGCACTATCCCCGCTACCAGGACGAGGTCGGGGCCGTCGTCCGCAGCCTCGAACTGCTCCGCCAGCAGTTGCAGGCCCGCCGCCAGAACCAGGCCCGCCGACCCGCCGAGCCCCGGCCCGGCGCCGGAGGAAGGTGATCCCGAGTGCTCTATCTGTACTTCGTCCTGCTGGCCGGCAGCCTGTTCCTGCTCGTCGCGGGCATCGTGGAGCAGCGCCGGCACTACGCGGCGCTGCACTCCATCCCCTCCCGCGTGCTCGTCAACGGCATCCGCGGCAAGTCCTCCATCACCCGGTTGTGCGCGGGCGCGCTGCGCGGCGGTGACCTGGTCACCGTGGCCAAGACGACCGGTACCGCCGCGCGCTTCATCCACCCCGACGCCACCGAGGAGCCGGTCTACCGCAAGTTCGGCATAGCCAACGTCGTCGAGCAGATCGGCATCGTCCGCCGGGCCGCCACCTACCGTCCCGACGCGCTGGTCATCGAGTGCATGGCGGTCATGCCGGCCCTCCAGGAGGTCAACCAGAGCAAGCTGATCCGCTCCACGATCGGCGTGCTGTGCAACGTCCGCGAGGACCACCTCGCCGAGATGGGCCCGACCCTGGACGACGTGGCGCGCTCGCTGTGCCGCTCGATGCCCGAGAACGGCATCTGCGTCACCGCCGAGAAGGAGCGCTTCCACATCCTCCAGGAGGAGGCGGACGCCCGTAACTGCCGGCTGGTCTACGCGGACCCCGAGATGGTCACCGACGAGGAGCTGCGCGGCTTCAGCTGGTTCACCTTCAAGGAGAACGTCGCGATCGCCCTGGTCGTCGCCGAGCTGGTCGGCGTGGAGCGGAAGGTCGCCCTCCAGGGCATGTACGACGCCCCGCCGGACCCGGGCGTGCTCTCCGTGGAGCGCTACGTGGCACCCGAGGGCAAGCGGCTCGCCTTCGCCAACGTCTTCGCGGCCAACGACCCCGAGTCGACGCTGATGAACATCAACCAGCTGCTCGATCTGGGCGCCATCCGCCGCCCGCTCAACGTGGTGATCAACTGCCGTCCGGACCGCGTGGAGCGCAACGGGCAGATGGGCGAGATCATCCCCGACCTGGAGCCGGAGAACGTCTTCGTCATCGGGCACCCGTCCAAGAGCGCCATCGACGCCATCCCCGCCCAGTGGCGCGAGAGGGCGGTCGACCTGGGCGGCGAGCGACGGTCGGCCGACGAGTTCATGCCGGCCCTGCTCGGGCGCATGTCCGACGGCTCCTCCCTGGTCGCCATCGGCAACATCCACGGCCAGGGCGAGGAGCTTCTGGAGTTCCTGGCCGAGCTCCCGGCGGACGACAGCGACAGCGACGGCGACACCGGCACGGCGGCGCCGAGCCTGGACCCGTTCGCCTCGTACCCGACGGCGTACGAGGAGCGCTACCAGGCCTCGCAGACCCAGGAGATCCCGGTGGTCCGCATCCCGGCCCAGCCGACGGGACCGTACGGGCAGCAGCAGGGTCGGTACGAGCCGCAGCAGTACGAGCGGCAGGAGTACGAGCCGCAGCAGTACGAGCACGAGCAGCGGCAGCACGAGCGGCAGCAGTACGAGCAGCGGCAGCACGAGCCGCAGCAGTACGAGCACGAGCAGCGGCAGTACGAGCAGCGGCAGCACGAGCAGCAGGAGTACGAGCAGCGGCAGCACGAGCAGCAGGAGTACGAGCAGCCCCAGTACGGACAGCGGTACGAGCAGCACGCCCCCGACCGGGAGCCCTGGCCGCCCCACGACGAAGCGCACGACGACCCCTACGGCGGGACCCCCCGCCCACCTGCCCGGAGACCCCGTTGACCACCGCCGCACTCACCCCCGAGATGGCCGCCCTCGGCATCGCCATAGGCCTGTTCTTCTCGCTGCTGTGCTATCTCACCACCAATCTGTCGCCCGGTGGCATGATCACGCCGGGCTGGATCGCGCTGACCCTCATCGAGGACCTCCAGCGCGCGGCCATGATGGTGGGCGTCACCGCGCTGACCTACGCGGGCACCAAGCTCATGCAGCGGCTGGTGATCCTGTACGGCAAGCGGCTGTTCGCCGCGGTGGTGCTGCTGGGCGTGCTGCTCCAGGCCACGGTGATGATCGTGCTCTCGATCGAGTTCCCGCTCCTCTACGGCAACCAGACCCTCGGGTTCATCGTGCCCGGCCTCGTCGCCTACCAGATGGTGCGCCAGCCCAAGGGCGCCACCCTGCTGGCCACCGGCACGGTCTCCCTCATGGCCTACATCGTCGTCGCCGCCGGCCTGCTGCTCGGCGTCATGCCCACCGTCTGAGAACGAGTCTGAGAACGAGGAGGAGCAAACCATGGCGGCGAAAGCCAAGAAGAAGTCGCGTCCGGTCGTCTCGGGCCTGGTGGTGCTGGCGCTCGTCGGCACGTCCGGCTACCTCACCCTGGAGCTGCGCAAGCAGGAGGAGACGGGAGTCACGGAGGTCCGGAACGTCGGCGTCCTGGACGGGTCCCGCGGCTCCGGCGGCGGCGCCGCCTCGAAGGACGACGGCGAGGAGAGCTGGTCCCGGCTGGAGAACCCGGCGCGCTCCGTGCTGCGCGACGCGGACGGCCGGATCAGGGCCGTGCTCACCGACGGGGCGCGCATCGCCACCCTGACCGGGCCGGCGCGCACCTTCGAGGAGCCCGCCTCGACCTCCTCCAAGGTCTCCACCACGGACTGGGTCCGGCTCATGCCCGAGCCCTGGACGAAGGGCGCCGAGAAGAAGAAGTGGTTCAAGGAGTGGTACGCCGAGTACCGGGACAGCAAGGAGGACGACCTGTTCGCCTTCGCCTTCCAGTACGTGGCCGGCGCGCCGCAGAAGAAGGACGAGCAGGGCATCGCCTACGCCGGTGACGCGAACTTCGGCCCGCTGAACACCACCGGCGCCGAGGACGGCGACCTGCGCCTGGAGCAGTCCGACTTCTACGACTACCTCGGCGTCCCGTACCCGTTCCGCGACGGCTCGGCGGGCACGCCGGAGGCCATGCGCGCCAGGTCCCTGGACTGCTCCGGCTTCGTCCGCATGGTGCTCGGCTACCGCGCCCGCTACCCGCTGATGTCCTCCGACGCCTCCGGCGACGGCCTGCCGCGCACCGCCAACGGCATGGCCCGCTCGAAGGAGGGCGTCGACGTGCTCCCGCTGGCCGGAGTGTCGCCGGACGACCGGCCGTCCGCCATCGACCAGCTCCAGCCCGGCGACCTCGTCTTCTTCAAGCTCGACGCGCGTACCAAGGACCGGCTGGACCACGTGGGCATGGTGCTCGGCTACGACACCGAGGGCCACCTGATCTTCGTCTCCAGCCGCGAGGAGGTCAACGGACCGACCATCGGCGACATCGGCGGCGTCTCCCGCCTGGACGGCAACGGCTACTACGCCAAGACGCTGCGCAGCGCCAAGCGGCTCTGACGGCGGGCTGGGCGGCGGGGGCAGCGGTCGGAGCGGGGGATCAGCCCTCCGCCGCGGCCGAAGCCTGGGCCTCGCCGCGCCTGCGGATCTGCCGGAAGGCGAACTCGGCCAGGTCGTCGCCGGCCCGGAACACCGCCGTGGACTTCTCCGTGACGTTCTTGCCGTTGGTGAAGCCGGCGACGGTGAAGTAGGCGTAGCGGCCGTAGGAGTTGGTGGTGGAGCGGCAGACGGCGCCGGTGCAGAAGGACTTGACGCCGCCGCCGGACAGGGAGCGCACGATGCTCTTCTTGTCGGCCTGCTTCTTGGCCTTGGCGGCCTGGGCCTCCGTGTCGAAGACGGCCACGCCGACCGTCACGGCGGTGTCGCCCTCGGTGTAGGTGACGCGGAGCAGCCGGGTGCAGTCGTTGGCGTCGAGGACCTTGGGCAGGGTGCCCTGGGCGGCGGAGCCGCAGGTGCGGGTGTCGGCCGTCGGGCCCTTCTTGTAGACCGTGTCGCCCATGGTCAGCTGGGTGCCGGGGAAGAGCAGGTCGGGGCTGAGCGGGGCCTTGTCCTTCTTGGCGCTGGAGACGAAGTCCTTCGGGTCCAGTGGCGGCGGGGCGCTGGTCGGGGCGAAGGACGGCTCGGTGGCCGTCGCGCTGGGTATGTCCGCCGTCGCGGGGAGCTGCGAGGAGGGGCCGTCGGACGCCTGGCCGGAGCCGTTCGCGGAGACCACGGCCACGGCGACGGCGCTGGCTATCGCCACGGTGGCCAGCGCGCCGCCACCGATGAAGAGCAGCCGGCGCCGCTTGGCGCGGGCCTCGGAGGCCTCGGCCAGAGCGGCCCAGTCCGGGGTGTTGTCACCGTCGCCACTGTTCCAGGGCTGCTGCTGCGATTGCGGTTTCCAGGGATCCCACTGCGACTGAGGTCCCCCCTGCCCAAAGCTCATGGGCGGCATCTTAGACGGGCGAAGCGGCGTGCTGGTGCGCCTGTGAAGGCTGTGCGGCACCTAGCGTTCCGTTCATGCGGAAGGGCAAAAGCGACATCTCCGGGTGGTTGGTGCGGCCTGCGGGCGGGCCCGCGTGGGCGGTGCTGGTGGTGGTGCTGGTGGCGTCCGCGGTGCACGCGGGGCGGGTGGCCTCGGACGGAGGGATGGACAACGCGATCGTCGTGCGGGCCGCCCGCACCTGGCTGGCCGGCGGCTCCCCGTACGACGATCCGCACTTCCTCTACTTCCCGAGCGCGGTGCTCGCCGCCGCCCCGCAGGCAACGCTGCCTCCGGAGGTGCTGCGGGTGCTGGTGCCGTGCGCGGTGACGGCCCTGCTGGCGCTGGGCTGGGCCTGTGCGCTGCGGCTGCACCGCGTGCCGCTCGGCAGCCGGCTGGCGGTGCTCGGGCTGACCGGGCTGGCGGTGGGCTTCGCGCCGTTCGGGCACCTGGTGCGCCTCGGCAACTGGACCGTGACGGCGGCGGTGGCCCTGCCGCTGGCCCTGCTGCTGGCCGGCCGGGGGCGGTGGACGGCGGCGGGCGCGGTCATCGGCGCCGCCGTGGCGCTCAAGCCGCTGCTCGCGCCCGTCCTGTTGCTCTTCCTGTTCGCCGGGCGGTGGCGGGCGCTGGCGACGGCCGTCCTGGTGCCCGCGCTCGCCTGTGGCGCGGCGGCGCTGGCGATGCCCGACCCGGCGGGCTTCTTCACCCGCACCCTGCCCTTCCTGCTCGACGGCGACGACGGCTTCGTACGGCTCTACGAGGCGTCCCCGGCGGCCGTACTGCCCCGGCTCGGGGTGCCGGGGGCGCTCGCCCAGTGGCTCGCGGTGGTGGCGGCCGGGGCCGGGGTGCTGTGCGCGTACGTCCGCTGGCGCCGTGCCGACCCCGGGCCGCTGCGGCTCTCGGAGACCGGCGCGGGCCTGATGCTCTCGGCGTTCCTCGTCTCCCGGCCCTCCTACGACCACTACCTCCTGGTCGCCCTGCCGCTGCTGCTCGCCGGGCTGCCGTACGCCGGTTCGGTGGCCCGCGGGGCCTGGTTCTGGATCGCTCTGGTGCCCCAGGTGCCGGGGCTGACCTGGCCCTGGCTGGAGTCGGAGCGGCGGCGGGCCTTCAAGGACGCGTTCACACTGTGCGTGCTGGCGGTGACGGTCGCGTGGCGGGCCCGGGCCGGCGCGTCGGCCGCCGGCGATCACACGCGCGCGAGGCCCGAGCCGGAGCCCGCGCCGGTCCCGGCGACTCCGTTTTGACCCGGCTATGGGACCCCGGGTACTCTGCACAGTCGTATGTGTATTGGCTTGCTCATTCTCACGTGAGGGGCCCTTACACCGGTCCACCGGGACCGATGACCAGCGACCTGCACGCGGTATGCGTCACCGTGGTGCGGTCAGGGCTGTCGTGATCGTCTTCGGTGACCATGTCAGGACCACTCACTGAAGAAGCGAAGGCTACGAACCGTGCGTACGTACAGCCCCAAGCCCGGCGATGTGACGCGCCAGTGGCACGTCATCGACGCTCAGGACGTCGTCCTGGGTCGTCTGGCCACCACTGCGGCCTCCATCCTGCGCGGCAAGCACAAGCCGATCTACGCGCCCCACGTCGACACCGGTGACTTCGTCATCATCATCAACGCCGACAAGGTGCACCTCTCCGGCAACAAGCGGACCCAGAAGATGGCGTACCGCCACTCCGGCTACCCGGGCGGTCTGCGCTCGGTGCGCTACGACGAGCTGCTGGACAAGAACCCCGAGAAGGCCGTCGAGAAGGCCATCAAGGGCATGCTCCCCAAGAACTCCCTGGGCCGTCAGATGCTCTCGAAGCTGAAGGTCTACAAGGGTGACCAGCACCCGCACGGCGCGCAGCAGCCGCAGCCGTTCGAGATCACCCAGGTCGCGCAGTAGTTCCGGCCACCCCCTAAGACTGAAGAGAATCTGAGGAGCATCGTGGCCGAGACCACTGCCGAGCAGCCGCTCGAAGAGATCGACATCGACAGCTACACCACCGAGTCCGAGGTGCCCGTCGAGGGCGAGTACACCTCGGAGTCCATGGCCTCCGCCTTCGGCGAGCCCCAGCCGGCCGCCGGCCTGGGCCGTCGCAAGAACGCCATCGCCCGTGTCCGGATCGTCCCGGGCACCGGCAAGTGGAAGGTCAACGGGCGCACGCTCGAGGACTACTTCCCGAACAAGGTGCACCAGCAGGAAGTCAACGAGCCCTTCAAGGTGCTCGAGCTGGACAACCGCTACGACGTCATCGCCCGCATCTCGGGTGGCGGCGTCTCCGGTCAGGCCGGTGCGCTCCGTCTCGGTGTCGCCCGCGCCCTGAACGAGGCCGACGTCGACAACAACCGCGGTGCGCTCAAGAAGGCCGGTTACCTCAAGCGTGACGACCGTGCGGTCGAGCGCAAGAAGGCCGGTCTGAAGAAGGCCCGCAAGGCTCCGCAGTACAGCAAGCGCTAAGTCGCACCGGCTGTACTCCGAACGCCCCGGCGGCACGCCACTGTGCTGCCGGGGCGTTCGTTTATCTCCGTCGTTGGGCGTATAACGGCACAAGACGTTCAGACGCTCAGAGGTTCAGAAGCTCAAATGCTTGTGTGATCGGATGGCCGGGCGGTGCGTTGCGACGCGGGTCCGTGACCACGGGAGCCGACTGCGTGGGCCGCACCGGCAGCCGCTTCCGGAATTGACGTTTCCTTCAGGAGGACAAGTGGGACGACTCTTCGGCACGGACGGCGTGCGCGGTGTCGCCAACGCGGACCTGACGGCCGAGCTGGCGCTCGGTCTCTCCGTCGCCGCGGCGCACGTACTGGCGGAGGCGGGCACCTTCGCCGGGCACCGGGCGACCGCGGTGGTCGGACGCGACCCGCGCGCCTCCGGGGAGTTCCTGGAGGCGGCCGTGGTCGCGGGCCTGGCCAGCGCCGGTGTGGACGTCCTGCGGGTCGGCGTGCTGCCGACGCCCGCGGTCGCCCACCTCACCGGCGCCCTCGGCGCCGACCTCGGCGTGATGCTCTCCGCGAGCCACAACGCCATGCCCGACAACGGCATCAAGTTCTTCGCCCGCGGCGGCCACAAGCTCGCCGACGAGCTGGAGGACCGCATCGAGTCCGTCTACGCCGAGCACCGCACCGGCGCCCCCTGGGACCGCCCGACCGGCGCCGGCGTCGGCCGGGTCCGCGACTACGACCAAGGGCTCGACCAGTACGTCGCCCACCTCGTCGGCGTCCTCCCGAACCGTCTCGACGGACTGAAGATCGTCCTCGACGAGGCGCACGGCGCGGCCTCCCGGGTCTCGCCGGAGGCGTTCGCGCGGGCCGGCGCCGAGCTGGTCACCATCGGGGCGGTGCCGGACGGCCTCAACATCAACGACGGCTGCGGCTCCACCCACCTCGACCTGCTCCAGGCCGCCGTCGTCGAGCACGGCGCCGACCTGGGCATCGCCCACGACGGCGACGCCGACCGCTGCCTGGCCGTGGACCACACCGGCGCCGAGGTGGACGGCGACCAGATCCTCGCCGTGCTCGCGCTGGCGATGCGGGAGCGGGACGCGCTGCGTTCCGACACCGTCGTCGCGACCGTCATGTCCAACCTGGGCTTCAAGCTCGCCATGGAGCGCGAGGGCATCCGGTTCGCGCAGACCGGGGTGGGCGACCGGTACGTCCTGGAGGAGATGAAGGAGCACGGCTACGCCCTCGGCGGCGAGCAGTCCGGCCACGTCATCATCCTCGACCACGCCACGACGGGTGACGGCACGCTGACCGGCCTGATGCTGGCGGCGCGGGTCGCGCAGACCGGCCGTACGCTCCGGGACCTCGCGTCCGTCATGCAGCGGCTGCCGCAGGTGCTGATCAACGTGCCGGACGTGGACAAGTCCCGGGTGACGACCTCCGCCGAGCTGGCGACCGCCGTCGCGGAGGCCGAGCGGGAGCTGGGGAGCACCGGGCGGGTGCTGTTGCGTCCCTCCGGGACGGAGCCGCTGGTGCGGGTGATGGTCGAGGCGGCGGATATCGAGCAGGCTCGGTCTGTTGCGGGGCGGCTGGCCGATTCGGTGAAGTCGGCGCTGGGGTAGTTACTCGGGTCCCGGTCCGGGTTCGGGGCAGGGTTCTGTGTGTTGCGGGCTGCGGCGGCGTCGTGGCTGGCCGCGCCCACGCGGCGCAGCCGCACATCAGCACCGCCCCGCGCCCCCAGGTCCTGTCGTCAAACTCCCGTCGTCCGCCCGGAGGCAGACGGGAGTTTGACGACAGGACCTAGCTAGGTCGGTTTCGTCATCCGGCGTCGTTGGGTCGCCCACAGGGCCTTCTGGGCCAGCAGCGTCAGTGTGCCGGCCAGGATGATGGCGACCAGGTTGAGCAGTAGCTGCTCGGTCGAGAGCCAGGCCTGGTGGGTGTCGTCGTAGACGAGGGCCACGGCCGCGTTCGCGGCGGCCGGGACGGTCGTGACCGAGATGGCGACTCCGACCAGGGCACCGGACTTCGCCGAGGTCAGGGAGAGGGTGCCCGCGACTCCGGCGAGGATCGCCACCACGAAGGAGAACCAGTCGGGGGCGTAGACGAACCCGGTGTTGGGTCGCTCCGCGTCCAGCTGGTCTTCGCTGAACAGGCCCACGGCGTCCATGAAGAGGCTGAAGCCCGCGGTGACGGCCATCGCCGCCGCGAACCCCACCAGCAGGGCGATCGCCGAGCGCAGGGCCAGTCGCGGGGCCCGCTGCACGATCGCCGTGCAGATGCCGGCCAGCGGTCCGAACTCCGGTCCGACCGCCATCGCGCCCACGATCAGGATCGCGTTGTCGAGCACCACGCCGCAGGCCGCGATCATCGTGGCGAGGGTGATGAAGGCGACGTAGGTGATGGAGAGGGTCGACTCCTCGTGCGTGGCCTCCTCCAGCTGCTCCCACAGGACCGCGTCGGCGGGCTCGCCCGGCGCGTCCCGCTCCGCCTTGTCGGCGTGCTCGGACAACGACAGGTCGATGTTCTCGGCGGTGATGGCGCCGCAGCTGTCGATGCCCAACCCCCGGAGCCGGCTGATGAGTTCGTCGCCGGCCTCGCGGGCCACGTCGCACATGACGACGTCGCCCTCGGGCTCGCGGGCGGCGCCCGGCAGGACGACGAGGTGGGTGGTGCCGACCGTCCGGTCGATCAGGCGGACCACCTCGTCGGTACGGTCGGCCGGGGTGATCAGGCGCAGATGCAGCATCCGGCATTTCTACCGGCTGGGAAGGCCGCCGTCACAGTTTGCGCAGGCTCAGCCGCTGCACCTTGTGGTCGGGTCCCTTGCGCAGGATGAGGGTGGCCCGGCCGCGGGTGGGTGCCACGTTCTCCACCAGGTTGGGCTTGTTGATGGTGCGCCAGGTGGTGCGGGCGTAGTCGAGGGCCTCCTCCTCCGACACCTGGGTGTACTTGCGGAAGTACGAGGACGGGTTCTGGAAGGCGGTCTCGCGCAGCTTGCGGAAGCGGCTGAGGTACCAGTGCTCGATGTCCTCGGTGCGGGCGTCGACGTACACGCTGAAGTCGAAGTAGTCGGCGAGACCGACCCTGGTGCGGCCGTCCTTGCCGGGCAGCGCGGGCTGGAGCACGTTGAGGCCCTCGACGATCAGGATGTCGGGGCGGCGGACGACGAGCTTCTGGTCCGGGACGATGTCGTAGATGAGGTGGGAGTAGACCGGGGCGGTCACCTCGCCCTTGCCCGCCTTGATGTCGGCGACGAAGCGGGTCAGCGCCCGGCGGTCGTAGGACTCGGGAAAGCCCTTCCGGGACATCAGGCCGCGGGCCTCCAGCTCCTTCGTGGGGAGCAGGAAGCCGTCGGTCGTGACCAGCTCCACGCGCGGGTGCTCGGGCCAGCGGGACAGCAGCGCCTGGAGCAGGCGGGCGACGGTGGACTTGCCGACCGCGACCGAGCCGGCGACCCCTATGACGAAGGGGGTGCCGGACTGCGAGCCCTGTTCACCGAGGAAGGTGTTCAGCGCGCCGCGCAGGCCGTCGGTGGCGCCGACGTAGAGGTTGAGGAGCCGGGACAGCGGGAGGTAGATGTCCCGCACCTCGTCGAGGTCGATGACGTCGCCGAGGCCGCGCAGCTTCTCGACCTCCTCGGCGGTGAGGGGCAGCGGCGTCTTGTCGCGCAGCGCGCTCCACTCGGGGCGGGTGAGGTCGACGTAGGGAGTCGCCTCCGGCCGCTGCCGGTGGGCGCTCCGGGGCGTCGGGGAGACCGGAGAGATCACAGTCCATTGTTAACGGAGTTCGTACGTGGCGGCAGGTGGGGTGTGTCACTCCCGCCCGCCGCCGGACGGGCCCTAATGGCGGGAGATCACGTCGGCGTCACGGTCGGATACCGGGTGGCGCATCACTGATCATCTGTCAGGCGGCTGTGAATACAGTGCTCGCACATACGTGCGGTACCTCCGCCGTCTGGAAGAGAGAGCCCAACGTGAGACTGACCGCCGTTCGCCGTACCGCCCTCGCGGCCTCCGCCGCCGCCCTGGCCCTCCTCGTCACCGCCTGCGGCGGCTCCTCCGACGACGACGGCGAGAAGACCGGCGGCGACAAGGCCGAGGGCGGCGCGCCCGCCTCGGCGGCCGCCAAGGCGCTCACCGCCGCCGAGCTGGAGAAGGCCGCGCTGGCGCAGGCGGACGTCGACAACGGCAAGGTCACCAAGACGTCCGCGACGGACGACGTGAGCAAGGACAAGGTGAAGGGCGGCGACACGGCCTGCGAGCCCCTCGCCTTCGCCGAGACCGGCGTCCCGCTGGGCGAGCCGGCGGCGACCGCGAAGCGGAGCTGGACGGAGGGCCCGAAGAAGCCGTCCGGCGACGAGGCCACCGAGGAGTCCATCAATGCCGCCTTCGACCTGGACAAGGCCCTGGTGACGCTGGCCACCTACGACGACGGCGGCGCGGAGGCCGTCCTGAAGGACGTGAGGGACGCCGTCGGCAAGTGCGCCGGAGGCTTCACCTTCACCGCGGTCGGCGAGACGGCCAAGATCGCCGAGGTGGCCGAGGGCAAGGCGCCCGGCGGTGCCGACGAGGCCGTCGCGATGACGATGACGATGGTCGGCGACGATGGCGACGAGTTCCCGGTGAAGGTGGTCGTCACCCGCAAGGGCTCCACCGTCGCCTCCTTCACCGTCCTCAACCTCGCCGCCGCCGGAACCGGCAAGGACTTCCCGTTCCCCACGGAGATCAGCGACGCCCAGCTCGCCAAGCTCGGCTGAGCCCGGCGTCGGCGATCCGCTGATCCGCTGAAGTTCCCCACCGGGGCGTTCGTACCCCGGTGGGAATTTCCGATTCCGGGCACGGGAAGGCCGGTTCTCGACCGGATCTGATCGTAGGCTGCCCGTCATGTGCGGAATCGTGGGATACGTGGGATCGCAGTCGGCGCTCGACGTCGTGATGGCCGGGCTGAAGCGCCTCGAGTACCGGGGGTACGACTCGGCGGGCGTCGCGGTGCTCGCGGACGGCGGCCTCGCCACCGCCAAGCGCGCCGGAAAGCTCGTCAACCTGGACAAGGAATTGTCCGAACGGCCACTGCCGACCGCCGTCACCGGCATCGGCCACACCCGCTGGGCCACGCACGGCGGCCCGACCGACGCCAACGCCCACCCGCACCTCGACAACGCGGGCCGGGTGGCCGTGGTCCACAACGGCATCATCGAGAACTTCGCGCCGCTGCGGGCCGAGTTGGCGGAGCGCGGCCACGAACTGGCCTCCGAGACCGACACCGAGGTCGTCGCCCACCTGCTCGCCGAGGAGTTCTCCGGCTGCGCCGACCTCGCCGAGGCGATGCGGCTGGTGTGCCGGCGCCTCGAGGGCGCGTTCACGCTGGTCGCGGTGCACGCGGACGCGCCGGACGTGGTCGTGGGCGCACGCCGCAACTCGCCGCTCGTGGTGGGCGTGGGGGAGGGCGAGTCCTTCCTCGCCTCGGACGTCGCGGCCTTCATCGCCCACACCCGGGACGCCATCGAACTGGGCCAGGACCAGGTCGTCGAGCTGCGCCGGGACGGTGTGACGGTCACCGGCTTCGACGGCGCCCCGGCCGACGTCCGCTCCTACCACGTCGACTGGGACGCCTCGGCCGCCGAGAAGGGCGGTTACGCCTCCTTCATGCTCAAGGAGATCGCCGAGCAGCCGAAGGCGATCGCCGACACCCTGCTGGGCCGCATCGACGGCTCCGGCACGCTCAGCCTGGACGAGGTGCGCATCCCTCCGGGGGCGCTGCGCGAGGTCGACAAGGTCGTCGTCGTCGCCTGCGGTACGGCCTTCCACGCCGGGCTGATCGCCAAGTACGCCATCGAGCACTGGACGCGAATCCCCTGCGAGGTGGAGCTGGCCAGTGAGTTCCGCTACCGCGACCCGATCCTCGACCAGCAGACCCTGGTCGTCGCGATCTCCCAGTCCGGCGAGACCATGGACACCCTCATGGCCCTGCGCCACGCCCGCGAGCAGGGCGCCAGGGTGCTGGCCATCTGCAACACCAACGGCTCCACCATCCCCCGCGAGTCCGACGCCGTGCTCTACACGCACGCCGGTCCCGAGGTCGCCGTCGCCTCCACCAAGGCATTCCTCACCCAGCTGGTGGCCTGCTACCTCGTCGCCCTGTACCTCGGACAGGTGCGCGGAACGAAGTACGGGGACGAGATCCGCGACGTCGTCCGCGACCTCTCACGGATCTCCGAAGCGGTCGAACAGGTCCTGGAGACGATGACGCCCGTACGGGAACTGGCGCGCTCCCTCGCCCACAAGAACACGGTGCTGTTCCTGGGCCGGCACGTCGGCCACCCGGTCGCCCTCGAAGGCGCCCTCAAGCTCAAGGAGCTGGCGTACATGCACGCCGAGGGCTTCGCGGCGGGCGAGCTGAAACACGGGCCGATCGCGCTGATCGAGGAGGACCTGCCGGTCGTCGTGGTCGTCCCGTCCCCGCGCGGGCGCTCGGTCCTCCACGACAAGATCGTGTCCAACATCCAGGAGATCCGCGCCCGCGGCGCCCGCACCATCGTCATCGCCGAGGAGGGCGACGAGGCGGTCGTCCCCTACGCCGACCACCTCGTCCGCGTCCCGGCGACCCCGACGCTGCTCCAGCCGCTGGTGGCGACGGTGCCGTTGCAGGTCTTCGCGTGCGAGCTGGCGACGGCCCGGGGCAACGAGGTGGACCAGCCGCGGAACCTGGCGAAGTCGGTGACGGTGGAGTAGGTCCTCAGCCGTCGGCGGGGCCCAGCGCGGTGACGAGGCGGAAGCGTTCGAGGACGGCGGGCGTGTCGTCGTCCACGGTGAACTCCGGGTCCTCCAGCGCCGAACGCGTCTCCTCGCTGTGCCGGAACCGCTCGTGGCCCGCCCGCCACTCGGCCACGGTGGTGTGGCCCCCGCCCTCGTCCACCGCGTAAGCGAGGTCCACCTGAGCCAGCGGCACGACGCGCAGCCATGCGATCACACCACCTGGGCCAGCGGCACGACGCGCAGCCATGCGATCACACTAATTCCGAAGCCCCCGCACGTCCCGCCACGCCCCCGGGATGGCCCCGGCGACATCGTGCGCCCCCGTCGGCGCCCCGTCCGCCGCGAACCGCCCCGCCAGCCCGTGCAGGTACGCCCCCGCACTGCCCGCGTCCCGTGCCGACAGCCCCGCCGCCAGCAGTGACCCCGCCAGCCCCGACAGCACGTCCCCGCTCCCGGCGGTGGCGAGCCACGACGTCCCCGTCGCGTTGACCCGCACCGGCCCTCCCTCCGCGCCGGCCACCACCGTCGTCGAGCCCTTCAGCAGCACCGTCGCCCCGTACCGCCCCGCCAGTTCCCGTGCCGAGGCCAGGCGCGCCCCCTCGACCTCCTCGCGGCCCACCCCGAGCAGCGCGGCCGCCTCCCCGGCGTGCGGCGTCATCAGCGTCGGCGCCGTACGGCCCCGCACCGCACCGGCGTCGGCCAGCCGCAGCCCGTCCGCGTCGATCAGCACCGGCACCTCCGCGGCCAGCACCTGAGCCACGGTCCCGGCGTCGTCACCGGCGCCCGGTCCGACGACCCACGCCTGCACCCGCCCCGCCCGCTTCGGCCCCTGGTCGGACACGAGCGTCTCCGGGTAGCGGGCGATCACCGCGTCCCCGGCCGGACCGACGTACCGCACCGCCCCGGCACCGCCCCGCAGCGCCCCGGCGACGGCGAGCACGGCCGCGCCGGGATAGCGGACCGACCCGGCGGCGATGCCGACGACCCCCCGCCGGTACTTGTCGCTCTCCGCCCCCGGCACCGGCAACAGCCGCGCCACGTCCGCGTGCTGCAACGCCTCCAGCCCGGCCGCGTCGTCCGGCAGCCGCAGCCCGATGTCCACCAGCCGCACCGACCCCGCGTACTCCCGCCCCGGATCGACCAGCAGCCCCGCCTTGTGCGCCCCGAACGTCACCGTCAGGTCGGCCCGTACGGCCGCCCCGGGCACCTGCCCCGTGTCCGCGTCCACGCCGCTCGGCAGGTCGACGGCGACGACGGCGGCCCGCGACCGGGCGGCCGCGTCGGCGAGCGGCACCGCCTCCTCCCGCAGCCCGCCCCTGCCGCCGATCCCGACGATGCCGTCGACGACGAGATCGGCCCGCGCGATCAGTTCTCCGGCGGAACCGGACTCCGCGACCCGTCCGCCCGCCCGGCGCAGCGCCGCCAGCCCCCCGCCGTGCGCGCGCTCCGGAGTGAGCAGCACCGCCGTCACCCCCGCCCCCCGCCCGGCGAGTCGCGCCCCGGCGTACAGGGCGTCGCCGCCGTTGTCCCCGCTCCCGGCCAGCAGCACCACCCGGCTGCCGTAGACCCGGCCGGCCACTCGCCGGAGCACCCCCGCGCAGGCGGCGGCGAGCCCGGCCGCGGCCCGTTGCATCAACGCCCCCTCCGGGAGCCGCGCCATCAGCTCCCGTTCGGCCGTCCTGACCATTTCCACGCTGTACGCAGTCCGCATGCCGTCGAGTCTTCCCCGTACCGCGTGAACGTTCACGGCCCCGGGAACTCCGCGCTACCCGTTGACGCTCCCGCGCCCCGTTGCCACACTCACCAACCCCACACAATGAATCGATTCAGTCGAACGTCATTCGACTTGATCGGCTCGACGAGAGGACGAACCCCCCATGGGACGCAGATCCGCTCTCCTCGCCACCGCGGGCGCCGTCGCCCTCCTCACCGCGGCCGGCACCCTCACCACCCCGGCCACCGCGACCGCCGCCCCCGCCCGCACCGCCGCCGCCTGCGGTGAGGGCTCCTACCAGGCCGAGGCCGTCCGCAGCGGCAACACCTGGACCGCCCGCCGCGGCGGCACCGTCGTGCATACCGGCAGTGACATGCGGGCCGCCGTCCAGGCGGCGGTGAACAGCCTGACCTCGGGACGTACCGCCAAGGAAAGGGTCGTCGTACGCGGCTCCGGCACCGTTTCGGCCGGCTCGCGCATCTCGTTGCCGAGCTACACGGTCCTCGACGTGTGCGGCACCATCGACGTCACCGGGAGCGGGTCCGGCGACCAGGCGCCGGTCTACTCCCGCGGCACCCGGGACGTGGAGGTCCAGCACCTCAGCGTCACCGGCCGCCCGCTCTACGGCGTCTTCATGCGCAACGTCCAGAACGTCGTCCTCGGTCAGATCGACATGCGCCTGTCCTCCGGCCTCGGCGTACGGATCGACAACCGCGGCGACACCAGCCAGTGGTCCCGCAACATCCGCATCGACAGCGTCCACGTCTCCGGCGCCTCCAGCCACGCCGTGGAGACGTACGGCGTGGACGGCATCACCATCGGCACGGTCACCGCCCGGAACGTGGGCGAGTCGGGCCTGCTCCTCAACCAGACGATCAACGCCACCGTGACCAAGGTCGACGCGGACGGCGCGGGCACCGGCACCGGCTACGCCGCCTTCCGCATGGCCAACCGCAACGGCCGGGTCGGCAACGGCTACCCGACCAACATCCGCGTCGGCGAGGTGATCGCGCGCGGCGGCGGGCGGGGCGTCTTCTGCGTCTCTGAGAGCGGCGGCGCGGTCATCGACCGGGTGAACATCTCGAACACCGGCAACAACTCGGTTCTCATCGAGAACTGCCACAACGTCACCCTCGCCGCCCGCAGCGGCAGTGTCACGGGTGGCGGCGAGATCCGTCTCGCGGCCCGTTCCGAGTTCGCGAACAACTCGGACATCACCGTCCAGAACCTGACGGTGACGAACTCCGCCATCCGCGAGAGTCCCTGCGGCACGAACACGACGTTCCGCAACAACACCCTGGTGAACAGCAGTCAGTCGATCTGCTGACCGCCCGCGCCGAGCGTCCGGGAGGGGCGTGAGGGAAAGTTGTCCCATGGGCGACGACGAGACGGCGCAGGTGATGACCTCACTCGGGGCCCGCCTGCGCGCCATCCGGCAGGCCCGCGGCCTGACGCTGGCTCAGCTCGGCGCCGCCACCGGCATCTCCGTCAGCACGCTGTCCCGGCTGGAGTCGGGACAGCGTGAGCCGGGGCTGCGGCACCTGCTGCCGCTGGCCGGGGCGCACCGCCTGCCCCTGGACGAACTGGTCGGCTCCCGGACCGGCGACCCCCGCGTCCATCCGCGCCCCTTCACCCGGCACGGCCAGACCTGGGTCCCCCTCACCCGCAACCCCAACGACGGGCTGCACGCGTACAAGCAGATCCTCCCCGCCCCGCCGGTAGCGCGGACCGAGTCGGCCCCGCGTCCCGACCAGGGCTCCCACGAGGGCCACGAGTGGATCTACGTCCTCTCCGGGCGCCTGCTCCTCGCCCTGGGCGACCACGATCTCGTCCTGACGGCCGGTGAGACGGCGGAGTTCGACACCCGGGTCCCGCACGGCGTCGCCAACGCCGGGGACAGGCCCGTCGAGTGGATCGCCCTGTACGGGGCGCAGGGCGAGCGGATGCACATCCGGGTTCAGCCGGCGGGCAGCTGACTCCCGCCGACCGAACGGGCGACGCGGAACCCCACGTCGTCCACCCGGAACGTCGGGTGGCTGCGGCGCCGTACGGAGGCCCGGCAGCTCCAGTGCTCGTCGAACCAGCCGCCGCCGCGCAGTACCCGGTAGGTGCCGTAGACCTCGGCGTCGTAGACGTCCCAGCACCACTCCCAGACGTTGCCGAGCATGTCGTACAGGCCCCAGGCGTTCGGCCGCCTGCCGCCCACCTCGTGGACGCGCTCCCGCGAGTTGCCCCGGTACCAGGCGATGTCGTCCAGGGCGCCGTAGCGCGGCCCCTCCGTCCCGGCGCGGCAGGCGTGTTCCCATTCGGCCTCGGTCGGCAGCCGGTACCCGTCGGCGGAGGTGTCCCAGGCGACGCCGCCGTCGTCGGTGACGTGGTAGGCCGGGCGGAGCCCCTCGTGCCGCGACAGGGAGTTGCAGAAGCCGACCGCGTCCGCCCAGGAGACGTCCGCGACGGGCAGCCGCTCCTCCCGCGCGGCGGGCCGCTGCCCGGTGACCCGCGCGTACTCGGCCCGCGTGACCGGGAACTCCGCCAGCCGACAGGACGCGACCTCCACCGGCCAGCTGCGCCGCGACCGCCGGTCCGACAGGGTCACCCGTCCCGGCGGAACGGAGACCATCCCGATTTCGGCCCGTACGTCGCCGGTTCCCGCATCCATGTCCATGGACAGATAAGCGTACTGAACCCTGGCACGCCCCGGGACGAAGAGACCCGCACCCGCCGTCGGCCCGTGCTCGCCGCTGACCCGTGCTGGTCGTCGGCCCGTGCTCGCCGCTGACCGGTGCTGGTCGTCGGCCCGTGCTCGCCGCTGACCGGTGCTGGTCGTCGGCCCGTGCTCGCCGCTGACCGGTGCTGGCCGTCGCCCGCTGCCCGCCGCCGGGCCGGTGCGCCGTCGGCCCGTGCTCGCCGCTGACCCGTGCTGGCCTCGGGCCGTGCTGGCCGTCGGGCCGGTGCGCCGTCGGCCCGTGCTCGCCGCTGACCCGTGCTGGCCTCGGGCCGTGCTGGTCGTCGGGCCGTGCCCGCCGCCGAGCCGGTGCGCCGGTGCGCCGTCGGCCCGTGCCCGTCACCGGCCCGTGCCCGTCACCGGCCCGTGCCCACCGCTGGCCCGTGCCCGCCGCCGCCCAGTGCCCGTCGCCGGCCCGGGGAAGCGCGCCCTACCCCTCCGCGATCACCACCGCCGACGCCACCCCCGCGTCATGGCTCAGCGACACGTGCCACGACGTCACGCCCAGCTCAGCCGCCCGCGCCGCGACCGTCCCGGCCACCCGCAGCCGCGGCCGCCCGCTGTCCTCGACGTACACCTCGGCGTCCGTCCAGAGCAGTCCCGCCGGCGCGCCGAGCGCCTTGGCCAGGGCCTCCTTCGCCGCGAACCGGGCGGCGAGCGAGGCGATGCCCCGGCGCTCCCCGCTCGGCAGCAGCAACTCGCTCTCCGAGAAGAGCCGTCGTGCCATGGCCGGCGTGCGTTCCAGCGACATCCCGAACCGCTCGATCTCGGCCACGTCGATTCCGACCCCGATGATGCTCATGCCGGGCACCCTAACGACTGGCGGGCGCGCCGACCCGGGATCGCTGCGGCTGAAGCGGGGCCCGGGTGCTCTGAGACACTGGGGGCACGATGAGTGAGACAGCTGCTCGGCGGGCCGCGGTGTCGCGGGCCCGCGCCGAGATCGACCTGGCCGCCCTGCGGGCCAACGTCCGCGCACTGCGCGAACGGGCCCCCGGGGCGGCTCTCATGGCCGTGGTCAAGGCCGACGCCTACGGCCACGGCGCGATCCCGTGCGCCCGAGCGGCCGTCGCGGCCGGCGCGACCTGGCTGGGCACCGCCACCCCGCAGGAGGCCCTCGCGCTGCGCGCGGAGGCGGGACTGCCGGACGACGTACGGATCATGTGCTGGCTGTGGACGCCGGGCGGCCCCTGGCGGGAGGCCGTCGAGGCGGATCTCGACGTGTCCGTCAGCGGCATGTGGGCCCTGGACGAGGTCACCGAGGCCGCACGGCGTGCCGGGCTCCCCGCGCGCGTGCAGCTCAAGGCCGACACGGGGCTCGGCCGGGGCGGCTGCCAGCCCGGCGAGGACTGGGAGGAGCTGGTCCGGGAGGCCCTGCGGGCCGAGAGCGAGGGGCTGCTCCGCGTCACCGGTCTCTGGTCCCACTTCGCCTGCGCCGACGAGCCCGGGCACCCCTCCATCACCGCCCAGCTCAACCGCTTCCGGGAGATGACGGCCTACGCCGAGCAGCAGGGCGTGCGCCCCGACGTGCGGCACATCGCCAACTCGCCGGCCACGCTCACCCTCCCCGAGGCCCACTTCGACCTCGTACGGCCGGGTATCGCGATGTACGGCGTCTCGCCCAGCCCCGAGATCGGCACGCCCGCCGACTTCGGACTGCGCCCCGTGATGACGCTGGCCGCCTCGCTCGCCCTGGTCAAGCAGGTCCCCGGCGGCCACGGCGTGAGCTACGGGCATCACTACACGACCCCGGGCGGGACGACCCTCGGCCTCGTCCCGCTCGGCTACGCGGACGGCGTCCCCCGCCACGCCTCCTCCACCGGTCCCGTCCTGGTCGACGGCAAGTGGCGCACGGTGGCGGGACGGATCGCGATGGACCAGTTCGTCGTGGACCTGGGCGGGGACCGGCCGGCGCCGGGCACCGAGGCGGTGCTGTTCGGGCCCGGCGACCGCGGCGAACCCACGGCAGAGGACTGGGCCCAGGCGGCCGGCACCATCGGCTACGAGATCGTCACCCGGATCGGATCCCGCGTGCCGCGCGTCCATCTGAACGAGTGACGCGCCCGCACACGGCGTGACGCGCGTGCAGGTGAATCGGCAACCAGCGGGTATCCGCACAGCGGCCCGGCGAAGAGGAGCGGTGTACGTGAGCGAGAGCAACGCGGAGACCGTCGTGTCGGCCGTCGCCTCCGCCACGGAAGCGGCCACCGAGGTCGCCGCCGGCGGCTGGCGCCGGGCGACCGGCATCGCCGGCGTCGCCATAGGCGTGGTCGCGGCGGGCGCGGCGGCCGGCGTGACGATAGAGCGGCTGACGGTCGGTCGCGGGATACGCCAGAAGGCCCGGCTCGCCCTGGACTCGGCGGGACCGTACGGCGGACTGCGCGGCAACCCCGGCAAGGCGTACGCCGACGACGGCACCGAGCTGTACTACGAGGTCGACGACGTCGAACCGGAGGCGGAGTCCGCGCTCACCCGGCGCAGGCGGCGGCTGTTCGGCCGCAAGGCGCCCGCCCCGGTGACCGTCGTCTTCAGTCACGGCTACTGCCTCAACCAGGACTCCTGGCACTTCCAGCGGGCCGCCCTGCGGGGCGTCGTCCGCACCGTGCACTGGGACCAGCGCAGCCACGGCCGTTCCGAGCGGGGCGTGTCCCAGGTGCGGGACGGCCGGCCGGTCACCATCGAGGACCTGGGCCGCGACCTGAAGGCCGTCATCGACGCGGCCGTGCCCGAAGGACCGATCGTGCTGGTCGGGCACTCCATGGGCGGCATGACCGTGATGGCGCTGGCCGACGCGTTCCCCGACCTGGTCCGCGAGCGGGTCGTCGGCGTCGCCCTCGTCGGCACGTCCTCCGGCCGGCTCGGCGAGGTCAACTTCGGTCTGCCCGTGGCCGGAGTCAACGCGGTCCGGCGGGTGCTGCCGGGCGTGCTCAAGGCGCTGGGGCAGCGTGCCGACCTGGTGGAGAAGGGGCGGCGGGCGACGGCGGACCTGTTCGCCGGGATCATCAAGCGGTACTCGTTCGCGTCCCGGGACGTCGACCCGGCCGTGGCCCGCTTCGCCGAGCGGATGATCGAGTCGACGCCGATCGACGTCGTCGCCGAGTACTACCCGGCCTTCAACGACCACGACAAGACCGCGGCCCTCGCCCACTTCACCGGCCTGCCGGTCCTCGTGCTGGCCGGGGTCCGGGACCTGGTCACGCCGAGCGAGCACAGCGAGGCGGTCGCCGACCTGCTGCCGGACGCGGAGCTGGTGCTCGTCCCCGACGCCGGGCATCTGGTGATGCTGGAGCATCCCGAGCTGGTCACCGACCGCCTCGCCGACCTGCTCGCCCGCGCGGGCGCGGTGCCGGCAGCGGCTACCGTTGACGGCTATGGAAGCACCAGCAGCACCGCAGGGCCCGGCTGAGCCCTCCGAGCCCGCCCCCGGCGTCGAGATCACCGTCACCTCCCCCGAGCAGATGCGGGAGCTGGGCCGCAGGCTCGCCGAAGTGCTGCGTGCCGGGGACCTGCTGATGCTCAGCGGGGAGCTGGGCGCGGGCAAGACGACGCTGACCCGGGGGCTCGGCGAGGGCATGGGCGTCCGTGGCGCCGTCACCTCCCCGACCTTCGTGATCGCGCGCGTGCACCCCTCCCTCGGGGACGGCCCGCCGCTCGTCCACGTCGACGCCTACCGGCTGTCCGGCGGACTGGACGAGATGGAGGACCTCGACCTCGACGTCTCCCTGGCCGACTCGGTGATCGTCGTCGAGTGGGGGGAGGGCAAGGTCGAGGAGCTGACCGACGACCGGTTGCAGCTCCGCATCCACCGGGCCGTGGGCGACACCACCGACGAGGTGCGGCACGTGACGCTGACGGGCGTCGGCGAGCGCTGGACAGCGGCCGACCTCGGCGTGCTCGCCGTCTGAGCCGACGCTCGCCGTCTGAGCCGACGCTCCCGGTCTCGGCCGACCATCCCGGTCTCGGCCGACGCTCCGGCCCGAGTCGACGCCCCTCGTCCGGGGGGACGTTCCGACAAGACGTCGGGAAGATATTGCGTTCGGGGTCCCGCGCGTGGTCACATGGTATCCAGCTCGTAGTTAGGCATGCCTAACTACGCCGCCCCCGACCTTCAGGAGGCGTTCATGCCGGAGACCGAGCCGCAGCCGCGGGTCCGACGGCGGCCGCAGCCGCCCGCGCTCGCCGGGGTGTCCATGCACGACCTGCTCGCGTCCTGCGCCGCCGCGGCGGCCGTATCGACGCCGCCACGCGCGCCCGAGCCGGAGACGTGCCGCCCCGTCCGGGAGCACCGCGAGGCCGCCTGACCCGCACGGCCGCGGCACTTCAGTACTCAGGCGCTTCGTCCCCGCGTCAGGGAACGACGACGACCGGCTGCCCGATCGTCGCGAACCGCCACATCGCGTCGCCGTCCGCGCGGGTCTCCCGGATGCCGCCGGTGCGCTCACCCGGTTTCGGCTTCGCCGTCGAGCCGTTCACCGCCGCGCTGAACCCGATGACCACGTCCCCGACGCTGGTGAAGCGCACGACGTGCTCGACCGGGATGCCGTCGGACCCGGTGACCCGGTTCGAGCGGGACGTGACCGCGTAGGTGCCCGGCACCGGGTCGACCGTGCTGGGCGTGACCTCGAAGGTGCGCTCGACCTTGTTGCCCGCGGCGACCAGCCACACCCGGTCGTCGTCCACCGAGTACACCACCCGTTCGCCCCTTCCGGAGCCCGCGGGGAGGGCGTTCGGATGCCGCCGGTCGCGGGGGGCCTTGGAGGCGCCGGGGGCGGGCGGGCTGCTCGCGTGGGTCCGGCCGGGGTCGGCCGGAGCGGTGGCCGACGCCTGGTGGCCGAGGACGCCGATCGTGGCGAGGGCCGCCGCGGTGAGGCCGGTGACGAGACCGGCGCTGCTGCTTGCCACTGGCGACCACCTCGTCGTCGTACGTCGTGCGTCCGTTCCCGGCGACCGTAGCAGCCAGTGACCGTGTGGACGCGGTGGGCGACACGGGGTGCCGGTGCCGGCGCCTGGACAGGTGCCCGGCCCGCCGACCGGGCGTCCGCCACGGGCCCCGCGGCGCCGTAGGCTGTTTGCGTGCTCTTGCTCGCTCTGGATACCGCCACGCCCGCCGTGACCGTCGCGCTGCACGACGGTACGGACGTCATCGCCTCGTCGAGCCAGGTGGACGCACGCCGGCACGGTGAGCTGCTGCTGCCCGCCGTCGACCGGGTGCTCGCCGAGTCCGGTCTGCGGCTCGACGCCGTCACGGGCGTCGTCGCCGGCGTCGGCCCCGGTCCGTACACGGGGCTGCGCGTCGGCCTGATGACCGCGGACACCTTCGGCCTCGCGCTCGGCGTGCCCGTGCACGGCGTGTGCACGCTGGACGGCCTCGCCTACGCCGCCGACCTGGAGGGCCCTTTCGTGGTGGCGACCGACGCCCGCCGCAAGGAGGTCTACTGGGCCCGGTACGCGGACTCCCGCACCCGCCTCACCGACCCGGCGGTGGACCGCCCCGCCGACATCGCCGAGCAGGTGGCCGGGCTCCCGGCCGTCGGCGCGGGCGCGCTGCTCTACCCGGACACCTTCCCGAAGGCGCACGAGCCCGAGCACGTGTCCGCCGCCGCCCTCGCGTGCCTGGCCGCCGAGAAGCTCGCGGCGGGCGAGGAGCTGCCCGCTCCCCGGCCGCTGTACCTGCGCCGGCCCGACGCCCAGGTCCCCAAGAACTACAAGGTGGTCACCCCGAAGTGACCGGAGCGACCGAGCCCGTGACCCCGCCCGTCCACGCCGGACTGCGCGAGATGCGCTGGTGGGACATCGACCCCGTGCTCCGGATGGAACGGGAGCTGTTCCCGGAGGACGCCTGGTCGCGGGGGATGTTCTGGTCCGAGCTGGCCCATGCGCGCGGCCCCGGGGCGACCCGGCGGTACCTGGTCGCCGAGAAGGACGGCCAAGTCGTCGGCTACGCGGGCCTCGTCACCTCCGGGGACCAGGCCGACGTGCAGACCATCGCCGTCGCCCGCGACCACTGGGGCACCGGCCTCGGCGCGCGGCTGCTGACCGAACTGCTGCGGGCGGCGACCGCCTTCGAGTGCGCCGAGGTGCTGCTGGAGTGCCGGGTGGACAACACCCGCGCCCAACGGCTGTACGAGCGCTTCGGCTTCGAGCCCATCGGCTTCAGACGCGGCTACTACCAGCCGGGGAACGTGGACGCCCTGGTGATGCGCCTGACCGACCCTTCCACCTCCGTACCGGGAACCGAACGAGGAACCGACAACCATGCCTGACGAACCTCTGGTCCTGGGGATCGAGACCTCCTGCGACGAGACCGGTGTCGGTGTCGTCCGGGGCACCACCCTGCTGGCCGACGCCGTCGCGTCCAGCGTGGACGAGCACGCCCGCTTCGGCGGCGTCGTCCCCGAGGTGGCGAGCCGCGCCCACCTGGAGGCGATGGTCCCCACCATCGACCGCGCCCTGAAGGAGGCCGGGGTCGGCGCCCGCGACCTCGACGGAATCGCCGTCACCGCCGGCCCCGGCCTCGCCGGCGCCCTGCTGGTCGGCGTCTCGGCGGCGAAGGCGTACGCCTACGCCCTCGGCAAGCCCCTGTACGGCGTCAACCACCTCGCCTCGCACATCTGCGTGGACCAGCTGGAGCACGGCCCGCTGCCCGAGCCGACGATGGCGCTGCTGGTCTCCGGCGGACACTCGTCGCTCCTGCTCTCCACCGACATCACCTCCGACGTCCGCCCGATGGGCGCCACCATCGACGACGCGGCCGGCGAGGCCTTCGACAAGATCGCTCGCGTGCTGAACCTGGGCTTCCCCGGCGGCCCGGTCATCGACCGGTACGCGCGCGAGGGCGACCCGAACGCGATCGCCTTCCCGCGCGGACTGACCGGCCCGCGCGACCCGGCGTACGACTTCTCCTTCTCCGGGCTGAAGACGGCCGTGGCCCGCTGGATCGAGGCCAAGCGGGCGGCGGGGGAGGACGTGCCGGTGCGCGACGTGTCGGCCTCCTTCCAGGAGGCGGTCGTGGACGTGCTGACCCGCAAGGCGGTGCGCGCCTGCAAGGACCAGGGCGTCGACCACCTGATGATCGGCGGCGGCGTGGCCGCCAACTCCCGGCTGCGGGCGCTGGCCCAGGAGCGCTGCGAGGCGGCAGGCATCCGGCTGCGCGTGCCGCGGCCCAAGCTGTGCACGGACAACGGGGCGATGGTGGCGGCGCTCGGCGCGGAGATGGTCGCCCGGGGCCGGGCCGCCTCCGACTGGGACCTCTCGGCCGACTCCTCCCTGCCGGTGACCGAACCGCACGTGCCGGGCCACGGCCACACGCACGCTCACGACCACGTCCACGAGGTCAGCAAGGAGAACCTGTACTCGTGACCGTCGCGCTGATGTGGGAGGCGAGGGCCGTGTCCGGCCGGGGCGGGGAACTGCTGGCCTGGGCACGGGCACAGCCGCTCGACGGCACCCCCCTGCGCAGGGAGGTCCTGCGTGCCCCGCAGGACCGGGTCCTCGTCATCACCTGGTGGGACGCCGACTACGACGCCGAGCTGCCGGAACTTCCCGAGCCGGACGGGGACCTGGTCATGCGGGCGGTCCACCGGTGGCGCTTCGAGTCGGTGGCCGCACACTGACGCCCAGAGGTCGAATGTTTCGGCACTCGAAGCGAACGATCCGATGGTCCATGGCTCACCGAAGACTGCGTCAAGAAGGCGCACAGGGATACGATCGCCGCCATGACATCCCCGCAGCCCGCTGAAACCCGCACGCAAAGGCGGTCCGCGCAGACCGCGACCCTCGCCGAGATCGCGCGTGAGGCCGGTGTGTCGGCGCCGACTGTTTCGAAGGTCCTCAACGGCCGCGCCGACGTCGCCCCCGGGACCCGGGCCCGCGTGGAGGAGCTGCTGCGCACTCACGGCTACCGGCGGCGGCGGGCCGAGGCGAGCCGCTCCCCCCTGATCGACCTGGTCTTCCACGAACTGGAGAGCGCCTGGGCGATGGAGGTCATCCGGGGCGTGGAGAACGTGGCGCGGGACGCGGGGCTCAGCGTCGTCCTCTCCGAGAGCGCGGGGCGCCTCACGCCCGGCCGGACCTGGGCCGACCAGGTCGCCGCCCGCCGTCCGCACGGCGTGATCCTCGTCCTGTCCGGCCTCGACGAGTCCCAGCGGGCCCTGCTCACCAGCCGCTCCATCCCGTTCGTGGTGATGGACCCGGCCGGCGACCCCGGCGCGGACGTGCCGTCCATCGGCGCCACCAACTGGCAGGGCGGACTCGCCGCCACCCGGCACCTGGTCGACCTCGGTCACACCCGGATCGGCGCGATCAGCGGGCCCACCCGGATGATGTGCAGCCGCGCCCGCGTCGACGGCTACCGGGCCGCCCTGGAGACGGCCGGGCTGCCCGTCGCCCCGGATCTCATCAAGACCGGCGACTTCCACCACGAGGCCGGCTACCGGCAGGGCCTGGAACTGCTGCGCCGCCCCGACCGGCCGACCGCCGTCTTCGCCGGCAACGACCTCCAGGCGCTCGGGCTGTACGAGGCCGCGCGTGAGCTCGGGCTGCGCATCCCGCAGGACCTGAGCGTGGTCGGGTTCGACGACCTGCCGGTGGCCCGCTGGGTGGGGCCGCCGCTGACGACCGTACGGCAGCCGCTCATGGAGATGGCCGAGGCGGCGGCCCGGCTGGTCCTGGACCTCGGGCGGGACGACGGGTCCGCGGCGGCGACCCGGGTGGAGCTGGCCACGAGCCTGGAGGTACGCAGCAGTACGGGGGCGCCTCCGGCCGCCTGACGGGCCGCTCCGCGCCGGCCCGGGCTGCTCCGTGTCGGCCCGGGCTGCTCCGTGTCGGCCCGGGCTGCTCACCACCGATTCGGGCCGCGGGCCGTCGATCCGATCCGCTCACCACCGGCCCGGGCCGCTCACCACCGATTCGGGCCGCGGGCCGTCGATCCGATCCGCTCACCACCGACCCGGGCTGCTCACCACCGATCCGAGCCGCGGGCCGTCGATCCAAGCCGCTCACCGTCTCGGTTCGATACTTTCGACGGTCCTCCGAAGTCTGAGAATTTCCGCAGAATGACGGCCCGCACGGGCCCGTCCCAACAATTCGGACTTATGTTCCTCCTGATGGGGCATTCGCGTGGGGACGCGGAACGGTACCGGCAGGGGCGGGGGCGGACGCATGACTGCGCGGGGTGGGCGGGGCGGGCGTTCGAAGGGGCTGAAGGCGGCAGGCCTCGCCCTGGTCGGCGCCCTGTTGCTCGGGGCCGCCGCGGCGGGCTGGGCCTACTGGCACCTGAACGGCAACATCAGAAGCGTCGACATCAACGGCGCGCTCGGCGACGACCGCCCCGCGCGGCCGGTCACGGCCCCCTCCCCCTCGGCGTCCCCCGTGCCCACCGGAACCCTGAACGTCCTGGTCCTCGGTTCGGACTCGCGCGGCGGCGAGGAGAACCAGGAACTCGGCGGCGGCGACAGCGAGGGCGCCCGTTCGGACACCGCGATGGTCGTCCACCTGGACGCGGGCCGGACAACCGCCACCGTCGTGAGCATCCCGCGCGACACGCTCGTCACCCGCCCGTCCTGCCCGCTGCCGTCCGGGGGCGAGGCCCGGGAAGCGAGCGGTGCGATGTTCAACACCGCCTACGCGCTGGGCGGTCCGGTCTGCGCGGTCAAGACCGTCGAGTCGATGACCGGCGTCCGCATGGACCACTACATCGAGATCGACTTCTCCGGCTTCGCCAAGCTGGTCGACGCGCTCGGCGGGGTCACGGTCACCACGGACGTGGACATCGACGACGACAAGAGCCACCTCCACCTGGACGCCGGCACCCACCACCTCGACGGCACCGAGGCCCTCGGTCTGGCCCGCACCCGGTACGGACTGGACGGCGGCAGCGACCTCGCCCGCATAGAGCTCCAGCAGAAGCTGGTGAAGGCGCTGCTGGAGCAGATCTCCGCCACCGACCTGCTCACCGACCCCGCGCGGCTGTACCAGGTCACCGACGCGGTCACCGGCGGCCTCACCACCGACACCGGCCTGGACTCGCTGGGCGAGCTGATGAGCCTCGGCCGCAGCCTCGGGGGCCTGACGGCGGACGACGTACGCACGGTGACGATGCCCGTCGTACCGGCGCCCTGGGACGCCAACCGAGTGGTGGCCGAGCAGCCGGACGCCGCTGACCTGTGGGAATCGCTGCGGCGCTGAGGAAGCTCCGGGAAATATCTCCGGGAGATTCCGAAGGGCGTGTCGATCCGCGGACCGCCCGTTCGACGCACGGGTGAGAGGCCGGGACGGACCCGGCCCGAGCCACCCCGAGGAGTCACCATGCCCCGCTACCTGTCGCTGATCCGGATCGAGGAGAGCGACGCCCTCTCCGGCGGCCCCAGCCCCGAGCTGGTGCAGCGTATGGAGAAGCTGATGGAGGAGATGACGAAGGCCGGCGTCCTGCTCGACACCGCCGGGCTCACCCCGACGGCCCAGGGCTCCCGCGTCCACTACGAGGGCGGGCAGCTGTCCGTCACCGACGGGCCCTTCACCGAGTCCAAGGAGGTCATCGGCGGCTACTCGCTCCTGCAGGCCAAGGACAAGGCCGAGGCGATCGAGTGGACCAAGCGCTTCCTGAAGGTGCACGAGGAGTACTGGACGGTGACCTGCGAGGTGCGGGAGCTGATGGAGGGCTGACCGGAGTTCCGCCCCGCGGGCCCGAGGGTGTTGCATGGTGGGCTGTGAAGCCACAGCCCACCGAGGCCCTCGAAACCGTCTTCCGCCTGGAGTCGCCCCGCGTCATCGCCGGCGTCGCCCGCCTGGTCCGGGACGTCGGCATCGCCGAGGAACTCACGCAGGACGCCCTGGTCGCGGCCCTGGAGCAGTGGCCGCGGGACGGCGTGCCCGACAACCCGGGCGCCTGGCTCATGGCCACCGCCCGGCGCCGCGCCGTCGACCTGATCCGGCGCCGGGAGAACTACGCCCGCAAGCTGGCGGAGATCGGCCGGGACCTGCCCACCGCGGCCGCACCGCCCGAGGAGCCCGCCGGCCCCGACGACATCGACGACGACCTGTTGCGGCTGGTCTTCACCGCCTGCCACCCGGTGCTGTCCGCCGAGGCCCGCATCGCCCTCACCCTGCGCCTGCTGGGTGGCCTCACCACACCCGAGATCGCCCGCGCCTTCCTCGTCCCGGAACCGACGGTCGCACAGCGCATCGTGCGCGCCAAACGCACCCTGGCCACGAAGAACGTCGCCTTCGAGGTGCCGTACGGCCCGGACCGCGCCGCCCGCCTCGGCTCGGTCCTGGAGGTCATCTACCTGATCTTCAACGAGGGATACGCGGCCACCGCCGGGGACGACTGGCTCCGCCCGGCCCTGTGCGAGGACGCCCTTCGCCTGGCCCGCGTGCTCTCCGCGCTGATGCCGAAGGAGCCGGAGGTCCACGGTCTGGCCGCCCTGCTGGAGTTCCAGGCGTCCCGCACCGCCGCCCGCACCGGCACCGACGGCGCGCCGGTGCTCCTCAAGGACCAGAACCGCCGCCGCTGGAACCGCATGCTCATCGCCCGCGGCATCACCGCCCTCGACCGCGCCCACACCACCGGCTCCGGCGCGCCGGGCCCGTATGCGCTCCAGGCCGCGATCGCCGCCTGCCACGCGACGGCGTACACGTACGAGGAGACCGACTGGCCGCGCATCGCCACGCTCTACGGCCTGCTCGCGGCCCGCGCCCCGTCCCCGGTCGTCGAACTCAACCGCGCGGTCGCCGTGTCGATGGCCGAGGGCCCCGCCCCGGCACTGATCCTCGTCGACGCCCTCGCCGCCGAACCCGCCCTGCGCGACTACCACCTGCTCCCCAGCGTCCGCGGCGACCTCCTGCTCCGCCTGGGCCGTGAGGCCGAGGCCCGCACGGAGTTCGAACGCGCCGCGTCGCTGGCCCGCAACGAACGCGAACGCGAGCTGCTGACGCGCCGGGCGCGGGGAACGGACGGCTAGAGCCTGCCCGCCGGACGCCCGATCAGCATCGTCGGCGCCCCCGCGACCCGGGTCATGAACACCGTCGCCGCGTTCGGCCCCTGGGGCTTGACCTTCCGCCGCAGTTCCTCCGGCTCGACCGCCGAGCCGCGCTTCTTCACGGTCAGGTTGCCGACCCGGCGCTCCCGCAGCAGCGCCTTCAGCTTCTTGACGTTGAAGGGCATCCGGTCGGTGATCTCGTACGCCGTGGCGTGCGGCGTCGGCAGCAGCTCGTCCGCGGTGACGTACGCGATGGTCGCGTCGAGCAGCCCTCCGCCGACCTGCTCGGCGACCTCGGCGACCAGATGGGCGCGGATGACGGCGCCGTCCGGCTCGTAGAGGTACCGGCCGGGAGTGCGGACCTCCGGGTCGGGCAGACCGGTGCCGAGCAGGGTGCGGGGGCCCGGCAGCAGCGTGGCGCGCACCGCCCCCGGCGCCGTGCCGAACCACAGCACGGCCTCCTTCACGTCGCCGCCGTCGGAGATCCACTCCGCCTCGGCGCCGTCCGGCACCGCCTCGTGCGGAATGCCGGGCGCGACCTTCAGCGCGGCGGCGCGGGGGGCCGTACGGGCCGCCGCGACCGCCCAGGACAGCGGCGGCGAGTACGCCTCCGGGTCGAAGATCCGGCCGCGCCCGCCCCGCCGCGCGGGATCGACGAACACGGCGTCGTACCCACCGGTGTCGACTTCCGTGACGTCCGCCTCGCGGACCTCGATCAGCTCGTCCAGCCCCAGCGCCCCCGCGTTGGCGCGGGCCGCGGCGGCCGTCGCCGGGTCCCGGTCCACGGCCAGCACCCGGATCCCGGCCCGGGCCAGCGCGATCGCGTCCCCGCCGATCCCGCAGCACAGGTCGGCGACCGAGGTCACGCCCAGGGCCGACATCCGCCCGGCCCGGTACGCGGCCACGCTCGCCCGCGTCGACTGCTCGACCCCGTCGGTCGTGAAGAACATCCGCCCGGCGTCCTCGGCCCCGAACTTCGCCACCGCCCGCTGCCGCAGCCGCGCCTGCCCGAGCGCGGCCGACACCAGCTCGGCGGGGTGCGTGCGCCGCAGCCGGGTCGCTACCGCCAACTCCCGCGCGGGGTCGGTGTCGCGCACCTCGTCGAGGAGGGCGCGGCCCTCGGGGGTGAGCAGGGCGAGGAGGGCGTCGAGGTCGTTCACCGGAACATTGTGGGCCAGTCGGTGGATGGTGTGCCTCCGGCGCGGTGTCGGGCGGGGTTCGGCGGCCGGGGACTGCGAGGATCCCGCACCATGCGAGTAGTCGTACAAAATGACAAAAGCCGGGCGTCCAGGGTGTTCCGGGCGTCCTCCCCAGGGCTCCGGATGCGCGGCGGTGTCGCCGCGCTCGCCGTCGCCGCCCTCGCCTCCGGCTGTGCGCAGGACGCCTCCGAGGTGCGGGGCGCCGCCGGCCGGCAGCCCCTCCAGGCGCCCCCGGCCCGCGCGCTCGACGCCTACGCGTCCAAGCTGCGCGCCGCACACGCCGCCCGGGTCGCAGCCGCCAAGCGCTGGAAGCTGAAGAAGGTCCCGCTGACGGCCCCGCCGCCCCCCGCGAAGAAGCCGGAGATCAAGGCGCGCGAGGGCTTCGAGGTGACCGGCCAGAAGAACCTCCCGCCGGTCTTCACCTCGATCCCCACCAAAAGGAAGATCGTCTTCCTCACCATCGACGACGGCGCCGAGAAGGACCCGGCGTTCCTGCGGATGATGAGCGAGCTGAAGATCCCGTACACCGCCTTCCTCAGCGACTACCTGGCGAAGGAGGACTACGGCTACTTCAAGAAGATGCAGGACCGAGGCGTCACCCTCAACAACCACACCCTCCACCACCCTTACCTGCCCGGCCTCTCCTACGCCGAGCAGAAGCGCGAGATCTGCGGCATGCAGGACGTGATCGAGGAGCGCTACGGCGAGCGCCCCACCCTCTTCCGCCCGCCCTACGGCAACTACAACCGCGACACCCTGCGCGCCGCCAAGGCCTGCGGGATCGAGTACGCCCCGATCTGGAACGAGGAGGTCTTCGCCGACCACTGGGACTACCGCGAGTGGGACCGGGAGATCCACCCCGGCGACATCGTCCTCACCCACTTCCGGGGCGCGGACGACTGGGGCGGCACCATGCGCGACATGGCCCGCGAGTTCCTCGACAAGGTCACCGCCGAGGGATACGCCGTGGCCCGGCTGGAGGACTACCTGTGAGGCGCGGGCGGTTCCGGCCGGCCGGGGCCGCCCTGGCAGCCGTACTGCTCACCGGCTGCGCCCAGTTCGCCGGCCCCGCGCAGCAGCCGGCGGCCGGTGAGCCCGCTCAGGGCGGCGACCGGGGGCAGAACCTGCCGCCCGTCGTGGACCACGTCCGCACCACGGACCGGGTCGTCTTCCTCACCTTCGACGACAGTGCCGAGCGGGACCCGCGCTTCGCCGACCTGGTCCGCGAACGGCGGCTCCCCGTCACCCTGTTCCTCACCGACACCGTCGCCGGCCCCGCGTACGGCCACTTCGCCCGGCTCCGCTCGGTCGGCGCGAGCCTGCAGAACCACACCCTGGACCACCGCTCCCTGCGCGGCCTGCCCTACGTCGGCCAGCGCGCCGAGATCTGCGGTCAGCAGACCAAGCTCAGGTCCCGTTTCGGCGTCCGTCCTCACCTCTTCCGCCCGCCCTACGGCACGTACGACACCACGACCCTGCGCGCCGCCGCCGACTGCGGTGTCGCGGCGGTCGTCCTGTGGCGGGCGGCCCTGGACGCCGGCGGCGACCTGGCCTACACCCGCGGCGAACACCGCCTCCACCCCGGCGACATCGTGTCCGTCGACCCGGACCACCCGACGGGCCTGGGCCTGAGCACCCGCACGGAACGTTTGCTGGAGACGATCGAGGAGCAGGGGCTCAGGGTGGGACGCCTGAGCGACTACCTCTGACGTCCTGCGCCGAGGTCACGCGCCGAGGTCACGCGCCGAGGTCACGCGCCGAGGTCCTGCGCCGAGGTCCTGCGCCGAGGTCCTGCGCTGACTTCTTGATGCCGGGGCGGCGGCCTCCGGGCCCCCCGCTTCCCGCCGAAATACCCCGACGCGCCGTCGGCATTGGCACTCCGCTTGACCGAGTGCTAATCGCGGTCATAGTCTCAGACCTGGCACTCCCCACTGGAGAGTGCCAACTACGCGACGGGCAGGTCCGGCACCCGCGACGACGGATCCACCTGGTCGCCACCTCAGACAGTTAACCCCGTGAGATCTCCGAAGGGGGAGGTCGGATCGTGACGACCACCAGCTCCAAGGTTGCCATCAAGCCGCTCGAGGACCGCATTGTGGTCCAGCCGCTCGACGCCGAGCAGACCACGGCTTCAGGCCTGGTCATTCCGGACACGGCCAAGGAGAAGCCCCAGGAGGGCGTCGTCCTGGCCGTCGGCCCGGGCCGCTTCGAGGACGGCAACCGTCTTCCGCTCGACGTCAGCGTCGGCGACGTCGTGCTCTACAGCAAGTACGGCGGCACCGAGGTGAAGTACAACGGCGAGGAGTACCTCGTCCTCTCGGCCCGCGACGTGCTCGCGATCGTCGAGAAGTAGTTCACCGAAGCACCTTGCTTCCCAGCTGCGCCCCTGGCTCCCGCGTCCATAAAAAGCCGGGTGTCGGGGGCGCAGTGCCGTATAACCCCAAGATTTCCGGAAGAGGGCTCACGCTCCCATGGCGAAGATCCTGAAGTTCGACGAGGACGCCCGTCGCGCCCTCGAGCGCGGCGTCAACAAGCTCGCCGACACGGTGAAGGTGACGATCGGCCCCAAGGGCCGCAACGTCGTCATCGACAAGAAGTTCGGCGCCCCGACCATCACCAACGACGGTGTCACGATCGCCCGCGAGGTCGAGATCGATGACCCGTACGAGAACCTCGGCGCCCAGCTGGTGAAGGAGGTGGCGACCAAGACCAACGACATCGCGGGTGACGGCACCACCACCGCCACCGTGCTGGCCCAGGCGCTGGTCCGCGAGGGCCTGAAGAACGTCGCCGCCGGCGCCTCCCCGGCGCTGCTGAAGAAGGGCATCGACGCGGCCGTCGCCGCCGTGTCCGAGGACCTCCTCGCCACCGCCCGCCCGATCGACGAGAAGTCCGACATCGCCGCCGTGGCCGCGCTGTCCGCCCAGGACCAGCAGGTCGGCGAGCTGATCGCCGAGGCGATGGACAAGGTCGGCAAGGACGGTGTCATCACCGTCGAGGAGTCCAACACCTTCGGTCTGGAGCTGGACTTCACCGAGGGCATGGCCTTCGACAAGGGCTACCTGTCGCCGTACTTCGTGACGGACCAGGAGCGCATGGAGGCCGTCCTCGAGGACCCGTACATCCTCATCAACCAGGGCAAGATCTCCTCCATCGCGGACATGCTGCCGCTGCTGGAGAAGGTCATCCAGGCCAACGCCTCGAAGCCGCTGCTGATCATCGCCGAGGACCTGGAGGGCGAGGCGCTCTCCACCCTCGTCGTGAACAAGATCCGCGGCACGTTCAACGCGGTGGCCGTCAAGGCCCCCGGCTTCGGCGACCGCCGCAAGGCGATGCTGCAGGACATGGCCGTCCTCACCGGCGCCACGGTCATCTCCGAGGAGGTCGGCCTCAAGCTCGACCAGGTCGGCCTGGAGGTGCTCGGCACCGCCCGTCGCATCACCGTCACCAAGGACGACACCACGATCGTCGACGGTGCCGGCAAGCGTGACGAGGTCCAGGGCCGCATCGCCCAGATCAAGGCCGAGATCGAGAACACGGACTCCGACTGGGACCGCGAGAAGCTCCAGGAGCGCCTCGCGAAGCTGGCCGGCGGCGTGTGCGTGATCAAGGTCGGCGCCGCCACCGAGGTGGAGCTGAAGGAGCGCAAGCACCGTCTGGAGGACGCCATCTCCGCGACCCGCGCCGCGGTCGAGGAGGGCATCGTCTCCGGTGGTGGCTCCGCGCTGGTCCACGCCGTCAAGGTCCTCGAGGGCAACCTCGGCAAGACCGGCGACGAGGCCACCGGTGTCGCGGTCGTCCGCAAGGCCGCCGTCGAGCCGCTGCGCTGGATCGCCGAGAACGCCGGCCTGGAGGGCTACGTCATCACCTCCAAGGTCGCCGAGCTCGACAAGGGCCAGGGCTTCAACGCCGCCACCGGCGAGTACGGCGACCTGGTCAAGGCCGGCGTCATCGACCCGGTGAAGGTCACCCGCTCGGCCCTGGAGAACGCCGCCTCCATCGCCTCCCTCCTCCTGACGACCGAGACCCTGGTCGTCGAGAAGAAGGAAGAGGAAGAGCCGGCCGCCGCGGGCCACGGCCACGGCCACGCCCACTGAGCGCTGCGCTGAGCTGAACCCGGCCGACCGGGCCGACGGTGCCCAGTACCCCTGCGGGGGTGCTGGGCACCGCGCGTTCGCCCGGGCTTGGAATCGTCGGCCCGCACGTCCGCGTACACGCCTTCCTTGATGTCGAGGACGTCCCTCAGTACGACGCTGCCGAGGCGCGGGAGGCTGCCGGGCGGGGCTCAGGGGACGTGCTGGTGAGGGCCGGGCGCCACGACCGCCCACACGGTCTTGCCCGGCGCCCCCGATCGCTCGGCCACGCCCCACTCCTCGGCGAGCGCGGCCACCAGGGCCAGCCCGCGCCCGTCCTCCGCGAGCCGCCGTCCCTCCGGCGCGAGCACCGGCCGACGCTCCCCGCGCACGTCACTCACCTCCACCAGGACGCGTCCCGCGCCATCGTGGGCCAGCCGCAGCTCGGCATCCCGCCCCGGCAGCCGTCCGTGGGTGACCGCGTTGGCCGCCAGCTCGCCCACGACCAGTTCCACGGCGTCGTGGACCGGTGTGCGGTACGGCCACCCCCAGCGGTCCAGCTGGTGCGAGGCGAGCCGCCGGGCCAGGCGGGCGCCGCGCGGGGTGGCGCTGAAGCGGAGAGTGAAGGAGGCGGCGGCCGCGAAGGAGGCGACGCCGGTGGAAGCAATGGTCATGCCTCGAAGATCCCGCTTCGTTGGCCGGTCTGACCAGGTGCTTCGACTCTACGGCCGCCATCTGTAGCGGTCGGCCCGCCGTGTGTCGGGGTGCTCGGTCACAGCAGCCCGCTCAGCGGCAGGACCCGCTCACCGAGCCGCCCCCGCAGCCTGCCCCCGTCAGTGTCGGCTTCGGCGAGCCAGTCGGCCGCGACCAGCAGCTCGGCGTGCCCGGCGACGTCCTCGGGCCGCAGCGCGCAGAAAGAGGCGACCGCGTCGAGACGGACACCGGCGCCCTCGGCGCCTTCGCCCCGCTCGCCGAGCCGCCCGTCGGGACGGCTGTGGGCGGCGGTGTACACGGCGAGGAGCCGGGTGGCGGCGCCCGCCTTCTTCTTCCGCAGCTTCCGGTCGCCCACCACCCGCTGCGCCCACCCCGACAGCCGCGCGCGGGTGACCTTGCCGAAGGAGAACGGGCGGGGCTCGGTGGGCAGCAGCGAGGGGACGGTGACCAGGGTGGGCTCCTCGGGCCGGGAGGTCAGCGCGTCGTCGGCGGAGACGTCCTCCGGCAGACGCAGCCAGCCGACGTCGACGAGCTCCTGGAGCACCCGCTCGGCATCGCCCTGCAGCCAGCCGGTGAGGTCCTGCCCGGCGACGTTCCCGGTACCGGCGCGCGCGGCCCGCAGGGTGAGCATGAGCACCGCGAGCCGCGCTTCGGCCCCGGGCAGCGGGGCGTGGGCCCGGAGGTACTCCAGCACGCCACGGGCGTGTGCGGCCTGGCCCCGGGTCAGCAACCGCTCGATGACCGGCCCGTCCCCGTCCACCGCGATGCCGAGGCGGTTGGCGTTCATCTCGCGGGTGGTCCGCGCCGCCGCCTCCGCCCGCTCCGCCTCCTCCCGCAGGGACGCGTCGCCGGTGACGTCGGCCCACAATGCGAAGGCGCGGGCCTTGCGGTCGTGGAGTTCGGCGAGGACGGCGAGGTCCGGTTCGGGGCGCCGCTGATACGCGCGGAACGCGTCCCCGAGTTCGGTCAGCTCCAGGCGCAGCACGTCGGGCTGGAGGTCGTCCGGCACGATCCGCTGCCCGATCTTCCCCCATCGCCCCGCACCCAGGTGCCCGGCGGGGACACCGCCGGGCCGGGGACGAGGGGTGGGCCGGGCGCGCGGGACGGAGGCGGCCCCGGCACCGACGGCGGCGCGATGCTCCGAGGCGGGAGCAGCCGACGGCTCGCGCCCCTCCGAGGCGGGAGCAGCCGACGGCTCGCGCCCCTCCGAGGCGGGAGCAGCCGACGGCCACCCACCGCCGGGAGCGTCGGAGAACATCACCGTCCCCCCGCCGGTCACCGCCCCCCGGCCCGGCTTCCCCCTGTCCGTACGCCCGCTGCCGGCGCCGTCGACGAACCGTCCGCCCCGGTCACCCGTGCCCGCACTCACCCGATGCCACCTCTCCCTTGTCGGCCCGCGACCCCGCCGCCCGCTGCGCGCGCAGCCACCTGACGCTACGTTTTCCGCCGCCTTCACCGGGGAGGGACCGGAATGGACCACACGTTCGGGTGACGATCCCGTGCGGGCAACAGAGCTGGGCCATCCGAGTGACATGCGCCCTAAGATCCGTGCCGTGCCGGTGAATTCAGAAGAGCGCCACTTCGCCCACGCGGCGTCCCCTACGCCTACGTCGACAAGCTCAACCGCGCTTACGCCGACGTACCGGGCGCCGACTTCGCCGACCGGCTGGAGCAGGCCGTCCGCGCCTGCGAGGACGCGGTCGCCCGGGACGGGGACAGCGGACGCCGCCCCGACATCGTCCTGCTGGACAGCCGCGCCGGCATCCACGACATCGCCGCGGTCGCCATCTCCCGCCTCTGCGACCTGGCCCTGCTCTTCGGCACGGACAACGCGCAGACCTGGGAGGGCTACGGCGACCTCTTCGCGGCCTGGCTCTCCTCCGGACAGGCACCGGCCGTCCGCGAGAAGCTCCGCATGGTCGCCTCGATGGTCCCCGACTCGCCCGAGGGCGCCTACCTCCAGTCGTTCCGCGAGCACGCCTGGGAGTGCTTCGCCCAGCTCTACGACGACGTCCCCGCCGGAGCCGACGAGTACGGCTCCGACGCCTTCTCCCCTTCCCTGGAGGACGAGGCGGCCCCGCACCACCCCGTCCCGATCCTCTTCGAACCGGGCCTGGTCGGCCTGGACCTGGTCACCGCCCCCGGGTGGCAGGACCGGGCCTTCGTGCAGGCGGCGTACCGGGACTTCCTGCCCACCGCTACGCTCCTGATCACCGCCGACCCGCAGACCAGCGAAGGACCGCGATGACCACCCCCCTGAGCGTCGAGGAGTACCGCGAGCTGCTGGCCGGCGCCCTCCCGGAGGCGTCGGACGCCGACACGGTGGAGCCGAGGGTCGAGAGCCTGTTCACCCCGGACACCCACCGCGCGGCCCTGTACGTCGACAGCACGGTGGTCCAGGGCGGCCGTGGCGTCGGCAAGACGTTCTGGTACCGCTCGCTCCTCAACGAGTCGCTGCGTGAGGTCGCCGCCCAGGAGTACGGCATCGAGCGGCTGCGGCGGGTCTCGGTGTTCCAGGGGTTCGGGGCAGCCTTGGAACCCCATCTCTACCCGGGTCCGGGTAACCTGCGGCAGCTGGTCGAGGAGGGCGTCCGCCCCTACGACCTCTGGTACGCCGTCCTGTTGAGTGCGCTCGGCCAGCCGGAACTGCGCGAGTTGCCCGAGTGGAAGGACCGGGCCGCGTGGGTGCGCGCCCATCCAGGCGCTGCGGAACGCACCGTGCAGCAGGCTGATCGGGATGCGCAGCAGTGGGGTACGACGCACCTGGTCCTCTTCGACGCGCTCGAGCACCTGCACCGGGTGCGGGCCCAAGCGGACCGGCTCGTGGGCGGCATCCTGGAGCTGGCGCTCGCCATGCGCCTGGGGACGCGCAGCATCCGCTTCAAGGTGTTCATCCGCCCCGACATGTACGACGGCGCACTGCTGCACTTCCCGGACGCATCCAAACTGACCTCGAACGCGGCGGCTCTGACCTGGTCCCGCGCCAACCTCTACGGGCTGCTCTTCCACACGATGGGCAACCACGACAGCGAACTGGCGGATCGCTTCCGGAAGCTCACGGGTGGCTGGCAGAGCGAGGCGTACAGCCCGCGCCACATCCCGCCCCCGCTGCTCAGCGGCGACGAGCAGTTCCAGTCGGAGCAGTTCACGCAGCTGGCCGGACCGTACATGGGCTCGAACTTCCGCAAGGGCCACACCTTCACGTGGCTGCCGAACCACCTGATGGACGGCGTGGAGCAGGTCAGCCCGCGCAGTTTCCTCAGCGCCTTGCAGAAGGCCCTGTCGGAGACCCGCGGCCAGTACGCCGGTCACGAGTACGCGCTGCATCACGAGGGCATCCGGCGGGGGGTGCAGAAGGCTTCGGAGACCCGGGTCAGAGAGGTCGGCGAGGACATGCCGTGGGTGGAATTGGCGATCAAGCCCCTGGCCGGGCACCAGGTCCCCATCGATCAGACGAAGGTGGAGACCCTGTGGCAGGAGTTCCGCCTCGTGGACGGGCTGCGCAAGCTGGACGAACGCTACGACCACCGCAATGACGAGGACGAGAGCAAGGTGCGGACCGGTCCCAGATATCCGGAGGACCCCCGGCTGCTGATCGAGGAACTGATCGCACTGGGCGTGATGCGCCGCCGCCGCGACGGCCGCATCGACCTGCCGGACGTCTACCGCATCGCCTTCGGCGTGGGCCGCAAGGGCGGCGTGCCCCGGGTCGCCGGCTGACCCCTGCCCGCCCTCAGCCGCGACGCGGGCGGTTCCCGAGCTGCCTCGTCTCCACGGGGCGGTCGGTTCACGGTCTCCGGGGGAGGCTCTTGCGGTCAGTGGCAACGCGGGCAGTGGGTCTCGTCTGCCACGGGCCGGAAAAGCAGCGGCTGCACGTGGTCGCCCGCGCACTCACGGGTGCCTGCGAGGCGGCGGGAGAGGCGGGGGCCCGGGGATTGTTGCCGGGCGGGGCGGTCGTCGGGGTGCGTTGGTGCCGTGGTGGCGGGCCGGTCGGCCGGCGCGGGTGGCGGGGGCGGTACGTCGCGGAGCAGGTGGCGCAGGAGGCCGCCGGGGCGGTGGACGGGGGTGCCGTCGTCAGGCAGGCCGCGCAGGATGTGCGTACGGACGGCGGTGGGCGGGTGCCCGGCGGCCAGCCAGCGGGCGGTGAGGCGCGTCAGCTCGGGGCGCATGGCGCGGGGGATGTGGCGCAGGTCGGGGGAGAGGGCGGGGAAGGTGTCGACGAGGGCGCGGGCTGCGGTGAGGTGAGGCGCGGAGGGTGCGCCGTCATCCGGCTGCGGGTCCTGCGCTTCCGCTCCCGCTTCGGGCGGTGCGGGGGGCTTGGGGGGTTGGTTGGAGGTGTTTCCTTCAAGGTCTTGAGATGGATAGCCGTCGGTGGGCGGGGTGGTCGGCTGACCGACGGCCGGTGAACGACGACCCGGTGCGAGCTGCGGTGGTGCCACGCGCTCGGTGGTGGTCGTACCGGCCGGGCCCACGGGCATCCGCGCGAGCAGCTTGACGGCTTCGCCCTCGCTCAAGGGCACGCTGGAGACGAGCTGTTGGGTGACCCAGAGACCGCCGGGCCCCTGGAGCCGCCGCTCGTGCACGAAGCCTTCGTCCTTGAGCTGCCGCTTGGCCCGGGTGAAGGCGCAGCCACCGATACGGGCACGTTCAGCCGTACGGGAGAGAGATTCCCGGGTGCCGGGAGGGAGCGAGAGCTGCCAGGTCAGGAGCCGGACGGCGTCGGAGGACAGCCGGGGATGCCGGATGAGGTCGTGCGAGAACTGGGTGAAGGCGCGCGGGGGCGCGATAAAGTGCCGGTAGATCACGGTGGAGTTGCCTTCCACTGATGGTTCAGGCCCTTGCCGACGGATTAGGCCCCGTCGGTGGGGGCTGCTTTGTGTGGTGACGCTGAGATGGACGGTAGCTCACTGATCGTGTGCGCGTCGAAGCGTTGAGTGAAGAAAGCTTTCGCTGATCGGCGTTCACCCACACGAGGCAACTTGCCCGCTCGTGACCCCTGTTGACGCGCGCGCGTCCTGGCCTCCGATTACGGAGAGTGACTGGACGACGCCGAGGAGCGAGCAGGCATGGACGCGGGAGCGGATGCGGGCACGGGCGGTACGGAACCGGACTCCAGCGGGCAGTTCCTGCGCTGCTTCGGCCGCCAGATGAAACTGCTGCGCGAGGCCGCGGAACTGACGCAGGCGCAGTTGGGGGAGCGGGTCGGGTACGGCGAGGCACAGATCGCGGCGGTGGAACAGGGGCGGCGCATCCCGAAGCCCGAGCTGGTCGACGCGGTGGACCGTGCGGTGGGGGCGCGCGGGGTGCTGGCGGCGATGAAGGAGGAGGTGGCGAAGGCTCGGTACCCGTCGTTCTTCAGGCGGTTCGTGAGACTTGAAGCCGAGGCCGTCGAACTCCACGCCTACGACACCCAGTTGGTCAACGGGCTTTTGCAGTGCGAGGAGTACATGCGAGCGGTCTTCGGCATGTGGCGCCCTCTGCTGGACACGGAGACCGTGGAGCAGCGAGTCGCCGCACGTCGTGACCGGCAACAGCTGTTGTGTCGCATGTCCAGGCCGCTCTTGAGTTTTGTCATCGACGAGCATGTTCTTCTCAGGCCCCTCGGAGGAAAGGACGTGCACCGCGCCCAGTTGGAGCAGTTGCTGATGGTCGGCCATGAGCGGCACATCGAGATCCAGGTCATGCCGACCGATCGTGAGGAGCACGCCGGAGTCGCGGGACCGTTCACGTTGATCCTCGCGTCCGGAGGGCGCAGGATGGCTTACACGGAGGTGCAGAGCAACAGTGCCCTCCACACGGAGCCCGTGAAGGTCCAGGGGTTCGAGTCAACGTATGGGGTTCTTCGGGCGCAGGCCATGACCCCGCGTGAGTCGCTGACCTGGGTCGAGAAGCGCTTGGGAGAGTTGTGAAGGACACGGATCAGGTAGCCGGTCTGACCTGGGTTAAGAGCAGTTACAGCGCGGGTGACGGCGGTCAGTGTGTGGAAGTCGCCTGGACGAAAAGCAGCTACAGCTCAGGTAGCGGCGGTGACTGTGTCGAGGTCGCGAACACGGACGCGACCGTGCTGATTCGCGACTCCAAGCAGCCGGACGCGGCGCTCCTCGCCGTCCCCAGTGCTCGATGGACGGCGTTCGTACGGATGGCCGCGCGCGGCTGATGCGACGAGGGGCGGCCGGTTCGCACCGGCCGCCCTGACGGAGAAAGGGGAGGCGCAGCCGGCACTCCTACCGCGGCCCGTACTTCCGCCCCGTCCGTGAGGTGATTCCGCCCAGCATCCCCCGCGGTACGAGCTTCGCCGCGCCCATCAGGGTCTTGTAGCGGGGGTCGGGGATGGAGAGGGACTTGCCGCGGGCCAGGTCGTCCAGGGCCGCGGTGACGACCTTGTCCGCGTCCAGCCACATCCAGTTCGGGATGTTGTCCGTGCCCATCCCGGCCCGCTGGTGGAACTCCGTGCGCACGAAGCCGGGACACAGGGCCATCAGCCGTACGCCGCTGCCGGCCAGGTCCTTCGCCACGCCCTGGGTGAACTGCACGACCCATGCCTTGGAGGCGCCGTAGGTGCCGCGCGGCACGAAGGCCGCGACCGAGGCCACGTTGACCACGCCGCCGCGGCCCCGCTCCCGCATCGTCTCCGTCGCCGCCGAGGTCAGCCGGAGCACCGCCTCGCAGTGGACCTTGAGCATCGTCAGCTCGTCGGCCATGGAGACGTCGAGGAAGCGGCCCTTGTTGCCGAAGCCGGCGTTGTTGACCAGCAGGTCGACGGGGCTCCTGCGCTCACCGAGCCGGGCGGCCACCGCCTCGATGCCGGGGTCCGTGGCCAGGTCGGCCGTCAGGACCTCCGCCTCGATTCCGTGCCGGTCGTGCAGTTCGGTCGCCTGTTCGCGCAGCCGCTTGGTGTCGCGGGCCACCAGCACCAGGTTGTGTCCGTCGGCCGCCAGCCGCCGCGCGAACGCGGCGCCGATGCCCGCCGTCGATCCCGTAATCAATGCCGTTGTCATGGCGCAAGGTTATGGGCCCGGACCGCGCAGGTACGTTTCGCTCAGGCGCCGTACGTCTCCGCGTACTTCCGCGCGGCCGCCAGCGACTCGGGGTGCAGCGCCCCGCCCGCCGCGAGCAGCCGCGGCAGCAGCTCCCGCTCCCTCGTCACCGCCCGGAACTGCAACGCCACCGTCACCTCGTGGGCGGGCCGGTGCACGATCTCGACGGCGTCGCCCGCCCGTATGCCACCGGGCTCGATCACCCGCAGGTACGCGCCCGGCGCGCCCTTCTCCGTGAAGCGCCGCACCCACCGCTTCTCACCCAGATGGCCCTGGAAGGTGCGGCAGGGGATACGGCCGCTGGTGACTTCGAGCACCAGGTCGGGGCCGATCCGCCAGCGCTCGCCGATCAGGGCGCCGGAGACGTCCAGGCCCGTCGTCGTGAGGTTCTCGCCGAAGGAGCCGTTCGGCAGCGGTCGGTCCAGCTCGCGTTCCCAGTCGTCCATGTCCTCGCGCGCCATCGCGTACACGGCCTGGTCGGCGCCGCCGTGATGCCGGGTGTCGCACACCGTGTCGCCGGCCAGTCCGCTCGCCCCGACGCCCTTCGCTCCGGGCGCGGCCACGCGTACCGGCCCGTCAGCCGGCCGCTTGTCGATGCCGGTGACGCGCTCGGGATGGTCCGTGTACGGCACCGCCTTCGCGCGGCCCAGATTGACGGAGAGAAGCTTCATGGCGGAACGGTAGGACAATCCTCATCAAAGCGGCGACGCGTTATTCGGCGTTCGGTCAAAGAGTCACTTATCCTCGTGGGCGTGATCGAGGCTCGTCATCTCCGTGTCCTGCGCGCCGTGGCGTCGACCGGCTCCTTCTCCGCCGCCGGGCGGGAGCTGGGCTGCACCCAGCCCGCCGTGAGCCAGCAGATGAAGGCCCTGGAGGCATCCGTCGGCACCCCCCTGCTCGTGCGCACCGGGCGCGAGATGCGGCTGACCCAGGCCGGTGAGGCGCTGGTGCGGCACGCCGCCGGGATCATCGCCGGGCTGACCGCGGCCGAGGAAGAGGTCGCCGCCATCGCGGGGCTGCGCGCCGGCCGGGTCCGCCTGGTCTCCTTTCCCAGCGGCAGCTCCACCCTCGTACCGACGGCCCTGGCGGCGCTGCGCGCCGCGCACCCCGGTACCCGGGTCTTCCTGGAGGAGGCCGAGCCGCCGAAATCCGTCGAGCTGCTGCGTGAGGGCGACTGCGACGTGGCGCTCGCCTTCCGCTATGAGGGCGCGGCCGGCGCGGAGGAGTGGGACGACCTCGTCGTACGGCCGCTGCTGACCGACCGTCTCGTGGCGCTGGTGCCCGAACGGCATCGGCTCGCGCGCACGGAACCCGGCGGGTCGGTGGCCATCGGGGAACTGGCCCGGGACCCGTGGATCGCGGGCTGCCCGCGGTGCCGGGGGCAGTTGGTCGAGGTGTGCGAAGGGGCCGGCTTCACGCCCCGCATCGACTTCGCGACCGACGACTATCCGGCGGTCGCCGGCCTGGTGGGGGCCGGACTGGGTGTGGCCGTGCTGCCCCAGCTCGCCGTGGAGTCCGTGCGGCCCCGGGGGGTCCGGACGGTGGCGCTGGAGCCGGCGGTGCGGCGGGAGATCGTCGCGCTCACCCTGCCCGACCTGGCCCAGGTGCCGGCGGTGACGGCGACGCTGGACGAGCTGGCCCGGGCGGGGGCGCGCCAGTCGGCGACGCGCTGAGCTCACGGGCGCACCTGCGCGCCCGGATCTTGTAGAGAAACGTTCCTTCAGTGATGTGCGGGTTTCAGTGATGTGCGGCCGCCTCCCCGCCGGCTGCCGATGCCGATGCCGATGCCGACGCCGACGCCGCGACGAGGCGGTTGCGGGCGCGTCCCATGAGTTCCTCGCGCTCGTCCTCGGTCAGCCCGCCCCACACGCCGTACGGCTCACGCACCGCCAGCGCGTGCGCCGCGCACTCGGCGCGGACCGGGCACCTCATGCAGACCTCCTTGGCCGAGTTCTCACGAGCGCTCCGCGCCGCACCGCGTTCGCCCTCCGGATGGAAGAAGAGCGAGCTGTCCACCCCGCGGCACGCGGCCAGGAGCTGCCAGTCCCACAGGTCCGCGTTCGGTCCGGGAAGGCGGGAGAAATCTGCCATTGCGTGACCCCTTGTAGCCGATATGGGTAGATGCCGGTGACGCAGCGTCCACGACCGTACAACTACGATCTAAGGAGATGAAAATATGACTCATTGCGAATCTAGCCGCAGACACCAGCGAAGTGGAAGAAAAGCGGCTAAATGGGGCACCGGTTGTGATGAAACGGGGCGGGTCCTACGCGCATGTCTGCTGCGTGGCCGCCCCCTCACGTAGAGTGCCGAAGACGACACACAGCCCCGTAACTCTTTCGAGTGACCGTCGTTGAGAGTGCGGAGGCGGTTGAAGGAACAAGTGCTCGGGCGGGCGTCCGGGACGGTCGACCGCACAGGTGACGATTTCGTACCAGCCTGGAGGCTCAACGTGACGCGCATCAGCTGCGGAGGACGGTCATGACTTCCGTCCTCGTCTGCGACGACTCCCCACTTGCCCGAGAGGCGCTCCGCCGCGCCGTCGCGACCGTGCCCGGCGTCGAGCGCGTGACGACGGCCGCCAACGGCGAGGAAGTCCTCCGCCGCTGGGGTGCCGACCGCTCGGACCTGATTCTGATGGACGTGCGCATGCCCGGCCTCGGCGGTGTCGAGACCGTCCGGCGGCTGCTGTCCGCCGACCCCGGCGCACGCATCATCATGCTCACCGTCGCCGAGGACCTGGACGGCGTGGCTCTCGCCGTCGCCGCCGGTGCCCGCGGCTATCTGCACAAGGACGCCTCGCGCGCCGAACTGCGCGCCACGGTCACGCAGGCCCTCGCCGACCCGACCTGGCGGCTCGCCCCGCGCCGGCTGCGCTCGGCCGAGATGGGTGCCGCGCCCACGCTCACCGCGCGTGAGATCCAGGTCCTGGAGGGCATGAGCCACGGCCGCTCCAACGCGGAGATCGGCCGCGAGCTGTTCCTCTCCGAGGACACCGTCAAGACCCACGCCCGGCGGCTCTTCAAGAAGCTCGGCGCCTCGGACCGGGCGCACGCGGTGGCGCTCGGGTTCCGGTGGGGCCTGGTCCGCTAGGGGCACCCCGTGCGGTGGAGGCCGAAAGGGCCCGTCGGGGATGCCGCGATCCCCGCTTATCGCGAGGTGGGCGGGGGTGACAAGGCGACCCGCCGGGTGCCCGCTGCTCGTTTCGGCGCGGATGACGCATCCTTGAGGTGTGGAGTTCCTCGGGGACGAGTCGGTCGAGCGGATGGGGAGGGCGCAGGGGATGAGTTCCGGCGCACCTACTCATAACGCTTCGGTGCACAACAAGGGGCGCGGAGCCACGGATCGGACGGCCGCAAGGCACCATGGACCGATGCGTGACGACGAGGCGGCCCCTGATCAAGGGACGGTCGGTGGACTCGTCCATCGTGCCGTCGACGGGGACGAGCAGGCCACGCACGACCTGCTCGCCCATGTCCACCCCTTGGCGCTGCGCTACTGCCGCACGCGTCTGTCCCGCCTGCCGGGCGACGCCCGGCACTTCGTCGAGGACCTCGCCCAGGAGGTCTGCGTCGCGGTGCTGCTCGCGCTGCCCCGCTACAAGGACACCGGACGCCCCTTCGAGGCGTTCGTCTTCGCCATCGCCGCCCACAAGGTCGCCGACCTGCAGCGCGCGGCGATGCGGCACCCCGGCTCGACGGCCGTGCCGTCCGACGAGATGCCCGAGCGGCCGGACGACTCACTGGGCCCGGAGGAGCGCGCGCTGCTCAACAGCGACGCCGCCTGGGCCAAGAAACTGCTGGCCAACCTGCCCGAGAACCAGCGCGAGCTGCTCCTGCTGCGCATCGCGGTGGGGCTCACGGCGGAGGAGACCGGGCAGATGTTGGGAATGTCACCAGGCGCCGTGCGGGTCGCCCAGCACCGGGCGCTGAGCCGGCTGCGGGCCCTGGCGGAGCAGTAGCGCCGGGCGTGAACGGACGGTGACGGGTATCCGTACGAACCTACGAAGGCCGCGGGCGTCCCTGATCGTGGAATGAGCCACGTCCACTTCCCGTTAGCATGGACATCCGCACCGATCAAGGCCATTTGGGGAAGGTGTCATGACTGCCAACGTCGACGGAGTGCCCGAGAAATTCGCGACGCTCGGGCTGACCTACGACGACGTGCTGCTGCTGCCGGGCTCGTCGGACATGGCGCCCGACGAGATCGACACCGCCTCGTACGTCTCCCGGAACGTGCGGGTCAACATCCCGCTGCTGTCCGCCGCCATGGACAAGGTCACCGAGTCGCGCATGGCGATCGCGATGGCCCGCCAGGGCGGCGTCGGCGTCCTGCACCGCAACCTGTCCATCGAGGACCAGGCCAACCAGGTCGACCTGGTCAAGCGCTCCGAGTCGGGCATGGTGGCCAACCCCATCACCATCCACCCGGACGCCCTGCTCGCCGAGGCCGACTCGCTGTGCGCCAAGTTCCGCATCAGCGGCGTGCCGGTCACCGACGGCGGCGGCAAGCTGCTCGGCATCGTCACCAACCGCGACATGGCCTTCGAGACCGACCGCTCCCGGCAGGTGCGCGAGGTCATGACCCCGATGCCGCTGGTCACCGGCAAGGTCGGCATCTCCGGCGTGGACGCCATGGAGCTGCTGCGCCGCCACAAGATCGAGAAGCTGCCGCTGGTCGACGACAACGGCGTCCTCAAGGGCCTGATCACGGTCAAGGACTTCGTCAAGGCCGAGAAGTACCCGAACGCCGCCAAGGACGCCAAGGGCCGGCTGCTGGTCGGCGCCGCCGTCGGCGTCGCCGGTGACGCCTTCGAGCGCGCCCAGGCGCTGATCGAGGCGGGCGCCGACTTCATCGTCGTCGACACCGCGCACGGCCACTCCCGCCTGGTCGGCGACATGGTCGCCAAGATCAAGTCGAACGCGGCCGGCGTCGACGTCATCGGCGGCAACATCGCCACCCGCGACGGCGCCAAGGCGCTCATCGACGCCGGTGTGGACGGCATCAAGGTCGGTGTCGGCCCCGGCTCCATCTGCACCACCCGCGTCGTCGCCGGCATCGGCGTCCCCCAGGTCACGGCCATCTACGAGGCGTCGCTCGCCGCCAAGGAGGCCGGCATCCCGGTCATCGGCGACGGTGGCCTCCAGTACTCCGGCGACATCGCCAAGGCCCTGGTCGCGGGCGCCGACACGGTGATGCTGGGCTCGCTCCTCGCGGGCTGCGAGGAGTCGCCGGGTGAGCTGATGTTCATCAACGGCAAGCAGTTCAAGTCGTACCGCGGCATGGGCTCGCTGGGCGCCATGCAGACCCGCGGCGACCGCAGGTCGTTCTCCAAGGACCGCTACTTCCAGGAGGGCGTCGCCTCCGACGAGCAGCTGGTCCCCGAGGGCATCGAGGGCCAGGTCCCCTACCGCGGCCCGCTCTCCTCGGTCGTCCACCAGCTGGTCGGCGGCCTGCGCCAGTCGATGTTCTACGTCGGCGGCCGGACCGTGCCCCAGCTCCAGGACAACGGCCGGTTCGTGCGGATCACCTCCGCCGGGCTCAAGGAGAGCCACCCGCACGACATCCAGATGACGGTCGAGGCACCGAACTACAGCCGCAGCAAGTAAGCAGCAGCCTGCCCGAGGGCGGCCCCGGACCATCCGAGGCCGCCCTCAGCGGTGCCCCGTCGAGCCCGTCGGGGATACTGGAAGGCGCTGCAACGCATCAGGGAAAGGCCACAAACGTGACTGAGATCGAGATCGGGCGCGGCAAGCGCGGCCGCCGGGCGTACGCCTTCGACGACATCGCCGTCGTCCCCAGCCGCCGTACGCGGGACCCGAAGGAGGTCTCGATCGCCTGGCAGATCGACGCCTACCGCTTCGAGCTGCCGTTCCTGGCCGCTCCCATGGACTCGGTCGTCTCCCCGGCCACCGCCATCCGCATCGGCGAGCTGGGCGGCCTCGGCGTCCTGAACCTGGAAGGGCTCTGGACGCGGCACGAGGACCCGCAGCCGCTGCTCGACGAGATCGCGGAGCTGGACACCGACAACGCGACCCGCCGCCTCCAGGAGATCTACGCCGCCCCGGTCAAGGAGGAGCTGATCGGGCAGCGCATCAAGGAGGTGCGCGACTCGGGCGTGGTCACCGCCGCCGCGCTCTCCCCGCAGCGCACCGCCCAGTTCTCCAAGGCGGTCGTGGACGCGGGCGTCGACATCTTCGTCATCCGCGGCACCACGGTCTCGGCGGAGCACGTCTCCGGTTCGCACGAGCCGCTGAACCTGAAGCAGTTCATCTACGAGCTGGACGTCCCGGTCATCGTCGGCGGCTGCGCCACCTACACCGCCGCCCTGCACCTGATGCGCACCGGCGCGGCGGGCGTCCTCGTCGGCTTCGGCGGCGGCGCCGCGCACACCACGCGCAACGTGCTGGGCATCCAGGTGCCCATGGCGACGGCGGTCGCGGACGTGGCGGCGGCCCGGCGTGACTACATGGACGAGTCCGGCGGCCGGTACGTGCACGTCATCGCCGACGGCGGCGTCGGCTGGTCCGGCGACCTGCCCAAGGCGATCGCCTGCGGCGCCGACTCGGTGATGATGGGCTCGCCGCTGGCCCGCGCGACCGACGCGCCGGGCAAGGGCAACCACTGGGGCATGGAGGCCGTCAACGAGGAGCTGCCCCGCGGCAAGAAGGTCGACCTCGGCACGGTGGGCACCATCGAGGAGATCCTCACCGGCCCGTCCCGCAACCCCGACGGCTCGATGAACTTCTTCGGCGCGCTGCGCCGGGCGATGTCGACCACCGGGTACAGCGAGCTGAAGGAGTTCCAGCGCGTCGAGGTGACGGTGGCGGACTCGCAGCACCGGCGGTAGTCACCCGTACGCAGTACCGAGGGGCCCTGAGCGACTGCTCCGGGCCCCTCGGCGTGTCCGCCCTCGGCCTGTCCCCCCTCGGCGTGTCCGCCTCCCCTCGGCGTGTCCGCCTCCCCTCGGCGTGTCCGCCCCCTCGGCGTGTCCGCCCCCTCGGCGTGTCCGGGCCGCGTCAGAGCCGGTGCGCCGCCCCCGTGGGCGTCGCCCCCCGCGTGTCCAGCAGGAGCTGGGCCTTCACCGACAGGCCCTGGAGGTCGTACGTGCGGTGCTGCTGGAGGAGGATCGTCAGGTCGGCGTCGGCGGCGGCCTCGTAGAGGGAGTCGGCGCGGGGCACGGGGCGGTCGGCGACGTTCCAGGACGGGATGTGCGGGTCGTGGTAGCTGACGGCGGCGCCCATCGACATCAGGCGGGTCGCGATCTCCTCGGCCGGGGTGGCCTGCTGGTCGGCGAGGTCGGCCTTGTAGGTGACGCCGAGCAGGAGGACGCGCGCGGCGCGCGCGGACTTGCCGTGCTCGTTGAGCAGGGCGGCGGCGCGCTGGACGACGTAGCGCGGCATCTGGGAGTTGACCTGCTGGGCCAGTTCCACCATGCGCAGGCTGTGCGGGGCCTGGCCGGTCAGGTCCTGGGGGACGGAGTGGCCGCCGACGCCGGGGCCCGGTCGGAATGCCTGGAAGCCGAACGGTTTGCTCTCCGCGCAGCGCAGGACGTCCCACAGGTCGACGCCGAGGTCGTCGCAGAGCACGGCCATCTCGTTGACGAGGGCGATGTTGACGTGCCGGAAGTTGGTCTCCAGGAGCTGGACCGTCTCGGCCTCGCGGGGGCCGCGCGCGCGGACCACCTTGTCGGTGAGCCGGCCGTAGAAGGTCGCCGCCGACTCGGTGCAGGCGGGGGTGAGGCCGCCGATGACCTTCGGTGTGGTGGCCGGGGTGAAGTCGCGGTTGCCGGGGTCGACGCGGCTGGGGGAGTAGGCGAGGTGGAAGTCGCGGCCGGCGCGCAGACCGGATCCCTGTTCCAGGATCGGGCGCAGGAAATCCTCCGTCGTCCCGGGCCGCACGGGTGACTCCAGGATGACCGTGATGTGCGGGCGCATGTGGGCGGCCAGGGTCCGGGCGGCCGCCTCCACCCGGGTGAGGTCCAGTCCGCCGTCCGCGCCGGGCGGGGTCGGGGCGCAGATGACGGCGGTGCGGACGCGGCCCAGCTCGGCCGGTCCAGCGGGGGTGCGAAAGCCCGTCGCGAGCATCCTGCGCACCTCGGCGGGGGTGAGCGGGTCGGCCTCGGGGCCGGTGCGGTAGCCGAGGGTGGGGATGCCCGCGGCGACGGCGGCCTGGGCCAGGGGCAGGCCGTACGGGCCGAGTCCGATGACGGCGAGATCTGCGGGCATGGCGTAGGCCGTCCTTCCCAGTAGCCGAAGCGGGACAGGTGCGCAAGCCCGGTGGACAGGATGGGCGAGCACAAGGTCAGACTAGGAGTAAATATGACCGATTTGCGGGATTGGTCGGCCGCGTTTCGGCGGTGTCGACACCGCACGGGGCGATGAGCCGGGTTTCACGGGAGGAGTTGTCCACAGGCTGGGGGAGTGCGGCGGCCGATGTCGGGCGGGCCGGTCAGAATCTGGGCATGGTGGGTACCAGGAACCGGGCTTCGCCCGACGGGTGCGGCCGAGGCGACCGACAGCGGGAGGCAGCAGTGAGGACAGCGACCCTGGGGCCGGCGCAGCGCGCCGAGTCACTCGCGGCCATGGCCGAGCGCGAGCTGGACGTACTGGTGGTGGGCGCGGGCGTGGTCGGCGCGGGCACCGCCCTCGACGCCGTGACGCGCGGCCTGTCCACCGGCCTGGTCGAGGCGCGGGACTGGGCGTCGGGCACCTCCAGCAGGTCCAGCAAGCTGATCCACGGCGGCCTGCGCTATCTGGAGATGCTCGACTTCGCCCTCGTACGGGAGGCGCTGAAGGAGCGCGGGCTGCTGCTGGAGCGGCTCGCGCCGCATCTCGTGAAGCCGGTGCCGTTCCTGTACCCCTTGCAGCACAAGGGGTGGGAGCGGCTGTACGCCGGGTCGGGCGTCGCGCTCTACGACGCCATGTCGATGGCTCGCGGACACGGCCGCGGCCTGCCGACGCACCGGCACCTGAGCCGCGGTCACGCCCTGCGCGTGGCACCCGCCTTGAAGAAGGACGCGCTGGTCGGCGCGCTCCAGTACTACGACGCCCAGATGGACGACGCCCGGTTCGTGACGACGCTGGTGCGCACGGCGGCGGCGTACGGCGCCCCGGTCGCCAACCGCGCGCGCGTCACCTCCTTCCTGCGTGAGGGCGAGCGCGTGGTCGGCGCGCGCGTGCAGGACGTGGAGGCGGGCGGGGAGTACGAGATCCACGCCAAGCAGGTCGTGAACGCGACCGGCGTGTGGACCGACGACACCCAGTCGATGGTGGGCGAGCGCGGCCAGTTCCACGTGCGCGCCTCCAAGGGCATCCACCTGGTCGTGCCGAAGGACCGCATCCACTCCAGCACCGGTCTGATCCTGCGCACCGAGAAGTCCGTGCTGTTCGTCATTCCCTGGGGCAGGCACTGGATCATCGGCACCACGGACACCGACTGGGACCTGGACAAGGCCCACCCGGCCGCCTCCAGCGCCGACATCGACTACCTGCTGGAGCACGTCAACTCCGTGCTGTCCGTGCCGCTCACGCGCGACGACGTCGAGGGCGTGTATGCCGGGCTGCGCCCGCTGCTGGCGGGAGAGTCGGACGCCACCAGCAAGCTGTCGCGCGAGCACACGGTCGCGCACCCGGTGCCCGGTCTCGTCGTCGTGGCGGGCGGCAAGTACACGACGTACCGGGTGATGGCCAAGGACGCCGTGGACGCCGCGGTGCACGGGCTCGACCTGCGGGTCGCCGACTGCGTCACCGAGGACACGCCGCTGCTCGGCGCCGAGGGCTACCGGGCGCTGTGGAACGCGCGGAAGCGGGTCGCCGCACGCACCGGCCTGCACGTCGTACGCGTGGAACACCTGCTGAACCGGTACGGCGCCATGGCGGAGGAGGTCCTGGAGCTCATCACCGCCGACCCCTCCCTCGGCGAACCGCTGCACGCCGCCGACGACTACCTGCGCGCCGAGGTCGTCTACGCCGCCTCCCACGAAAGCGCACGGCACCTGGACGACGTACTGACCCGGCGCACCCGCATCTCCATCGAGACCTTCGACCGGGGCACGCGCAGCGCCCGCGAGGCCGCCGAACTGATGGCGCCGGTGCTGGGCTGGGACAAGAACCAGGTCGAACGCGAGGTCCAGCACTACGAGAAGCGGGTCGAGGCCGAGCGGGAGTCGCAGCGTCAGCCGGACGACCTGACGGCGGACGCGGCCCGGTTGGGGGCGCCGGAGATCGCGCCACGGTAGGGGCCGCCGGGGCGGGTGTGGCGCAGGGTCACCCCGCCGTGCTCCCCGCCCGCTCGCCCGCTCGGCGCCAGAGGCACCCTGGGCGTCGAGCACTTGTCGGGTGAGGGACAATGAAGGCTCTGTCAGGGCGGGTTGCATGAGGGGACGCATGTCGGAGGCGGAGCGGGCGGGGACACCCCGTACGGACAAGAGCGCACGTCTCCTCGCCGGGCGGTACCGGCTGGGAGACGTGCTCGGCCGCGGCGGCATGGGGACGGTGTGGCGGGCGGAGGACGAGACCCTCGGACGCACGGTCGCCGTCAAGGAGCTGCGGTTTCCCGGGAACATCGACGAGGAGGAGAAGCGGCGCCTGATCACGCGCACGCTGCGCGAGGCCAAGGCCATCGCGCGGATTCGCAACAACAGCGCCGTGACGGTCTACGACGTGGTCGAGGAGGACGACCGGCCGTGGATCGTGATGGAACTCGTCGAGGGCAAGTCGCTCGCCGAGGCCATCCGTGAGGACGGCCTGCTGGAGCCGAAGCGTGCGGCGGAGGTCGGCCTCGCCGTCCTCGACGTCCTGCGCTCCGCGCACCGCGAGGGCATCCTGCACCGTGACGTGAAGCCGTCGAACGTACTGATCGCCGAGGACGGCCGGGTCGTCCTCACCGACTTCGGCATCGCCCAGGTCGAGGGCGACCCGTCGATCACCTCCACCGGCATGCTCGTCGGCGCCCCCTCCTACATCTCCCCGGAGCGCGCCCGCGGGCACAAGCCGGGACCGGCCGCCGACCTGTGGTCGCTCGGCGGACTGCTGTACGCGGCCGTGGAGGGCACCCCGCCCTACGACAGGGGCTCCGCGATCGCGACGCTGACCGCGGTGATGACGGAGAACCTGGAGGAGCCGACGAACGCCGGCCCGCTGCGGGACGTCATCTTCGGGCTGCTCAACAAGGACCCCGCCCAGCGGCTCGACGACGCGGGTGCCCGCGCGATGCTCAACAAGGTCATCCACGCCCCGGACCGGGCCGCCGAGACCGAACCGGCCGACGCCACCAAGGTGGTGCCGCTGCCGGCGCAGCCGGACGAGCGGACGCGCCGGGGCGGTTCGGCGGGCGCCGGGGGCAAGCGGGGCGAGGAGGCCGGGGAGCGGTTGCGCGGGGCACTGCGCTCCGTACGCAAGGCCGCCGTGGGGGCCGGTGCCGCGGCCGCCTCCCGCACCAAGCCGGGCGGGTCCGACCGGGCCGCCTCGGGCGGCGCTGGGGCATCAGGTGCCCTGGGTACCGCCGCCTCGGGTTCCGCCGGGAGCGCTGCCGCCGCCGCGTCGCGCGGGCCGGGGGCCGCCGCGCCGGTGACGGGATCGGGTACCGGTGCCGGAGTGGGCTCGGGTCACGATGGGCCGAACGCGCCCGCGGGCACCCGGAGCTCCGGCTGGCCCGTCGTACCGCCGCCGGACCTGCCGCCCCGGCCGGTGCCCCGGGCGCCGCTCACCGACGTGGTGCCGCGCAGGACGCTGGTCATCATCGCGGTGATCGTGGCCCTCGCCGTGCTCGGCACCGTACTGGCCCTCACGCTCGGCGGCGACGACGAGAACGGCGCCAAAGGCGGCAGCGGTGACAACACCGTCCCCTCCGCCGGCCCGAGCGGCGACACCAGGCAGGACGAGGAGGGCGGGACCGGTACCGACGGCACCGCCTCGGACCCGGCGACGGAGGACGGGGCCCAGGGCGGCGCCCCGGGCACCGGAGCGGGCGAGTCCGAGGACGCCGGGGCCGGGTCGGACGACGCCGGGAAGCCGGACGACGACGAGGGCGCGGCCGCCACCCACCAGGGCGAGCAGGGCTACGCACTTGGACTGCCGGAGGGCTGGAAGTACCGGTCCACGGGCTCCGCGGGGGACCGGTTCACCGGACCGAACGGGCAGAAGCTGCTCGTCGCCTGGACGTCCACGCCCAAGGGCGACCCGGTCGCCGACTGGAAGAACCAGGAGCGGAGCATGGTCCGCTCCCAGTACAAGAAGATCCGCATAGAGAAGGTGGGCTACCGGGGCTGGAACGCGGCCGACTGGGAGTTCACCTACACGGACGGCGGCACCAAGTACCGGACCGTGGACCGGGGGTTCGTCGTCAACGACCACCAGGGCTACGCGCTCATGTACACCGCCAAGGCCGCCGACTGGGACAGTGACCTGCGCCGGGACACCTGGCAGACCCTGACGAAGACCTTCGAACCCAAGTCCTGAGCCTGCGGCGCCCGGGTTTGAGCGGTCCGATATCTGGCATCCCCTCTTTGCGGGTTGCCTCCGGCACGTATCGTGAGTACTTGCGGACCGTACGCAGCCGGAACGGCCCGCCGGGCGAACGGAATTGACCGACGGGCTGCCGGGGGTGTCGACGTGGACGACTATGCGGGACGGGTACTCGCCGACCGCTACCGCCTGCCCCTGCCGCCGTCCGACGAGTACGAACTCACCGAGACCCGGGCCTTCGACACCTACAGCGGCCAGGAAGTGCTGGTCAGGCAGGTGCCGTTGCCGGAGGTCGTCGAGGCGGAGGTGCTCGACGCGGACGGCCTGCCCGACGGCTTCACGGCCCGGGACGGCGCCGGGCGGCCCCCCGGCAGGCGCTCGCCGGCCGCGCCCGGCGGACAGCGGCGGCCCGCCGACCCGGTGGTACGCCGTGCCGTCGAGGCGGCGCAGGCCGCGGCAGCCGTCCCCGACCATCCGCGCCTGGACCAGGTCTTCGACGTCTTCGCCGAGGGCGGTTCGCTGTGGGTGGTCAGCGAGCTGGTGGCCGCCAGGCCGCTGGCCGCCCTGCTCGCCGAGCAGCCGCTGACGCCGTACCGGGCGGCCGAGGTGGCCTCCGACATCCTCCTGGCGCTGCGGGTGCTGCACACCTACGGCTGGGTGCACCGCAACATCACCGCGCGCACGGTGCTCGTCTGCGACGACGGGCGCGTGATGCTGACCGGCCTGGCGGTCGGGGCGGCGGAGGAGGCGCTGTGCGGATACGACCCGGTGCCCGCCCCCGAGGGCGAGGAGGGCCCCGGCTCCGCGGTCGCTCCTGACGGCACCTTCGGCCGGGGCGGTGGCGTGCAGACCGCCGCCCCCGGGCCTGGTGGGGTCGAGGGCGGGGCTGGGCGCTCCGGTCCTGGCGGTGCTGGGGGCCCGGCCGCTGGCCCCGGGGGTGCCGGCGGCGCGGCCGTCGGTCCCGGCAGTGCCGGTTCAGGGCTTTCCGGTTCCGGTGGTGGCGGGTTTGGGTCCGTCGGTCCCGGGGGTGCGGGCTCAGGGCTTTCCGGTTCCGGTGGTGCCGGGTTCGGGTCCGTCGGTCCCGGGGGTGTGCAGGGCGGGATGCTCGGATCCGGCGGTGCCGATCCCGAGGCCGCCCGGCGGGCCGCCATCGAGGCACGGACCGCCGGCGGGCTGCCGGTGACCGGGGCCCAGGGGCCGGACGGAACCTCCGCCGGACTCGCCCCCACGCCGCTCGACAGCGGCGGGGACGCCCGTGCCGCGCGCGCCGGAGCGATCGCCGCGTACCGCGCCGGTGCGCGGGCCGCGGCCCGCATCCAGGAGGCGCAGAACGGCCGCGCGGCCCTGCCCGGCGCCCGCCCCGCCCCCGACGACGACACCGGCCGGACTCCCGGCGCCCGCGGCACCGGACCCGCCGGGGCGCGGCCTTCCCACACGGCCGGCCTCGAGCAGGCGCCGCACGCCGTCGGCCCCGGCGCGGAGTCCGGCGCTCCCTACGCCGCCGGCCCGGGCGCCCCCTCCGCAGCCGCGCGCTCCGCCTACTCCACCGGCTCCGGCGCTTGGCCCGGCGCCGCAACCCCCGGCGCCGCAACCCCCACCCCCGGGCAGATCGCCGACCCCTACGGCGTACGCACGACCTCCTGGCACGGCGCCACGCCCCGCCCCACCGGTGACCCGGCCCCCACCGCGCGCCCCGCCCCCGAGGCGGGTAGGGCCCTGCCCGCCGCCCCGCACCAGGAGGCCACCGCCGCGCCCACCGGGCACTGGGACGACCCGGTCTCCCGCACCCCCGCGCCGCGCGGTCCCGCCACCGCACTCGCCGCCGAGCGGGCACGGCAGACGCGGATGGCCGTGGTCGGGCCGGTGACCGAGCGCTGGGCACCGGAACAGGCCGGTCCAGTGCACGAGAACTGGCAGCTGGCCGCACCCATCGGCCCCGCCACCGACCTGTGGGCGCTGGGCGCGCTGCTCTACCGTGCCGTCCAGGGGCATGCGCCCTACCCGGAGGAGTCGACCGCCGAGCTGGTGCAGATCGTGTGCGCGGAGCCACCGGCGTTCGCCGAGGAGTGCGGGCCGCTGCGGCCCGTCGTGGAGTCGTTGCTGCGTCAGGACCCGACCGAGCGCATCGACTTCGAGGAGCTGCGCGGCTGGCTGCGTTCACTGGTGCGGTCGGCACCCGAGCCGGAGGCCGGCCTGCACGTCGTCGCGGCCCCGCCCGCCGAGACCAGCCGGCTGCCCATCGTGCGCCGCCGCGGCGAGCTGGTACGCAGGCGCCGTGCGGGACTGCCCGCGCACCACGGACGGCACAAGCGGGGCAAGCGGGACACGGACCGCTCCCCGCGCAGCCTCGGCCGGACGCTGCTCCTGCTGATACTGCTCGCCCTGGCCGGAGCGATCGCCTACGCCATGTTCCTCATGCCGAAGAGCGACACGAAGAGCGACGGGACCACCGGCCGGACGGGCGCCGTCGGCGAGGCGAGCCAGGCCCCGCCCGAGCAGTCACCGGACGCCGGCGGCGAGCCCCGGCCGGAGCAGACGTCACCGAAGGACGACCCCAGCGCCTCGGAGACGGGCACCGGCTCCACCGAGACGCAGACCAACGACCCCGACGTCGCAGACGGGTTCGCCCTCCGCAAGGACCCCGAAGGCTTCCACGTCGCCGTCGCCGAGGGCTGGGACCGCACCCCCCGCAACGGCAGCGGCCAGGTCGTCTACGCGAAGGGCGACCTCGAGCTCCTCGTCGTACCGGGCCGGGACCGCGCGGCCGAGTTCGGCGACGACCCCATGGTCTACCAGCGCGACAGCGAGCCCGAACTGGAGCCGTACCGCGCCTCCAGCTGGGCCACCTCCAGCGGGCTGAAGACCATCGAGGTCGGCGGACGGGCCATGGCGGAGGGGCAGTTCACCTGGACCGGCGCCGGTGGCGGTGAGCTGTACGTGCGCAACGTCGCGATCCTCACCGACGGGCGCTACCACGTCGTGCAGGTCCGCGGCCCGGAGGCGGAACGGGACGAGGTGAGCCGGCTGTTCGAACAGGCGTCGGCGACCTACCGCTACACCCGCTGACGGCAGTTCGGCCCGATGGTTGCCTCCTGACACGGAAAGCGACAACCGTCACAGAGCGGTTTCCATGCCGCCCCGCCCGTTCCCCGGACGGTGGCCGGTCCCTAGTCTGACCCTGACAAGACCATTGCGGGGCAACGTGAATCAGATGCAGGGCCGGCTCGTCGCGGGCCGATACCGGCTCGGGGACGCCATCGGCAGCGGCGGCATGGGGCGGGTGTGGCGCGCACACGACGAGGTGCTGCACCGGACCGTCGCCATCAAGGAGTTGACCGCCGCGCTCTACGTATCCGAGAGCGACCAGGCGATACTGCTGGCGCGTACCCGGGGTGAGGCGCGCGCGGCGGCACGGATCAACCACTCGGCCGTCGTCACCGTCCACGACGTACTCGAACACGACGGCCGGCCCTGGATCGTGATGGAGCTGGTCGAGGGCCGCTCGCTGGCCGACGCGGTCAAGGACGAGGAGCGGGTCGAGCCGCGGGAGGCGGCCCGTGTCGGCCTGTGGGTGCTGCGCGCCCTGCGTGCCGCGCACACCGCCGGTGTCCTGCACCGCGACGTCAAGCCCGGCAACGTCCTGCTCGGCGACGACGGCCGGGTGCTGCTCACCGACTTCGGCATCGCGCAGATCGAGGGCGACTCCACCATCACGCGAACCGGGGAGGTCGTCGGCTCCGTCGACTACCTGGCCCCGGAGCGCGTCCGCGGCCACGACCCCGGCCCCGCCTCCGACCTGTGGGCGCTCGGCGCGACGCTGTACACGGCGGTGGAGGGCCGGTCGCCGTTCCGCCGCACCTCACCGCTCACCACCATGCAGGCGGTCGTCGAGGAGGAGGTCACCGAGCCGCAGTACGCCGGTCCGCTCGCGCCCGTCATCAGCGCCCTGCTGCGCAAGGACCCGGCTTCGCGGCCCGACGTGACCGAGACGGAGCAGATGCTCGCGGAGGCCGCGGAGGGACGGCGGCCGAACGCGGCCCAGGCGTATGTGCCGACGCAGTACTCGGGAGCGTGGGGTCAGGGCGACACCGCCCGTCCCGGGAGACCGGGGCCGGGGCCGACGGGCGGGACGGCCGCGACGCAGTACCAGCGGATGACCGGTCCGACGGCGGTCGGTCCCACGGCCGTCGGTCCCACAGCGATGGGTCACGCGGCGGGTCACGGGCCGACGGGCCCCACCGCGGCCGGGCACGCGCCGGCCGGCCCCGCGGGCGTCGCTGCCGTACGGTCCCGGCGCCGCCGCCTGCGCACACTCGCCCTGGTCGTCGCCGTCGCCGCCCTCATCGGGGCGGGCACCGCCGTGGTGCTGCAGCAACGGGGCGGGGGTTCGACGGCCGGGCAGGACCCCGCCCACTCGCCGTCCCCCTCCGCCTCCGCCACGACCGGCAAGGGCCCCGGCGGGTCCGTCCCGGCCGGCTGGGTCCGCCGGGACGACCCGGTGGGTTTCAGCCTCTACCTGCCCGAAAGCTGGCAGCGGAAGGTCTTCGACGACGACGGCGAGCTGAAGCAGGTCGACTACACCCCCGACGGCGGCGAGCACTTCCTCCGCATCGCCGTCGACACCGCCCCCGACTACAACGACCCGTACGCCCACCAGCTCGACCTGGAGGTCCAGCTGCAGCGGCTGGTCGACTACCGGCGCGTCACCCTGGAGCGGACCACCTACCGCGACCACAAGAGCGCCCGGTGGGAGTACACCTGGACCGCGCTGGCCAAGGACACTTCCTTCCCCGGTCCGCGCCGCGCCGTCGAGGAGACGTACATGTCCCGTGACGGCGTCGAGTACGTCATCTACATGTCGGCGCCCGCCGAGGACTGGGAGACCGCGCGGCAGCAGTTCCGGACGGTGCTGCAGAGCTGGCAGGAGAAGACCCGCTGACCCGTGCCGTGTGATGGCCTGAAGTCGTCGCGACGACGCCCGTGCGTCCGTCGGTTGTCGGCCACCCGGGTCACGACGGCCCGGAGCCGGTCCGTCCGGTGGGGCATGATGGGCGCATGGTGACCGAGGGGGCGGGCGGGCGTGTCATCGCGGGCCGTTACCGACTCCATGAGCGGCTCGGCCGCGGCGGCATGGGCATCGTGTGGCGGGCGACCGACCAACTGCTCGCCCGCGAAGTGGCCGTGAAGGCGCTCCCCCTCGACGAGGCCCTCTCGTCGGCCGAGGCCCGGCGGCGCCGTGAGCGCACCCTGCGCGAGGCCCGCGCGGTCGCACAGCTGAGGCACCCGCACGTCATCGTCGTGCACGACGTCGTCGAGGACGACGAACGCGCGTACATGGTCATGGAACTGGTCGACGGCGGCTCGCTCGCCGACCGCGTCCTCGGCCACGGCCCGGTCGACGCCACCGAGGCCGCCCGGATCGGCGTCGCCCTCCTCGACGCCCTGCGCACCGCGCACGCGGCCGGGATCCTGCACCGGGACGTGAAGCCGTCCAACGTGCTGGTGGCCGAGGACGGCCGGGTCGTCCTCACCGACTTCGGCGTGGCGCAGGTCGCGGGCGCCACCACGCTCACCGAGACCGGCTCCTTCGTCGGCTCCCCCGAGTACACCGCCCCCGAGCGGATGTCCGGTGCCGGGACCGGGCCGGAGTCCGACCTGTGGTCGCTGGGGGTGCTGCTGTGCGCGGTCCTCAGCGGGTCCTCGCCCTTCCACCGCGACTCGCTGGGCGGTGTCCTGCACGCCGTGGTCACCGACGAGATCCGCCCGCCCGCGCAGGCCGGGCCCATCCTGCCGGTCGTACAGGGCCTGCTGGAACGCGACCCGGAACGGCGGCTGGACGCGGTGGAGGCCGAGCGGATGCTGCGCGCCTTCCTGACCACGGGCCGGACTCCGGCGCCGCCCCGGACCGGTGAGCCCCGGCGCGTGACGCGGGGCGTGCTCATGGCGGTGCTGCTCGCGGTGCGCCGACGGGTCCGGCGTCCGTGACGGCGTCTTCGCGACGCACCTGAACAGAAGATGAGCGGCAGCGTGCGTCACGGGTCTGTGACCGCGGTGCACGGTGGCTGGATGCGGGCCCGCCGGGCGCGATATGGATGGACCCATGAGCAGCAACGGGGGACCCCGCAACAGGTCGGACGAGCCGACGAGTTTCGGCCTGCGACCACCGAATCCGCCCGGCGCCGTGCCGCACCCCGGCAACCCGTACGCGGCACCCACCCGGATCGCGCCGCCCCGGTCGCCGGCGCCGCAGCCCGGGCACGCCCAGTCGCCCGCGCCGGACGCGGGCGCCGGACGGCTCATCGCCGGCCGCTACCGGCTGATCTCCAGGCTCGGGCACGGCGGCATGGGCACGGTGTGGCGGGCGAAGGACGAGACCGTGGACCGCGAGGTGGCCGTCAAGGAGCCCCGCGTGCCCGGCCACCTTCCCGAACGCGAACGGGACAACGCCTTCGAGCGGATGCGCCGCGAGGCCCGCGCCGCGGCCCGCCTCGACCATCCGGCCGTGGTCGACGTGCACGACGTGGCGGTGGTGGACGACCAGCCGTGGATCGTGATGGAGCTGGTCCGGGGCCGCTCGCTTGGCGACGCGTTGCAGGAGGGCACCCTGGGTTCGCGCGAGGCCGCCCGGATCGGCCTGGAGGTGCTCGGCGCGCTGGAGGCCGCACACGCGGCCGGCGTCCTGCACCGGGACGTGAAGCCGGACAACGTCCTGCTCGGGCGGCACGACCGGGTCGTGCTCACCGACTTCGGCATCGCCCAGATCGAGGGCGAGACCAATCTGACCGACACCGGCGGCTTCGTCGGCTCGCCCGAGTACATCGCCCCGGAGCGGGTGCTGGGCCAGCGCCCCGGCCCGGCGAGCGACCTGTGGTCGCTGGGCGTGGTGCTGTACGCGGCGACGGAGGGCGTATCGCCGTTCCGCCGCAGCAACACCCCCGCCACGCTCCAGTCCGTGCTCAACGCGGCGCCCGCGCCGCCCGCCTCTGCCCGGGGGCCGCTGGCCGAGGTCATCACGGGCCTGCTGGACAAGGACCCGGCGCGCCGTCCGGACGCCGCCCGGGTCCGCGCCCTGCTGAGCGCCGCCGCGAACCCGCCGGAGCCGGCACCCACCCAGGTCGTACACGTCGCCGGGGCGGACGGGCCGTCCCGGCCGGTGTCCAAGTGGAGCGTCCGGCTGGGCCGCAACGCGTGGATCACCCTCGGCACGGCGGTCGTCGCGGCGGCCGTGGCGTCGTACCTGGTGGTCGCGGAACCCTTCGCGGGGCCCCTGCCGGAGGGGTGGAAGAAGCACGGCCTCGGCGCGAAGCCCGGCATGAGCGTCGCTGTGCCGGCGGAGTTCGTGAAGCTGGAGCACCCCGACAAGTGGGACGGCACCACCGAGTCGTTCGCCGACCCGAGCGGCGCGATCACCGTCCAGGTGGACCGTGACATCAAGGCCGACGACGAGAACGGCGACCTCCCGGCCACCGCGGGGGCCAACGCCTGGGCGGACTGGGAGATGCTCAAGGACGGCGAGTACGCGTGGAACTTCGCCGACGAGCCCGCTCCCAGAGGCGAACCGGGCGAGACCGAGTACAAGGGCAGGAAGGCCGCCGAGAACACCATCGCCTACACGACGGCCGACACGCAGAACCCCCGCGAGCGCGAGTACCACATCCTCTACTACCGGGCGGACAACGGCGACATCTACAAGGTCTCCGTCGACTACCCCCGCAAGGGATACTTCGCGGACGAGGGACGGGAGATCGCCCGGACCGTCGTCGCCAACTGGGAGGTCGAGCAGCTCTGATGGAACCCCAGGGGCACCTGGTCGGCGAGCGTTACCGGCTGCTGAGGCGCGTGGCTTCCGGCGCCTCGGGGGCCGTCTGGCAGGCCTTCGACGAACGCGCGGCACAGGACGTCGCCGTCAAGCAGCCACGGCTGCCCGGTGACCCGGCGGACGAGACGTACCGCCGGGCCGCCCACCGCCTCTACCACGAGGCGCGCGCCGCCACCCGTGTCGACCACCCCGCGGCCGTCCGCATCCACCACGTGGTCGTGGAGGAGGCCCCACTCGACGGACCACCCTGGATCGTCATGGAGTGGGTCCCCGGCGAGTCCCTGCAAGAGGTACTCCGGCGCGGTCCGGTGCCGGCGCCCGAAGCGGCCCGCCTAGGGCTCGCGGTGCTCGGCGCACTGCGGGCGGCGCACGCCGTCGGCATCGTGCACCGCGCGGTCAGGCCCGCCAAGGTGCTGCTCGGCCCGCACGACCGCGTCGTGCTCACCGACTTCGGCACGGCCCGCGCACCGGACGAGGACGCCCCCCGGGGTGCCGGCCCCGCGGCGGACCTGCGCTCGCTGGGCACCCTCCTGCACACCGCCGTCGAGAACCGGTCGCCCTCCGGGCCGCTCGACCCGCTGATCGAAAGGCTGAGGGCCGAGGACGCCACCCGGCGACCGGATGCCGAGGAGGTCGCGCGGCACCTGGAGGCGGTGGCCGGTGCCCCTCGGTCCGCTCCGGACGGAAAAGAAGTGATCAGGTCCAGCCGCACCGGGTAACCTCCTGATCAGCGCATTTGTTGCCAGCGATCACTGGCGTTGTGTGAGCACTCGGTGAATCCCGATTACCGACGGGTACACAAAGCCCTCGCGGCGTCATACCCTGCGGCTCATGACGGACGCGCAGGCCCCGGAAATATCCGGCACGAACCCTCTCGCCCCCGCCCCCGCGGGCGCCCGCACCGCGGCCGACGTGGTCACGCCCGAGCTGGTCGCCCAGCTCACCAAGGGCGTGGCCGGCTCCGGCCGCACCGCCAACCACACGCCGTTCACCGGCGAGAAGCTGGCCGACCTGCCCGAGTCGACGCCCGAGGACGTGGCCGGCGCCTTCGAGCGGGCCCGCGCCGCCCAGGCCGTGTGGGCGCGCGTTCCGGTACGGCAGCGTGCCGCCGTCCTGCTGCGCTTCCACGACCTGGTCCTGGAGCGCCAGGCCGAGGTGCTCGACCTCATCCAGCTGGAGACCGGCAAGGCCCGCCTGCACGCCCACGAGGAGGTCCAGGCCGTCGCCGTCGCCGCCCGGCACTACGGCCGCAAGGCCCCGGCGTACCTGCGCCCCAAGCGGCACACCGGCGCCGTACCGACCCTCACGAAGGTCACCGAACTGCGCCACCCCCGCGGCGTCGTCGGGCAGATCGTTCCGTGGAACTACCCCTTCGAACTGTCCGTCGGCGACGCCCTGCCCGCCCTGGTCGCGGGCAACGCGGTCGTGATGAAGCCCGACACCGAGTCCTGTCTCACCGCGCTGTGGGCCCGTGACCTGCTGATCGAGGCCGGGCTGCCCGCCGACGTCCTCCAGGCCGTCATCGGCGTCGGCCCGGTCATCGGTCCCGAGGTCGTCAAGCACGGTGACTACGTCTCCTTCACCGGCTCCACCCGCACCGGCCGAGAGGTCGCCACGGTCGCCGCGGACCGCCTGGTCGGCGTCTCGCTGGAGCTCGGCGGCAAGAACGCCATGCTGGTCCTGGAGGACGCCGACATCGAGAAGGCGGCGGCGGGCGCCGTCCGCGCCTGCTTCTCCTCCGCCGGCCAGCTCTGCGTGTCCATCGAGCGGATCTACGTCCACGAGTCGGTCGCCGACGCCTTCCTCGACCGCTTCGCCGCCCGCACCCGCGCGATGCGGCTGGGCAGCGCCCTGGCCTACGGAGCGGACATGGGCTCCCTGGTCAGCGGGCACCAACTGGAGACCGTGAAGCGGCACGTGGCGGACGCCGTCGACAAGGGCGCGCGCGTCGTCGCCGGCGGAGTGGCCCGCCCCGACATCGGGCCGTACTTCTACGAGCCGACCGTCCTCGAGGGCGTCACGGACGCCATGACCCTGTGCTGCGAGGAGACCTTCGGCCCCGTCGTGTCCGTCTACCGTTTCAAGACGCCGGACGAGGTCGTCGACCGCGCCAACGCCACGTCGTACGGGCTGAACTCCTCGGTGTGGACCACGAACGCCCGCCTGGGCCGCGAGACCGCCGCCCGCCTGCGCACCGGCACGGTCAACATCAACGAGGGCTACGCCTCCGCGTACGGCAGCGTCCAGTCGCCCATGGGCGGCATGAAGGAGTCGGGCCTCGGCCGCCGGCACGGCTCCGAGGGCATCCTCAAGTACACCGAGTCGCAGACGATCGCCCATCAGCGGCTGCTGCCGATGGCGCCGTCGCTCGGCATGGACGACGAGAAGTACGCGGCGTTCATGAGCCGGAGCCTGCGCCTGATGAAGGCGTTCCGCTTCCGCTGAGCAGCCCGCCACCCGTACCCGTTCTCAACGAGGAGAGCACGTGTCGCAGGAGCAGTCCGTCCAGACCCGGGACGACGAGAACGGGTACGACTACGACGTCCTCATCGTGGGGTCGGGATTCGGAGGCTCGGTCTCCGCCCTCCGCCTCACCGAGAAGGGCTACCGCGTCGGCGTCCTGGAAGCGGGCCGCCGCTTCACCCGGGAGTCGCTGCCGAAGAACTCCTGGGACCTGAAGAACTACCTCTGGGCCCCCAAGCTCGGCATGTTCGGCCTCCAGCGCATCCACCTGCTCGGCAACGTCATGGTCCTGGCGGGCGCCGGGGTCGGCGGCGGCTCCCTGAACTACGCCAACACCCTGTACGTGCCGCCGAAGCCCTTCTTCGACGACCCCCAGTGGCGCGGCATCACGGACTGGCACGATGAACTGACGCCGTACTACGACCAGGCCAAGCGCATGCTCGGGGTCCGGCTGAACCCGACCATGACCCCGTCGGACGTGCACCTGAAGGCCGCCGCCGAACGGATGGGCGTCGGCGACACCTTCCACATGGCGCCGGTCGGCGTCTTCTTCGGCGACGGCGAGGACGCCGACGGCACGGCCGGGGCCAAGCCGGGCGAGAAGGTGTCCGACCCGTACTTCGGCGGCGTGGGCCCCGACCGCAAGGCCTGCAACGAGTGCGGCGAGTGCATGACCGGCTGCCGGCACGGCGCGAAGAACACCCTCAACGAGAACTACCTGTACCTCGCCGAGAAGGCGGGTGCCGTCGTGCACCCGATGACGACGGTCGTCTCGGTCACCGACGACTCGCGCGGCGGGTTCGCGATCGCCACCCTGCCCACCGACCGGCAGAAGAAGGGCGCCGGCCGCACGTTCACGGCCCGCCGGGTCGTCATGGCCGCCGGCACCTACGGCACCCAGACCCTGCTGCACCGCATGAAGGCGAACGGACAGCTCCCGCACATATCCGACAAGCTCGGCGAGCTGACCCGCACCAACTCCGAGGCCCTGGTCGGCGCCCAGACCGACGACCGGCGCTACCGCGAGGCCACCGGCGAGTCACGGGCCGACTTCACGCGCGGCGTCGCCATCACGTCCTCGATCCACCCGGACGCCAACACCCATATCGAGCCGGTCCGTTACGGCAAGGGCTCCAACTCGATGGGCGGCCTGTCCATCCTCCAGGTCCCGTACGCCGGGCACACCGCCTCGGGCGCGTCCCGCGTCCTGGGCTTCCTGGGGCACGCGGCCAAGCACCCGATGCTGGTCCTGCGTTCGCTCTCCAACCGCAAATGGTCGGAACGGACCATCATCGGCCTGGTGATGCAGTCCCTGGACAACTCCCTGACCACGCACCTGAAACCGACGGGCGTCGGCAAGGGCCTGCTCACCGCCCGCCAGGGCCACGGCTCGCCCAACCCCAAGCAGATCAAGGCGGCCACGGAGGGCGCCTCCGCGCTCGCCGCCGAGATCAACGGCTTCGCCGGTTCCAACGTCGGCGAGCTGATGGGCACCCCGCTCACCGCCCACTTCCTCGGCGGCTGCCCGATCGGCGCCTCGCGCGAGACCGGCGTGATCGACCCGTACCACCGCCTCTACGGCCACCCCGGCATCTCGGTCGTCGACGGTGCCGCGGTCTCCGCCAACCTGGGCGTCAACCCGTCCCTGACCATCACGGCGCAGGCCGAGCGGGCGATGTCGTACTGGCCGAACAAGGGCGAGAGCGACCCGCGTCCGGCGCAGGGGACGGCCTACGAGCGCCTGGCCGCCGTCGAGCCGAAGTCCCCGGCGGTCCCGGCGGAGGCCTTCGGCGCGCTGCGGCTGCCGTTCCTGGGAATGCCGGCGGTGCCGCCGAAGAAGTAGCGCAAAGGTGAGAGGGACCTGCGCCCCCCTCCGAGCGCAGGTCCCTCTCACCCAGCCTGTGTCACGCCGGTCCGTGCCGTGTCACGCCTCCGCGCCGGCCTTGCGCCGCCGCACCGCGAACACCGCGCCGCCACCGACGACGACGGCGAGCCCGCCGACGAGGCCGATCATCGGCAGCGCGGAGCTGGAACCGGTCTCGGCGAGGCTGCCGGTGACCTCGGGCGTGTTGGCGGCCGGCTTCTCGGCGGCGACGGGAGCCTTGCCGCCTTCCGTCGGCTCGGTGCCCTCGGTGTCGGTGCCGGCGGCCACGATCTGGAACTTGTAGGCGACGTCACCGAAGCCGGTGCACTCGCCGTCCGCGTCGCCGTAGATGGTCGCGCCGAGCGTGAAGCCGGCGCCGACCGGTGCGTCGGACCGCACGTTGATCCGCATCGGGATGTCGACCTCGTAGTCGGGCGCCAGCTCGTCGGTGTAACCGATGTAGCCGACCGCGTAGCCGAACTCGTTGAGGTCCTCCCAGATCTCGTCGTCCGGGTTCCAGGCCTGGAGGCTGACCTTCTTGCTCTCGAACAGCTCCTCGCCGTTCCGGTCGGCGGAGGCACCGGCCAGGTATTCGAGGTTCTGGAGCGTGGAGCCGGAGGTGTTGGCCACGTTCAGCGAGAACTTGTGCCAGCCGCTGCCCGCCGCGATCTTGCCAGGGAGGCCGGTGATGCTGACGTCGACCTTGGTGTCCTCGCACACCGACGGCTCCGGGTCCGGGGTCTCCGACTCCTCGGGCGCCGAGGTGCTCGGCGACGGCGAGGCGGGCGCGGAGGTGCTGGGCGCAGGCAACTCGGGGGCCGAGGTGCTCGGGGAGCTGCTCGGGGAGTCGCTCGCGGTCTCGCTCGGCGGCGGAGCGGTCTCGCTCGTGGACTGGCTCGGGGCCGGGTCCGTCGAGGGTGTGCTCTCCGGTGCGGTCTCGGCGGCGGAACTGGTCGGCGGCTGGGACGTCGGCGTGTCACCGGTCGCGTAGGCGGCCGGCGCCGCGAGCAGCGCCACCGGGGCGATCACTGCCGTGGCGGCCGCTGCTGCCATGGCGCGACGAAGCTTCATGAAGACCTCGAATGGTCCGGCGTACCGCGCACGGCGATACGGGAGAGTGGGAGGCCTCCGCGTGTGGGGCGCGGGTGTGGCCCATGGTTCGGTCCGTACGCCTGTTTGATCTGTGAAAGCTGTGAATGGTTGTCCCCGAACTCACAGAACTTTTATGTGGCGTGCGTCACTCCGGGCCGGCGAGGGAGGCGCGGACATGGCGAAGGGCCCCGCGGCATGAGCCGCGGGGCCCTTCCTCGGCCAGCACCGGCGTCAGGGCATCGCCGGTGCCTCGGGAAGCGGCGCCGGGGGGTTGCGCCGCTTGCTTCGAATGGCATGCGGTTCCGAATGACCGTGCGGTCGAGTGGGCCGAGGGACTCGGCCGCCGCCCCGTCGGCCGGCCCCGGGCGTCCCCGGAGCCGGCCGTTCTCTTGGGTGACCGGGCTGCTGTCCCCTGCCGTCCGGTCACTTTCCTGGAGCGAGGTCCCACGACGTGCGGCACGATCCGTACGTCTCATCGCTCCAGTGAGCCACGCGTGGTTCTTTCGGGCCCGCCCCTGGCTGACACGGACACCGGGACAACGAAGCCGCTCGCCTGCCGGTCACGCGCCGTACGGGTGAGAAACGCCCGAACTCGGATGCGACTCTCGGACCCGACGCTCAGACGCGCCCGCGGCACAGTTCCAGAATCGTCATCGCCAGCGCCGTACCCGGCTTGCCCAGCGCGTGCCGGTAGTGGTCGAGGACCTCCATCTCGCGGGAGAGGTTCACGCGCCGGCCGCCCGAGGTGATCCGCGCCTCCTGGATGACCGCGGAGACGGCCATCCGTTCCTGGATCAGGCCGATGATCCGGTCGTCCAGCGCGTCGATGCGCTCCCGGGCGCCCGTGATCACGTCGGCTGCCTCGGTGGTGCGGGCGCCGGTCTTGTCTGCCGCGGTGACGGTCATGTCGGTGTCTCCTCGCCGAAGGGGGCGGTGCCCCCGGCCGACGGGATCCGCAAACGCCAGGCGCCCCGGACCTTGTCGGCCCGGGGCGCCTGGGGAAGTCGCTTGTCAGTTGCTCAAGCAGCACGACCATGGCAGCCGGTGGGCCGGTTGCCATAGGTAAACAGGAAGGTCTGGTGCGTGAGCATGGGGCCAGTATGCCCCGGGGACGGACGGTGTCCAAGCCGGTTCGTATGGTGAGACCGCGGGGGAGGGGCGACCGTGCCGCCGTGGGCGGGGCGGGGCCACCCGCCCACCTCGGTAGAATCGGCAGTACAAGACCCCCGCCCGACCGCCGGAAGGCACCCCGTGTCATCAGCGACTCCCGCTGCCGCCGCCCCCGACACCGTCCTGGTCGTCGACTTCGGCGCGCAGTACGCCCAGCTCATCGCCCGTCGTGTCCGCGAGGCGCGGGTCTACAGCGAGATCGTGCCGAGCTCCATGCCGGTCGCGGAGATGCTCGCCAAGAACCCGGCGGCCATCATCCTCTCCGGCGGCCCCTCGTCGGTGTACGAGCCGGGTGCCCCCACCCTCGACCGCACCCTGTTCGAGGCGGGCGTCCCCGTCTTCGGCATGTGCTACGGCTTCCAGCTGATGGCGCAGACCCTCGGCGGCACCGTCGACAACTCCGGCGCCCGTGAGTACGGCCGCACCGACCTGTCGGTCCTCAAGCCGTCCTCCACCCTCTTCGAGGGCACCCCGGCCGAGCAGGCCGTGTGGATGTCCCACGGCGACGCCTGCTCCGCCGCCCCCGAGGGCTTCGCCGTCACCGGCTCCACCTCCGTCGTCCCGGTCGCCGCCTTCGAGAACGACGAGAAGAAGCTCTACGGCGTCCAGTACCACCCCGAGGTGATGCACTCCACGCACGGCCAGCAGGTGCTGGAGCACTTCCTGTACCGGGGCGCGGGCCTGCGCCCGGACTGGACCACCGGCAACGTCATCGAGGAGCAGGTCGCGGCGATCCGCGAGCAGGTCGGCGACCGGCGCGCCATCTGCGGTCTGTCCGGCGGCGTGGACTCCGCCGTCGCCGCCGCCCTCGTCCAGAAGGCCATCGGCTCCCAGCTGACCTGTGTCTACGTCGACCACGGCCTGATGCGCCAGGGCGAGACCGAGCAGGTCGAGAAGGACTTCGTCGCCGCGACCGGCGTACAGCTGAAGGTCGTGGACGCGCAGGAGCGGTTCCTGAAGGCGCTGGCCGGGGTCTCCGACCCCGAGGAGAAGCGGAAGATCATCGGCCGCGAGTTCATCCGGGTCTTCGAGCAGGCTCAGGCCGAGATCATCGCCGACGAGGGCCCCGCGGTCGAGTTCCTCGTCCAGGGCACCCTCTACCCGGACGTCGTCGAGTCCGGCGGCGGCACCGGCGCGGCGAACATCAAGTCCCACCACAATGTCGGCGGGCTGCCCGAGGACCTCGAGTTCCAGCTCATCGAGCCGCTGCGCAAGCTGTTCAAGGACGAGGTCCGGATGGTCGGCCAGGAACTGGGCCTGCCGGACGAGATCGTCCAGCGCCAGCCGTTCCCCGGTCCGGGCCTCGGCATCCGGATCGTCGGCGAGGTCACCAGGGAGCGGCTCGACCTGCTCCGCGAGGCCGACGCCATCGCCCGCGAGGAGCTGACCGCGGCCGGGCTCGACCGCGACATCTGGCAGTGCCCCGTGGTGCTGCTCGCGGACGTCCGCTCCGTCGGCGTCCAGGGCGACGGCCGCACCTACGGCCACCCGATCGTGCTGCGGCCCGTCTCCTCCGAGGACGCGATGACGGCCGACTGGTCCCGGCTGCCGTACGACGTGCTCTCCAAGATCTCGACCCGCATCACCAACGAGGTCAAGGACGTCAACCGGGTCGTCCTCGACGTGACGTCGAAGCCGCCGGGCACCATCGAGTGGGAGTGACCCGAGCGAGCCGAGTGGCCCCTAGGTGCGCCTGACGGTGCGCAGGGGCTTTTCGGGCTGCCAGACCTGGACGACGAGATACGCGTCGTCCTCCACGCAGGTCCGCACGACCTCCGTCAGCTCGGTTCGGAAGAGGTGGAACGGCTCCGGCGGTTCCACCTCTTCCACGTATCCGGCCCGTACCTCGGGGTCCTCCACCTCGACCGCCCGTCCGCCGATCCGCACGTCCCCGCCGCCCATCCCGGTGCCGTCGCCCGGGTTCGCCTGCAACGCGAAGCGTGGGTCCCGGCGCAGGTCGAGTGCCTTGACCGAGCCCGGCATCATGCCGAGCCACAGCTCGCCGCCGAGGAAGCGCACCTCCAGGCCGGTGGTGCGGGGCGAGCCGTCCTTGCGCAGGGTGGCGAGGGTGTGGTGGGTGTACGCGCCGAAGCGTGCCTCGACGGTGGCGGCCAGCGCGGGTTCGGCGGCGGCGAAGTCGGCCCAGCTGGCGGCGGCGTTCGCGGCGGTGCTGCTCGTGGCGGCGGTGCTTGGTGTCATACGCCGAGTCTGGACCCGAAAGCGGACACTCTCTGTCGGATATTCGTCGGGCATCTTGCCGGGCATCTGTCGGACACCTCGTCGGGCATCTTTCGGACATCGCGGCCGGGCGTCCTCAGAGGCCGGTCGTCGTCACGTCGTCAGAAGCCCCGGAGCACCGCCGCCTTTGTCACCCCGGAGCACCGCCGCCTTTCGTCATGGCGAACTCCGCGTCCGTGAGGACGCCGCCGCGGTGCAGCTCGCCCAGTTCGCGCAGCCGGCGCAGCAGGACGTCGTGATGGTCGGACCGCGGCGGCGCGGGACTCGGAATCCCGGACCGGGGCCCGCTCCCGGCGGACTCCGGGGCGGTGCCGTCCGCGTCTGCGTTCCGGCTCGAAGCCGACGCCCGCGACGGCCTCCAGCGGCACCGAGACCTCGCCGTACGTCTGCCGGAACAGCGGCACCGAGCGGTGCGGGCCCGGCGTGATCCGGACCGTACTGCCGTCGAACGCCCAGGTCCCGTCGCGCTGGATGATCTCGGCCATAAGGGAATTCTCGCAGCCGGGTCAACACGGCGGTCCGCGTGTCACCCGCGCTGAGCAGAGCGGACCGGGGGCGCCGGGCGCGCGGGGGGTGGTGTACGGCACAATTCGCTGTCGGCGAAGGGGACTCACGGTTCCTCCACGGGCGGCGCGGCAGTGCTGTCGCGGAGGCCGGCGCAGGTGCCGGCGCAGATGGTGTCACTGGGTTTTCGCAGGGGTTCGGGAAGGCGGGCGTTCGGGCGTGGCGGTGCAGGAGGCGAGACGCGGGAGCGGCTCGGACAAAGGCGCGTACGAGGCGGCGCACGGCGGGGGCTGCACCTGTGGGGACTGCCCGCACGGTGCCCGTGAGGGGCACCGCCGGGCGGTCGCCGCGTTCCTGCTGCGACGGGACGAGTTCGCGGCCGGACAGGGCCTGCCGGCCGCGGTGGCCCACTCGGCCTCAGCTTCCCGGCAGTGGGTCTCGGAGGAGTTGACCCAGTCCGCGGAAGTCGTCGCCGAACGCGGCCGGGCCGAGGGCGAGGCATGGCTCGCGGTACTCGGGCGCCGTACGGCGGCCGTCGTGTGGGCCGGGGTCGTACTGCTGCTGCTCGGGCAGTCGCTCACCGCGATCGGTGCCGACTGGACCGCGGCGCGCACCGCCGGGCTCGTGGCGGCGCTGGTCGTGGCGGGTGCGCTGACGGCGGCTTCGTGGTTCCACCGCGCGCGGGGCGGGGCGCTGGCCCCGGTCATCGGCGAGGACAACCGCCTGTCCACGTCCCGGGCGGTGGCGGCGGCCTGGGTGCTCTTCGTCGCCTACGCGGTGCTCGTCCTGGCCGGACAACTGGCGGTGGCCTCGGGTTCCGGCCGACGGGACGCGCTGATCTCCGGGCTCGGACTCGCCCGCGGCGCCGGTGCGGTGACCGTGCTCGCGGTGGTGTGCGGGATCGCGGTCCTGGTGCGGCGGGTGGTCGGACTGCGGGTGCTGGGACAGCGGCTGCAGAAGGTACGGGCGGACCGGCCGCGCGCGGCCGACCTGCTGACGGACGACGCGGGACGCGGGGCCTTCGCCGACATCCAGTACGTGGTGATCAGCACCGTCGCGCTGGTGTTCGCGGCCGTACGGCTGGCCCGGCGCCCGGAGCAACTGCCCGACCTGCCGTGGGGGCTGGCGGTCGTGGTGCTGGTGTCGGCGGCGACCTACGTGGCCGGGAAGTACGCGGAGGGCGGGCGCCCCGTGATCCTCTCCGTGGTCCGGGCACGGGAGGCCGGTGACCTGGACGCTCCGATCCGCACCGGCGACGACATCGAGATCCGGGGCGCCGGCTTCGTACCGCCGGGCGCGCAGCGCGCGGACCGCCTGTCCCGGATGGTCGTCCGCATCGGCGTGGTCAACGTCCACGTACCTCTGGTCCCGGTGACCGGCGGCTTCAGCAACCCCACGGACGACCTGCTGACGGTCCCGGTACCGGCGGACGTGGAACCGGGCCGGGTGGACGTCCAGGTCGTCACGAGCGCGGGCGTGGAAACCAACCGGTACGCGATCGACGTGACGGACTGACACCCCGCCGAACCCGCCGCCGACCGTCAGCCTGTCGAAACAGAGACCTGTCGAAACAGAGACCCGTCGAAACCCGGAACTGTCGAAACCGACAGGAAGAATCCGGTCGCAGAGGGATTGAGAGAGGCCCCCACGTCGTACGTATGGTCTGGTGGGGTCTCGGCACGCGCGGGCGAGAGGCGGCTGGCAGTGATGACTCACGGAACGCGGACGGATGCGTACACCTCGCATTCCGGCGGCGGCGGAGACTGGCGGGAGAACGCCACCCGGTACGCCCTCCTGCCCCTACGGATCTTTCTGGGCGTCACCTTCATCTACGCGGGCCTGGACAAGCTCACGGACAGCGCCTTCATGAAGGACGCGGGCGCCGGCTCGGTCGGCGACATGATGCGTACCGTGCGCGACTCCTCGGCCATCCCCGCCCTGGTCGACCTGGCTCTGGAGAACCCCGCCGGCTTCGGCTACGCCATCGCCCTCGGCGAGCTGGCGGTCGGCATCGGCACCCTGCTCGGACTGCTGACCCGACTGGCGGCGCTCGGCGGCGCGCTGATCTCGCTCAGCCTGTGGCTGACCGTCAGCTGGGCCTCCGACCCGTACTACTACGGCAATGACCTCGCCTACCTCATGGCCTGGATCCCTCTCGTCCTCGCGGGTGCCCCGCTGCTGTCACTGGACGCCGCTCTGCGCTCCCGCCGACGACGGCGGACGGGCGGGTACCGGTAGTCGTCGACGGATATCGGTAGACGCCGAGGGACACCGGTAGTCGTCGACGGATATCGGTAGACGCCGAGGGACACCGGTAGTCCTCTGCGGATACCGGTTGTCGCCCGCGGATAGAGGTGGCTCTCCGCGGATGTCGGTGGTCCGTCAGCCGGGGAGGTCTGCCCGGCGCTCGTCCCCGCCCGAGCGGAGTACTCCGCGGCGTCGGTGCACGGCCTGGGCCAGGACGCCGACCGCTCCCGCGGTGCAGAGGCCGCCCACGACGAGGGGGATCAGCACGAACCACGGCGTCTCCCAGAGGCCGCCCGCGTCGCCGGCGTAGACGACGCCCGCCAGGGTCAGGAAGAAGCCGGCGACCAGTCGTCCGGGCTGGAACCTATGACGCAGCACGGGTCACCTCCGCCTGTCCGACGCCGACCTGGAGGTCGAGGTCGAGCGTGCCGCCGTTCTTGCCGCCCGTGGCGGGGGCCAGGGTGACCTCCTTGTGCTTGCCCGGTGCCACGTCCACGTCCTTCTTGTCGTCGCCGGGCAACTGGATGTCACCCACGCCCACCTCGACGCTCAGCCGCACCGTCACGTCCTGCGGCACGACGACCTGTATTCGGCCCATACCCACGTCCGCCCGGGTGGTCACCGTCTGCCCCTCGGCCAGGTCGAGCCCGGACAGGTCCAGGGTGCCGCTGCCGGTACCGATGTCGTACTGCTCGCGTACGCCGGCCGCCGTGGTGGGCTCCCAGGTGGTCCGGACCCAATCGGTGCCGACGTCCCCGGGCACGGCGGTCGCCCCGGCGAGCAGGCCCGCCGTGATGATCGCCAGGAAGATCGAGCCGGACCCCGTGCGCCCCAGGAAGGCGCTGACCGCGATGCCGACGCCGAAGACGGCGAGGGCGCAGGCCAGGCCGGTCTGCAGACTGGTGCCGAGCGGTTGCTCGTCCCAGGTCAGCCGGGTGCCGAGGAACGCCGCGAGCAGGGCGAGAAGGAACACGACACCGCCGATTCCGCGAGGACCGCGCGGTTGCGGGGGCCGCGCGCGCCGGTCGTTCGCGGCGGGGCGGTCATGGCCCTGGCCGCCGCGGCCGATGTTGACGGCCGCCGCGATGTCGCGGGCCTCGGAGTCCGGTGGGCCCCACAGATAGCCCGTGCCGCCGACGTGGGTGCCGTCCTTGACTATGGGGTCGCGCCACCAGGAGGGCCAGGTGAACATGATCGGGGGCGCCTGGGCCTCCGGCGGAGCGTCGGCGGCGGCCTGGGCGGAGAGTGGATCGGGGTCGGGAGCCTTCCGCTGCCGGGACCAGTACCCGGCGCCCGCGAGGACGAGGGAGAGGACGACGGCGAAGGTCAGCACTCCGCCGTTGTTCAGCATGGTGAGGAAGACCCCGCAGCCGACCAGGGCGAACAGCACGGCCGTCAGCGCCTGGCCGTCGACCCGGCCGGTCAGCAGCTTGCGCACCTCGTTCTCGTCCTCGTCGTCGTAAGGGACGAAGAGCCAGGCGAAGCCGTAGAAGATGAGACCGATGCCGCCGGTGGCGGAGAGCACGGCGAGGGTGATACGGAAGATCACCGGATCCATGTCGCACTGCCGGCCCAGGCCCGCGCACACTCCGGCGAGCGTCTTGTGCCGCCGGTCGCGCCGGAACTTGTGGGGCGGACCGGGGACATCGGCGCCGGCGGGGGCGCCCGCGTCGGCTGCGGCACCGCCCGCGGCATCCGCGGCATCCGCGGCGGGCGCGGCGCCCTGCGGCCCGGCGCCCAGCGGGGGGCGCGGGCCGGGGCCGGGCCCCGGACCCGTCGCGGCGTGCTCGTGATCTGTCATGAGTCCATGGTGACGGGCGCGGCGCCGTGACGGCAGTCGGTTCGACCCTGGTCGGACCCTGATATCGGCCCTGACCCGGCGCCGGGGGAGTGTTCGAGGATCCCCGGGCCCGAAGATCAGGGGAGTCTCGGGGAGCGACCCTGATGCTCCGGCTCCCCCGGCCGTGTGACCATCTGTGTCATGCCGGAAGCCGCAGCAGCACCACTCGTCGAACCGCGGCCGCCGCGCAAGCTTTACCGCAGCAGCGACGGACGCTGGCTCGGTGGCGTGGCGCGGGGGCTCGCCGGACACCTCGGGCTGCCCGTCATCTGGGTGCGGTTCGCCTTCGTCGGCCTGTTCATGGCCGACGGCCTGGGCGCGCTGCTGTACGCGGCCTTCTGGTTCTTCGTACCGCTGGGCGTCGGCGGTGTCGACGCCCAGCGGACGCCGTCCCTCGTCACCTCCGAGACCTCGCCGGACGGCCGCCGCAGACTCGTGGCCCGCAAGCCCGACAAAGGTCAGATCGTCGCCCTGCTCCTCATGGTCGTCGTGGCCCTGGTCTTCGTGGGCAACGTCGACCTCGGCGGCGGAGCCAAGGCCTACCTCTGGCCGACCGTGCTCGTCGGCGCCGGTGTCGCCCTCGTCTGGCGCCAGGCGGACAACGCCCGCCGGGCCCGCTGGGCGGAGGTCGGACGCCACCGGCGCACCGTCACCCTGCTGCGCTCCGTGGCCGGGGTCCTGCTGGTGACGGCCGGTGTCACCGGCATCTTCGTCCTCCAGGGATCCGCCGCCCACCTCGGCTCCGTTCTCCAGGCGGCCCTCGCCGTCCTCGTCGGCATAACACTCCTCGCCGGTCCCTACCTGGTGCGCATGACGCAGGACCTCTCCGAGGAGCGGCTGATGCGCATCCGAGCCCAGGAGCGGGCCGAGGTCGCCGCCCACGTCCACGACTCGGTGCTGCACACCCTGACCCTGATCCAGCGCAATGCGGAGAGCGCGGGCGAGGTGCGCCGCCTCGCCCGCGCGCAGGAGCGCGATCTGCGCGCCTGGCTCTACAAGCCGGAGGGCAACGGCAAGGACGAGGACGACGAGCCCACCACCCTCGCCGAGGCCGTGAAGCGCGATGCCGCGGAGGTCGAGGACAAGCACGGCGTCCCCATCGAGGTCGTGGTGGTCGGCGACTGCCCGCTCGACGAGAGAATCAGCGCACAGATGCAGGCCGGACGCGAGGCGATGGTGAACGCCGCCAAGTACGGTGGCGAGGGCGGCGCCGTACAGGTCTTCGCCGAAGTCGAGGGCAGGACGGTCTTCGTGTCCGTCCGGGACCGCGGCCCCGGCTTCGACCTCGACTCGATACCCGCCGACCGGATGGGCGTCAGAGAATCGATCATCGGCCGCATGGAGCGCAACGGCGGCACGGCGCGGCTGCGCGCGGTGCCGGACGGCGGCACGGAGGTCGAGCTGGAGATGGAGAGGGCGGAGAACACGTCATGAGCGACCCGACCGAGGCGAACGGAACGGCGGGCGAGGGCGAGGCGGCCCAGCCCGCACAGCCGGCGAACGGCGGCGCGGGGGAGCGTCACGTGCGCGTGGTGCTCGTCGACGACCACCGTATGTTCCGCACCGGTGTCCAGGCCGAGATCGGCCAGACCGCGCAGACCGGCGTCGAGGTCGTCGGTGAGGCCGCCGACGTCGACCAGGCCGTCACGGTCATCACCGCGACCCGGCCGGAGGTGGTCCTCCTCGACGTACACCTCCCGGGCGGTGGCGGCGTCGAAGTCCTCCGCCGTTGCGCCCCCTTGATGAGCGACGCCGATCAGCCCGTCCGTTTCCTCGCCCTGTCCGTATCGGACGCGGCGGAGGACGTGATCGGCGTGATCCGCGGCGGCGCCCGGGGCTACGTGACCAAGACGATCACCGGCACGGACCTGGTGAACTCCGTCTTCCGCGTCCAGGAGGGCGATGCGGTCTTCTCCCCGCGCCTGGCCGGCTTCGTCCTCGACGCGTTCGCCTCCACCGATGCCCCGCCGGTCGACGAGGACCTCGACCGCCTGACCCAGCGCGAGCGGGAGGTGCTGCGCCTGATCGCCCGCGGCTACGCGTACAAGGAGATCGCCAAGCAGCTGTACATCTCGGTGAAGACGGTCGAGTCCCACGTCTCGGCGGTCCTCCGCAAGCTCCAGCTGTCCAACCGGCACGAGCTGACGCGATGGGCCACGGCACGGCGGCTGGTGTGACCGTGCGCGCACGGCGTCCGGCCCGGCCCCCGGAGCCCTCGGGTTCGCCGTTGCCGGAGCGGCCCGGAGCGCCTCGTCGGGCACGCGCGACCGGTGCTATGCCACCCGCGTAGCCCCCGCGAACGGCATCTGGTCGACGGGGGCGACGCGGACCGGTGCCGACGGGTTGGGGGCGTGGATCATCTGCCCCTTGCCGATGTAGATGCCGACGTGACTGATGCCCGAGTAGAAGAACACCAGGTCCCCCGGCCGCAGTTCGGACCGTGGGACACGGCGGCCCGCATCGATCTGGGCGTAGGTCGTGCGGGGCAGGGAGATGCCGGCGGCGCGGTAGGCGGCCTGGGTGAGGCCGGAGCAGTCGAATGCGTCGGGGCCGGTCGCGCCCCACACGTAGGGGCTGCCGAGCTTCCGGTGGGCGTAGGCGACGGCCGCCGCGGCGCGGGAGTCGGAGGTCTGGGCGGAAGAGGCGGGCAGGGCGTCCCGGGAGTCCGCCGACGAACGCGAGGCACGGTCGTCCGTGCCGTGGCCGAGGCGGGCGCGTTCCTCGGCGGTCAGCCGGGACAGCAGACGGCGGGCCGTGTCCAGCTTGCCGGTGATGGTCGTGCGGTGTCGTTTCAGCTCTGCCCGGCGTGACGTCAGCGAGGTCACCTCGATGCGGGCGGCTCCGCGCAACTGCTCGATCTCCCGCAGTTCCTTGCGGGCCAGGCCCACGGCGGCCGTCTGCCGGCTGCCGGCCCGCTCGATGAAGGCGGCGCCGTCGAGATACCGGTCGGGGTCGGCGGAGAGCGCGAGTTGCAGGGCCGGGTCGAGGCCGCCGCTGCGGTACTGGGCCGCCGCGACCGAACCGAGCCGCTCCCGGGTGGAGTTGAGCCGGTCCGTCTTGCGGGCAGCCTCGTCCCGCAGTTTCTCAAGGCGCTGCTCGGCGGCGTCCGCCTTCTCCTTCGCGCCGTTGTACTTCTCGGTGGCGACCTCCGCCTCCTGGTAGAGCTTGTCCACCTTGGCCTTGACCTGCGCCGGCGTCGGTTCCGGATCGGCGTGCCCGGTGCCGGCGGCCAGCCCGGTCGCCGTCGCCGCGCCCGCGAGGGTGATCGTGGCCGCCGTTCGGGCCCTCCCGCCGCCCGTCGTGCGCTGTCGCGGCCTGCGGTGCGTTCCCACCTGCGCTCCACGTCCTTCCGTACGACTCGACTCCGGTTGCCTGCGGGAGGACGCTAGGCGCGGCGGTAACGGTCGGGTGACGGGATGCGCGGAAGTGGCGGTACTGGATCGACGGGCGATCGAATGTGACTGAGAGCTCACCCTGCGGCCGTCGTCTTCACACAGGGTGATGACCGATGTCCCGGATCGGAGACGCACGAGGGGCGCGAGGTGTTATGGGGTGCATATATGCACCGCGGGTCGTCGTCCTCGCCGGGCCGGTGTCCGAGGGTGGCCGGCCCCCTGATTAGGCTCCGGCCTCATGGACGTACTCATCCACATCTTCGTCGGTCTGCACATCATCGGTATCGCCTCGCTCCTCGGAGGCTTCCTGACCCAGATGAAGGCGATGGGCCTGGGCACGGCCCGTTTCGTCCCCGCGATGCTGCACGGCGCGCTGACGATGCTGGTCACCGGCGTCATCCTGATCGGCCTCAACCAGGCCGACGACCAGTCCGTCGACAACGTCAAGGTGGGCGTGAAGCTCGCCCTGCTGATCGTGATCCTCGGCCTGGTCTACGTGAAACGCGACGACGAGAAGGTGGAGAAGCCACTGTTCGGCCTGGTGGGCCTGCTGACCGTGGTGAACATCTTCATCGCGGTGCTGTGGACCTGATTCCCCCGGTGTCCGCACCCGCGGCCGACCGCAGCCCCGACCCGGCCTGGAAGGCCGCTCCCGCCGCGACCGCCAGCCACGCGGCCACCGCGATCCACAGCAGCGCCTGACCGGGCGCGTCCAGCCACGGGGCGTCGAGGACGGCGGCGACGGACAGCGTCGCCGCCGCCGTCATGCCGAGGGGGAACACGGTCGACCAGCGGCGCACGTCGTAGCGGACTCTTGGCCACGCGATCTCGGCGGCGAGCAGTACGGCGTACCAGGCGAGGTCGAGGGCGAGCAGGAAGACGGTCACGTCGTGCAGGACGGCGTAGTCGTCGTCGTTCCACAGGTACATGCCCGTCCCGGCCGCCGCGAGGAGCTTGGCGCCGGCGAGGGCCGAGATGGCGAGCGCGCCGCCCGCCACCCAGTGGTCTCCGGAACCCCGGGCCACCTGCCGCAGATCGAAGCGGAACAGTGCGATCAGGTAGAGCACGATCCCGAGCCAGAACGGCACCAGGGACGCGTGCGCCAGCCACGCCGTCGAGGTGGCGGCGGCCAGTGTGGCGCCCAGCACGGCCAGCCCCTCCGTGGCCACGCAGCCCAGGAACACCGCCCCGGGCATCCGGCGCCCCCAGTGCGTGACGACCAGGTACAGCAGTCCCGGCCACAGCAGCGCCGCCAGCGCCAGCAGCGCCGCCGCCACGGGGGACCAGCCGAACAGGGAGATGCGGGTGCCGAGCACGGTCGTCGCGGCGACGGCGGTGAGCGCGCCCGGCGTCCCGGCCCGCGTCAGCCACTGGGCCGGCTCGACCAGCAGCAGGTGGACGAAGTTCGCCGCCAGTGCCAGCCAGGCGGCGCAGGCCAGGACCAGGGCGGTCCGGGACAGGACCCCGTGGCCCGCCAGGTGCAGGGCGACCGACAGGATGCCGGTCGCCATGACCGCCGCCCCGGCCGCCGGCGGACGCTGCGCCCACCAGGCGCGCAGGGGGTAGAAGGAGGTGGGGGAGGTGCCGGATGACATGCGCCCGATGCTAGGGACCCGCGCGGCTCAGGCCGGGCGCACCACGCTGTGGATCGACGACTCGCCGTCGTAGAAGATCGACTCCTCGCGCACGTACGCGCCCGGCTTCGGGGCGTGGATCATCATGCCGTTGCCGATGTAGAGGCCGACGTGACTGAGGTCGTCGTAGAAGAAGACCAGGTCGCCGGGCTGGGCCTGGGAGACCGGGACGGTCGTGCCGGCGTCGACCTGGTCGTAGGTGGTGCGCGGCAGTGTCACCCCCGCGTTCTTCCAGGCGGCCTGGGTCAGGCCCGAGCAGTCGTAGGAGTCGGGGCCGGTGGCTCCCCAGACGTACGGCTTGCCGATCTGGGCGCGGGCGAAGGCGAGCGCCTTCTCGGCCTTGGTGCCGTAGGAGGAGTCCGGCGTGGTGGACCCGGTTTCCGTACCGGTGCCACCGGAGCCGGATGAGCCGGAGGAGCCCGAGGAGGCGTCGCTCTCCTGCCGGTCGGCCTCCTCCTGCCGCTTGCGCTCCTCGGCCTGCTGCTGCGCGAGTTCCGCGGCCTTGCGGGCGGCCTCCTCCTGCTTTCTCTTCTCGATCGCCGCGAGCCTGGCCTTCTCCTCGGCGGTCAGCTCGGAGAGCAGCTCACGCGCGGTGGCGAGCTTCTTCTGGACGGTGGCCTTGGCCGTCTTGAGATCGCTCTGCGACTCGGTGAGCGTCTGGAGGCTCTCGGTGGCCTCCCGGCGCTTCTCCATCGTCTCCGACTGCTGTGTGACGTAGTCGTCGACCGCGCCCTTCTGGCGGCCGGTGAGCCGGTCCATCAGGTGGGCCCGGTCGACGTAGTCCTGCGGCGAGTCCGCGAGCAGGAAGGTCGCGGTCTCCGGGACCGTGGAGCCCGTGCGGTACTGGGCGGAGGCGAAGGAACCCAGCTCCTCGCGCGCCTCGTTGAGCTTCTGGGTGCGCTCGGCGACGTCGTCGAGGAGGGTGTCGACGCGCTTGCGCTGCTTGGAGGTCTTCTCCTTGGCCGCGTTGTACTTCTCCGTCGCCGACCCCGCCTGGCGGTACAGGTCGCCGACCTTCTTCTCGACCTCTTCGAGGCTCGGCCTGTCGTCGTCCGTCGGCGCGGCGGTGGCCGTCTGGGACAGCAGGGCGACGGAGGTGAGGGCCGCCGTGGCGAGGGCGGGGGTCCGTATGCCTGCGACGCGCGTACCCGTGGGACGCGACTTGCGGTGCGACGCCAAGGAGGCGACTCCTTCCAATGTTCCGCCTACCGGGTTGGCGGTGGGGGTCCCCCCAGGTCTTTCGGGCCCTGGGGGAGGGTTCGGGCGGTGTGGTTCGGAAGGGTTGCCCTACGGCGGAGCCGCCCCCGTGGAGGGCGGTGCGGCCGATTCACCCCAAGGTTCTCGGTCGGGTCCCCGGCTCCGGGCGCCGTGCGGGCACGCCGGACTCGGCGGAGGCCGCGCGGCCCGGCGAGGTTCGCCGGAGGATGTCGTGCGGCCTGCCCGCACCGTAGCCAACTCGTGTGGTGACTGTGAAGGTTGGTGGGTGATATGCCCGATACATTTTCGTGACCTTCGGTGCGCGGCTCCACTTCGGTCACTCTTCGTCGCCCGCTCTGTCGCAGGGCGTGCCCGGTGGCGGGATCCCCGGCCATTTCCTGGGGCGGCGGCGGGTTGTCGGTGGGGCGCCCTAGACTCGGAGAGCGATGAGCAGCCTCTTTGACGACAGCTTCCTGGCGAGCCTCCAGACCCCCCGGGGTCATGAGGGGGAACCTCCGCCGCCGCCCGAGGACGATCACGGACCGGAGCCGGTTCCGCACGATCTGTTCGCCGGGAAGTTCGACGCGCCGCCGGAGCGGGACACCCACTACCGGGACGGCGCCCCGCGCCCAGCCCTGGACGCGGCCGCGCTCCTGGAGGGGCTGAACGAGAACCAGCGCGCCGCCGTCGTCCACTCCGGCTCCCCGCTGCTCATCGTGGCCGGCGCGGGCTCGGGCAAGACCCGCGTGCTCACCCACCGCATCGCCCACCTGCTGGCCGAGCGGAGCGTCCACCCCGGCCAGATCCTCGCCATCACCTTCACCAACAAGGCCGCGGGCGAGATGAAGGAGCGCGTGGAGCAGCTCGTCGGCCCGCGCGCGAACGCGATGTGGGTGATGACCTTCCACAGCGCGTGCGTCCGCATCCTGCGCCGCGAGTCGAAGAAGCTCGGGTTCACCTCGTCCTTCTCGATCTACGACGCGGCCGACTCCAAGCGGCTCATGGCGCTGGTCTGCCGCGACCTGGACCTGGACCCCAAGCGCTTCCCGCCCAAGTCCTTCAGCGCCAAGATCAGCAACCTGAAGAACGAGCTGATCGACGAGGAGGACTTCGCCGCCCAGGCGGCCGACGGTTTCGAGAAGACCGTCGCGCAGGCGTACGCCCTCTACCAGTCGCGGCTGCGCGAGGCCAACGCCCTCGACTTCGACGACCTGATCATGACGACGGTCAACCTGCTCCGCGCCTTCCCGGACGTCGCCGAGCACTACCGCCGCCGCTTCCGGCACGTCCTGGTCGACGAGTACCAGGACACCAACCACGCCCAGTACTCCCTGGTCCGCGAGCTCGTCGGCACCACCGAGCACGCCGTCGACGTGCCGCCCGAGGCCGAGGTCCCGCCCGCCGAGCTGTGCGTGGTGGGCGACGCCGACCAGTCGATCTACGCCTTCCGCGGCGCCACCATCCGCAACATCCTCCAGTTCGAGGAGGACTACCCCAACGCGACGACGATCCTCCTGGAGCAGAACTACCGCTCCACCCAGACGATCCTCACCGCCGCCAACGCGGTCATCGAGCGCAATGAGTCCCGCCGCCCCAAGAACCTGTGGACCAACCAGGGCGCCGGCTCGCAGATCACCGGGTACGTCGCCGACACCGAGCACGACGAGGCCCAGTTCGTCGCCGACGAGATAGACCGCCTCACCGACGCGGGCGAGGCGAAGGCCGGCGACGTCGCCGTCTTCTACCGCACCAACGCGCAGTCCCGTGTCTTCGAAGAGGTCTTCATCCGCGTCGGCCTGCCCTACAAGGTCGTCGGCGGCGTCCGCTTCTACGAGCGCAAGGAGGTCCGGGACGTCCTGGCCTACCTGCGGGTGCTGGCCAACCCCGAGGACTCGGTGCCGCTGCGCCGCATCCTCAACGTCCCCAAGCGCGGCATCGGCGACCGTGCCGAGGCCATGATCGACGCCCTCTCCCAGCGCGAGAAGATCAGCTTCCCGCAGGCCCTCAAGCGGGTCGACGAGGCGTACGGCATGGCCGCGCGCTCCGCCAACGCCGTCAAGCGGTTCAACACGCTCATGGAGGACCTCCGTACGATCGTCGAGTCCGGCGCGGGACCGGCGACCGTGCTGGAGGCGATCCTCGAGCGCACCGGCTACCTCGCCGAGTTGCAGGCCTCCACCGACCCGCAGGACGAGACCCGCATCGAGAACCTCCAGGAACTCGCCGCCGTCGCCCTGGAGTTCGAGCAGGAGCGGGCCGAGAGCGAGGAGACCGGAACGCTGGCCGACTTCCTGGAGAAGGTCGCCCTGGTCGCCGACTCCGACCAGATCCCGGCAGCGCCTGATGATGCTGCTGACGCAGCGGGGTCGGACGGCGACGGCGTCGTCACCCTGATGACCCTGCACACCGCCAAGGGCCTGGAGTTCCCGGTCGTCTTCCTCACCGGCATGGAGGACGGCGTCTTCCCGCACATGCGCGCCCTCGGCCAGGCCAAGGAGCTGGAGGAGGAGCGGCGGCTGGCGTACGTCGGCATCACGCGCGCCCGTGAGCGGCTGTACCTGACCCGGTCGACGCTGCGCAGCGCCTGGGGACAGCCGTCGTACAACCCGCCCTCGCGCTTCCTGGAGGAGATCCCGGCGCCCCACCTGGAGTGGAAGCGGACCGGGGCGAACGGACCCGCGCCCTCCGCGCCGGTCTCCGGCGTGGCGGCCTCGCTGTCGTCGTCCCGTTCCCGCTCCTCGGCGTCGGGCGCGTCCGGCTTCGCCACGCGCCGCTCCGCCGAGCAGCCGACGGTCGCGCTGTCGGTCGGTGACCGCGTCACGCACGATCAGTTCGGGCTCGGGACGGTGGTCGGGATCAAGGGCACCGGGTCGAACGCCGAGGCGACGATCGACTTCGGGGACACCAAGCCGAAGCGGCTGCTGCTGCGGTACGCGCCGGTGGAGAAGCTCTGAGGGTGCGTTGTGAGTGCGTGACTTGGGAGCGCGTGACTGGCGGGTGCGTGACTGGCGGCTGCGTGCGGGCGGCTTGAGCGCCCGCACGCCGTCCGGGTCCTGCTGAGACGTTACGGCGTCACGACGGGTTGAGGCCGTGGCTGCGCAGCCACGAGAGCGGGTCGATCGCCGAGCCGCCCGCGGGGCGCACCTCGAAATGCAGGTGCGGCCCGGTCGAGTTGCCCGAGTTGCCGGAGAACGCGATCGCGTCGCCGGCCTTCACCGTCGTACCGGAGGGGACCTGGTAGCTGGAGAGGTGGCAGTACCACGTCTCCGTGCCGTCCTTCGCGGTCACGATCATCATGTTCCCGTACGCGCTGTTGTACTGCGTGCGGACCGTGCCGTCGGTCGCGGCCATCACCGTCGTGCCGTACGAGACGGGGAAGTCGATGCCGCTGTGCACGGACATCCAGTTGATGCCGGCCTGGCCGTAGTACGCGCTGAGGCCGTGCTGGGCGACCGGGAGCGCGAACTTGGGGCGCAGCCGCTCCTTGCGGGCCGCCTCCTCCGCCGCCCGCCTCTTCTCGGCGGCCTGCTGGGCCTTGAGGTCGATGCGTTCCTGCGTCCGGCTGGCCCGGTCGGCGAAGTCGTCGGCTCCGGCGGCGAGGCTCGTGAGCTGGGTGTCCAGCTCGTTGTTGGCGGTGGACGGTTTCACCGGCGCGGCTTCCGCGCCGCCGTCCGCGTCCGCCGCGGAGGCCGCGGTCTCCGTGCCGTCGTCGCCGGTCAGGCCACCGACGGAGGCGGCGGCGATACCGGCGACGCTCATCACACAGGCCGACGGTACGGCGATGGTCATCAGTGCCGAGCGCTTGGCGGGCTGGCGGCGGCGGGAACGCGACCCGCCGCGGGAGGCGGTGCGTGCGGCGGGGATCCGGGCGGCCGGGGCGACCTCTTCCTGGCCTTCCAGGAGAACGGCCACGGCGGGGAGTTCGCCGGTGGCGGCCAACCCGTCGTCGTGCGGGCCGGGTTCATCGGCGGCGGGCCGGGCGTCCGGCGCGGTGTCCTCCGGTGTTCGCGGCGTCTCCGGTGCATCCGGGGCCTGCGACGTGGTGCCGTCGGAGTTCCACTGCGTGGCGTCGTATGCGCCGGTGTCGAACGTGCCGGCCGCGAAGGTGCCGGTCCCGTAGGTGCCGGTCTCGTAGGCACCGGTTTCCAAGGCGCCGGTCGTGAAGGCGCCGGTCGCGAAAGTTCCGGTCGCGAAGGAGCCGGTTTCGAAGGTCTGCGTGCCCCAGTCCCACTGCTGGGTCCCGTCGGACGGATCGCCCGACTGGTCCGGCTGGGCCCAGGCGCCGGTGTCCCACTGACCGGTGGCCTCGACGCTGGTGGCCTGCGGTGGCACGGAGGCGGGCTGCTGGACGTCGGCCGTCCACGTGGTCGTGTCGTAGGCGCCGGTGTCGTAGGCGGTGTGGTGCTGGGCCGCGTACGCGTCGTGGTTCAGGGACTGCCCGCTGCCGGTGGACCACTGGGTGGCGTCGTAGGAACCCGTGGTGTCGTACGAGCCCGTGGTGTCGTAGCCGCCGGTGTCCTGCCCCGGGAGGCTGCCGAAGAGAGGGTCGGCGTCGAAAGTGGCCGTGGCGCCGGTGGAAAAACCAGTGGTGTCGTAGCCGCCGTACGTGGTGAGGTCGCCGTACTGGGCCTCCCCTGTGCCGTACGACGCGTACTGCGCCGGATCGGCGTCGGAAGCCGAGGCCGGGGTGGTCATGGTCCCCGACGGGTGACGGTCGTTCACCAACTTCTCTTTCGCCTCGACAACAGGGGCTGCCAGAGCAGTGCGGCGACTGTACCCGGCGGTATACGGGCACGACAATCTTCGTCAGGTTTCACGCGCGAAGGAAACGGGCAATCGGCCGTGTTTTGGGGGACGGCGGGCACGAGTTTGGCTTTGTGTTCGATGTTTGTTCGATGCTGAACGGGTTGTGTCCGCCGAGTTCCGCGGTTTTCGGGCAGTCTCAGCCTCTCAGGCGACCGTCAGGCCTCCGTCCCGCTTGCCGGTCGTGTCCGCCTCCGGCGTGTCGGTGTCGAGTGCCTGACGAATTCCGGTGGCCACGGCGGGGTGCACGGGCAGCGCGAGGTGGCCGATGCCGCTGACCCGTACGTTCTGCACGGTCAGGTCGGGGTGGTCCAGGCAGGCCGTCTCCAGCGGGTCCATCACGCGGTCCAGGTCGCTCCAGAAGCTGACGAACTGCGTACGGCAGCCGGGCGAGGGGCGGGCCAGCTCCTCGAGTACCGCCGAGCCGGGGCGCATCTGGCGCACGATCGGGTGCGCGTTCGCCAGCGGGACCACCCGGGTGCCGGTGTGCGGGGTGCCGAGCGTCACGAGTGTCCGGACGCGGAGGTCTCCGGCGAGGCGCTGCACGTAGTAGCGCGCGATCAGCCCGCCGAGACTGTGTCCCACGATGTCGACGCGCTCGCTGCCCGTCCGCTCGCAGATCTCTTCCACGTGCCGGCCGAGCAACTCGGCCGCGGTGCGGATGTCGCAGGTCAGCGGGGAGTAGTTCAGCGACTCGATCTGGTGTCTGCCGTGCTGGGCCAGGCTGCGGCGCAGGAGGAGGAAGACCGAGCGGTTGTCGATGAAGCCGTGCACCAGGACGACCGGGGGGCTGGTACGGGCCGGGAGACGGGGAGGGGGAGGAGAGGGCTGCGGGTCCTGGGACTCCGTCGTCGGGAGGGTGCACACGGGGCGGCGCTCCTGAATGATCCCCGAGGGGTAGAGGAGAAGGTGCCCGGCGAGGATCGCGGCCTCCAGGGCGCTTGCCTTCAGGAGAGTCAGGGAAAGCCCCGTCAGCCGGCCCGGGAGGGCCGCCAGCTCCGACAGTCCCAATCCTGGTAGTCCCGGTAGTCCCGGTAGTCCTGGCAGGAGACGCTGACAGAGCGGGAGAAGGGGCAGTGCTGCCGTGGTGACCTTCATGGGCCGACCTCCTGTCGGCACGCGCAGGGACGCCTCTGTCCCCCGTGTGCCCTCGTGGAGAGCCGTGACACCAGTGATTGGTGATGTTCGCGAGGTTTGCCCGTACGGGCGTGCCGAGCTGCCGCGTCAGCGCTCTGTGAGCCCCGTGGTGTCGGTGATACAGCGACGAGGCCTGCTGCCGGCTTGTCCTGCCCTCGCTGCGGCTCTCCGTACGCGTGTTGCCGCCGCGCCCCGCAACTGCTCGCGGCGAACGTGTCCCACCGTGTGATTTCCCCCTCTGTATCCACCGTGAAACCGCCGGTTGCGGGATGCTGGCGATAACGTTCGTTCACTTCCCCGGACGATGTGGTGCGGGGCGTCTGTGCCGCGGAGGCGTGCACTCTGCGCGACCGGTGCATGATCCATGCACCGCTGGGCGCCTGGTGTGCGCCGTGCTGCTGTGTACGGCGTCGGCGAAGTGTGCGGTACTTGTCGGTACGGATGGATGTAGTCGCTTCATGGAGGCAGTGATGGGTGTGGCAGCCGGTCCGATCCGCGTGGTGGTGGCCAAGCCGGGGCTCGACGGCCACGATCGCGGGGCCAAGGTGATCGCGCGGGCGCTGCGCGACGCCGGTATGGAGGTCATCTACACCGGGCTCCACCAGACACCCGAGCAGATCGTGGACACCGCGATCCAGGAGGACGCCGACGCGATCGGGCTGTCCATCCTCTCCGGTGCGCACAACACGCTCTTCGCCGCCGTGATCGAGCTGCTCAGGGAGCGGGACGCGGCGGACATCCTGGTCTTCGGCGGCGGGATCATCCCCGAGGCGGACATCGCCCCGCTGAAGGAGAAGGGCGTCGCGGAGATCTTCACGCCCGGCGCGACGACGGCGTCGATCGTGAACTGGGTACGGGCGAACGTGCGGGAGCCAGCGGGGGCGTAGCCGCCTGGTCTCTGGCGGCGCCGCGGGCCGGCTGGCCTCTGGCGTCGGCCCCGCGCGATGGCCGTGGCGGCGCGGGCCCCGCGCGATGGCCGGTGCCGACAGACGACTGTCCCCGGGTGTCGACACGACACGGCCGGTGCCCGCAGCACAGGGCCGGCGTCGGCAGTCCAAGGGCGGTGCAAAGTCGCGGGTGGCACGGGTGGCACGTGGCACGGGTGGCACCCCTGGTGCCGGTCGGCGTGGCCGCCCACGGCCTCAGCGCCGACACTCCTCCTTTCCCGCCCCCAATTCCACGGCCATCGCGGCACGCAGCCGCAACGTCCCCACGAGCCGCTGGAACGCCTCTGCCCAGTACCCGCCGGCGCCCGGCGACGCGTCCTCCGGTTCGTCCGGTATCGCCAGCAGGCCGTCGAGGCGCCCCGCCTCCGAGGGGTCGAGGCAGCGCTCGGCCAGTCCCATGACGCCGCTGAAACTCCATGGGTAGCTCCCGGCGTCACGGGCGATGTTGAGCGCGTCGACCACCGCCCGTCCGAGCGGCGGGGCCCACGGCACCCCGCACATCCCGAGGAGCTGGAACGCTTCGGACAGACCGTGCGTCGCTATGAACCCGGCGACCCACTCGGCCCGTTCTCCGGCGTCGAGGGTGCCGAGCAGCTTGGCCCGCTCGGCCAGGGACACCGCGCCCGGCCCTCCTGCCTCGGGTGCCGTGGGCGCTCCCAGCAGCGCCCTCGCCCACGCGCCGTTCCGCTGCCGTACGGCGGCCCGGCACCACGCGGCGTGCAGGTCGCTGCGCCAGTCGTCCGTCACCGACAGGGCGGCGATCTCCTCGGGGGTACGTCCACCGAGCCGTGCCGACCAGGTCCCGAGCGGTGCCGCCTCCACCAACTGGCCGAACCACCACGATCGTTCTCCCCGCCCCGAGGGCGGCTTGGCCACGACGCCGTCCCGCTCCATGCCCGCGTCGCACTCGTGGGGCGCCTCGACGGCGATCACAGGTGGGGACAGTGCACGGTCGAGGGACACGCACGTCACGGCCCGCGCCGCCATCCGCGCGGCGAGCGCCGAATCCGGCAGCGCCGACAGCAACTCCGCGGCCGTCGCCCGTACGTTGCGGCTGCGGTCGGCCAGGGCCTGCTCCAGGAACGGCTCGTCCGCCTGCCCCAGCCCCGTCCGCAGCGAGTCGAGGAACATCAGCCGGTCCTCGGCCCGCTCGGTGGCCCACGTCGAGGCCAGCAGCTCGCGCGCGGTGGCGGGATCGCGGGCGCGCAGGGACGCCAGCAGGGCGACCCGCTCGGCGAACAAACCCTCCTCCCAGAGCCGACGCACCCGCTCCGTGGCGTCGGGGCCGGGCAGTGCGGTGCCTCCGCCCGGCGTCGCGCGCAGGGCGAACCGCCAGTCCGGATTCAGCCGGGCCAGCCACAGGGCGCGAGGCCCCGCGAACGTCAGCGCCGCCGGACGCAGGTCCGTGCGCCCCCGTGCCGCGTCCAGCAGGGCCGGGATCGCCTGGGGCGGTGCCGCGAAACCGCGGGCGTTCGCCGTCGCCAGCCACTGGGGCAGCAGCTCCATCAGGTCGGGCACGGTGCCTCTGCGGCCGCCGCCCGCCGTCCCGGGGCGATCGGTGAGCAGCATCGTGAGCCGGTGGGCGGCCGCCGCCGGCAACGGTGGGCGGTGATCCTCGGGAGCCGGCTCGGGGCGCCGGGCCGCGCGGGCCGGGCACAGTCCGGCGCGCCGGCGAACGGTCTCCGCCGCCGCCGTGTCCAGCAGCGCCGCCGGCGCGCGCGGGCCGGGCTCGCAACCCGGGGGAGTGCGCCGGTCCGTGCCGAGCAGCGCCGAGGTGACGAGTTCCTCCCAGACGCCCGGCACGGGCTCGGCCGCGGGAGCGGGCGTCCTGGTCATGCGGTTCCCTTCCGCTCGCATTCCGCTTCCAGACGTGGGACGGGTCAGCACAGCGGCACCGCCGGGCCCGCTCCGGCCGGCCATGCCGTCAGCGGAGTGAAGCCCCGGTGGCCGCACTCGCCGAAGACCTTGACGGCCGCGCCGCCCGACAGGGCGACCAGGCGCCACAGGCCCGGACGGTTTCCGGCCGCCGGGGTGAGCGGCAGCGCCGTGTCCCCGTCGGCGTCCGCGAGTTGCCAGTGGTCGCCGTCCGGTACCGGGACGACCCGATCCAGTGTCACCGGCACCGACTCCAGCCACGGGTCGTCGCGGAGAGCCTCGCCGTAACCAACGGCCGCCTGGGACGTCGTCACCCCCCTCGGGCGCAGCTCCGTGGGGACGGGCGGCGCGAACTGTCTGCCCAGGGCGGCTCGCTGCTGCCCGGCGCCCGGATACGCCGACACCTCCGCATCGAGGGCCAGCCCCACCGGCAGCGCCGGTTCCGGGGCCCGGCCCGCGGCGCCGTAGGAGAGGAGCAGCACGGCGCGGTCCGTCTGCGCGCCGTACAGCCAGACGCGACGGGTCGTCAGCCGTGGGTCCGCGGTGTCGTACTGGGAGAGGACCAGCCAGCGGTCCCGTATCGCGGGGCCGTCCGCGGACGCCGACAGGCCGACGCGTGCGCGGACCGTGGCCGCCAGACCGTCCGGCAACTGCTCACGGCGCAACCAGCCCTGGTCGAGAAGGTGGAGAAGAGCGCACTCCTCCAGCAGGCGGACCGGCCATCCGGAGCCGGACGACGGTATGGCGCCCAGCTCCCGCACACGCGAGGCCAGCCCCGATGCCTGGGCGTCGACCATGCGGGCCGCCGTCTCCTCCCACAGCTCATAGCCCGTCTGCTCCGCGCCGGCCAGGCCGCCGCGCAGCAAGTCCGTCAGGCGCTGCTCCAGCTCCGTAGCGCCCGCGGTGATCCGCCCGGCCCGCTGCTCCGCCCGGCGGCGCGCCGCCTCCGGATCGGCGGTCCCGGCCGCGGATCCGGTTGAGCCCGCCCTTCTCTTCTCCCCCGCGCGCTCGCGCCGTCCGGCGATCCACCGCTCCGCCCAGTCAGGCGCCTTCGCCCCCGGCACCACACCGTCGCCGCCCGCCCAGAGCAGCAGCAGCCCGAGCGCGTGCTTGCACGGGAACTTGAGGCTCGGGCAACCGCACCTGTAGGCGGGACCGGACATGTCAGAGATGTCGACGACCGTTTGATACGGCTCGCTGCCGCCGCCCCTGCACAGTCCCCACACCGCCCCCTCGTCGGAACTCCCCACCTCGGACCACGGCCCTGCCGCGCCGAGTCTGCCGCCCGCTCTGCGTGACGCGGCGTCAGGCGCCAGTGCCAGCACTTGGTCCGCGGTCCAGCGCACCCCCTGCTGAGTCATGCCATCGAAGGTAGATCCCACCACTGACAATCGACCGATCGAGAGCGTTTGTGCAGGTCAGAGCGATTGTCAGTGGCGTGGTGCACCGTGGATGACAGATCGAACCGGCCGAGCTGGAGGGGGAATCAGCCATGCCTGTGTCCGTGGAACCGACGCCCGCGGGCCCGACGCCCGTTGCACCGCCGTCCGTTGAACCGCCGTCCGTCGACCCGGGCCGGAGCGGGTCCGTGCCCGGGGCGGAGGCGTTGCGACCGCACGCCGAGTACGCCTTCGCGGCCGAACTGGCCGCGCTGGCCGCGCAGGACGGCCGCCCGCGTCCGGCTCGCTGGAGGCTGTCGCCGTGGGCCGTCGCCACCTACCTGCTCGGCGGCACCCTGCCCGACGGCACGGTGATCACCCCGAAGTACGTGGGCCCGCGCCGCATCGTCGAGGTGGCCGTCACCACGCTCGCCACCGACCGCGCCCTGCTCCTGCTCGGTGTGCCCGGCACCGCGAAGACCTGGGTGTCGGAACACCTCGCGGCGGCCGTCAGCGGCGACTCGACCCTGCTGGTGCAGGGCACGGCCGGCACACCCGAGGAGGCGATCCGCTACGGCTGGAACTACGCGCAGCTTCTCGCCAATGGGCCCAGCCGCGGCGCGCTCGTGCCCAGCCCGGTCATGCGGGCCATGGCGGACGGCATGACCGCCCGGGTGGAGGAACTGACCCGTATCCCGGCCGACGTGCAGGACACGCTCATCACGATCCTGTCGGAGAAGATCCTGCCGATACCGGAGCTGGGCCAGGAGGTGCAGGCGGTCCGCGGCTTCAACCTGATCGCCACCGCCAACGACCGCGACCGCGGGGTCAACGAGTTGTCCAGCGCCCTGCGCCGCCGCTTCAACACCGTGGTACTGCCGCTGCCGGAGACCGCCGAGGCCGAGGTCGAGATCGTCTCCCGCCGCGTCGACGAGATCGGCCGCTCCCTCGACCTGCCGTCGGCGCCCGACGGCATCGACGAGATCCGCCGTGTCGTCACCGTCTTCCGCGAACTGCGCGACGGACTGACGGGAGACGGGCGTACGAAGGTGAAGTCGCCCAGCGGCACGCTGTCGACGGCCGAAGCCATCTCCGTCGTGACAGGCGGCCTCGCGCTGGCCGCCCACTTCGGCGACGGGGTGCTGCGGCCGGCCGACGTCGCCGCGGGCATCCTCGGCGCCGTCGTCCGCGACCCGGCCGCCGACCGCGTCGTCTGGCAGGAGTACCTGGAGACGGTCGTCCGCGAGCGCGACGGCTGGAAGGACTTCTACCGGGCGTGCCGGGAGGTGAGCGCGTGAACGGCGGGCGGAGGCGGACGCCGCTCCGGACGGGGGCCGCCGTGGCCTGCGCGACGGGGGACGACGGGGACTCGAGCTGGACCCGTAGGCGAGGGGGACGGTGTGACCGGCGCTGACATGGCCCGCGGTGGGTCCGGCACGCCGGGTGGGGCCGGTGGTGGGCCGCTGCTGCTGGGTGTACGCCACCACGGCCCGGGGTCGGCACGCGCGGTCCGCGTCGCGCTGGAGGCGGCCCGGCCGGGGATCGTGCTGATCGAGGGGCCGCCGGAAGCCGACGCCCTGATCCCGCTGGCCGCCGACGAGGACATGCGGCCGCCGGTCGCACTCCTCGCACACGCCGTGGACGAGCCCGGCCGCTCGGCCTTCTGGCCGCTGGCCGAGTTCTCCCCGGAGTGGGTGGCCGTCCGCTGGGCCCTGGAGCACGGTGTCCCGGCCCGCTTCATCGACCTCCCGGCCACGCACACGCTGGCGTGGCAGGCAGCGGAGTGCGCCGGGGACGGCGAGAAAGCGGACGAGGGGAGGGAAGGGGACGAGTCCGGGTCCGACTCCCCCGGCGTCCGGGCAGATCCGCTCGCGGCTCTCGCCGAGGCCGCCGGCCACGACGACCCCGAACGCTGGTGGGAGGACGTCGTCGAGCACCGGGGCACCGGAGAGGGGGACGTGCTCGCCCCGTTCACGGCGCTGGAGGAGGCCATGGGGGCGCTGCGGGAGACGGAGGAGGGCGGCGGGCACGACCGGGACCTCGTGCGGGAGGCGTACATGCGGCTCCAGGTACGGGCGGCACGACGCGAGTTCGCCCAGGGCGTCGCCGTGGTCTGCGGGGCCTGGCACGTGCCCGCGCTCCGCCGCAAGGTCACCGTCGCCGCCGACCGGGCGCTGCTGAAAGGGCTGCCCAGGACCAAGGTGGACATGACCTGGGTGCCCTGGACACACCGCCGGCTGTCCCGGGCCAGCGGGTACGGGGCGGGTATCGAGTCGCCGGGCTGGTACGGGCACCTGTTCGGCGCGGCGGACCGGCCCGTCGAACGGTGGCTGACCAAGGTGGCCGGGCTGCTGCGGGAGGAGGACCGGACCGTCTCCTCGGCACACGTCATCGAGGCGGTGCGGCTGGCCGAGACCCTCGCGGTGATGCGCGGCCGTCCGCTGCCCGGGCTGAGCGAGACGACGGACGCCGTGCGCGCGGTGATGTGCGAGGGCTCGGACGTGCCGCTGGCGCCGGTGCACGACCGGTTGGTCGTGGGGGACGTGCTGGGAGAGGTGCCCGCCGGGGCGCCGGCGGTGCCGTTGCAGCGGGACCTCGCCCGGACCCAGCGGCGGCTGCGGCTCAAACCGGAGGCGCCGGAGCGGGAGCTGGAGCTCGACCTGCGCAAGGAGACCGACGCGGGGCGCAGCAGACTGCTGCACCGGCTGCGGCTGCTCGGCGTCGGGTGGGGTGAGCCGGCCGCCTCGCGGGGCAGTACGGGTACGTTCCGGGAGACGTGGCGGCTGCGGTGGGAGCCGGAGCTGGCGGTGCGGGTCGCCGAGGCCGGGGTGTGGGGCACGACCGTGCTCGCCGCCGCGACCGCCAGAGCCGAGGCGGACGCCGTCACCGCGCGGGGCCTCGCCGAGGTCACCGCGCTCGCCGAACGCTGCCTGCTGGCCGAACTGCCGGACGCGCTCACCCCGGTGATGCGGATACTCGCCGACCGCGCGGCGCTCGACACGGACGTCGGTCACCTCGCCCAGGCCCTGCCGGCCCTGGTCCGCTCCCTGCGGTACGGCGATGTGCGCGGCACCGACACCGGCGCACTGGCCGAGGTCGCCGCAGGTCTCGCCCAGCGGGTCTTCGTCGGCCTGCCTCCGGCCTGTGCCGCGCTGGATGCCGACGCGGCCGAGGAGATGCGCCGGCACGTGGACGCCGTGCACGGCGCGGTGGGCCTTCTCGGCGCCGCCCCCGCACCGGGCCACGGCGATCTCCGGTCCCGTTGGCAGGCCGTGCTGCGCACCCTCTCCGCGCGCGACACCGTGCCCGGTGTCGTCCGGGGGCGAGCCGTACGGCTCCTGCTGGACGACGGGGAGTCGGCGCCGGACGAGGCGGCGCGGCTCATGGGCCTGGTGTTGTCCCCCGGGACGCCACCGGCGGACGCGGCGGCCTGGATCGAGGGTTTCGTGGGCGGCGGCTCGGGCGGCGGCATGCTGCTCCTCCACGACGAGCGGCTACTGGCGCTGGTCGACGGCTGGCTGACCGGCGTACCGGCGGAGGCGTTCACGGACGTGCTGCCGCTGCTCCGGCGCACCTTCTCGGCCTACGAGCCGGGAGTGCGCCGCAGCCTCGGCGAGCTGGTCCGGCGCGGACCGGAGGGGCGGGGGAGTGTGACGACGGCCCGCTCCGGCATACCCGGCTTCGCGGCCGGCCTGGACACCGGACGCGCCGACGCCGTACTGCCGGTGGTCCGGCTGCTGCTGGGCCTGGACGCATCGGGCGCGGTGGGTACATCGGGGGCGGTGGGTGCGGCGGCCTCGGTGGGTGCGGCGGGTGCGGCGGCCTCGGTGGGTGCGGCGCCCGCGGTGGGCTCGGCAGGTGCGGCAGGCGTGGCGGGCGCGGCAGGCGCGGCGGGTGCCGTGGGCTCGGCGGGTGCCGTGGGCGCGGCGGCCTCGGCGGCCTCGGTGGGTGTGGTGGGCGCGGGAAGCGGCACCGCCGGGGACGGCACCGGTGGCCGGCGGTCGGGGGCCGACGACAACGACGTCGTGGGGGTGGACGCATGACGACGACCGAGCCGGTGGACGCCGACCCGGCACAGGAACGGCTGCGGCGGTGGCGGCTCGTGCTGGGCGGTGACCCGGCCGACGGCACCGGCCACACCCTCGCCGGACAGGACGCCGCGATGGACGGGGCGCTCACCGCGCTCTACGGAAGGGGGGACAAACCACGGGCGGGGCGGGGCCGTTCGGCGGGGCTCGGTGCCTCCGCGCCGGCCGTGGCGCGCTGGCTGGGGGACATCCGGACCTACTTCCCCTCCTCCGTCGTGCAGGTCATGCAGCGGGACGCGATCGACCGGCTCGGTCTCGCCGTGCTCCTGCTGGAGCCGGAGATGCTCGAAGCCGTGGAGGCCGACGTGCACCTCGTCGGCACCCTGCTGTCCCTCAACAAGGCCATGCCGGAGACGACGAGGGAAACGGCGCGGGCGGTCGTGCGCAAGGTCGTCGAGGACCTGGAGAAGCGGCTCGCCACCCGCACCCGAGCCACCCTCACCGGCGCCCTCGACCGCAGCACCCGCACCAGCCGGCCGCGCCACCACGACATCGACTGGAACCGCACGATCGCGGCCAACCTCAAGCACTACCTGCCCGAGTACCGGACGATCGTGCCGGAGCGGCTCATCGGTTACGGGCGGGCGTCCCGGTCCGTGAAGAAGGAGGTCGTCCTCTGCGTCGACCAGTCGGGGTCGATGGCGGCGTCCGTCGTTCACGCGTCCGTGTTCGGCGCGGTGCTGGCGTCCATGCGGTCGATCGACACCCGGCTCGTCGTCTTCGACACGGCGGTCGTCGACCTCACCGACCAGTTGGACGACCCGGTCGACGTGCTCTTCGGCACGCAACTCGGCGGCGGTACGGACATCAACCGTGCGCTGGCGTACTGCCAGTCGCAGATAACCCGGCCCACGGAGACGGTGGTCGTGCTGATCAGCGACCTGTACGAGGGAGGCATACGGGACGAGATGCTCAAACGGGTCGCGGCGATGAAGGCGGCGGGGGTGCAGTTCGTGACGCTGCTGGCGCTGTCCGACGAGGGGGCGCCCGCGTACGACCGGGAGCACGCGGCGGCGCTCGCCGCACTGGACGCGCCGGCCTTCGCCTGCACGCCCGATCTCTTCCCGGAGGTGATGGCGGCGGCGATCGAGAAGCGTCCCCTGCCGATACCGGATGCCGGGTGACGATTTGTCGATCCGGGGTGGCCCGATTCCTGCCGGTAAACCGGACATGACTGCCCATCGGTGAGACCGGGCTTGCGTAACCTCCGGAGTCCCGTGCGAGGATCGCGCGTCGTGTCGATGCGATGTTCGACGCGCGATCCGTTCCGCCGCACGGGAGGAATCTCCCCCTCTTGATCTGGTCAGCAGCCCTGCCCGGTGCCGCTCTGCGCGTGATGCGCACGGTGGCCGGGGGGCGTGCGCTGCATGTGGCGCTGCTGGTGGGCGGGGTGTTCGTGCTCGGGATCCTCTGCGGAGAGCGGGCGCAGGCGGCCGAGGGGGCGCCGCCCGCGCGGGACGCGATCGGACAGGTCGTCGACGTGCCCACGCAGCGCCCGCGGGAAGCACGGGAGTCAACCGCCCCGCAGGATTCCCGAAGCGGCCTGGATTCCCGGACTGGCCAGGGTTCTCGGACCGGCCTGGATTCCCGAAGCGGCCTGGATTCCCGGACTGGCCAGGGTTCTCGGACCGGCCTGGATTCCCGGACTGGCCAGGGTTCTCGGACCGGCCTGGATTCCCGGACCGGCCTGGATTCCCGGACTGGCCAGGGTTCTCGGACCGGCCTGGATTCCCAAACCGGCCTGGATTTCCAAACCGGCCAGGGTTCCCGGACCGGCCATAGTGCCAAGACCGACCAGGACTTCGGGGCCGCCCAGCGCTCCGGCATCATGCTTTCGGATCTTCGTCCGGTGGCCGAGGGCGTCGTCCGGTCCGCGGAGGCCCGGGTCGTGCGGCCGGTCGGTGACGCGGTGGCGACGGTGGCCGACGGGCTCGGGGCGGTCGCGCAGACGGAGGTGCCGCCGTTGGAGGCGTTGCCACCGCTTCCTGCCCCGCCCTCGCTGTCCTCCCCCTCGCGGCCGTCGCTGCCGTCGGCGCCCTCGATGCCGTTGCTGCCGGACCCGTCCGGCATGGCCGACGTTCCCGGTCGGTTGATGCCGGTCGGCACGGACCCGCGGCCCGGGCCCTCGATCACGGTGCCGGACACATCCGACGCCGACGCCGACGCCGACGCCGACACGTCCGTCGCCGCGGTGGTCACGTCCGCCGCATCCGACGGTGCCGGAGTCGCCACACACGTCGCGTACGGCCCGGGGCCCGTCGGCGCCGGGTCGCCCGCCGCGGCGCACCTCGACACCCACCGCGCAATGCCCGCGCCCACCGAGCACGCCCCCGCCCACCGGGCACCCACCGGCGATCCCGACGGCACGCTGGGCGCCGGAGCCGGTGCCGACCACGGCACGCCGCGCCACGGTGACGCGCACGCGGTCACCCCGCATCACCGGATCCCGTTCCGACTCGTGCCCGGCGCCTTCGCGCGTGCCGAAGCCGCCGAGACCCGGGACCGGTACCGGGACATTCCCGTCTCTCCCGCTTAGAGCAGGGCCTTCCCCCGCCGCAGACCCGCCGCGCGGGGGCGGAGAGGTCTGCCCACCGCCCGGACTCTTCTCACTCCTCCGGGCGGGTGCCGCCGGCGCCGCATCACCCGGCCCGGCAATCGGAAATGTCCCCAAGCTCTTTCGAAGGACCCTGACGTACCCATGAACAAGAACATCCGCCGTTCCATAGTCATCGCCGCCGGCGTCACCGGTGCCTGGGCGCTGGGCTCCTCCGTGGCGAGTGCCGACGAGTTGCCGGCCGTCTCCGTGTCCGTACCGGACGCCGTGACGGACACGACCGCCGCCGCCGCCGACGCCGCCGAGAACGCCCCGGACGCCGCGACCGACAACGTGACGGACGCCGTGACGGACATCACCGCCGAGGCCGACGCCACCACCACCGACGCCACCACTGCCACCACCACTGCCACCACCGATGTCCCCTCCGACATCACCTCCGACATCACCTCCGACATCACGTCCGACGTCCTCTCCGACGTCACCCCCGACCGCGACCACCTCACCCCCGTCACCGACGACGTCGACTACCTCTTCGGCCCCCTCTCCGCCTTCGCGCCGGAGCTGGACGGGACCCGGACCCAGGCCCAGACCGTCGCCCAAGAGACGGTCGACGCCGTCGCGCCGCCGGTCGCAGACCAGGCCGTGACCGGTGCCGTGCCGGTCGCCGAGGGCGTCGTCGAGGACGTGTGGCCGTACGCCAACGGGCTGGTCGGCCAGGCCACCGGTGACACCGCGGACGCCGTACTGCCGCCGGTCGCGCACACCGCCGTGGACGGTGCGGTGCCCGTCGCCGGGCAGGCAGTCCGGGACGCCGGCGGACTGGCGGACGGCGTCGTGGGCGACGTTCGGCCCTTCGCGGGCGGCGTCGTCGGAGCCGTACCGCCGCTGACGCAGGGCGTGACCGGTCAGGTGGGACCGTTCGCCGAGGGCGTGACCGGTGCCGTGCGGCCGGTCGTCGACGCCGTGGCCGAAACGGTCCGGCCGGTCGTCGAGGGCGTCGGCGGCAGCGCCACGGCGCTCACGTACGGCGTCACCGGCGAGGCGGCACTCTTCGCGCACGGCGTCACCGGACAGGCCGCGCCCTTCGCGCAGGACCTGACCGGAACCGTCCGGCACACGCCGCTGGCCGGTAACGCCGTCACCGGTGTGGGGGACGTCGCCCGGTCGGTGACCCCCGCCTACGCGGCGGACCTCCGGGACGGCGCCTACGGCGCGCTCGGCAACCCGTACGGCGTCTGACATCCGCCCACCTGGACATCAGGTGAACCACGGGCTTCGCGGAGCGCACGGCCCCGGACGGTCCGGCCGAAAGCCGTCGGCCTCCGTCCGGCCGTAGCCCCGCGGATCGGGGCGTCCGGTCCCCATTGGGGTGGGGACCGGACGCCCCGCACCCCGGGCCCGCAGTGCTGCGGACCCCCGGGGCGATTTACGGGCCTCACCGGGTTCACCCCAGCCCGGTGAGGCCCCTCCGCCGGTTCGCGGAGCCGCTGTCCGGCGCCCTGCCGAGCCCTCACATCCGGCACCCCGTGCCGGTGAGCGCGGCATCATGTGACAGGCATCACCGCTCAGGTGTGACCCACGATTTAGAGACCCTCCGCAAGCGGCGATAACCTGCGAGACGGACATGCCGCGCGCTCGGTCACCGTGTGCGCCCCCCTTGTGACTCACAGCGGACGTCACGTTGCCCTTCGCGGCACGCCCACGCATCCAACGAACCGCGAGATCACTGATAGGGACGGAAGCGCGTGGACCTGTTCGAGTACCAGGCGAGGGACCTCTTCGCCAAGCACGATGTACCGGTGCTGGCCGGTGAAGTCATCGACACGCCTGAGGCGGCGCGCGAGATCACCGAGCGTCTGGGCGGCAAGTCCGTCGTCAAGGCGCAGGTGAAGGTCGGTGGTCGCGGCAAGGCCGGTGGCGTGAAGCTGGCCGCCTCCGCGGACGAGGCCGTCGCCCGGGCGACGGACATCCTCGGCATGGACATCAAGGGCCACACGGTCCACAAGGTGATGCTCGCCGAGACCGCCCCGGAGATCGTCGAGGAGTACTACGTCTCCTTCCTCCTCGACCGTGCCAACCGCACCTTCCTCTCCATCGCCTCCGTCGAGGGCGGCGTGGAGATCGAGGAGGTGGCGGCCACCCGTCCGGAGGCCGTCGCCAAGACCCCGATCGACGCGATCGACGGCGTGACGCCCGAGAAGGCGCGCGAGATCGTGGAGGCCGCGAAGTTCCCGGCCGAGGTCGCCGACAAGGTCGCCGACATCCTGGTCAAGCTGTGGGACACCTTCATCAAGGAGGACGCCCTCCTGGTCGAGGTCAACCCGCTGGCCAAGGTCGTCTCCGGCGACGTCATCGCCCTCGACGGCAAGGTGTCGCTCGACGACAACGCCGAGTTCCGTCACCCGGACTTCGAGGAGCTCCACGACAAGGCCGCCGCCAACCCGCTCGAGGCGGCTGCCAAGGAGAAGAACCTCAACTACGTCAAGCTCGACGGCGAGGTCGGCATCATCGGCAACGGCGCGGGTCTCGTCATGAGCACCCTGGACGTCGTCGCCTACGCCGGTGAGAAGCACGGCAACGTCAAGCCCGCCAACTTCCTGGACATCGGCGGCGGCGCCTCCGCCCAGGTCATGGCGAACGGCCTGGAGATCATCCTCGGCGACCCGGACGTCCGCTCCGTGTTCGTCAACGTCTTCGGCGGCATCACCGCCTGCGACGAGGTCGCCAACGGCATCGTCCAGGCGCTGAAGCTCCTGGAGGACCGCGGCGAGAAGGTCGAGAAGCCGCTCGTCGTCCGCCTCGACGGCAACAACGCCGAGCTGGGCCGCAAGATCCTCACCGACGCCAACCACCCGCTGGTCCAGCGCGTCGACACCATGGACGGCGCGGCCGACAAGGCCGCCGAGCTGGCCCACGCCGCCAAGTAAGCACTCAGGACGAGGACACCAACACACCATGGCTATCTGGCTCAACAAGGACAGCAAGGTCATCGTCCAGGGCATGACCGGTGCCACCGGCATGAAGCACACCAAGCTCATGCTGGGTGACGGCACCAACGTCGTGGGCGGCGTCAACCCGCGCAAGGCGGGTCAGTCCGTGGACTTCGACGGCAACGAGGTACCGGTCTTCGGCACCGTCAAGGAGGCCATCGAGAAGACCGGCGCCGACGTCTCCGTCATCTTCGTGCCGGAGAAGTTCACCAAGGACGCCGTCGTCGAGGCCATCGACGCCGAGATCCCGCTGGCCGTCGTGATCACCGAGGGCATCGCCGTGCACGACTCGGCCGCCTTCTGGTCGTACGCCGGCAAGAAGGGCAACAAGACCCGGATCATCGGCCCGAACTGCCCCGGCATCATCACGCCGGGCCAGTCCAACGTCGGCATCATCCCGGGCGACATCACCAAGCCGGGCCGTATCGGTCTGGTCTCGAAGTCCGGCACGCTGACGTACCAGATGATGTACGAGCTGCGTGACATCGGCTTCTCGACCGCCGTCGGCATCGGTGGCGACCCGATCATCGGCACCACGCACATCGACGCGCTCGCCGCGTTCGAGGCCGACCCCGAGACCGACCTGATCGTCATGATCGGCGAGATCGGTGGCGACGCCGAGGAGCGTGCGGCGGAGTACATCTCGAAGAACGTGACCAAGCCGGTCGTCGGCTACGTCGCGGGCTTCACCGCGCCCGAGGGCAAGACCATGGGCCACGCCGGCGCCATCGTCTCCGGTTCGTCCGGCACCGCCCAGGCGAAGAAGGAGGCCCTGGAGGCCGCCGGCGTCAAGGTCGGCAAGACGCCGACCGAGACGGCGAAGCTCGCCCGGGCCATCCTGGCGGGCTGACGAGGCACCACCGGCTTCCCGGCCGATTCCGTACGCCGAGTGGCCCGCCCCCGATCACGGGGGCGGGCCACTCGGCGTACGGCACGTCACTCCGGCCGGGGCGCCAGTCGCTCCGGTCCGTCCTGCAACTGGTCCCGCAGCTTCTGCCGCAGCTCCAGCTCCTCGTCCGACAGCGCCCCCGGCGCCACCTTGGGCGGTACCCCACGCACCGTCTCCCCCGGGGACACGGGTGGCTCGTAGTGCGTGGGCGCGGTGCGCAGGGTCAGCGCCGTGGTGCCGATCAGGGCGACGGTGAAGGCGATCGCGGCCCGGGTCAGGAACCGTGCCCGGCGTTCGCTGCCCATCCGCACCGTCGGCGGCCTGGCCGCCCGCAGTCGCTCGGTCGACGCCAGCTCCGCCAGCCGCCGGTGCAGTACCTCCGGATCGGCCAGCTCGGGCAGCCGGTCGGCGACGGCCTCGCGGGCGTGCAGCAACCGGTTCGCCGTCGCCGGGGTGCTCGCCTCCGTCTCCGCGGCCGTCTCGGGCAGGCCCAGTCCCACACCGTCGTACAGCAGGAGCGTGCGGCGGTGCGGCGGGGGGAGCCTGAGCAAGGTGTTCAGCAGGGTGCGGTCACCGTGGTCGGCGGGCGGCGGCTCCGGATGCCGGTGGCGCAGGCGGAACCGCTGCCAGGGCGAGAGCGCGTACTCGTACGCCACCGCCCGCACCCAGCCCACCGGGTCGCGGTCGCGGGCCACCTCGGGCCAGTGCTCCCAGGCGACCTGGAAGGCCCGCTCCACCGACTCGCGCGCCAGCTCCCGGCGGCCGGTCAGCAGGAAGGTCTGCCGTACGAGGGCGGGGGCGCCGAACTCGTACAGCGCGTCGAATGCCTGAGCGGGCGTCAAAGCGGTCGGCGCGGGCGTCGGCTCGGGCGTCGGCTCGGGTCGTGGTCCCGGCCCTGACTCCCGTTCAGCCGCCGGTTCCGGTTCTGGTTTTGGTTCCGGTCCGGGTTCCGGTACCGGGCTCGAGCCTTGGTCCGACCGCCGCTCGTCCAGTGGCTTCGCCGGGAGTACGAGGCTGTCGGCGGCCTCCCCGGAGGCATTCGCCGATCCGGCGCCGACGGCCACGACGACGGGTACCGGGGCCGGTTCCGGCGACGCGGTGGGCCCCGGCTTAGCCCGCCGTGCCGTCGCCTCCTCGGCCAGGGTGTTCAGCAGCTTCGTGTACGCCTCCCGTTTCCGGCCGCGCGGGGTCGTGCGGCCGCTCTCCCACGCACGGACCGTCTCGCGGGCGACACCCATCCGCGCCGCCAGCTGAGCCTGCGTCAGAGCGGCGGCCTCACGCAGGCGTCGGCGTGCCTTGGGGGGAGGCAGCGGGGTTGCCGGGCTCCGCGTCACAGGGCGCTCTTTCGTACGAAAAAGTACATAAACATATATTGAGCGACACAGCGGAGCTTCGCCTGTTACGCCGGTAAAGCGCGTGTCGTTGGGAGCATGGCGGGCGTGATCCAGACGACCGCTCGCCGAGCCCCGTTGTCCCTGCTGCGCACCCGCTGGCGCGACCGGTCGCCCGGGCTGGCCGCCGGCCTCCTGGGCGGTGGTGTCGCGGCCGGACTGGGGCTGGCTTCGTGTGCCGCGCTCGTGATGCTGCTGTGGATCAGCTCGCCGTACCCCGACAGCGGGCCCGGCGGCGCACTGCACGTCGCCGCCGCCCTGTGGGTGCTGGCGCACGGGGCCGAACTGGTCCGTGCCGACACGCTCTCCGGCGCTTCCGCACCCGTCGGCGTCACCCCGTTGCTGCTCCTGCTGCTGCCGGTGTGGCTGCTGCACCGGGCGGCCCGGGACGCCACGGACCCGGGGGACGGTGTGGGTGTGGCCGTGGGCGGGGGCGCGAAGGCGGGGGTCGGCGTGCGTCTGGGCGGGGGCGGGATCCTCCCGGACGCCGGACCGCCGCCCGTCTCCGCGCGCAACGCCTGGGCGGGGGTCGTCATCGGCTATCTCGCCGTCGCCACGCCCGTCGTGCTGTACGCGGCGGGCGGTGCGCTGCGGCCCTCCTGGTGGTGGGCGGTGATGTGCCTGCCGCTGGTCGCCATGGGCGCGGCGGGCGCGGGCGTGTGGACGGCGTTCGGCCGTCCGGGCGGGCCGGTGGGACGGGCGCTGCGCGTACTGCCCCGGAACCTGCGGGAGCTGATGGTGGAACCGGACGCGCGTCTGGGCGCCGCGACGCGCGCCGCGGGCGCCGGTGCGGCGGTGCTCGCCGGCGGCGGGGCGCTGCTGCTCGCGGTGTCGCTGGTGTGGCACGGGGCCGCCGCGCGGGAGGCGTTCCTGCAGCTGACCGAGGGGTGGTCGGGGCGGTTCGCCGTGCTGCTGCTCTGTCTGACACTGGTGCCGAACGCGGCGGTGTGGGCGACGGCGTACGCCCTGGGTCCCGGATTCGTGCTCGGCACCGGCCATGTCGTGGACCCCTTCGCTTCCGACCCGGCACCGCTGCTGCCGCCGTTCCCGCTGCTGGCGGCGGTGCCGGACGCGGGTCCGGGCACGCCGCTGCACTGGACGGCCGGGGCGGTGCCGCTGGCGGCGGGGGTGGTGGTGGGGTGGTTCACGGCGCGGGCGGCGACGGGGGCGGACCCGGGCGCGCATGAGGCCGCCGGGGTGTGGTCGTGGCGGCGGACCGTCGCCGCCGCCGTACTGGCCGCGGCGCTGTGCGCGGTCCTCGTCGCCCTGCTGTCCGCGCTGGCGGGCGGGCCGCTCGGGGGCGGTGCCCTCGCCCGGTTCGGGCCGGTGTGGTGGCAGGCCGGGGGCGCCACGCTGGCATGGGTCGCGGTGGTGGCGCTGCCGGTGGTGGTGCTGCTGAGGGCGTGGCGGGGGCGGGGCGCTGCCGCTTCGGCGCAGGTGGCGGAGGGCGGGGAGGTGACTGATGCCGGTGGTGGGCGTCTGCGGGGATGGGTTTCGTTGCCCCCGGTGGGGCGGTGGTGGGGGCGGGGGGACGGTGGCGGTGGCGGTGGCCATGGTGAATCGCCGTACGATCTGCTGCCGGTCGACTCCCCCGGAGAGGGGCCGTCGCGGGTGCCTTGATGGGTGCCGGCACGGCGTCGCCGCCGTGGGAGCGGTGCCGGCACGGCGTCGCCGCCGTGGCTTCTTTCGCCCCCGCCGCCCCTGCCCTTCCTGCCCGTGCCCTTCCTGCCCCCGGGGGCTGCGCCCCCAGACCCCCGCTTCGGCCTGGACGGCCTCGTCCTAGAACGCCGGACGGGCTGAAAGGCCCAGCGCCGGACGGGCTGAAAGGCCCAGCGCCGGACGGGCTGGAAGGCCTCCAGCGCCGGACGGGCTGAAAGGCCCAGCGCCGGACGGGCTGAAATCGCCGCGCCCGGCGTCAGGAAGGTGGCGTCAGCCCTCCGTGCCCAGCAGGTCTTGGAGCTGTTCCGGGAGGTGGGTCTCGCAGTTCTGCTTCGCCACGTTGGTCAGGGCGTCGTTCCGGCAGGTGTAGTAGTCGCTGTAGACCAGCTGTGCGCCGAAGGACGCGGCGACCAGGACGATGGCCAGGGAGGACGTGACCAGGCCGCTGATCGCGGCGGTCCGCTGCGGACGGCGGGTCTGGTCGGCGGGCGGGGCCGGGGTGTCCGGGTCCGAGGCGGCGCGGGGCTTGGCGCGCAGCGCGCTGATGCCCCAGTACAGGGACAGGGCGCCGAGCAGCAGAGCCACGTACGGCCAGGTGAAGAGCGCGAAGAAGAGGGCCCACATGCCGCACAGCAGGGCATAGCGGGCGCGCCGCTGGGCGGGGTCCGTCGGGTCCCAGCGCGGCCCCGTGCCACCGCCCGACCCCTCGGGGCCGGAACCGGAACCGCCGGGCCGTTCGCCGAAGCCGCCGGGGGAGCGGCCGGGCTGCCGGTCGCTCCACTGGCGGCCCCACGGCGAACGTCCGCCGTCACCCCGGGAATCGCCGCCGTCGCCCGACGGGTGCCGCGGCTGCCAGGGGCGGTCCGGCGTGCCCTCGGGGGGCGGTGCGAACGGATTGTCCTTCTCGGTGGCGCCGTCCTGCTCGCCGCCGTCCGCCCGGTCCGAGGGAGTGTCGGGCGGTGAAGAGGGGCGTTCCCGCAGCAACACGGTGCTGCGCTCCCCTGGCTGCGCCGACTGCTGGGAGAGCGTGAGCAGTCGCAGGCTGCGGTCCGGCATCAAGTGAGCGTCTTCCCCTTGGCGACAGTGAACGGGCGATCTGGTGGAACGGGCGTACCGGTCGGCACGACTGGTGAACGTGTGACGCGCAGGTGGCGTTCCCGGGCCGGTTCCACGCAGACGCTACCTCCCGGCCCCGCCCCCGTCCCGAGGGGGCCGTCCGGTGTGCCGGTATCGTTGCTGACGGTCGGCCGCTTCGTAGACTTCCCCGTATCCCGGGGCGCGAAGCATTCGTATGACCGCACAAACCGATGAACGTGCTCAACCGTCGGCCGTACGAAACCGACCGCACAGACCAGCTCCCCCCGAGAAAGGCCCCCACCGTGGCCGCCAAGCCCGTGGCCCAGCGAGCCAAGCGCCTCGTCGTGCTGGTCTCCGGATCCGGCACCAATCTTCAGGCGCTCCTCGACGAGATCGCCGCCACCGGCGTCGAGGCATACGGAGCCGAGATCGTCGCGGTCGGCGCCGACCGCGAGGGCATCGAGGGGCTGGACCGCGCCGAGCGCGCCGGACTGCCGACGTTCGTGCGGAAGGTCAAGGACTACGGGACCCGCGACGCGTGGGACACGGCGCTCGCCGATGCCGTCGCCGCCCATGAGCCGGACCTCGTCGTCTCGGCCGGGTTCATGAAGATCGTGGGCAAGGAGTTCCTGGCCCGCTTCGGGGGGCGGTTCGTCAACACCCACCCCGCCCTCCTCCCCAGTTTCCCGGGGGCCCACGGCGTGCGGGACGCGCTCGCGTACGGCGCCAGGGTCACCGGCTGCACCGTCCACTTCGTCGACGACGGCGTCGACACCGGGCCGATCATCGCGCAGGGCGTGGTGGAGATCCGGGACGAGGACGACGAGAGCGCTCTGCACGAGCGCATCAAGGAAGTCGAGCGAAGGCTGCTCGTCGATGTCGTGGGGCGGCTCGCCCGCAACGGCTATCGCATTGAGGGACGAAAGGTAGTTATCCAGTGACCGCCACCGCCGGAAGCAACAAGCGGGCCATCCGTCGCGCGCTCGTCAGCGTCTACGACAAGACCGGGCTGGAGGAGCTCGCGCGAGGGCTCCACGAGGCGGGCGTCGAACTCGTCTCCACCGGGTCCACGGCCGGCCGCATCTCCGCCGCGGGTGTCCCCGTCACCAAGGTCGAGGAGCTGACCGGCTTCCCCGAGTGCCTGGACGGCCGCGTCAAGACCCTGCACCCCAAGGTGCACGCCGGCATCCTCGCCGACCTGCGTCTGGACAGCCACCGGCAGCAGCTCGGCGAGCTGGGTGTGGAGCCGTTCGACCTGGTCGTGGTCAACCTCTACCCGTTCCGCGAGACCGTCGCCTCGGGCGCCACCGCCGACGAGTGCGTCGAGCAGATCGACATCGGCGGCCCCTCGATGGTCCGCGCCGCAGCCAAGAACCACCCCTCGGTCGCGGTCGTCACCAGCCCCGCCCGCTACGCCGACGTGCTCTCCGCGGTGCAGGACGGCGGCTTCGACCTCGCCGCCCGCAAGCGCCTGGCCGCCGAGGCCTTCCAGCACACCGCCGCGTACGACGTGGCCGTCGCCTCCTGGTTCGCCTCCGAGTACGCCCCCGTGGACGAGTCGCGGTTCCCCGACTTCCTTGGCGCCACGTACGACCGCGCGCACACCCTGCGCTACGGCGAGAACCCGCACCAGCCCGCCGCCCTCTACACCTCCCCCGAGGGTGGCGGCCTCGCCGAGGCCGAGCAGCTGCACGGCAAGGAGATGTCGTACAACAACTACACGGACACGGACGCCGCCCGCCGTGCCGCGTACGACCACGCCGAGCCCTGCGTCGCGATCATCAAGCACGCCAACCCGTGCGGCATCGCCGTCGGCGCGGACGTCGCCGAGGCGCACCGCAAGGCGCACGCCTGCGACCCGCTGTCCGCGTTCGGCGGCGTGATCGCGGTCAACCGCCCGGTGTCCAAGGAGATGGCCGAGCAGGTCGCCGAGATCTTCACCGAGGTCATCGTCGCGCCCGACTACGAGGACGGCGCCCTCGAGGCCCTCGCCAGGAAGAAGAACATCCGCGTGCTGCGCGCCCCCGCGGCCCCCGCGGCCCCGGTCGAGGTCAGGCCCATCGACGGCGGCGCCCTCCTCCAGGTCACCGACCGCCTCCAGGCCGACGGCGACGACCCCGCCACCTGGACCCTGGCCACCGGCGAGGCCCTCTCCCCGTCCGACCTGGCCGACCTCGCCTTCGCCTGGAAGGCGTGCCGGGCCGTCAAGTCCAACGCGATCCTCCTCGCCAAGGACGGCGCCTCCGTCGGCGTGGGTATGGGCCAGGTCAACCGCGTCGACTCCGCGAAGCTGGCGGTGGAGCGGGCCGGCGCCGAGCGCGCGCAGGGCGCGTACGCCGCCTCCGACGCCTTCTTCCCCTTCCCGGACGGCCTGGAGATCCTCACCGCGGCCGGCGTGAAGGCCGTGGTCCAGCCCGGCGGTTCGGTCCGCGACGAACTGGTCGTCGAGGCGGCGGAGAAGGCCGGCGTGACGATGTACTTCACGGGGACGCGGCACTTCTTCCACTGAGGCGTACGACGCCCGGTGAGCCGGACGACGACGGGGCCCGCCGGTACCGCCCGGCGGGCCCCGTCGTCTCCTGCCCCGGCCCAGGGCGGCGTCCTCGGCCGGCCGGCACGCCGGCGCACTGCGGGACGCGGGTCTCGTCACCGGCGTCCGGCACGGTGCGACCGTACTGCACACCCGCACACCGGCGGAGGCGTCCGTGCTGCGGGCGGCCGTGACGCGGTCCGGCAGCGACAGCAGGCACCCGGCACGGCATGAGGCGGCCCCGGCCCTCTCCATGGAGGAGGCCGGGGCCGCCGGTCAGGCACGCTCCCGCGCGCGGATCAGCGGATCAGCAGGGGCGCAGCGACCAGATCGGGTCCCAGGTGGCCGTGCCCGCCTGGTAGGCCGTCGAGGTCCAGCGGACGCTGCCGTCCTTGTTGAAGAACTTGGCGACCGTGCCGCGCGTCTGGTTGTTGGTGAAGGGGCCGTCGCCGGTCCAGTTGGTGACGTTCCACGTCTGGCACTTGTAGAAGTCGAACTTGGTGCCCTTGACGATCATGCACAGGTGGCCGTAGTCGCAGGCCAGGTCCTGGGCGCCCTTGGTCCTGGGCGCCTCGGTGACGGTCAGCCCCTCGTACTGGACCGCGTCGGCGGACACGCGCAGGGGCGTCGGCTTGCCGGCCAGTACCTCGTCGGCGGCCTGCTGGAGTGCGGTCACCCGGGTGCCGGCCGGGTCGGCGGCGGCCGTGGCCGCGACCGTGGAGCCGGCGACCAGGGCCGATGCCGCGACGAGCAGCGCGGCGGGCTTGATGATGTTCACTGTTGTTCCCCCATGAACGTCGGTGTCGAACCGCCGGAGCGGTGTGCTCACACCGTGCCCGGGGCGGCCGCCGCGCGGTACCTCGCAACTCTCAGGGTCACTTCCTCCCCGGCGGCGTGTACTCCTTGAGGTGGTGAGCGACGCGGGCGGCGTAGTCGCGGTACTTCGGGGGAACCCCGCCCGCGTCGTTCACCTTGTCGTACGACGTCCGGTAGGCCACGGCGATCAGCACCCGGCGGTCGCCCGGGAGGCCGGCGTCGAGGCGCGGGGTGATCCAGCACAGGTAGCGGCCCATCGCCGGGATGGACTCGGCGGGTGGGAAGGGGGGTTCGGGGACCTCCTCGCCGGGGGTTCCGTCCTCGTTCATCCACCAGCGCAGGACGCTCGGGGTCCAGCGGGCGATTCCGTACTCGTTCCTCGCGGGGTCGGCGAGGGCCGGGTCGAAGTCGCTCTCCACCTTCAGCATGGCCGCGATCAGGGGCGGGCCGACCTCCTCGCGGTCGCAGTCGTGCGCCGTCTCGACGATCAGCAGGCGGTAGGCGGCCGGTACGTCCCGGTCGGTGCGCAGTTCACCGGCGCCGTAGGAGGCGGCGGAGACGGTCGCGGTGCCGCCGGGACCCCGGCCGCCGGGTGTGGAGCCGGGGCCGTCGTCGCCTGCGCGGGTGCTGATGCCGTAGCCGAGCGCGGCGACGGCCACGGTGGCGGCCGCCGCGGCGAGGGCCGTGCGCCGGGGGCCCGCGCGGCGCGGCAGGACGGACCGGCCGCCCGTACCTCCCGCGACCGCCGCCACCTGCCGCAACAGGGCGTCCGTGCCGATGCGTTCGGCGTGCGTACGGGTCAGGCACGCGCGCACGATCTCCCGCCACACCTCGGGCAGCGCGGGCGACAGACGCAGCTCCTCGGTGCCGCGCGCGTAGGCGGCCCCGGCGTCGCGGCGGGCCGCCGGGGTGCCGCCGGGCAGCGGGAAGGACCCGGTGAGGACGAGGTGGGCGAGGACACCGAAGGCCCACACGTCGGCGGAGGGGCGGATCCGCCGGCCGCGTTCGCCGATCTCGGACCAGAGCAGTTCGGGCGGGGTGTAGTCGGGGGTGGAGAAGGCGGGGGTGTAGGCGTGGGTGCCTTCCAGTTCGGCGGCCATGTTGAAGTCGGCGAGCCGGGCCGAACCGTCCCTCATCAGCAGCACGTTGGCCGGTTTCAGGTCTCCGTGCACCCACCCGGCGTGATGCAGCTGGGCCAGGCCCTCGCACACCTGGGCGACCAGCGCGGGCCCGGCGGCCGGTCGGGGCGACGCGGACAGCAGGGCGGACAGGGACCCCTCCGCCTTCTCCAGTACGAGGACGGTGGCGCCGTCGAGCGCGGGGCGGGCCGGGTCGTCGACGACGAGGGTCTCGTACATCCGCACCAGCCGGGGCCGTCGCAGCCGACGGTGCAACTCGACCTCGCGCTCGACGAGTTCGCGCAGGTGGGTCAGCTGGCGCGGGGTGCCCGTGCCGGTGGGCAGGAACTTCAGGGCGGCCGTGCGCGGCAGACCGGGGTCGCCGTCACCGACCCGGCGGGCCTCGTACACGCTGCCGAAGGCGCCCGTCGCGATCGGCGCCCGCACCTCCCAGACGCCGACCCGGTAACCCTTCGGCACGGGGACGGCGTACGGCTCGGTCACCGGGGCACCCGGCGCGGCGGTGCCGCGAGGACCACGAGGTCGTCCTCCCGTACGAGGTCGAAGCGGAGCGCCATGGACACCAGGGACTCCTTCTTGCCGTTGAGCCGCGCGCCCGCCTCCGCCGTCTCCGGGCCCGGCTTCAGCCGCAGCTTCACCGCCAGGTAGTCGATGTTCCACTGGACGGACGTGCGCGACGCGGCCGGCCAGCCCGGCCGCAGCCGCTCGACGACCTGCTCGACGGTCGGCAGCGGCGCGTGCGGTGCCCCGCGCAGCCGCGGTTCGCACAGGGCCGCCAGGACCGCGAAGTACCGTTTGGTGCGGTCGACGGAGAAGGCCGGGGCGGTCGGCTCGCCGTCGGTGCCGTCCTCGGCACGCAGATAGTCGTGGCGCGGTGCCCACACGTCGACCGGCAGCAGGTCGCCCGCGGCGGGCAGCACGATCCGCGAGAACTCGAACGGCACCGGGGCGTCCAGCCGGCCCGGCGCCACCTTGATGTGCTCGCCGGCGCCCTCCGGGTTCTCCACCACGTAGGTCTGGTGGGCGGACAGGTTGCTCAGGGCCCAGAAGGTGCCGTGGGCGGTGATCTCACCGGCTCTGCGGGACACTCCGTCGTGCCCGATCAGCAGTCCGCCCTCGGGCACGGACCGCCCGAAGACGAGCCGTTCGCCGGGTGCGAGCCGGAACTGGGTGCGGGTGTGTTCGTCCTCCGTGGTCGGCGGAGGTACCACGATGATGCTGTACAAGGTGCGTCTCCCCGTGCCTGACGGCTACCACGTCAGACTATGGCGACGCACCGGGGCCGTGTCTCCCCTCGTACGGGTGAGACACGGCCCCATGGCTTGATTGGCGCGAAGTGTGCCGTGGCGGGCGCCGGTTCAGTACTGCGGGCGGTTGAACCAGTAACTGCCCTTCTTGTTGGCGCAGAAGACGATGATCAGGATGCCGAGGACCAGGCTGATCAGGGCGAAGATGTTGGCACCCACCAGGTTGATCACGCTGACCAGCGTCACGACCGAGCCGTAGACGATCGCGGAGACCCGCGGACCGCCCCGGCCGGTGGCGAACTTGACTCCTGTGAATATCGCCCAGAACGCGAACGCCAGGAAGATCACGCCTACGCCGATCATGAGGCCCGCGCCGATGCTCGTGACGGTGTCCGCGTCCTGCGCCGAGATGCTGGGGTCGGAGTTGACCTCGTCCTCGATGTAGTCGGCGAACCAGGAGCTGGCCGCGATCATCAGCACGCCACCGATGACCTGGCAGGCGCCCAGCACGAACAGCATCACACGCGCGGCCTTCACCGTGCCGGGCATGACCGCGGGGGCGGGGGCGTACCCGCCGCCGTAGGGCTGGACCGGCGGGGCGGCGGGGTAGCCGTAGCCGGGCTGGCCCTGGGGCTGCTGCTCTGGGTAGCCGTAGTTCGGCTGCTGGCCGTGCTGCTGGCCCTGCTGCTGGCCCTGCGGCGGACCGTAGGGGTTGTTCGGGTCGCCGAAACTCATGCGGGACTTCCTCCGTAGCTGTCACGTGCGGGGACGACGCGTGGCTCGATGCGGAGGAGTTACTTCGTGGCGGTTCGTCCCCCCGGTACGGCCCCGCGGCACTGTGCTTCTGCCCATCGTTCTTGACCTGTCTCTTACTTGTCCAGCCCGGCCGCGAGGTGTTGTGCAAGTGCAACAGCGTCGATCGCGATCCGCCGGGATGGGACACGCCCCGGGACGCCCGGCCGGCGCTCCGGTCGAGGCCCCGGGCGGCGCCCGGTGAGCGCTTCGCCGGTGCCCGGATGTCGGCCGGATTGGAACCGGGGGCCGGTCATCCGCGAGGATGGGGGCATGACCGCCCAGATTCTCGATGGCAAGGCCACCGCAGCCGCGATCAAGTCCGAACTGACCGCCCGCGTGGCGGCGCTGAAGGAGAGGGGCATCACACCCGGCCTCGGCACCGTCCTGGTCGGCGACGACCCCGGCAGCCAGAAGTACGTCGCCGGCAAGCACCGCGACTGCGCGCAGGTCGGCATCGCCTCCATCCAGCGCGAACTGCCGGGTACGGCGACGCAGGAGGAGATCGAGGCGGTCGTCCGCGAGCTGAACGAGGACCCCACCTGCACCGGCTACATCGTCCAGCTGCCCCTGCCGAAGGGCATCGACGAGAACCGCATCCTGGAACTGATGGACCCGGAGAAGGACGCGGACGGCCTGCACCCGATGAACCTCGGGCGTCTCGTCCTGAACGAGCCGGCCCCCCTGCCCTGCACCCCGAACGGCATCCTCACCCTCCTGCGCCGCCACGGCGTGGAGATCAAGGGCGCCGAGGTCGTGGTCGTCGGCCGCGGTGTCACGATCGGCCGCCCGATGCCGCTGCTGCTCACCCGGCGCAGCGAGAACGCCACCGTGACCCAGTGCCACACCGGCACCCGGGACCTGGCCGCCCACCTCAAGCGCGCGGACATCGTCGTCGCCGCGGCCGGCTCCCCGCACCTGGTCCGCCCCGAGGACGTCAAGCCGGGCGCGGCCGTCCTCGACGTGGGCGTCTCGCGCAACGCCGAGGGCAAGATCATGGGCGACGTCCACCCCGGCGTGGCCGAGGTCGCCGCCTGGATCTCCCCGAACCCCGGCGGCGTCGGCCCCATGACCAGGGCCCAGCTGCTCGTCAACGTGGTGGAGGCGGCGGAGCGCAGTGCCGGCTGACGACACCGACGCCGAGCGCCCGGAGCGCGCGGGGGACTCGGAGCACCGGAAGCAAGTGGAGCACGCGGGGGACTCGGAGCACCGGAAGCAAGTGGAGCACGCGGAGCACCGGGAGCACGCGGAGCGCCCGGAGGACATCACCGTCCGGGACCCCGTCAGCGCGCCCGACGCCGAGGGCAGGCCGCGGCGGATCACCCGCCGGTTCCCGCTCTTCACCCGCGACACCGCGCGCCCCGAGGGCGGCGGCCGGGCCGCGGCCGGCGACGCCCCGGCGCCCGCCCGGCAGTGGCCGATCCTCCTCGTGGTCGGCCTGGTGGGCCTCGGCCTGCTGCTGACCGCGCTGGACGTGTTCCGCTACGGAACCCTGCTGATCGGCACCGCCCTGCTGATCGGCGCGGCGCTGCGCTGGGTGCTGCCCGATGTCGGCATGCTCGCCGTGCGCTCCCGCTTCACGGACATCACCACCTACGGCGTCCTCGGCCTCTCCATCGTCCTGCTGGCGATGATGGCCCAGCCGAAACCGTGGCTGGAGATCCCTTTCCTGAAGGACACCCTGCACTTCACGGTGAGTTAGCGAACGGCCCGTCCTCCACCCCCGTGGGAGGACGGGCCGTCCGCCGGGACCAACCCTCCTGCACGGCGAACGCCCTGTTCAACGCCTGTCGGGGCGCTGTGGCACGGAAGTGACCGTTCCGCTACTCCGCTACGCGAGCCGTGAAAAACGGGGTTCGGTTCCGGGCAGGGGAACGCCGGTGGGACACTGGACCACGGGTCGGTGGACGTGCGACGGTGCATGTTCGCGACCCCTGTGCTCCTGTGCGCCCCCACCCCGGGAACTGAGATCCTGACCGGGCGCATCCCTGTGGGTAGCCAGAACGGGGACTCCGCGCGGGACGCCGCGCGCGAGGACCGAACGGGGAACGAACAGCACGTCACCGGGGGGAAGAGGGGGAAGCAATGCCTCGTTGGAAGGCCTTGCCGGATGAACTCGATCCGCAGATCGAAGAGTTCACGAGTCAGTTGCGCCGACTCGTGGACCGCAGTGAGCTGAGCATCGCCTCGGTGGCCGACGCCACGGGCTACAGCAAGACGTCCTGGGAGCGCTATCTGAACGGCCGGCTGCTGGCGCCGAAGGGCGCCGTCGTGGCCCTCGCCGAGGTGACGCGGACCAATCCGGTCCACCTGACCACCATGTGGGAGCTGGCCGAGCGGGCCTGGAGCCGCTCGGAGATGCGCCATGACATGACCATGGAGGCCATTCGGATCTCCCAGGCGCGCGCCGCGCTCGGCGAGCTGGGCACGCCCGCGGCCAAGTCGGGCAACGGCGGCCGGAACGGCAAGGGGAGCCGGACCGGCCGGCACGGCGGCGGCGCCACGGCCACGCCCGGTATCGCCGGGCCGGCCGGTGTGGCGCCCACGTTTCCGCCGACGGTTCCCGCGCAGCCGACGGCCGCCGACAGCCCCGACTCGGCCGTCGGTACGGTCCGGGGCGGCGGTGCGCCGGGCGCTCCCTCCGTCCCGTCGTCCGGCGGCGCGTCCGACGGCAACTCGTGGGGCATGGCCGGATACCGGGGACCGGCGCCGACCGGTGACCGTACGGCGTGGTCCGGGACCCGGGCCGACTCGGGGGAAGCCGCGCGGGGTCCGGCGGCGCCGGCCGCCGCCGCACCGAGCGGCCACGGCCCCTCGGCCTCCACGACGCCCTCGGGCTCGTACGGCGAACCCCCGCACGGCGGCTCCCGTCCGCGGACCCGGCCCTCCGGGGGCGGCAGCAAGCGGATGACGACGTTCGTCGCGGGCGTCGTCGGCGTGCTCGTCGTGATCGCGGGCGCCTTCTTCCTTCTGAACGACGGTGATGAGAAGAAGAACGAGGGCGCGAAGCCGTCCCCGTCGCCCACCGTCAGCTCCGACCCCGAGCTGCCGCCCGGCGTGGAGTGCAGCGGCGACGCCTGCACCGGCAAGGACCCGGAGATCATGGGCTGCGGCGGCGACCTGGTGACCACCGCCGCGACCGCCACCGTCGGCACGGCAGCCGTCGAGGTCCGCTACAGCAAGATCTGCGGCGCGGCGTGGGCCCGTGTCACCCAGGCCGCCCAGGGCGACGAGGTGCAGGTGAGCGCGGACGGCGCGAGCCCGCAGACGGGCTCGGTCGCCGGGGCCGCCGACACCGTCGCGTACACCCCGATGGTGGCGGTGAAGTCCGCGTCCGACGCCAAGGCGTGCGTGACGCTGACGGCGGGCCAGAAGGGCTGCACGAAGTAGCCGCGGGGCCGTGCGGGGCCGTACGGAGCCGGGCCGCGATGCCGGTGGGGAACGGGCCTCGGCAGCACCGGGAGAAAAGTCGCCCGCGGCAGGCATGGCCCGCGGAGTCAGGGGCACGCGAGAAGTACCCCCACGGGAGTCCGGCAACGGTATCCCCGAACGGCGGTCGCCTTCGTCCCCCTCTCCCGGACAGGCGGCCGCCTTTTCATGTCCTCGGTTCCGCGCGCCAGGTGCTCCGTTCGGCACGCGATGTCCTCGGTTCCGCGCGCGTTTTCGGCGTGCCGGTCGCGCGCGCGGGTGATCCGGCGGTGGTCCTGTGGGCCGGGCCACACCGACCCGGACGTCCCGGGCACGGGAGGCGCGATAGCCTGACGGCTGGATCGATCTCTTGATACCAAGAGATCGATCAAACGCCCGGGGCAGGGACGCCCCACCGCCAGCTGTCATACGGAGAACGCCATGACCCGCACTCCCGTGAACGTCACCGTCACCGGCGCGGCCGGCCAGATCGGTTACGCCCTGCTCTTCCGCATCGCCTCCGGCCAGCTGCTCGGCGCGGACGTGCCGGTCAAGCTGCGCCTCCTGGAGATCACCCCGGCGCTCAACGCCGCCGCGGGCACCGCGATGGAGCTGGACGACTGCGCGTTCCCGCTCCTCCGGGGCATCGAGATCACCGACGACCCGAACGTCGCCTTCGACGGCGCCAACGTCGCCCTCCTGGTCGGCGCCCGCCCCCGCACCAAGGGCATGGAGCGCGGTGACCTCCTGGAGGCCAACGGCGGCATCTTCAAGCCGCAGGGCAAGGCCATCAACGACCACGCCGCGGACGACATCAAGGTCCTCGTCGTCGGCAACCCGGCCAACACCAACGCCCTGATCGCCCAGGCCGCCGCCCCGGACGTACCGGCCGAGCGCTTCACCGCCATGACCCGCCTGGACCACAACCGCGCGCTGACCCAGCTCGCGAAGAAGACGGGCTCGTCGGTCACCGACATCAAGCGCCTGACCATCTGGGGCAACCACTCCGCCACCCAGTACCCGGACATCTTCAACGCCACCATCGCCGGCAAGAACGCCGCCGAGGTCGTGGGCGACGAGAAGTGGCTGGCCGAGGACTTCATCCCCACCGTCGCCAAGCGCGGCGCCGCCATCATCGAGGCCCGCGGCGCCTCGTCGGCCGCCTCCGCCGCCAACGCCGCCATCGACCACGTCCACACCTGGGTCAACGGCACCGCCGAGGGCGACTGGGCCTCCATGGGCATTCCGTCGGACGGCTCCTACGGCGTTCCGGAGGGCATCATCTCCTCCTTCCCGGTCACCACGAAGGACGGAAAGTACGAGATCGTCCAGGGCCTGGAGATCAACGACTTCTCCCGCGCCCGCATCGACGCCTCCGTCAAGGAGCTGTCGGAGGAGCGCGAGGCGGTCCGCGCTCTCGGCCTCATCTGAGCCCACCCCGCCCGCACGGGCCCCGTTTCCGTTCCGGGACGGGGCCCGCGCCCGTTGTCAGGCCCCCCGGCAGCCGCATCTCGAACCCGTGCCCGGCGCAGACATGGCCGGAGCGCGCCGGAGTCTCGGTGCAGCCGGACGCCTCGTACATCGCCCCGCGCCTCGGTGAGCACGACGTGGGTGTCGAGCCCCACGACGGTCGGGCCGCGCGCGGCGGCCCCGCCCTCCAGCCCGTCGAGCAGGCGCCGGGCCGCCGTCGGGATGCGCGCCCAGCCGGACCATGCCCCGCGCCTCCCGTGCCTTCACCGTCCGGCTCAGGTGTCCGGCGTCCAGGCCGAGGCGGACGCGCAGGTCCCGCAGGGACAGTCACCGCGCCACCGGCCCCCGCCCTCTGCCGCCGGCTCCATTCCTTTGACTTCAGTCAGGGGAAACCGACGCGTCCATGTGCGTGCTTCATGCCTCTCCGTCCCTCTTCTTAGTGATGCGCCGCACTTTCGGTCACCGGTTCGGCATGCATGCGGGGCAGGTGGGCAGGGGCTCACGGTCCCCGGGAGTGACACGCGTGTGACACAGGGGGGTTGATCAGGAACGGAAGGCAATACCGATCATGGCGAACAGCACGGAAACCCCGGCGGAGCGGGCGCACCGGACCATTCACGCGGGAGGCGAGTGGCTGGCGGCGTCCTCCGGCGCCACCCGCGAGATCCTCGACCCCGCGGACGCCCTGCCGTTCGCCGTCATCGCGGAGGGCGACGAGAAGGACACCGACCTCGCGGTGGCCGCCGCCCGGCGCGCCTTCGACACGGGCGAGTGGCCGCACACCCCGGTCGCCGAACGCGCCGCCCTGCTGCGCCGCGTCGCCGACCTCCTCGTACGCGACCGCGAGCCGCTCGGCCTGCTGGAGAGCCGCGACGCGGGCAAGACCGTCGAGGAGGGCCGGGTCGACATCGACTGCGTCGCCGACGCCTTCCGCTACTTCGCCGACCTGGTCGCCGGTGAGGCCCCCGGCCGGGTCGTCGACGCGGGCTCGCCCGACATCCACAGCGTCGTCGTGCACGAGCCGGTCGGCGTCTGCGCGATGATCACGCCCTGGAACTACCCGCTCCTCCAGGCCAGCTGGAAGATCGCCCCCGCGCTCGCCGCGGGCAACACCTTCGTGATCAAGCCCAGCGAGATCACCCCGATGACCACCGTCGCCCTGATCGACCTGCTGACCGAGGCCGGCCTCCCCACCGGCGTCGCCAACATCGTCACCGGTCCCGGCCACAGCGTCGGCGCCCGCCTCGCCGAGCACCCCGACGTCGACCTGGTCTCCTTCACCGGCGGCCTGATCAGCGGCACCAAGGTCGCCCAGGCCGCCGCCGTCACCGTCAAGAAGGTCGCCCTCGAACTCGGCGGCAAGAACCCCAACGTCGTCTTCGCCGACGCCTGCGAGAGCGAGGAGGGCTTCGACACCGCCGTCGACCAGGCCCTCAACGCCGCCTTCATCCACAGCGGCCAGGTCTGCTCCGCCGGCGGCCGGCTCATCGTCGAGGAGTCGGTCCGCGAACGCTTCGTCGCCGAACTCGCCCGCCGCGCCGCGAAGATCCGCCTCGGCCGAGGCACCGAGGACGGCGTCGAGTGCGGCCCGCTCGTCTCCGAGCAGCAGCGCGCCAAGACCGAGGACTACGTCGCCTCCGCGCTGGCCGAGGGCGCCGAGCTGCGCTGCGGCGGCAAGCGCCCCGAGCCGTCCCCCCAGCGGCCGGAGACGGGCTACTTCTACGAGCCGACCGTCCTCGACCACTGCCACCGGGAGATGAAGGTCGTACGGGAGGAGGTCTTCGGACCGGTGCTCACCGTCGAGACCTTCCGCACCGAGGACGAGGCCGTAGCCCTCGCCAACGACACCGAGTACGGTCTGGCCGGGGCCGTCTGGACCGCCGACGCGGGACGGGCCCGCCGGGTCGCGGGCCGGCTCCGGCACGGCACCGTCTGGATCAACGACTTCCACCCCTACCTCCCGCAGGCGGAGTGGGGCGGCTTCGGCAAGAGCGGCGTCGGCCGCGAACTGGGCCCCGCGGGCCTCGCCGAGTACCGCGAGAGCAAGCACGTCTACCAGAACCTCGCCCCGAAGCCCGTCCGCTGGTTCGCCGGCTGACGCCGCTTCGCCCCACTCCACCCCGCCCGCACCCCACCCGGGCCGCCCGGCTCCCCGTCCGCTCACCCTCTGGAGTACCCCCATGCCCGAGACCTCCCACGTCTACGACTACGTCGTCATAGGCGGCGGCACCGCGGGATCGGTGATCGCCTCCCGCCTCACCGAGAACCCGGACGTCACCGTCGCCGTCATCGAGGGCGGCCCCAGCGACGTCGGCCGCGACGACGTGCTGACCCTGCGCCGCTGGATGGGCCTGCTCGGCGGCGAGCTGGACTACGACTACCCGACCACCGAGCAGCCACGCGGCAATTCGCACATCCGGCACAGCCGCGCCCGGGTGCTCGGCGGCTGCTCCTCGCACAACACGCTCATCGCCTTCAAGCCGCTGCCCTCCGACTGGGACGAGTGGGAGGCGGCGGGCGCCAAGGGCTGGGGCGCGGTGCCGATGGAGGCGTACTACGCGCGGCTGAAGAACAACGTCGTCCCGGTCGACGAGAAGGACCGGAACGCCATCGCCCGCGACTTCGTCGACTCCGCGCAGAAGGCCCTGGACGTCCCCCGCGTCGAGGGCTTCAACAAGAAGCCGTTCACCGAGGGCGCCGGCTTCTTCGACCTCGCCTACCACCCGGAGAACAACAAGCGCTCCTCGGCTTCGGTGGCGTACCTGCACCCGGTGATGGACGAGCGGCCCAACCTCACGATCATGCTGGAGACCTGGGCCTACCAGCTCCAGCTCGACGGCACCCGCGCCGAGGGCGTCCACGTCCGCACCAAGGACGGCGAGGAGATCCTCGTCAAGGCACGGGGCGAGGTCGTGCTCTGCGCCGGTGCCGTCGACTCGCCGCGCCTGCTGCTGCACTCGGGCATCGGCCCGAAGGACCAGCTGGAGGCCCTCGGCATACCCGTGGCGCTCGACCTGCCCGGCGTCGGCGAGAACCTGCTCGACCACCCCGAGTCGGTGATCGTGTGGGAGACCAACGGCCCCATCCCGGACAACTCCGCGATGGACTCCGACGCCGGTCTGTTCGTGCGCCGCGACCCCGAACACGCGGGCCCCGACCTGATGTTCCACTTCTACCAGATCCCGTTCACGGACAACCCGGAGCGCCTCGGCTACGAGCGCCCGGAGTTCGGCGTCTCGATGACTCCGAACATCCCCAAGCCGAAGTCCCGCGGCCGCCTCTACCTGACCAGCGCCGACCCGTCCGTGAAGCCCGCCCTGGACTTCCGCTACTTCACCGACGAGGACGACCACGACGGCCGCACCCTCGTCGACGGCATCAGGATCGCCCGTGAGGTCGCCAAGGCCGAGCCGCTGGCCGGCTGGCTCAAGCGCGAGGTCTGCCCCGGCCCGGACGTCACCGGCGACGAGGAGCTGAGCGAGTACGCCCGCAAGGTCGCCCACACCGTCTACCACCCGGCGGGCACCTGCAAGATGGGCGCCGCCACCGACGAGCAGGCCGTCGTCGACCCCGAGCTGCGCGTCCGCGGCCTGACGGGCATCCGCATCGCCGACGCCTCCGTCTTCCCGACCATGCCCGCCGTGAACCCGATGATCGGCGTCCTCATGGTCGGCGAGCGCGCCGTCGAGCTGATCGGTGGTGACGCCCGATGAGTACCACCACCGGCGCCGGTACGCCGCCGGGTACGCCCGAGGCCACCGATTCCGCCGCCCCCGTCTTCTCCGTGGACGGCCTGTGGAAGGTCTTCGGCCCCAAGGCCGCCCGGATCCCCGCCGACCCCGAGCTGAGCGCCCTGAGCCCGGCCGAGCTGCGCTCGCGCACCGGCTGCACGGCCGCCGTGGCGGACGTCTCCTTCGACGTGCGCAAGGGCGAGGTCTTCGTCGTCATGGGCCTGTCCGGCTCCGGCAAGTCCACCCTCGTACGCTGCCTGACCCGGCTGATCGAGCCGACGGCCGGCTCCATCGCCATCGACGGCGAGGACGTCCGCGCGATGGACAGGGCCCGGCTGCGCGAACTGCGCCGCCACCGCGCCGCGATGGTCTTCCAGCACTTCGGCCTGCTCCCGCACCGCACGGTCCTCGACAACGTGGCCTACGGCCTGGAGGTCCAGGGCATGGGCCGCGCCGAGCGCCGCGAGCGCGCCGCCGCCATCGTCGCCAAGGTCGGGCTGGAGGGCCTGGAGCACCGCCGCCCCGGCCAGCTCTCCGGCGGCCAGCGCCAGCGCGTCGGCCTCGCCCGCGCGCTCGCCGTCGACCCCGAGGTGCTGCTCTTCGACGAGCCGTTCAGCGCGCTCGACCCGCTGATCCGGCGGGACATGCAGGAGGAGGTCGTCCGGCTGCACCGCGAGGAGGGCCGCACGATGGTCTTCATCACCCACGACCTCCAGGAGGCCCTCAAGCTGGGCGACCGCATCGCCCTGATGCGCGACGGACGCGTCGTGCAGCTCGGCACCCCGGAGGAGATCGTCGGCTCGCCCGCCGACGACTACGTCCGCGAGTTCGTCCGCGACGTCCCGCGCGAGCAGGTCCTCACCGTCCGTACGGCCATGCGCCCCGCCTCCTCGGCCGACGAGGCCGGCACCGGCCCCGCGCTCCGCCCCGACGCCACGGTGTCGGAGGCCATCGAGGCCGTCGCCCGCGCCGGCTCCCCGGCCCGCGTGATGGACGACGGCCGCTGCCTGGGGGTGGTCGACGCGGACGCGCTGCTGTCGGTGGTGGCGGGCACCACAGGCACGGCTGACGCGTCCGCCGCCGACGCACCCACGGACGGCCCCGCCGCAGCTGCGAGCAGTGGGGCCGCCGGGGCGGCACGGGCGGGCGATGGGCGTCCCCCCGGGCGAGCGAGGCCGAGCGTGGGGGGAGCACCGGCCCAGCGCCGTGAACCGACCACCCCGCCCCCCGCCACCAGCGAGGAGCCGGCGTAATGGCCACGATCACCGCAGCGCCCCGGAAGGCCGCCCCGCCGGGCATCCTCACCAACCCGGCCGTACGCAAGCTCCTCGCCCTCGCGGTCGCCGCCGCGATCCTCGCCCCCCTCGCCGTATCCCAGTGGGGCGGCACCACCTGGCCCACCGCCCTCACCGTCGACGTCTCCGAGCCGCTCGGCAGGGCCAGCGACTGGATCATCGACAACCGCGACAGCCACCCGCTGTTCCTCTACTTCTTCGGCCACGTCAGCAACGTCGTCGTCATCGCCGTACGCGCCGTGTACCTCGCCCTCCTCGCCGTCGGCTGGGCCGGGGTCACCGCGATCGGCGCCCTGGTCGCCTGGCGCGTGGCCGGCGTGAAGCTGGCGATCGGCACGGCCGCCGCGTTCCTGGCCTGCGGCCTGCTCGGCATGTGGGTGCCGACCATGCAGACCCTCGCGCTCATGGTCGTCGCCGTGCTCGCGTCGGTCGTGGTCGGCGCCCTGCTCGGCCTGGCCGCCGGCCTGTCCGACCGGATGGACCGCGTCCTGCGCCCGGTGCTCGACACCATGCAGGTGCTGCCCGCCTTCGCCTACCTCCTCCCCGTCGTCCTGGTCTTCGGCATCGGCGTCCCCGCCGCCGTCCTGGCCACCGTCGTCTACGCCGCCCCGCCCATGGCCCGGCTCACCGCCCTCGGCCTGCGCGGCGCCGACAAGGAGGTTCTGGAGGCCGTCGAGTCCCTCGGCACCACCGCCCGCCAGCGGCTGCTGACCGCCCGCATCCCGCTGGCCCGCAAGGAGCTCCTCCTCGGCCTCAACCAGACGATCATGATGGCGCTGTCCATGGCCGTCATCGCCTCCGTCATCGGCGCCGGCGGCCTCGGCGACCGCGTCTACCAGGCGCTCGCCTCGGTCGACGTGGGCGCGGCACTCGCGGCCGGCATCCCGATCGTGCTGCTCGCCGTCGTCCTGGACCGGGTGACCGGCGCGGCGGGGGAGCGGCTCGGCGAATCCGGGAAGTCCCCGCTGACCTGGCTGTACGCCCTGGCCGCCGCCGCGGCCGTCGCGGCCGCCGGACGACTCGCCGGCTTCCTCGACTGGCCCGAGGCGTGGGAGGTGGACATCGCCGAGCCCGTCAACCGGGCCGTCGACTGGATGACCGCCCACCTCTACTCCGGTGTCCCCGTCATCGGCGGGACCGCCGACTGGGCCGCCCACTTCACCAGCTGGGTCCTCAACCCGCTGCGGGGCGGCCTCCAGTGGCTGCCCTGGTGGTCCGTACTGCTGATCGTCGCCGCCCTCGCCTGGCTGATCGGCACCTGGCGCACCGCGCTCACCGCCGTCCTCGCCATGGCCGCGATCGGCGTGCTCGGCGTGTGGAACCCGTCCCTGGACACGCTCTCGCAAGTTCTCGCCGCCGTCGCCGTGACCCTGGTCATCGGCTTCGCGACGGGCATCGCCGCCGCCCGCAGCGACCGCTTCGAGCGCGCGCTCCGGCCCGTCCTGGACGTCTTCCAGACGATGCCGCAGTTCGTGTACCTGATCCCGGTCGTCGCCCTCTTCGGCGTGGGCCGCGCGCCCGCCGTGGCCGCCGCGGTCGTCTACGCCCTCCCGGCCGTCGTCCGCATCACCGCCCAGGGGCTGCGCCAGGTCGACCCGGCCGCGCTGGAGTCGGCCCGCTCGCTCGGTGCCACCAGCGGGCAGCAACTGCGCCAGGTCCAGCTCCCGCTGGCCCGCCGGTCCCTGCTGCTCGCCGTCAACCAGGGCGTCGTCCTCGTCCTCGCCGTCGTCATCATCGGCGGCCTGGTCGGCGGTGGCGCGCTCGGCTACCAGGTCGTCTTCGGCCTGGCCCAGGGCGACCTGGCGACCGGCCTGGTGGCCGGCGCGGCGATCGTCTGCCTCGGCCTGATGCTCGACCGGGTCACCCAGCCGACCGAACGCGGTACGAAGAAGGGAGCCTGACATGCGGATGCGTACCACCACCGCCATCGCCTCGGTCGCCGCGCTGACGCTGCTGACCGGCTGCGGCGCCGCCGACATGACCAAGCAGGCGTCCCCGTACGCCAACGCCCAGGGCGCCAGGACGGTGACCCTCTCCGTGCAGTCCTGGGTCGGTGCCCAGGCCAACGTGGCCGTCGCCCAGTACCTGCTGGAGCACGAACTGGGCTACCGCGTCGACACCGTCCAGGTCGACGAGGTCCCCGCCTGGGACGCGCTCAGCCAGGGCCGGGTCGACGCCATCCTGGAGGACTGGGGCCACCCCGAGCAGGAGCAGCGCTACGTCGAGGACAAGAAGACGATCGCCCCCGGCGGCGACCTCGGCGTCACCGGGCACATCGGCTGGTTCGTCCCGACGTACTTCGCGAAGAAGCACCCGGACGTGACCGACTGGAAGAACCTCGACAAGTACGCCGAGCTGATGCGCACCGCGGAGAGCGGCGACAAGGGCCAGCTGATGGACGGTTCCCCGTCCTACGTCACCAACGACAAGGCCCTGGTCAACAATCTCGACCTGGACTACAAGGTCGTCTTCGCCGGCTCCGAGGCCGCCCAGATCACCCAGATCACCCAGTTCGCCAAGGAGAAGAAGCCCTTCCTGACCTACTGGTACACCCCCCAGTGGCTCTTCGAGAAGGTTCCGATGACCGAGGTGAAGCTGCCGCCCTACAAGGAGGGCTGCGACGCCGACCCGGCGAAGGTCGACTGCGCCTACCCGGTCACCCCGCTGCAGAAGTACCTCAACGCCGGCTTCGCGGAGGACGGCGGCCAGGCGGCGGAGTTCCTGAGGAACTTCGAGTGGACGACCGAGGACCAGAACGAGGTCTCCCTGATGATCGCCGAGCAGAAGATGCGGCCCGAGGAGGCGGCGAAGAAGTGGGTGGACAGCCACAAGTCCGTCTGGAAGAAGTGGCTGCCGTCAACTACCCGGCGCTGAAGCGCCGGGCTTGCACAACTGGGCACCACTGGCGGTGATGTTGCGTTTGCGTCCAGCCCCGCCCCTCTGATGCGGGGGCGGGGCAGGGGCTGTTGACTCGACCCCGCGTCGCCACAGCTCCGCGTCGCCACAACTCCCACGCACGAGCGCGGATGTCGCGGGAGCCGGTCCGGTCTGCGTGATCAACGAATGTGCAGGACCGGCATGTGAATCGGGCCTGGGAGACCCGGTTCGCCCTGTCGATGTGCCCACACTCGGCGCAGGTACGTGAGGTGTACGCCGGATCAACGTGCACCACCGGCACCCCGGCGCGGCGGGCCTTGTACGCGATGAACTGTCCCAACTGGGCGAACGACCAGGAGTGCGGGGTGGCCCGTTGGGGCTTGCGAAGCCGTACCCGTTCGCGGATGCCCGTGAGTTTTTCGAGGACGGTTCCGCGACCGGTGCGTTCTGCCTCGGCCACCACATGCTTCGCGATCTTGTGGTTGATGTCCCTGGCTCGCCGTGCCTCCTTGCGATGGCGCTTCTTCAGGCGCCGCTTGGCCGACGGGGTGTTCTGGAGCATCCGGTCGTCGAACGGCTGCGCGCCGAAGGGACGGAAGGCGACGGGCTGCTCCGTGACACAGCGGTGGCGTGCCGACCCGCTACGCCCGAAACGGCCCGCCTTCACGTTCGCCCGCAAGGTGGCGTAGGCGTCGCAGGCCTTCTTGATCGTGTGCTGAGCTGCCTGGGCCCCTAGGCGCCACCGTGACTTTGCCTGCTCATATGTGAGTTTGCGGAGTGCGAAGTTCTTGAACTCCTGCCGCTCGAAAGAGACCTTGCTCACCCAGGTGGCTGCCGCGTTGCAGGCGCGCAGGGTCGCTTCCAAGGCCGCCGCCTGCATGGGCGTCGGCAGTAGCTTGACCTGCACCACCAGTTTCATGCTCACCGAGCGCAGACATTCACGCGACACTGCACCGTAGGTTCTTCACCGATCACCCTATCGAGTGAAATACGGCAATTTTGGTCCCACTCGGAGCGCCAACGATCGGTACCCGGCCGCTAAGCGGCCACGGAGCACACCTCCTGCTTGGCGGCGGCGCCCAGCGCCCGCAGCGCGGACCGGACGCCGTCGTCCAGGAGCCCGGTGCGAACCGTCACCGGTACTGACCCGGCGTGTAGTGACCCGGCGTCAGTCGGCACGTCACGCCGAAGCGGTTCCAGGCGTTGATCACCGTGATCGCGGCGATCAGCTGCGCCAGCTCCGGCTCCTCGAAGTGGGCGGCGGCCTTCTCGTAGACCGCGTCGGGCACGAATCCGTCGGTCAGGACCGTCACCGCCTCGGTCAGCTCGATCGCCGCCAGCTCCTTCTCCGTGTAGAAGTGCCGCGACTCCTCCCACGCGCTGAGCTGCACGATCCGTTCCACGCTCTCGCCGGCCGCGAGCGCGTCCTTGGAGTGCATGTCGATGCAGAGGGCGCAGTGGTTGATCTGGGAGGCGCGGATCTTCACCAGCTCGCACAGCGTCGGGTCCAGCCCCCGCTTCGCGGCGGTGTCGAGCCGGATCATCGCCTTGTAGACCTCGGGCGCGTGCTTGGCCCACTCCAGGCGGGGTGCCTCCTCGGGGGCGAAGGAACCGGGGGCGGCGGTGGTGTTCTCGATCGTCGTCATGGTCTTGAGCCTAGAAGCGAGGCAGCCCAGGAGTATGGTCCATTTCCATGGGGAAACCGTGGGCCACTTTCGGCGTCGACCTGCACCTGGACCGCTCCGGCCCCGGCCTGCGCCGCGGTCTCACCGACGCCCTGCGCGAGGCCGTCCGCGGCGGCCGGCTGGCGCCCGGCACCCGGCTGCCCTCCTCGCGCTCGCTCGCCGCCGACCTGGGCGTGGCCCGCAACACGGTGGCCGAGGTCTACGCCGACCTGGTCGCCGAGGGCTGGCTCGCCGCCCGTCAGGGCTCCGGAACCCGGGTCGCCGACCGGACGCCCGCCACCCCCGCCCGGCGCCCGGCACCGCACCGGCGGGCACCGGGCCGGCCCGCCTACGACCTCGTCCCCGGCACCCCCGAACTCGCGTCGTTCCCCCGCGCCCAGTGGCTGAAGGCGGCCCGCCGCGCCCTGACCGCCGCCCCCGACCAGGCGCTCGGCTACGGCGACCCGCGCGGCCGGATCGAACTGCGCACCGCCCTCGCCGACTACCTCTCCCGCGCCCGCGGCGTGCGCGCCGACCCCGACCGGATCGTCGTCTGCGCCGGCTTCCTCGGCGGCCTCGGTGTCCTCGCCGACCTGCTGCGCCGCAGGGGAGCGCGCTCCGTGGCGGTCGAGTCCTACGGCCTGCCCCACCACCGCGCCCTGCTCACCCGCGCGGGCCTCGCCACACCCCCGCTGCCCTTCGACGACCGCGGCACCCGTCCCCCCGACGACGACCCGGCCACCACCGGGGCCGTCCTCCTCACCCCCTCCCACCAGTTCCCGATGGGCCTGCCCCTGCTCCCCGGACGCCGCACGGCACTGATCGACCGCGCCCGCCGCACCGGCGGACTGGTCCTGGAGGACGACTACGACGGCGAGTTCCGCTACGACCGCCAGCCCGTCGGCGCCCTCCAGGGCCTGGACCCCGACCGCGTCGTCTATCTGGGCACCGCCAGCAAGTCCCTCGCCCCAGGCCTGCGCCTGGGCTGGCTGGTGCTGCCGCCGTCGCTGGTCGAGGAGGCCCTGGACGGCATGGCGGGCCGCACTCCGGGCGTCCTGGACCAGCTGACCCTCGCGGAGTTCCTCGGCTCCGGCGACTACGACCGGCATGTCCGGGCCGCCCGCCTGCGCTACCGGCGCCGCCGTGACGCGCTGGTCGCCGCCCTCGCCGAGCGCGCCCCCGACGTGCGCGTCACCGGCATCGCGGCCGGACTGCACGCCGTCCTGCAAGTGCCGCCCGGCACCGAGCAGCAGGCCGTCAGGGCCGCCGCCTGGAACGGCCTCGCCGTCCACGGCCTGTCCACGTTCCGCCACCCGGACGCGGCCGTCTCCCCACTGGACGCCCTCGTCGTCGGCTACGGCACCCCGCCCGACCACGCCTGGGCGGGGGCCCTGGACGCGCTGTGCCGGGCGCTGCCGTAGAGTCCACCCGCGGCACGGGCCGTACACTCGATCGGCCCAACTGCCGTACACCTGAGTGGACAACGGGGAGACAGGGAAATGGCGGAGACCCGGCGACGGCTGCGGTCGAGCACCGTGGTGCTCGGCGGCATGGGAGTGCTCGCGGCGGCTCTGAGCGCGTGCGGATCGGACCCCGACCGGCGCTGCGTGGACCGCGACAGCTACGACTACGTCAACGGCTACAAGGTCGTCGCCGACAAGAACTGCAAGTCGGGCTCGTCCGGCGGTTCGTACGGCAAGGGCGGCAAGAAGAAGCCCGGCTCGTCGAAGGTGTCCGACGCCGACTGGTACTACGACGCCGACGTCAGCAGCGGCTGGGCCGACTACGGCACCTTCAGCCGCGACGAGGCCGTCGACCGCGGCGGGTTCGGCTGCTCCGGCTCCGGCAGCGGCGGCGGCTGAGGCCGTCCGTGGAACGCCGCACCACCGAGCCGCGCCCCGGCTGGCAGCAGACAGTGGAGGAGCAGGGGTGCGTCTACCCCCTCACCCGCTACCCGGACGACTCACTGCGCCCCTACTGGGACGAGAGCGCCTTCTACGTCTTCTCCCTCCCGGAGGTCGAGGCGCTGGAGGAGGCCGTCGAGGAACTCCACCGCATGTGCCTGGCGGCGGCCGGGCACATCGTCACCGCCGGCCGCTTCGCCGACCTCGGCATCACCGACCCGCGGGTGGTCCGGGCGGTCACCGAGGCCTGGCACCGCCGTGCCGAACTCCCCTCCGTCTACGCCCGCTTCGACCTGCGCTACGACGGCACGGGGCCCGCCAAGCTCCTGGAGTACAACGCGGACACCCCGACCTCCCTCGTCGAGGCCGCGTCCCCGCAGTGGTTCTGGATGGAGGAGAGCTTCCCCGGCGCCGACCAGTGGAACAGCCTCCACGAGCGCCTCGTCGACGCCTGGAGGAAGCAGGCCGCCCTCCTCCCGCCCGGCAGCCCGCTGTACTTCGCGAACTCCGAGGCCGACGAGCTGGGCGAGGACCTGATGACGGTCGCCTACCTCAAGGAGACCGCCGAGCAGGCCGGCCTGGAGACCGAGTGGATCTCCATGGAGGAAATCGGCTGGGACCGCCTGTCCGGCCGCTTCGTCGACGGCAGGCTCCGCTTCATCCGCAGCATCTTCAAGCTCTACCCCTGGGAGTGGCTCACCACCGACCGCTTCGCCGACCACGTCCTGGACACCCTCGACAACGGCGGCGGCACCGGCACCACCCTGTGGATCGAGCCCGCCTGGAAGATGCTGCTCAGCAACAAGGCGCTGCTGGCGATCCTCTGGGAGCTGTACCCCGGCCACCCCAACCTCCTCCCCGCCTACCTCGACGGCCCCCGTGAGCTGGCCGACACCACCGGCTACGTCGCCAAGCCGCTCCTGGGCCGCGAGGGCGCCGGCGTCACGATCCACCGCCCCGGCACGGAAGCGCCGGCCCCGCGCACCGACCTCTGCTGCTACCAGGAGCTGGCCCCCCTGCCGGACTTCGACGGCAACCGGGTCGTCCTGGGCGCCTGGGTGGTGGAGAACGAGTCGGCGGGCCTGGGCATCAGGGAGTCGTCGGGCCTGGTGACGGACGAGTACGCCCGCTTCCTGCCCCACGTGATCCTCTGAGGACCGTCGCCCGCATGGTGGACGCCGGGGCCCGGCCCGCCGTGCCGCCCGGTAGGCTGCGCGTGGGCCGTGACTGGCGCGCTGGGATGGGACCGACCATCGGGGAGCGGCTCGGAAGACGAGTGCCGTGCGCCTGGGCCGACCCGAACGCCGACCGTACCGTCCGGAGGTCCCCATGCCCGCAGATCTCACCCCCGAGTCCACCGCCTACCGCGCCGCGCTCGACGTCATCCGAACCGTCGAGCCCCGCGTCGCCGACGCCATCGGCCAGGAGGTCGCCGACCAGCGCGAGATGCTCAAGCTGATCGCCTCGGAGAACTACGCCTCCCCGGCCACGCTCCTGACCATGGGCAACTGGTTCAGCGACAAGTACGCCGAGGGCACCGTCGGCCGCCGCTTCTACGCCGGCTGCCGCAACGTCGACACCGTCGAGTCCCTCGCCGCCGAGCACGCCCGCGAGCTGTTCGGCGCCCGCCACGCCTACGTCCAGCCGCACTCCGGCATCGACGCCAACCTCGTCGCCTTCTGGGCCGTCCTGGGCGCCCGCGTCGAGGTGCCCTTCCTGGAGCGCACCGGCGTCCGCCAGGTCAACGACCTGACCGACGCCGACTGGGCCGAGCTGCGCCGCGCCTTCGGCAACCAGCGGATGCTCGGCATGTCCCTGGACGCCGGCGGCCACCTCACCCACGGCTTCCGTCCGAACATCTCCGGCAAGATGTTCGACCAGCGCTCCTACGGCACCGACCCGGCGACCGGCCTCATCGACTACGAGGCCCTGCGCGCCTCCGCCCGCGAGTTCAAGCCGCTGATCATCGTCGCGGGCTACTCGGCCTACCCCCGCCTGGTGAACTTCCGGATCATGCGCGAGATCGCCGACGAGGTCGGCGCGACCCTCATGGTCGACATGGCGCACTTCGCGGGCCTCGTCGCCGGCAAGGTGCTCACCGGCGACTTCGACCCGGTCCCGCACGCCCAGATCGTCACGACGACCACCCACAAGTCACTGCGCGGCCCGCGCGGCGGCATGGTCCTGTGCGACGACACCCTCAAGGACCAGGTCGACCGCGGCTGCCCGATGGTCCTCGGCGGCCCGCTCCCGCACGTCATGGCCGCCAAGGCCGTCGCCCTCGCCGAGGCCCGCCAGCCCGCGTTCCAGGACTACGCCCAGCGCATCGTCGACAACGCCCGCGCGCTCGCCGAGGGCCTGATGAAGCGCGGCGCCACCCTGGTGACCGGCGGCACGGACAACCACCTGAACCTGATCGACGTGGCGTCCTCCTACGGCCTCACCGGCCGCCAGGCCGAGGCCGCCCTCCTCGACTCCGGCATCGTCACCAACCGCAACGCCATCCCGGCCGACCCGAACGGCGCCTGGTACACCTCCGGCATCCGCATCGGCACCCCGGCGCTCACCACGCGCGGCCTGGGCACGGCGGAGATGGACGAGGTGGCCGGCCTCATCGACCGCGTCCTGACCACCACCGAGGCGGGCACCACCAAGTCCGGCGCCCCCTCGAAGGCCGCGCACGTCCTCGACGCCAGGATCGCGGACGAGATCTCCCACCGCGCGACGGACCTGGTGGCGGGCTTCCCGCTCTACCCGGAGATCGACCTGGGCTGAAGCGCCCGGTGAGGGGTGCGGGGCTGTGTCGGCATGCGGCTACCGCCGCGCGGGCGCGACCAGCCCCGAACGGCCCGCAGTTCCCCGCGACAGCACCACCCGAGCTCTCTGAGAGAATGGTGCGCATGGCGAATGACCGACCTCGTGTGCTCTCCGGGATCCAGCCCACCGCAGGCTCGTTCCACCTCGGCAACTACCTCGGCGCCGTCCGCCAGTGGGTGGCCCTCCAGGAGTCCCACGACGCGTTCTACATGGTCGTCGACCTGCACGCGATCACGGTCCCGCAGGACCCGAAGGAACTGCGCGCCAACACCCGGCTCGCCGCGGCCCAGCTGCTGGCCGCCGGACTCGACCCGGACCGCTGCACGCTCTTCGTCCAGAGCCACGTCCCCGAGCACGCCCAGCTCGGCTGGATCATGAACTGCCTCACCGGCTTCGGCGAGGCGAGCCGCATGACCCAGTTCAAGGACAAGTCCGCGAAGCAGGGCGCCGACCGCGCCTCCGTCGGCCTGTTCACGTACCCGGTCCTCCAGGTCGCGGACATCCTGCTCTACCAGGCCAACCGGGTGCCCGTCGGCGAGGACCAGCGCCAGCACATCGAGCTGACCCGCGACCTGGCCGAGCGCTTCAACGGGCGCTTCGGCGAGGCCTTCACCGTCCCCTCCGCGTACATCCTCAAGGAGACGGCGAAGATCTACGACCTTCAGGACCCGACCGCCAAGATGAGCAAGTCGGCGGCCACCCCCAAGGGCCTGATCAACCTGCTCGACGAGCCGAAGGCCACGGCGAAGAAGGTGAAGAGCGCCGTCACGGACACCGACACCGTGATCCGCTTCGACCGCGAGCACAAGCCCGGCGTCAGCAACCTGCTCTCGATCTACTCCACCCTCACCGGTGCGGCGATCCCGGAACTCGAGCAGAAGTACGAGGGCAAGGGATACGGCGCGCTGAAGACGGACCTCGCCGAGGTCGTGGTGGAGTTCGTCACGCCCTTCCGGGAGCGCACCCAGCAGTACCTGGACGACCCGGAGACCCTCGACGCGATCCTGGCCAAGGGCGCGGAGAAGGCACGGGCCGTCGCCGCGGAGACCCTCGCCCGGGCGTACGACATGCTGGGCCTGCTCCCCGCCAAGCACTGACCGGGGCACCGCCCCGACCACCGCGCCGGCACCGCACGCGCCCCGGCACGCCGCCGTAGCGCTGCACATCACTCCGGTTGCGCCTGCCCCGGGCACGGTCGTGGCCGTACAGTCGATAATCGGGTGTCCGGCACCGCGACATACGACGAGTGACACGTAACGACAGGAGACGACGTGGGGACCGTAACGATCGGCGTGTCGATCGCGGTCCCGGAGCCTCACGGCAGCAAGCTCCAGCAGCTGCGCGCGGGCTTCGGCGACGCCGCTGCTCACGGCATCCCCACGCACGTCACCCTGCTGCCGCCGACCGAGGTCGACGGCGCCGCGCTGCCCGCGATCGAGGCGCACCTGGCGGAGGTGGCGGCGCGCGGCCGGCCCTTCCCGATGCGGCTGTCGGGCACCGGGACCTTCCGCCCGCTGTCGCCCGTGGTGTTCGTCCAGGTGGTCGAGGGCGCCGCGGCCTGCTCCTGGCTGCAGAAGCGGGTCCGCGACACCTCCGGGCCGGTGCCGCGCGAACTGCAGTTCCCGTACCACCCGCACGTCACCGTGGCGCACGGCATCGAGGAAGCGGCGATGGACCGCGCCTACGAGGAGCTGTCCGACTACGAGGCCCAGTGGCCCTGCACCGGCTTCGCGCTCTACGAGCAGGGCGCCGACGGGGTGTGGCGCAAGCTGCGCGAGTTCCCCTTCGGCAGCACCACGGTGCCCCCGCAGGCCGGACGCCTGGAGAGCGGCTCCCTGCCCGCCCGATAGGCCCTCGCCGGGGCGCTACACCGGCAGTCGCCGGAAAACTCCCCGCGGCAGGTGCCGCAGCGCCGACATCACCACGCGCAGGGCGCCCGGCACCCACACCGTCTCCGAGCGCCGCCGCAGCCCCAGCTCGATGGCCGTGGCGACCGCCTCGGGCGTCGTGGCGAGCGGCGCCTCCTCCATCCCCGCGGTCATCCGCGACCGCACGAACCCGGGGCGTACGACCATGACGTGCACGCCCGTGCCGTGCAGCGCGTCGCCGAGGCCCTGCGCGAAGGCGTCCAGGCCGGCCTTGCTGGAGCCGTAGATGAAGTTGGCGCGGCGGGCCCGCTCGCCGGCCACGGAGGAGAGCACCACCAGGGAGCCGTGGCCCTGCGCCTGGAGCGCGCGGGCGCTCACCAGCCCGGCCGAGACCGCGCCGGTGTAGTTGGTCTGCGCGACCCTGACGGCGTTCAGCGGCTCGCGCTCGTCGTGCGCCTGGTCGCCCAGGACGCCGAAGGCCAGCAGCACCAGGTCGATGTCGCCCTCGGTGAAGACCTTGCCGAGCGCCGCCTCGTGGGACTCGGGGTCGAGCGCGTCGAAGGCGACGGTGCGCACCTCGGCGCCGAGGCCGCGCAGCTGCTCGGCCGCCGCGTCCAGGGCGGGGGAGGGGCGGCCGGCCAGCCACACGGTACGGGTGCGGCGGGCGACCAGACGGCGCGCGGTGGCGAGCGCGATCTCGGACGTACCGCCGAGGACGAGCAGGGACTGGGGGAGGCCGAAGGCGTCCTTCACGACAGCTCCTAGAGGGTGAGTCGGCGGGAGAGATCGGAGGTGAAGACCCCGCGCGGGTCCAGCTCCGCGCGCAGCGCGCGGAAGTCGTCCAGGCGCGGGTACATCGCGGCGAGCAGCTCCGGCCGCAGCCGGGAGTCCTTGGCGAGGTAGACCCGGCCGCCGGCCTTCGCGACCTCCTCGTCGAGGCCGTCGAGGAAGGTGCCGAGCCCCGGGAGACCCGCCGGGATGTCCAGGGCGAGGGTCCAGCCGGGCACCGGGAAGGAGAGCCAGCCCGGGTCGGCCCCCCCGAAGCGCTTGAGGACGGCCAGGAACGACGGGCAGCGCTGGGCGGAGATGCGTCCCACGACCCGGCGCAGGGCGTCCTCCTGGCCGTGGCCGACGACGAACTGGTACTGCACGAAGCCGCCGCGGCCGTAGATCCGGTTCCAGTGCGGGACGCCGTCCAGGGGGTGGAAGAAGGCGGAGATCCGCTGGAGTTCGCCCCTGCGCAGGCGGGGGGCCCTGCGGTACCACAGCTCGTTGAAGAGCCCGACCGTGGTCCGGCTGAGCAGGCGCTCCGGGACGAGGTCGGGGGCGGCCGGGAGACGTGAGGTGCGGAAGGCCAGCGGCTCGCGCCGGGCCCGGCCGGGCAGTGCGTCCAGCGGCGCGTGGTCGCCCCGGGTGAGCACCGCCCGGCCGGTCGCCGCGCCGCGGGCCAGCAGGTCGATCCAGGCGACCGAGTACCGGTAGCGGTGGTCGGTGGCCGTCAGGCGGGCCATGAGGTCGTCGAGGTCGTCGGCGCGTTCGGTGTCGACCGACATCAGTGACGTCTCGACCGGCTGGAGTCGCACGGTCGCGGTGAGGATCACCCCGGTCAGGCCCATGCCGCCGGCGGTCGCGTCGAACAGGGGCGTGCCCCGGTCCACGGTACGGACCCGGCCGTCGGCGGTGAGCAGCTCGAAGGAGAGCACGTGCCGCGCGAAGGAACCGGACACGTGGTGGTTCTTGCCGTGGATGTCCGCGCCGATCGCCCCGCCGACCGTCACATAGCGGGTGCCGGGGGTCACCGGCACGAACCAGCCGAGCGGCAGCAGCACCTCCATCAGCCGGTGCAGGGAGATCCCCGCGTCGCAGAGCACGGTGCCGCCGTCGGCGTCGATGGCGTGGACGCGGTCCAGGGCCGTCATGTCGAGCACGTCGCCACCGGCGTTCTGCGCCGCGTCGCCGTACGCCCGCCCCAGACCCCGCGGGATGCCGCCGCGGACGCCGCACTCGCGGACGGCGTCGGCGGCCTCCTGGAACGTGCGCGGGCGGATCACGCGGGCGACGGTGGGCGCCGTGCGGCCCCAGCCGGTGACGGGAACGGTGTCGGCAGACATGCCGGTGACCGTATCGCCCTCTTACGCACGATTAGTCCCGAAACATCTCTCTGGTCCCCGAAACGGGTGATTAATGGTATGTCGCTCGATATTGCCGGACATCCCGGGCAGTTGACGTGAACAGTGAGTCCACATGGACGACCTCGACGACATGGATCACCGGATCGTCACGGCGCTCAGAGCCCGCGGCACGGACCCGCGCGTGGCCGGTGCCGCGCGTGCCCTGTCCTGGGCCGGGGAGCACGGAGCGCTGTGGCTCGCGGCGGGCCTCGCCGGAGCCGCCGTGGACGGCACCCGGCGCACGGCCTGGCTGCGCGGCACCGCGCTCACGGCGGGCGCCCACCTCGCCAGCATGGGCGTGAAGCGGGTCGTGCGCCGTCCCCGCCCCGCCCACGTCGTACCCCTGGTGCGCACCGCCGGACGGCACTCCTTCCCCAGCTCCCACGCCACCTCGGCGGCGGCGGCCGCCGTGGCCTTCGGCGCGCTGGGCGTCCACGCCGCCTGGCCGCTCGCCGCCGCGGTGTGCGTCTCCCGGCTGGTCGTCGGCGTCCACTACCCCTCCGACATCGCGGCGGGCGCCGCCCTGGGCGCGCTCACGGCCCGGCTCGGCACCGACTGGATGCGCGGAGGCACCCGTGACTGACACGGCCGTCCTGCGGCAACGCGCCCCCGAACAGCGGCAGGAACCCGCGCCGCCCCGCCGGGCGGGCATCCCGGGGGGTCTGCTGCGGACCGCACGCCCCCGCCAGTGGATCAAGAACGTCCTGGTCGTCGCGGCTCCGGCCGCCGCCGGCGAACTGCTCTCCTGGCACACCCTGTCCCGGCTCGCCCTGGTCTTCGTCCTGTTCACCGCCTGCGCCGCCGCCGTCTACCTCGTCAACGACGCCCGCGACGCCGAGGCCGACCGCGCCCACCCGGTCAAGCGGCACCGCCCGGTCGCCGCCGGACAGGTCCCGGTGCCCGTCGCCTACGCCGTCGGGGGTGTCCTGGGCGTCCTCGCGCCCGTCGTCGCGGCCTGGCTCTGCCCGCCGGCCGTCGCGGCCCTGCTGACCGCCTACCTCGCCATGCAACTGGCGTACTGCATCAGCCTCAAGCACGTCCTGGTCGTCGACCTCGCCGTCGTCACCACCGGCTTCCTGATGCGGGCGATGGTCGGCGGGCTCGCGCTCGGCATCCCCCTGTCGCGCTGGTTCCTCATCACGGCCGGCTTCGGCGCGCTGTTCATGGTCTCCGCCAAGCGCTACTCCGAAGCCGTCCAGATGGCCGAGAAGGCGGGTGCCACGCGCGCGTTGCTCACCGAGTACACCACCGGCTACCTCCGCTTCGTCTGGCAGCTCGCGGCCGGCGTCGCCGTCCTCGGCTACTGCCTGTGGGCCATGGAGGAGGGCGGCGTCCCGCACACCAGCGTGCTGCCCTGGCGCCAGCTGTCCATGGTCGCCTTCATCCTCGCCGTCCTGCGCTACGCCGTCTTCGCCGACCGCGGCACCGCCGGCGAACCCGAGGACGTCGTCCTGCGCGACCGGGCGCTCGCGCTGATCGGCGTGGTCTGGGTGGCGATGTACGGCCTGGCAGTGGCCAATTGGTAGCCGGCCGGCGCGAGCTGCTGGGCTTCGCCTCCACCGGCCTCCTCGCCTACGCCGTCGACCTCGGCCTCTTCACCTGGCTGCGCGGCCCGGCCGGTCTCGACCCGCTCACCGCCAAGGCACTGTCCTTCGTCGCCGGCTGCTCCGTGGCGTACGCGGGCAACGCCTTCGGCACCTACCGGCACATCCGCCCGCAGGGTCTGCGCCCGTACGCCGTGTTCTTCGCGGTGAACGCCGCCGGTGCCGCCGTACAGCTCCTGTGCCTGGCCGTCAGCCACTACGCCCTCGGCCTCACCTCGCAGCGGGCCGACACGGTCTCCGGTGCGGGAATCGGCATGGTCCTGGCCACCATCCTGCGTTTCTGGGGCACAAGAACACTGGTCTTCCGTACCGGCGCAGGAACCGGTGGCACGACGGGATCATGGACCCGGGCGAGTGGGGGCAGAGTCGGATCATGGACTGGCTGAAGAAGCTCCCCGTGGTCGGGCCGTGGCTGGCACGGCTGATGACCACGCACGCGTGGCGCTCGTACGAGCGGCTGGACCGGGTGAAGTGGACGCGGCTGGCCGCCGCCATGACCTTCACCAGCTTCGTCGCGCTCTTCCCGCTGCTCAGCCTGGCCGCCGCCATCGCCGCCGCGACGCTCAGCACGGACCAGCAGGACAAGCTCCAGGACAAGATCGCCGAGCAGATCCCCGGCATCGCCGACCAGCTGAACATCCAGAGTCTGATCGACAACGCCGGCACCGTCGGCCTCATCTCCGGCGCCCTGCTGCTGTTCACCGGCATGGGCTGGGTCGACGCCACCCGGGGCTGCCTGCGCGCCGTCTGGGAGCTGCCCGACGAGGAGGAGAACCCCTTCCTGCACCGGGCCAAGGACGCGGGCGTCCTCGTCGGTCTCGGCGGCGCCCTCCTGGTCACCGTCGGCATCTCCACCGTCGCCTCGGCGCTGGTCGGCTGGATCATCCGCCAGCTGGGCGTCGCCGAGGGCGGCTTCGGCGGCGTGCTGCTCTACGTCGCCGCGTTCGCCGTCGCCGTACTCGCCGACTTCCTCCTGCTGCTGTACGTGCTGACCCTGCTTCCCGGCGTCCAGCCCTCGCGCCGCCGCCTGGTGGTGGCGGCGCTGATCGGCGCGATCGGCTTCGAGCTGCTGAAGCTGCTGCTCAGCGGCTATATGCAGGGCGTCGCCGCGAAGAGCATGTACGGCGCCTTCGGCGTCCCCGTCGCCCTGCTGCTGTGGATCAACTTCACCTCGAAGCTGGTGCTGTTCTGCGCCTCCTGGACGGCGACGGGCAGCAAGGCGCAGGAAGTCGAGGGGGCGGGAGCGGGCGGGCAGGAGCAGGCCGGGAAGGGCCAGGGCGTCACGGGCGCGTCCGGCGACGGACCAGGTCCGGCAGCGGCCACTTCCGGTTGATCAGGAACGCGCCGCCCGCGAGCAGGACCAGCAGCCCGGCGGCGATGCCGGCCGCGACACCGATGCCGCCGGCGCCGTTCGCGGTCGGGGCGCCCGCCACCGGCTGCGTGCCCGCCACGCCCTTCCCGGTGCCGCCGGCCTCCCCGGAGGCGCTCGGATTCGGCTGCGGGCTCTCCTGGACGGCGCTCCTCGGCGGCACCAGCTCGCCCACCGGCTCCACCTTGCCGGCCGCCTCGAAGCCCCAGTCGAACAGGCGGGAGGTCTCCTTGTAGACCTCGTTGTGCTCGTCCTTCGCCGGGTTCATGACCGTGACGAGCAGCACCTTGCCGCCCTGTTCGGCGACGCCCGTGAAGGTGTAGCCGGCGTTGGTGGTGTAGCCGTTCTTCACGCCCGCGATGCCCGGGTAGACGCCGACGTCCGAGTCGCCGGCGAGCAGCCGGTTGGTGCTCTGGATCTCGAAGGGCTTGCGGGACGTCTTGCCCTTCTTGTCCATTTTCGTCTCACCCGGGAACTTCGCGCTGACCGTCGAGGCGTACTCGCGGAAGTCCTTCTTCTGCAGTCCCGAGCGGGCGAACAGCGTCAGGTCGTACGCCGAGGAGACCTGCTTCGGCGCGTCGTAGCCGTCGGGGCTGACGACGGTCGTGTCGAGGGCCTGGAGTTCCCCGGCGTGCTCGTTCATGTCCGCGACGGTCTTGGCGACACCGCCGTTCATCGCCGACAGCACGTGCACGGCGTCGTTGCCGGAGCGCAGGAAGACGCCGAGCCACAGGTCGTGGACGGTGTACGTCTCGTCCTCCTTGACGCCGACCATGCTGGAGCCGGCGCCGAGGCCCGCGAGATCGGAGGGTACGACCTTGTGCTTGGTCGTCTTCGGCCACTTCGGCAGCAGGGTGTCGGCGAACAGCATCTTCAGCGTGCTCGCAGGCGCCAGTCGCCAGTGCGCGTTGTGCGCGGCCAGCACGTCGCCGGACTCGGCGTCGGCCACGATCCACGAACGGGCGGTGAGGTCCTTCGGCAGCACGGGCGCCCCACCCGCAAGATCCACCTGCGTCCCGGGTTTCCCGAGCCGCGCCCCACCCACGGTCGACATCGACGCGGGCGGAGTGGCCGACGGGCTCGCCGAGGAACTCGCCGGCGGGCTCGGGGCGGCGAGCGCGGCGGGCGGGAGGAGGGCGAGAGCGGTCAGGGCGGCGGAGGTGACCGTCAGGGATCGCCTGACGGCCTTCTTGGGTGCGGGCACGAGCGAGAACGTACCTCCCGGGAGCGACGCCTTCACACCCCCCTCCCGACCCCGCGCACGGATCCGGACACCGTGCGGCGATACTGAAACCATGAAGCTCAGCCGCCCCGTCTCCTGGTTCCTGCTCGCTTTCGGGGTGTGGAGCTGGATCATCTGGATCACTTTCGTCAAAAACCTGGTCAAGGACGGCAGCGGGCTCGCTTTCGAGGACGGCGACCCCACGGCGTACTTCTGGGTGCACCTGCTGCTCGCCGTCGTGTCCTTCGTATTGGGGACGGTCGTCGGGGTCATCGGGTTGCGCGGGCTGCGCGCACTGCGCCGAACGTCATAACTGAGGGGATTCGACGGCATGGTGGTCGTCTTCGCGCTTGTCGCGCTGGCAGTGGTGAGCGTCCTCGTGACGTCGAACTGGTACGTGTGGCGGCGCCTGTTCCGTGACACGACCCGGGGCCCCGGTCCCGTGCGCCGTATCGGCGCGGTGGTGATCGCCGGGGGCTGGGCGCTGGCCGTCGGCGCGCTGGTCGCCGAGCGCGCGGGCGCCCCCTTCTGGCTCCAGCAGGTCCTGGCCTGGCCGGGCTTCCTGTGGCTGGCGCTGTCGATCTACCTGCTGCTGGCGGTGCTGGCCGGCGAGGTCGTACGGCCGCTGCTGCTGCGGTTCCTGGCGCGGCGGGCGGCCGCGCGGCAGACGGCAGCGGAGCCCGCACCGGAGCCGCTGAGGTCCCCCGCTGCGGACACGAGGCGCATACCGGCCGGAACGGCACCGCCCAAGACGGCGGAAACGGCCGAGGCCGCGACAGCACCCGAGCCACCCGAGGCACCCGAGACGCCCGAGCCCTCCAAGGCACCCGAGAAGCCCGAGCCCTCCAAGGCACCCGAGAAGCCCGAGCCCTCCAAGGCACCCGAGAAGCCGCCGTCCGGCGTCACGGCGGGCGGTCCGCCCGAGAGCCCCCTCGCCCTCCCCTCCCGCCGCCTCTTCGTCTCCCGCGTCCTCGGCGGTGCCGCCGCCGCGGCGGCCGTAGGGACGGTCGGCCACGGCACGTACGGCGTGCTGAACGGCCCCAGCGTGAAGCGGGTCACCGTGCCGCTGGCCAAACTCCCCCGCGCGGCGCACGGTTTCCGCATCGCCGTGGTCAGCGACGTCCACCTCGGCCCGGTGCTCGGCCGGGGCTTCGCGCAGAAGGTCGTCGACACGATCAACTCCACGCAGCCCGACCTCATCGCCGTCGTCGGCGACCTGGTGGACGGCAGCGTGAAGGACCTCGGCCCGGCGGCCGCCCCGCTGGCCCGGCTCAAGGCGCGGCACGGCGCGTACTTCGTCACCGGCAACCACGAGTACTTCTCCGGCGCCGAGCAGTGGGTCGCCGAGGTGCGGCGGCTCGGCCTGCTCCCGCTGGAGAACGCCCGCACCGAGCTGCCCCACTTCGACCTCGCCGGCGTCAACGACGTGGCGGGCGAGGACGAGGGCCAGGGCCCCGACTACGCCAAGGCCCTCGGCGACCGGGACCGCGCCCGCGCGTGCGTGCTCCTCGCCCACCAGCCGGTGCAGATCCACGACGCCGTCGACCACGGCGTCGACCTCCAGCTCTCCGGCCACACCCACGGCGGCCAGCTCTGGCCCGGCAACCTCATCGCAGGCCTCGCCAACCCCACCGTCGCGGGCCTGGAACGCTACGGCGACACCCAGCTCTACGTCAGCCGCGGCGCGGGCGCCTGGGGCCCGCCCACGCGCGTGGGGGCGGAGTCGGACGTCACGGTGATCGAACTGGCCTCACTGCGGGCCTAGGCCCTCCCTGGGGTCGTCCTCGGGGGCGTCCCCAGGGGTGTTCCCGGGGGTGTCCCCAGAGGTGTCCCCGGAGGGCGCCGCCTTCTTCGCCGGGTCCGGGAGTGCCTTGGTCATCCCGGGCAGGAAGTCCCTGAACAGCTCGTGCACCTCGCGCACCAGTGGGCGCAGCACCCGGAAGCGGGCCAGGACGACACCCCGCGCGGTGAGCCGGGCACCGCGTTCGGCGAGGCGGTAGCTCCGCTCGCGGCCCTCCGTGCGGTCGAAGATCCAGTACAGGACGAGGCCCATCTGGGAGAGCCACATCAGCTCGGGCAGGATGTCCCGCAGCTCCGAGGGCACCTTGGTCTTCGTGCCGGCCAGCACCGAGCGGTGGACGCTGATGGCCTCCACGCGCGCGTGCTCCGACTCCGGGGAGAAGGGGCTGAGGGGGCTGTCCGGGTCGGCCGCGTTCTTGAAGAACTGCACCGCGAACTCGTGGTACGGGGCCGCGATGTCCAGCCAGACCTTCAGCACGCCCGCCAGCCGTGCCTCCAGGTCGGTCTCCCGGGCCAGGACCTCCCGGACCGCCGCCTGGTGCGCGGCGGCGATCCGGTCGTAGAAGCCCTGGATCAGGTGCTCCTTGCCGCCGAAGTAGTAGTACGCGTTGCCGACGGAGACCCCGGCCTCCTGGGCGATGGCCCGCATGGTCGTCCGGTCGTAACCGCGTTCCTGGAAGAGCCGCATGGCCGTCTCCAGGATCAGCGCGCGGGTCTGCTCGGACTTGCTGAGGGGGGCTCCGTCGTCGGGGCCGTCGTTCTTCGCGGGCACAGGACGAGAGCCTAACGAGTGGCGCAGGTGCCGTCGTCGCAGCCGGGCTCGATGTAGATCCACCCGCGGCCCGGTTCGTAGGCCCACCCATCGGCCCGGCGGTACCCGGTGCCGCCCCATTGCCGCTGCCCGCCCCGCCACTTGGCGGCGGCCAGGACGGCCCCCCGGGCCAGCCACGCCCCGGTGGGCGTGCTGAGCCGGTGGGCGAGCGCGCGGTGCTCGCGCAGCGCCCACAGGACGACGATCCAGGCGGCGGCGCCCCGGAAGACCTGCCCGGCGTCCCCGACGGCGGTGACCTCGTCAAGGGTGACGGAGTGATCGAGGCCGGGAAACCGCCGGCGCGCCTCCTCCGACCCGGCCGGGACCAACTCCAGCGGCACCAGCCGCGGCTGCCGCAGCAGCCAGTCCCGTACGTGCGTGCACAGGGAGCACTCGGCGTCGTAGAGGACGGTGAGCCGGCGCACGGGGGCGCCGGCCGTCGTGGGAGCGGACGCCATCGGCCTAGGCCCCGGCCGTCGGTGCCACCCAGCCCTGCGGCGGGACCGGCGGAACCTGCTCGCGCTCCATCATCCCGCGCCGCCGGATCCGGTTGAGCACGTACACGTTGCCCAGGTGCATCACGCCGAGCACCAGCAGCACCACGCCCAGCTTGGTCGACAGGGCCTCGAAGATCCCGCGGGTGTCGGCGATGGTGTCGTCACCGCTCAGATAGAGGGCGACGAAGCCGAGGTTGACGAGGTAGAAGCCGACCACCAGCAGGTGGTTGACGGCTTCCGCGAGCTTCTCGTTGCCGTGCAGCACGTCGGCGAGGAAGACCCGGCCGTTGCGGCTGAGCGTGCGGGCCACCCAGATGGTCAGGCCGATGCTGACCAGCAGGTAGATGACGTAGGCGATGACGGTGCGGTCCATGCCCCACCCCTTCTTGAACGCGTTCAAAACGCTGACGAGGGAGACTCTAGACCTGCTTTTGAACGTGTTCAACTCGCAGGGGGAGTGGTCCGCGTCACCCGGCTACGGCCGGCGGCCCAACTCCGGACGCTTGGAGTAGTCCGTGAGCCCGATGACGTTGCCCCACGGGTCGGCGAACTCGACGGTCCAGCCGGTGGCGACGGAGAAGGGTTCGTCCAGCGGCGCCACTCCGGCGTCGCGCAGTGCCCGGGCCGCCGTGCGGGCGTCCGCGACCTCCAGCCACACCCGCGCGGACGGCCACGGCGGAGGCCGCTCCCCGAACCCCTCCTCCGCCCGCAGCAGAATGCCCGGCGTCTCGCCCCCGGCCTTCAGCAGTGCGATGCCGGCCTCGTCGAGCCGGAAGGCGACCGGGAAGCCGGCCCGCTCGTAGAAGTCGACGGCCGCACCGACGTCCCCGACGGGCAGCAGCACGTTGTCGAACCCGAGCAGTTCGTACGACTCATGATCTGACATGACGTCACATTAGGTGTGCGCGGTGCGAAGTGGACGGAACCGGCGGGCGGGGCGGTGGCGGGGTCACTCGCCCGGGCGGACGGCCGCTCCCGGGGCCCGACTTCACTTCGGTCGCCGAGTCCTACAGTATGACCGGCAGTTTCCCGTACCTTCCAGGAGTGACACCACCGTGAGCGAGCAGCCGCAGCAGCCGTCCCAGCCGCCCGGTTACGGCTACCCCAACCAGGGTTCCGGCGCGGCCGGCCAGGCCGGCCCCTACGGCTACCCGCAGGGCGGCTACCAGCAGCCCCCCGGCGGCTATCGGGCGCCCGGTTACTACGCCGGTGACCCCGGCGCGCCCTACGGCTACGACCCCTACGGGCGCCCGTACTCCGACAAGTCGAAGATCACCGCCGGCGTATTCCAGCTCTTCCTCGGCAGCTTCGGCATCGGTCGCTTCTACACCGGTTCCGTCGGCATCGGCCTGGCCCAGCTGTTCACCTGCGGTGGGCTCGGCATCTGGGCGCTGATCGACGGCATCTTGTACCTCGTCAGCAACGACCGCACGGACGACCAGGGGCGGATCCTGCGTGGCTGACGCCGCGCGTCCGGCGCCGTCCGAGGGGCGGCGCCTGCGCCGGCATCCCGCGGCGGCACCCCTCGCGGTGCTCGTCGCGGGCGCCGCGGGCGCCGGCTACCTGTGGTTCACCGACCCGCACGAGCCGGGCCACCTCCTGCCCCAGTGCCCGTTCCGGTACGTCACCGGTCTGCTGTGCCCGGCCTGCGGGGGCACGCGCATGGCGTACGACTTGATGCACGGTCACTTCGCCGCCGCCTGGCTGGACAACCGCGCCTTGCTGCTCGCCGCGCCGTTCGCCCTGGCGCTGTGGGGCCGCTGGACGGCGGAGGGCCTGCGCGGCCGCTTCTACGCACCCCGGATCGCCCCCTGGGCCCAGGCCCTGATCCTGCTGACGGCGGTGGCCTGGACGGTGGTCCGCAACCTGGTCTGAGGCGCCCCGGTGCCGGGGCGGTGATCGAATGATCACGGAATGGGAACGTTCGATCGAATCCACTCCCACCGGCCCCACCAGTCTCTCTATGCTCCCTACGCACAGGGGGGACGGCCACGCCGTTGCGTCGTGGGCCGCCGTGCACGGTCAGTGTGCGATCAGCGGCGCTCCTTCCTGGGCCCCCGGGCAATCCGTCCCGGCCCGTTTCGCATCTCCCCAGGAGCACCACCGTGACCGTCCCCCCGAACCCCGCCGCTCCCTACGGCTTCGACCCGCAGGGCCGCCCGTACTCCGACAAGTCGAAGATCGTCGCCGGCATCCTCCAGCTCTTCCTGGGCACCCTGGGCATCGGCCGCTTCTACGTCGGTTCCGTCGGCGTCGGCGTCGCCCAGCTGCTCACCTGCGGTGGCCTGGGCTTCTGGGCGCTGATCGACGGCATCATCTTCCTGGTCAGCAACGACCGCACCGACAAGGAGGGCCGCGTGCTGCGCGGCTGACGCCGCCTCACGGCCTCGCGGTGACGACCGAGGGCCCCGATCGCATCGATGCGATCGGGGCCCTCGGTCGTACGCGTCGGCGCGCGGGTCAGAAGCGGCGCGTGATCAGCGCCCGCTTCACCTCCGCGATCGCCTTGGTGACCTCGATACCGCGCGGGCAGGCGTCCGTGCAGTTGAAGGTCGTGCGGCAGCGCCAGACGCCGTCGCGGTCGTTGAGGATCTCCAGCCGCTGCTCGCCGGCCTCGTCGCGCGAGTCGAAGATGAAGCGGTGGGCGTTGACGATGGCCGCCGGGCCGAAGTACTGCCCGTCGTTCCAGAACACCGGGCACGAGGACGTGCAGGCGGCGCACAGGATGCACTTCGTCGTGTCGTCGAAGCGCTCGCGGTCCTCGGCCGTCTGGAGGCGCTCACGCGTCGGCTCGTTGGTGTCCTTCGTGATCAGGAAGGGCATCACGTCCCGGTACGCCTGGAAGAACGGCTCCATGTCGACGACCAGGTCCTTGAGGACCGTCAGGCCCTTGATGGCCTCGACCGTGATCGGCTTCTCGGGGTTGATGTCCTTGATCAGCGTCTTGCAGGCAAGGCGGTTCTTGCCGTTGATCCGCATGGCGTCGGAACCGCAGATGCCGTGCGCGCAGGAACGGCGGAAGGTGAGGCTTCCGTCGAGGTCCCACTTGATCTTGTGCAGCGCGTCGAGGACACGCTCCTTCGGGTCGATCTCCAGCTGGAAGTCTTCCCAGGACGCCTCGGCCGAGACCTCCGGGTTGAACCGCCGGACGCGGAAGGTGACCGTGATGTACGGGGAGTCGGCGAAGCCGGGCTCGGGGGCCTTGTCGCTCTTCTCCATGACAGGGGTAGCCATCAGTACTTACGCTCCATCGGCTGGTAGCGGGTCTGGACGACCGGCTTGTAGTCGAGCCGGATGGACTCGGTGCCGTCGTCGCCCACCTCGCGGTACGCCATGGTGTGGCGCATGAAGTTGACGTCGTCGCGGTTGGGGAAGTCCTCGCGGTAGTGACCGCCGCGCGACTCCTTGCGGGCGAGCGCGGACACCGCCATGACCTCGGCCAGGTCGAGCAGGTTGCCCAGCTCGACGGCCTCCAGCAGGTCGGTGTTGAAGCGCCGGCCCTTGTCCTGGATCGACACGTTCTTGTAGCGGGCGCGCAGCTCGGCGAGCTTCTCGACGGCCGTCTTGATCGTCTGCTCGGTGCGGAACACCATGACGTTGGCGTCCATGGTCTCCTGCAGCTCGCGGCGGAGCGTCGCCACCCGCTCGGTGCCGGTGGAGGAGCGCAGCCGCTCGATCTGCTCGACGACCAGTGACTCCGGGTTCTCCGGCAGCTCGACGTAGTCCGCCTTCTGCGCGTACTCCGCCGCCGCGATGCCGGCCCGCTTGCCGAAGACGTTGATGTCCAGCAGCGAGTTGGTGCCCAGGCGGTTGGCGCCGTGCACGGACACGCAGGCGACCTCGCCGGCCGCGTACAGGCCCGGGACGACGGTGGTGTTGTCCAGCAGGACCTCACCCTCGACGTTGGTCGGGATGCCGCCCATCGCGTAGTGGGCGGTGGGCTGGATCGGGATCGGGTCCGTGTAGGGCTCGATGCCGAGGTAGGTCCGCGCGAACTCCGTGATGTCGGGCAGCTTGGCGTCCAGCTGCTCCGGCGGGAGGTGGGTGAGGTCCAGGAAGACGTGGTCGCCCTCGGGACCGCAGCCGCGGCCCTCGCGGATCTCCGTGTAGATCGAGCGGGAGACGACGTCGCGGGAGGCGAGGTCCTTCATGACCGGCGCGTACTTCTCCATGAAGCGCTCGCCGTCCTTGTTGCGGAGGATGCCGCCCTCACCACGGGCGCCCTCCGTCAGCAGGATGCCCATGCGCCAGATGCCGGTCGGGTGGAACTGGAAGAACTCCATGTCCTCCAGCGGCAGCCCGCGCCGGTACACGGCCGCCTGGCCGTCACCGGTCAGGGTGTGCGCGTTCGACGTCACCTTGAAGAACTTTCCGGTGCCGCCGGACGCGTAGATCACGGACTTCGCCTGGAAGACGTGGATCTCGCCGGTGGCCAGCTCGTAGGCGACCACACCGGACGACTTCTTGACGCCGTCGACCTCGGTGATCAGCTGGTCCAGGACGTAGAACTCGTTGAAGAACTCCACGCCCTCCTTGACGCAGTTCTGGTACAGCGTCTGGAGGATCATGTGACCGGTGCGGTCGGCCGCGTAGCAGGAGCGGCGGACCGGCGCCTCGCCGTGGTTGCGGGAGTGCCCGCCGAAGCGGCGCTGGTCGATCGTGCCGTTCGGCGTCCGGTTGAACGGCAGGCCCATCTTCTCCAGGTCGAGGACCGAGTCGATGGCCTCCTTCGCCAGGATCTCGGCGGCGTCCTGGTCGACCAGGTAGTCACCGCCCTTGACCGTGTCGAAGGTGTGCCACTCCCAGTTGTCCTCCTCCACGTTGGCGAGCGCGGCGGCCATGCCGCCCTGCGCGGCGCCCGTGTGGGAGCGGGTGGGGTAGAGCTTCGTCAGCACGGCGGTGCGGCTGCGCTTCGTCGACTCGATGGCCGCGCGCATGCCGGCGCCACCGGCGCCGACGATGACGGTGTCGTACTTGTGTACCTTCATGATTTTCGCAGCCCCGTGCCTAGCGGATGTTCGGGTCGAAGGTGAAGATCACCAGCGTGCCCAGCAGGATGGTGAACACCGTGGCGGTGTAGAGCAGGCCCTTGAGCCACAGGCGGGTGTTCGGGCGCTCCGCGTAGTCGTTGATGACCGTGCGCAGGCCGTTCGCGCCGTGCAGCATCGCCAGCCACAGCATCAGCAGGTCCCAGACCTGCCAGAACGGCGAGGCCCAGCGGCCGGCCACGAAGGCGAAGCCGATCTTGGAGACGCCGCCGTCCAGCACCAGCTGGATGAGCAGGTGGCCGATGACCAGGACGACCAGCACGACGCCGGACAGGCGCATGAAGAGCCAGGCGGCCATCTCGAAGTTGCCGCGCGTGGACTTCGGGGACTTCTTGGTCCGCTTGCGGGGCGGCTCGATCAGCGGCGCCGGGTTGTCCACGGTGTAGACGGAGGCGCCCGCGCCCTCGACGGGGCCGATGCCGGAGGCGGTGGTTTCAGTGGTGGACATCTGCGTCAGCTCCCGAACACTTCACGAGCGGCGTGGCCGAGGACGGGGTAGATCGCCCCGATCATCAGCACGACCCACAGGCCGACGACGATCCAGAGCATCTGCTTCTGGTAGCGGGCGCCCTTGATCCAGAAGTCGACCGCGATGACGCGCAGGCCGTTGAGCGCGTGGAACAGGATGGCGGCGACGAGGCCGTACTCCAGCAGCGCGACGATCGGGGACTTGTACGTGGCCACGACGGTGTCGTAGGCCTCGGGGGACACACGGACGAGAGCGGTGTCCAGCACGTGGACGAACAGGAAGAAGAAGATGAGGACGCCGGTGACTCGATGAGCCACCCAGGACCACATTCCTTCCCGGCCGCGGTACAGCGTTCCAGCCGGCACGGAAGTTTCCTCCGGGAGCGGGGATTGGGGCCGCGCCGGCTTTCCTTGTCGGTCGGGCCCGGCCGGGTACGGTCCACCGGCCCCCAGCATCGTAGCGACGGTTGCCTGCGGCGCTTACGGGGGGCCTGCTTGTGTGATCAAAGTTGCACTCAAAGGAGCAGTGGGGTTCGTGCGGGGCGGCCTAGGGGGTGGGGGTTTGGGTGGTTTGCCGGGTGTGGGTAGTGCGTGGCTGGTCGCGCCCGCGCGGCGGAGGCGCTGGTGTCGCGGCCCCGGGCCCCTGGAGGACGTCGGTCAACCTGTTCCTTGCCAGGTGCCGGAGTTCCTCCGCCGCGACTGCGCGTTCCTCGTCAGGATCGTTTGCCAATCGTGACCGGATGTCCGCGAGGGCGTGGTCCAGGGCCTCGTTCGCGGGGAGGCCGTTCAGACAGATGACGAACGCGTGTCCGAAGCGGCGCTCGTAGGCCGCGGTCGCCGCACTCAGTGCCGTGTGGGCCGCTGCGTACGTGTCCTCGGGGAGGGGTGGCAGCGCCTCTGCCGCCAGGGCCTCCGTCAGGTCGTCCGGGGAGAGGTCGTACGCCGCCTCGTCCCCGGCGGCCAGCAGGGACGGCAGGTCCGGGTAGGGCCGGTGGGAGGCGAGGCGGTGGGCCCAGTGGTGGCTGCTCAGGCAGGTCAGGAGCGTGCGGATGACCTCGTCGGCGGACGCGGCGTTGAAGCGCGCCAGAGCGGAGGCCGTTACCGGTGTGACACGGGTGGTTTGCACCGGTACCGGTATGGCCACTCGGGCGGGGAGGTCTGGGAGACGGTGCGCAGGCAGCGTGGGTCCTCGTGGGCGTCACGTGTGTGTCGGCAGGGGATTGTGCAAAAGGTGCGGCGTCACGTTATCGAGTGACGGCATCGCGTGTCCGTACAGTGCCCGAATTTCACCCGAACGGGAGAGTTTCAGAACATGTGGTGGACGCATGGTGGAGCTCACGGCCGTAGGTTGGCGCTGTGAGCCAGCACGGACGCCGGACGCCGGCGAACCAGGTGAGGCAGCGGGCCGTGATCGCCGGCGCGGTGGTCGCCGCGCTCGGCGTGGGAGTCGGCCTGTGGGCCACCGACGGAGAGGGCGGGGGCGGGCCCGGGGGCTCGGCCGCGCGGTCCTCCCCGGAGGCGGCCGCGCCCAGCCCCAGCCGCTCCTACGCGCTGTCGAAGGAGCCGCGCACCATACCCGCCGTACGCGAACACACCGCGGCCCGCGGCCCCGGCTGGCAGCCGGAGAAGGCGCACCGCGTCGTCGTCGCCGATGCCGCCCTGGCCGACGAGGGGCGTCTGATAGCCGGCGAGCTGGGGCTCACCTATGCGGGGGAGAAGGACGACGAGCGCGCCGGGGACGTCCTCCTCGACGTCAAGGAGGACAAGGGCGCGGACTCCGAGTCGTACACCATGACCGTGCGCGACGGCCGCGTCACCGTCACCGGGCCGGCCGAGGCCGGCGTCTACTACGGCACCCGCACCCTGAAGCAGGCGGTGGACGGCGGCGGCGCCGCGCCGGAGGGCGTCGTGGAGGACGAGCCGGCCAAACCGCGGCGCGGCTTCAGCCTGGACATCGCGCGCAAGCACTACGACGCCGACTGGATCAAGGACCGGATACGCGAGCTGGGCGACCTGAAGTTCAACGAGCTGGGCCTGCACTTCTCCGACGACCAGGCCTTCCGCATCGAGTCCGACTCGCACCCCGAGATCGTCTCCGGCGACCACCTGACCAAGGCCGAGGTCAAGGAGATCATCGACCTCGCCGCGTCCCGGCACATCACGGTCGTCCCCGAGATCGACTCGCCCGGACACCTGGGCGCCGTGCTCGCCGCCCACCCCGACCTCCAGCTGCGCAACGCGCAGGGCACGCCCACGCGCGGCGCGATCGACATCTCCAAGCCGGAGGCCGCCGAGATAGTCGACGACCTGCTGAACGAGTACGCCGACCTCTTCCCCGGGTCGCAGTTCCACCTGGGCGCCGACGAGTACCAGGCGCTCGTGGTGTCCGACCCCGAGGCGTCCTACCCGGACCTGGCCGCCGCCGCCCGCGAGGCCTACGGTTCCGGCGCCACCGTCGCCGACCTCACCACCGGCTGGCTCAACGACCGCGCCAAGACGGTCATGGCGCACGACCGCACGCCGCGCGCCTGGAACGACGGCTTCTTCAAGGACACGTCCGTCGAGCCCCTCAAGGACATCAAGGTCGCCTACTGGACCGGCAAGGAGATCGGCGCCCGCCAGCCGACCGAGTACCTCGGCGAGGGCCGCGACGTCCTCAACTACAACGACGAGTTCCTCTACTACGTACTCGGCGAGCCGCAGACCTTCGTCTACCCGACCGGCGAGCGCATCTACGAGCAGTGGACCCCGCGCGTCCTGCGCGGCACCACGGCGGTCGACGCGAAGTACGACGACCAGATACTCGGCGGCAGCTTCGCGGTCTGGGGCGACATCCCCAGCGCCCAGACGCAGACGCAGGTCGCCGAGGGCATCCGGATCCCGCTGGCGGCGACGGTCCAGAAGCTGTGGGACCCGGACAAGCCCGAGCTGTCCTGGGCCGAGTTCAGGTCGCTGGCGAACCGGCTCGACTGATTCCGCACGCCCGCCGGGCCTCGCGCGGATTGTCCGATACGGCTGCGAACTCCCGTATGGCTGTGGTGGTCTTTGGGCGAGCCGAACCGACACGCCGGGGGGACCGGGACATGGGCTACTGGGGGTATTTCGTCGTGGGCCGCGCCGAGCGGCCGCTCGCGGAGCTGGACGCGCTGCCGGGCGCCGCGGACATGACCCTGCGCCGGTCCGCGCCGGACGGCTGGCAGGTGTGGGAGTTCCCTGGCGGCGACGGGGACGTCGGCAACATGAACGACCTGGCCGGGCAGACCGGCGCGCCCGCGCTGTTCGGATACGTCATGGACAGCGACTGCGTGGTCGTGGAGGCGGCGGCGCCCGAGAGCGGGGCGTGGACGACGTGCCTGGCGCGGTCCGCGATGGCCGGGTACCTCGGCGCGGAGAAGGAGGGGCTCACCCTGGAGGACTACTTCCTGGAACCCCGCGACGCCGCCGAGCGTGCCGTGGCCTGGGCCGCGGAGGCCGGGCGCACCGCGAGCGCCGGGGAGTTGGCGGAGGTACTGTCGGCCGACCCCGGGGCCGCCCCCGACCCCGGGGCCGCCCCCGACCCGGGCGCCGCCCCCGACCCCGGCGCCGGTCCCGACGCCGGTCGCGGATCCGGTCCCGGCGCCGATGCTGGCGCCGCCTCCGGTCCTGGCGCCGGCTCCGGTGCCGACTCCCTCACCGAGGTCGGCCCGGTGGCCGAAAACCTCTTCTTCCGATTCCTCGACCGGCTCGGCGTGGTGCCGCTGTGACACTCCCGGGCCGTCGCACGCAGTAAGGGAAAGTGCGGGCTCCGTGGTGGTGAGCGGGCCGAGGCGGTAGAAACAGGGAGGCACCGGATGAGCCTGGTGGAACTGATCGCGCGGGCCGACGCACGCGGACTCGCCGGGAGCGGACTGGCTTGTTTGGACCGCTGCGTCCCCCTGCTGGACGGCGACGACGAGGTCCTCAGACCTCTGTGGGCGACCCTTGCCGACGACGCCGGCGACGGGCCCGGCTGGGCGCGGGGGCTGGCGCGGGTGCGCGACAAGCTCGCCGGTCCCGACGCAGAGGGCGAGGACGAGGCCGTGCTCCTGGCCCGCCGGATGCTGGCCGCGGCGCCGGACGAGTGCTCCGGCGCCGCGATACGGGCGTGGGCCGACGCCTGCTCCGTCGCCTCGCTCCGCGTCCACCGGCTCCTCGACCCCGCGACGGACGCCGCCACCGAGGCAGCCGACGTCCGCGGGGAGGACCGCACCCAGGACCGCACCCAGGGCCGTGCTCAGGGCCGTGGTCAGGACCGCGCAGAAGGGCTGTCGCCCCTCGTCGTCGCCGAACTGCGCCGTCAGGTCACCGTCCTCGAAGTGCTCGCCGGCCACGGCCCGGCCGGGCTGCGCCGGGCTCTGGAGGTCTCCACGGAGGGGCGACGGGTGCTGCGCGCCGTGGTGTCCCGCCGGGCGCGCGGACGGGGCTGACCACAGGGCGTGCCACCGGGCCCGCCTGTGACGGTCGTGCGGGGAACGCGCGGCGGCGGTGCGGTGGACGTGGTGGAGGTGGGGCGGTCCTGCGCCGGTTGCGGAACGGCCGGGGCGCGCGTGTGACGAAACTCCGTCCGGCGGCGCTCTAGCGGTTGTGACGACTGTGACCAGCGGATTGACGACCCAGCAGGAAAACCGGCCGTCGGCCGCCGCGAAACCGGTGCGGTGGGCGGCGGACGCGGTGGCCACGATGCGCGAGGGTGCCCGGCTGCGCCTGGACTACTCGGCCCAGAGCCTGTGGCGCGTCGATCGCGTGATCGACGGCATCCGGCGCGAGGGACCACCGTACGCCGCGGTGGAGAACGCACTGCGCGGACTCGGCGCCTACGCCGGGGAGGTGATGGTGCGTCAGGCCGGGGGCGAATGGTGGACGACCGGCGGAGACCACTGGGTCCGCACGCCCGACGGCCGGCTGTGGGACCCGATCGACGAGGCCCGCCGCTGCTTCGCCGGCGACGGATCGCTCCGGCTGCTGTGCCGGGACGCGGCGACGGCCGGGTGACGGACCGGCCGGGAACCGTGCAGGAACGATTCTCCGGCCCGCGGTCTGTGACACCCGGGGCACCCGGTCCGCCGGATCAGCGGGGAGCCGGGCCGTGGGTGCCTCCCTCCCGTCGCCGAGCGGAGGGGTGGGGTGGGGTGGGGTGGGGTGGTCCGGGTGGAGCGGCGGGGCGAGGTGGGCGGCGGCATACCGCGGCCCCGCGAGATGCGGGCCCGCGCGACGGGGTTCGTCGGCCGGGTCGCGGTCGGTGGCCGGCTGGACTACTCCCCGGCCGGCCTGCGCATCGTCGACCTCCTGGTCGACGGGCTGCGCAAGGGAGGTGCCGACCACGAGGGGGCGCGCGGCCCACTGCTCGGTCTGGGTGCCTGCGTCGGTGAGGTGCTCGTGCGCCGGGCGGGCGCGGTGTGGCTGGACTTCGACGCGGACCGGCGGGCGCACTCCGGGCAGCCGGTCGGCGTACGGATGCCGGACGGGCGCGTCCGGAACCCGCTGGGCAGGGTGCACAACCGCCTGGCGGGCGGCGGCCCGGAGGAGTCGCCGCACACCTTCTGCCTGACGTCGCACGGGCGGGCCCGGCGCGTGCGGCCCGCCGTGCGGTGAGGGGCGTCCGGCCTGCCGCGGTGAGGGGGGCCCGGCCCGGGTCCTGTGACACTTCCGTGCGCGCCGACGCTGATGACCGTGGGGGCGGGCTCAACCGAGCGCGCGGAGAACTCGGTACGGACGAGGACGGTTCTTGGGCCAGCGAGGGGAAGCCCGCCGCGTACAGGCGCACGACGGGGAACTGGGCGCGGCCGTCGCGCGGGCCCAGGAAGGTGACGAGTCCGCCTTCGCGGTCGCCTACCGGCTGGTGCAGCCCGGCCTGCTGGGCTACCTGCGCGGACTCGTCGGGGACGACGCCGAGGACGTCGCGGCGGACGCGTGGCTGGAGATAGCCCGCGACCTGCGACGCTTCAAGGGCGACGGGGCCGGCTTCCGGGGCTGGACGGCGACGATCGCCCGGCACCGGGCACTGGACCACCTGCGCCGCCAGAAGGTACGGCCCAGACCGACGGCGCTGGAACAGGACGTCCTGGACCTGCCCGGCCCGCACTCCACGCACGACCAGGCCCTGGAGACGCTGTCCACCGAGGCGGCCCTGGCCCTGGTCTCGGGACTGCCGCGCGACCAGGCCGAGGCCGTGCTGCTGCGGGTCGTCGTCGGCCTCGACGGACCGTCCGCCGCGCGGGTCCTCGGCAAGCGGCCGGGCGCGGTGCGCACGGCGACGCACCGGGGGCTGAAGCGGCTGGCACGGCAGCTGGGCGCCGACGTTGTGACGGAAGACGCGCCCAGGACGCTGGGGGATTCGACATGACGGGCACCGACGGCGGCGGCCCGGCGGACCGAGCGGGAACGGAGGCGGACATGGGTGCACGGCACGGCGAAGGCGCCGACGGCGACCGCACCGGCCCCCGGGGCCCCCGCCACGGCATCCCCGGGACCGAGGAGCTGCTCGCCGCCGCACTCCGGGGGGAGCCCGTCGACGCGGAGGGCGAGCGGCGGGCCGTGGCCGCGTTCCGGGCCGCCCTGGACGCGGGGCCGGGCCGGACCGCGCGCACCCGCCGGCGGGACGACTGGCGACCCCTCGAGCGGCGACGCGCGGGGCGCACGCTGAAGACCGCGCTCTCCGTGCTGCTGGCGAGCCTCACCCTGGGCGGCGTCGCCTACGCGGCGATCGGCGGGGCCGGCTCCGCCACGGACACCGCCCGGCCGGAACGCACCCGCCCGTCCCGCGAAACGGACGGCACCACGGTCCGCCCGGTCCCCGCCCCGAGCCCCGCCACCACGTCCCCCGCCACCGCGTCCCCCGGCGCCTCGGCACGGCCGGACCGTCCGCCCGCCACCCGGGACACCGAGGCCCACTGCCGCGCCTATGAGCGACTCGAAGGCAGCGGCAAGGCGCTGGACGCCACGGCCTGGCAACGGCTGGTCGCGGCGGCGGGCGGCGGGGAGCACGTCGCGGCCCACTGCGCCGAGCAGCACCCCCGACAGGCCCGGCCGAGCGCCGCGACCGACGGGAACAAGCCGAGCGGAGCCGCCGACCCGACCCGGCCGGAACCGGCGGAGGGCAACCCGAACGGCGGCCGCAGCGGCAGCGACAACGGCAGCGGCGAGGGCGGGAGTGCGGACCGGGCGGAGCCGGCGGACCGGGCTCCCGGCACGGCCAAGTAGCCTCGCACCAGGGGCGATCGCGGTGGCCAAGGCAACGGCCGGGGCCGCCACCCCCCACAGGAGAGGCCCCGGCCGTCGCGCGGCACGGACCGCGCGGCGGCCCGTACTCCCTACAGCGCCGGGACTGCGTTTTCTGTCACACCTCACCGCGTCACGGCTTAGTTGCAGCTTGTACGACAATGGGATGGGGGCATGGACGAGCGGCGGTTTCAAGACGTAACGTGCGATTCGCGCCGACCAGCGGGGGCCTCGCTTCCGCGACGGGGTTGCGGTAGGCCACCGCGACCAGCGATTGAGACACCACGACGGTGAGGACCACGTCCGCGAGAACGGCGCCGGTACAGGCGCAGAAGGGCTTCTCGGTGCTGGGGGACGACGCGGAGCTGACCGCCGCGGTGCGTGCGGCACAGGGCGGGGACGAGACCGCGTTCCGGACTGTGTACCGCGCCGTGCATCCGCGACTGCTGGGGTACGTGCGGACACTGGTCGGCGATCCGGACGCCGAGGACGTGGCGTCCGAGGCCTGGCTGCAGATCGCCCGTGACCTGGAGCGGTTCGGCGGCGACGCCGACCGGTTCCGCGGCTGGGCCGCCCGCATCGCCCGCAACCGCGCCCTGGACCACATCCGCATGCGCGGGCGCCGCCCCGCGATCGGCGGCGACGAGACGGAGCTGACCGGCAAGCCCGCCGAGTCGGACACCGCGGGCGAGGCCATGGAGGCCCTGGCCACCGACAGCACCCTCTCCCTCATCGCCCGACTGCCCCAGGACCAGGCCGAGGCAGTCGTCCTGCGCGTGGTGGTGGGACTGGACGCCAAGAGCGCCGCCGAGACGCTGGGCAAACGGCCCGGTGCCGTCCGCACGGCGGCGCACCGCGGTCTGAAGCGCCTGGCCGAACTGCTCGGCGGCGATCCCGAATCGGGCGCCGGGCTCGACGCCCTGCCGCCCCAGCGAGAACCGCGCGGCCGTGCGGTGGCGTCCGCGGGTGTGACGCATACGCGTGCGCGGACGCAGAAGGACATGTGATGGCCGACGAGCAGGACAGGTGGCTGGACCGCGAAACGGCGGAGATCTTGCTGCGCGGAGAGTCACTGGAGGCTGTCGACCCCGCCGCCCGCGACCGTGCCGAACGCCTCGCCGGGGCCCTGGGCGCCCTCTCCGCCCCACCCGTCCCGGCCGGCGGGGAACTCCCCGGCGAGGCGGCCGCGCTGGCCGCCTTCCGCAAGGTGCGCGCCGAGCGGGCCGACGCGCCGGAGGGGGCGTCGGCCGCCCTCGGGCACGGCACCGCGACGCCGCCCGCCGATGCCGGACTGGTCCGTATCGGCCCGCGCGGTGACGGCGCCCGGCGTCCCCGCCGGCACCGTCCGCTGCGTCTCGGGCTGGCCGCCGCGCTGACCGTCGGCATGCTCGGCGGGGCGGCGGTGGCCGCGGGAACCGGAGCCTTGCCGACGCCGTTCGACGGCACCCGGCCGGACCCCGCCGCCACCGTCTCGGCCGCCGCGTCCCCCGACCGGCCGCTCGCCTCGCCCTCGCCGCTGGACGGCGTGCGGGGCGGGCCGGTGCCGGGCAGCCCCACGCCCGGCGCGCCGGACCGGGGCAGCGTGCGGGATGACGCGGACGGCGATACGGACCAGGACACCGACGCCGACACCGACGCCGATGGCCGGGCCTCCGGCGGCGGGCGGTCCGGCCTCGCCGCGTCCTGCCGCGACGTACGCGCCGGCAAGGGACTCGACGGCGCCCGTCGGCGCGCGCTGAAGGAGGCGGCCGGGGGTTCGTCGCGGGTCGTGAAGTACTGCGGGGACCTCCTCGCCGGGACCGACGGCGCCGCCCAGGACCGCAGTGGCGGCCGGGAAGGCGGCAGGGGCTCCGACGGGCCCGGGGAGCGGAATCGGGACCGGGAGACCGGGAGGGGCTCCGGCGACAAGGGCGACAGGAGCGGCAGGGGCGACAGGAGCGGCAAGGGCGGCGAAGAGGGCAAGGGCGGCGAAGAGGGCAGGGGCGGTGAAGGCGGAAAGAAGGGCGGCGGTGACGACGGCGGCAAGGACGATGACGACGACGGCCACACAGCCCCGCCCGCCGGACAGCACCACGACCCGCACGCCCCCTCGGCCTACGCGCCCCTGCCGCGGCAGCGGCCGGCCTACCCGCCGCACACGTCGTCCACCGTCGCCGACCTCCCCCTTGACCTGCGCTTTTCCGGGCTCGCAGGAATCTCCTCACCCCGGGTGTGACACTTTCGGCCGCCGTGGCGCAGTAATGAGTGAGCCGACTGGTCATCGGCTTTCGCACCGAGCCGGGGTTCCCCCCGTACCTACGGCTCGTGCACCTCGGCGCGGGCGGGACACGTTCCCCCGGTCCCGCCCGCGCCCCATTCACCGCCCCCTGCCGGGCCCCCACCGCCTCACCGGTACACGACGACCTGGTCGCCGTTCCTCACCTGCGCGTACAGGTCCGCGATCGCCGCCTCGTCCCGTACGTTGACGCAGCCGTGCGAGGCACCCGCGTAACCGTGCGCGGCGAAGTCGTCCGAGTAGTGCACGGCCTGGCCGCCGCTGAAGAACATCGCGTAGGGCATGGCCGAGTCGTAGAGCGTCGAGACGTGGTGGCGGGACTTCCAGTAGACCTGGAACACGCCCTCCCGGGTCGGCGTGTACTGCGAGCCGAAGCGCACCGGCATCGTCGACACGGTCCGTCCGCCGATCATCCAGCGCAGCGTCCGGCTCGACTTGCTGACGCACAGCACCCGGCCGGTCAGACAGCGCGCGTCGGGCGCGGCGGCCGGCTGCCCGCCCATCAGGTACAGCTCCCACTTGCCCGGCTCCCGCGTCATCCCCAGCAGCCGCTGCCAGGTGACGGTGTCGGTCCGGCCCGTCCTGGGCAGTCCGCGCTTGCCCTGGAAGCCGCTCACCGCGCGCTCGGTCAGGTCGTCGTACGTCCCGGTCGGCCCGTCGACGAGCCACTCGACCTGGCGCAGCCGGGCCTGGAGCTCACGGACGTCCCGGCCGGTGTCACCCGGCAGCCACAGCGCCGGAGGCTCGGCACGGGCGGTCGGCGCACTCGACGGCGGGCCGCCGCCCGACGTGCTCTTCGGCTTCTGGGGTTTCTCCGGCTCCGCCGGCTTCTTCGGTCCCGTCGGCTCCTTCGGCGGGGCGCCGGTCACGTCTATGCGCACCGGCGCGCGCCCCGCGCCGTCGGCGCTCGTGCCCTGCACGGTGCAGCCGCCCGCCGCCAGCGCGGCCCCCAGGGCGACGGCGACCGCTCTCCCCATGCTCCCCATGCTCCCCATACCCGTCACACGCATCACGGCCCCCCGCCGTCTCACCGTCCCGCACGGACGTCCCCTGAGATGTTCCCCGCGGATGACGCGCCGTGAACGGCACGGCATCGTTGTGACCGGGACCGCACCGAGGTTGTGAGCAAGGTCCCAGCGTGCGCCCCTGCACCGGGTGGCGCGCACGCCGATACAGTCCGTCGAAGGGTCGGTCTGTACTGGCGAGTATCTGACGGGTAGTTCGAGCAGTTCGAACATGTGCTCAGCGGGAGGCAACACACCATGGCGCGCGAGTCTGAGTCCGGACTGCCCATCGAACCGGTCTACGGGCCCGACACCCAGGCGGACTGGGACCCCGCCGAGAAGCTCGGCGAGCCCGGGAAGTACCCCTTCACCCGGGGCGTGTACCCGTCGATGTACACCGGCCGGCCGTGGACGATGCGCCAGTACGCCGGTTTCGGCACGGCGACGGAGTCCAACGCCCGCTACAAGCAGCTGATCGCCAACGGCACGATGGGTCTGTCGGTCGCCTTCGACCTGCCCACCCAGATGGGCCACGACTCCGACGCGCCGATCGCGAGCGGTGAGGTCGGCAAGGTCGGCGTGGCGATCGACTCCATCGACGACATGCGGGTGCTGTTCGGCGGGATCCCGCTGGACAAGGTCTCGACGTCGATGACCATCAACGCCCCCGCCTCCCTGCTGCTCCTGCTCTACCAACTCGTCGCCGAGGAGCAGGGCGTCGGCGCCGACCAGCTCACCGGCACGATCCAGAACGACGTGCTGAAGGAGTACATCGCGCGCGGGACGTACATCTTCCCGCCCAAGCCGTCGCTGCGGCTGATCGCGGACATCTTCAAGTACTGCAGGGCCGAGATCCCGAAGTGGAACACCATCTCGATCTCCGGCTACCACATGGCCGAGGCCGGGGCCTCGCCCGCGCAGGAGATCGCGTTCACCCTCGCGGACGGCATCGAGTACGTGCGCACGGCGGTCGCGGCCGGCATGGACGTCGACGACTTCGCGCCCCGCCTGTCCTTCTTCTTCGTGGCCCGTACGACGATCCTGGAGGAGGTCGCCAAGTTCCGGGCGGCCCGCCGGATCTGGGCGCGGGTGATGCGCGAGGAGTTCGGCGCGAAGAACCCCAAGTCGCTGATGCTGCGCTTCCACACGCAGACCGCGGGCGTGCAGCTGACCGCCCAGCAGCCCGAGGTCAACCTCGTCCGCGTCGCCGTACAGGGCCTGGGCGCCGTCCTCGGCGGCACGCAGTCCCTGCACACCAACTCCTTCGACGAGGCCATCGCGCTGCCGACCGACAAGTCCGCGCGCCTGGCCCTGCGCACGCAGCAGGTCCTCGCCTACGAGACGGACGTGACGGCGACCGTCGACCCCTTCGCCGGCTCCTACGTCGTCGAGAAGATGACCGACGACGTCGAGGCGGCGACCCTGGAGCTGATGCGGAAGGTCGAGGACCTCGGCGGCGCGGTCAACGCCATCGAACACGGCTTCCAGAAGAGCGAGATCGAGCGCTCCGCCTACCGCATCGCCCAGGAGACCGACTCGGGCGAGCGGGTCGTGGTCGGCGTCAACCGTTTCCAGCTCGACGAGGAGGAGCCGTACGAGCCTCTCCGCGTCGACCCGGCCATCGAGGCCCAGCAGGCCGAGCGCCTCGCGAGGCTCCGCGCGGAGCGCGACCAGCAGGCGGTGGACACGGCACTGACGGCCCTGAAGAAGGCGGCCGAGGGCGAGGACAACGTCCTGTACCCGATGAAGGACGCGCTGCGGGCGCGGGCGACGGTGGGCGAGGTGTGCAACGCGCTGCGGGAGGTCTGGGGGACGTACGTGCCCTCGGATGCCTTCTGACGCCCGCTGAGCCGGTCTGCCCACGTATCGTCCGGCCGTACCAGGAACACCCCCGCCCCGACCGCCCGGGTCTCCGCCGTCAGGGGCAGGCCCTGCTCGACGAGATGGCCACGGAGACGGCGGCCGGCGCTTCACCGGCGCGGAGCGCCGAGCAGATCGAGGAGAACCTGCGCCTGTTCACCGGCGCCGGCCTCTCCCTGGCGCAGGCGGTGGGCCGGCGCCGGTGATCGCGGGGGCCGGGGCGGCCTACCGCTTCGACCGAGCCGCGCCGGACGCCTTCGCCCGCTGCGCCGCCCGGTACCCGCGCACCGCACGGGTGACGACCGGCGGCAGCAGGTCCAGGGCGAGACGGCGGGTGCGGTCACGCGGGGTCGGCGGCCGTGTCGTACGCGCCGCGCCGCCCGCCGGACGCGGCCGCTGCGGCTGCCCCGGCACCGGCCCGGCATCAGGGCGCGGGGCCGCCGCGGGCGCCGGGTGCCGCGAGGACGGCAGCGAGGGCGGCTGCATCCGCTTGCTCCTGGCGCGGGCCCGGACCAGCCGGTGACCGGCCGCCTGCTCCACGGTCACGGCGACGTCGTCGCGCCCGCGCAGGGCGGCGAGCAGCTCCTCCTGCACCGGCCCGGGGTCGCCCCAGGTGCCGTACAGCTTCTGGCTGCTCAGGCAGACGGGCCGCAGCCCGCGGTTGAGTACGGCCTCCCAGGCGGCGACGGCCACCCCGGGGGTGTGCTCGCTGCGGAAGTCGTCGAGGACGACGATGCCGTCCGGCAGCAGCAGGTCCCGGGCCGCGCCGATGTCGCCCTGGACGTGCTCGTACAGGTGCGAGGCGTCGATGTGGGCGAAGCGGCAGCTGCCGGGCGCGACCTCGTCGGTGACCGCGGAGCTGGGTGCCTGGATGATCGCCGGCAGGGTCTCGTGGAAGGTGAGGTAGTTCCGCTCGAAGGCCTGCCGGGTGAGCGTGGAGTACGACTTCGCCGCCTCCGCCCGGTTGGCCGCGTCCGGCGGCTCGGTCTCGAACAGGTCGCAGACGGTGAGCGTCTCGCCGTCCCGCAGATGGTGCCCCAGCAGGATCGCGCTCTTGCCCAGGTAGGCGCCCAGTTCGAGCAGGTCGCCGCCGGTGCCCCGCCGCTCCTGCCGCTCCAGGAACCAGGAGAACAGCACCTGGTCGAGCGGCCAGAACCAGCCGGGGACGTCGTTCAGCTCACCGGGGTACTTGTGCGTCTCTTGCGCAGTGGCCATGAGGGGAGGATGCCTCCTCGACGCACGAAAAGGAGTCGGCGCGCGCGATACGGTGGCCGTAAAATCGCACGAATCGCTCAACGTACCCGGGCCGGAACCGTCCGCAGCCACTCGGGCGGCGGCTCCTCGGCGTACCGGTGCGGCAGCCGGGCCGCACGTGCTCAGGTTGCCCGCAGGTAGGCCGAGTGGGCCGCCTTGCCCAGGTATGTGAGGCGGGTGCCGTCCTTCATGTGGTCGTCCAGGGCTTCCTTGATGCCGGGCCAGCCGGGGTCGCCGTAGTCGTCCAGGACGACGATCGCGCCGGGGGCGGCGATCTCCTCGGCCCACTGGAGGTCCAGCCGCACGCCCTTGGCCGAGTGGTCGCCGTCGACGACGATCACGCCGTAGCCGCGGTCGGAGACGGCCGCCCTGGTCTCCGGGTCCTCGGAGAAGCCGCGCCGGATACGGGCCGCCGCGCCCGCCGGGCCGGCGAGGGCGAGGTTGGTGCGCACGGCGTGCTCGTCGACCGGGGTGCCCGTCGGGTCGGGGCGCGGATTGGTGCCCGGCTGGAGCTGCACGCCGGCGAAGGGGTCGACGATGGTCAGGTTCGGGCTGCGGCCGTCGCGCTCCATCATCCGGATCAGTCCGGTGGAGAACATGCCGTACAGGGTGCCTATCTCCAGGATCTCGTCGTTCGGGGGATCGAGGAGCGGGATCGTGCCGAGCTTGCCGCAGATGTTCATGGTGCCGCCCGCGACCCGGCCCACGCCCAGCGACTCCAGCGCCACGAGCAGCCGGTAGGCGGTGGCGACGTTGCGCACCGCCGCGTCACGGTCGCCGGACAGCTCCGCGACCTCGGCGTGCAGGCGCTTCAGCGGGCCGTCGGCCACCACGCGGGAGAGGCCGCGACCGGTGGAGCCGAGGAGCAGTTCGTGGGTGAGCCGGTGCGTGGTGGTCTCCCGGGCCGCCGAGCGGACCTGCCGCTCGACCTGCCGCTCGACCTGCCGCTCGACCCGTCGGTCGATGCGCTGGTCGATGAGGTCGGCGACGGGACGCAGCAGACGCCGGGAGACCGGACTGCGGAGCAGGGAGCGGCTGTTCATGGGTCAACGACCTCAATCCGTCACGGAGGTGAACGTGCGGGTACGTGGAACGCCTGTGGGGTGGGTGGGGCCAGACTAGGGAGGTCCCCGACCGGAAGCGGAGTTGTCGAACGGGCCGGGAGAGGAACTTCTGCCGAACGCCGCATGGCGGAACGATGGCCGCCCTCTTTGTTCACCGGAAGGTCACGCACACGTGGCCGAAGTTCATCCGGGACGGGTTCCCGCCGCTCGCGGCGCTCTCATAGCCTGCATCGATCCCCGAGCCCTGCCGGACACCGGCGGGCCCGCGCGTCCTACCCGGGAGTGACCACCCATCGCCGCCGAGCCCATGACCGCCGCCGAGCCCGTGCGCGACCCCGCCCCCGCCGACGCGGGGACACCGGCCCCGCGTCCCCGGCGCGAGCACCGGTACGACATCGACCTCCTCCGGGTCCTGGCCTCGATCGGGGTCATCGTCTGCCACGCGGCGGGCGAACTCATGAAGGCCGTGGACCGCGACCCGTCCGGGGGCGGACCCGTGTACTGGGTCGCGCTCGCCGGGGACGCGCTGAGCCGGTGCGCCGTGCCGCTGTTCTTCGCGATCGCCGGCTGGGTCGTGCTGAGCGGGGCGCCGCCCCGCGACGACGGGCAGATCCGCAAGCGGCTGACCCGCATCGTCGTGCCGATGGCCGTGTGGACCGCCGCCTACCTGGCCTGGGACTGGGCACGGGGCGCCAACACCGACCCCACGCGCGAGCTCGCGTGGGACGCCGTGTTCGGCTCCGTGAGGCCCGCCTTCCACCTCTGGTACCTGTACGCCTACGTCCCGGTGATCCTGCTGCTGTCCGTGGCCGTCCTGGTCCGTGCGGGCAAGCGGCCCTGGGGCGCGGGCGCGGCCCTTCTCGGCCTGGCGCCGGCCCCGACCCTCCTGGGCGACCTCGGGCGGCTGCTCGACGTCCGCGTACCCCACTTCGCCTGGCAGTTCGGCGTCTACCAGATCGTGTACGCGGTCGCCGGCGCCGTACTGCTGTCGCTGCCGGGCTCCGCGGTCGCGGGCCGGGGGCGACGGCTGCTCTGGCTGGCCGGCGGGCTGTGCGCGTGGGGGGCGGTGGCCGTCTACGAGCACCGGGTGCACTTCCCGAGTCCCTACGCGTCGGTCGTGGTGGCGCTGCTGGCGGGGGCCCTGCTGATGGCCCTCGTCCGGATCAGGGTGCCCGAGAGGGTCCGCCCGCTGCTGGGCAGGCTCGCCGGGGCCTCCTTCGGTGCCTACCTGGTCCACCTGCTGTTCCTGGAGGCCGTCGCCCCGCACGTGGTGTCGGCGGACGCGGGCTGGCCGGCCGCCGTGGGCGGGCTCGTCGGGCTGACGGTCGCCACGGTCGTACTGTCCTTCGCCGCCGCGCTGCTGTGGACGCGGCTGCGGCTGGGCCGCTGGCTGGGCTGAGCCGGGCGGCGCGTGAGACACCGGAGCCCCCTTCGGCCACTCGGCGGAAGGGGGCTCCGGCACGGTCCGGGGCGCCCGGTCACTTCTTCCCGGCGCCGCGCCGCACCGCCCTGCGCACCACGCGCCGGGCCCGCCGCACCTGGAGCTTCGCGCGCAGTTGCGGGCGGCTGCCGGGCAGGCCCAGCTCGGTCAGCCGCAGCTCGGGGAAGTAGTAGCCGGGGCCGGTGGCCAGGTTGGCGCGCAGCCAGGTCTCCGTCGGCTCGCGCAGATCCGTGTACGTCTTGGGCTGCATGCAGAAACCGATCGCCCGGACCAGGGGTGACAGCGTCTCGGGGACCGTGTCGACGAGCGCGGGCGTCCGGCCGCGCTCCAGGTCGGGCACCAGGTGGTCGACGACGGCGAGGGGCACGCGGTTGCTGTTCGGGTACGGCTTGAGCCGCTCCATCACCAGCGCCGTCCCCACCCGGGCAATGGGCACGTCGTAGTAGGCGGAGGCGGTCACCATCGCCGTGGAGAAGCAGCCGACGACGAGTTCGGGCGCGCAGTGGTGGTACAGCGTCTCGGCCAGCAGGGGCGCGTCCAGCACGGTGAGCCGCACGCCCGCGTCCGCCGCCGCCTTGCTCAGCGCGGCCGTGTAGCCGGCGGGCGCGGTCGGGTGGGGCTTGAAGACGACGGACCGGTGCCCGGCGCGCGCGGCCCCGGTGAGCATGCGGACGTGGAGGTCCTCTTCTTCCTCCGCGCTCAGGATGTTGATCGCCGCGAGATACTGGCCCAGCAGTACGGCGGTCGGCTGCTCCCGCAGCACGGGCGCCAGTCGCGGGTCGTCCGCCGCGTCGTGGGAGATCTCGTCGAGCACCGCGCGGAACGCCCCGTCCGGGACGATCTCGGGCGGGACGCCGTACTCGGACAGCAGCATCGGCCGCAGACCCGGTATCAGGTCGAGGTGGAGCAGCCGCCGAATGCGGCGCGCGATGGTCAGCGGCAGCTTCTCGCGGGTCGGGCCGTAGCTCATCAGGCCGTCGGCGTACACGTGGACGGTGCTCTCGGAGAAGATCGCGGCCAGCGCGCGGGCCGGGTTGACCTGGATCGACTCGACGGCGAGCTCGATCATGTCCCGCTCGCCGATGCCCCAGGCGAGACGGAACGCCTTCTGCCACAGCGGCACGTCGTTCCCGCGCGGACCCCAGGAACTGGGGTGGTGCGGGCGGATCGCCTCGTTCCAGCCGACCACGGAGTCGAACCGGCCGGATATTCGCTCGTAGCCGTGCATCTCGTCGAGGCGCAGCGCGGTCTCGGGTACGGCGGCGTTGTTGGAGACCAGCAGGATGCGCCGGGCCCCGTCGCGCGGCCCGAACAGGCCCGCGTCGAGCGCCGCGGCGAGGGTGGCCGCTCCGTACAGGGTGGAGACCTGGAAGATCTGGGTCTTGTGGGGCATGGTCAGGCAGCCTTCCGCCCGTCACGCAGGCGGCCGAGCAACCTGCTCCGAGTGCTGTCGATGGTCCGGAGGGTCTCGTCCAGCACGTGCTGGGGCATCCGGTGCAGGGCGTCCCGCGCTTCGCGTCGCAGCCGCTGGGCCGCCGAGGCCTCGTACTCGTTCACCTTGCCGATGTGGAAGGCGATCATGGCGCAGTACGTCCGTACGGCCTTGGGGAGGAAGCGCTCGGCCTCCGGGTCCTTCAGCAGGTCCGCCAGGAGCATGTCGTAGGCCGGGATGAAGTCCAGCTGCCGGGAGTCCTTGATCTGGGTGAGCGAGGTGGCGACGCCCCGCCGGTAGAACACCCCGTGCAGCCCGACGGACGCGTACGACTCGGCCTTCAGGTGCAGGCGCCAGATCCACAGCCGGTCCTCGGCCGTGCGCAGTTCGGTCGCGAAGCGCATCCCGCCGTCGTCGAAGAGGTGCCGGCGGTAGATCCCCGCCCAGACGAAGGGGTAGTCGACCATCGTCTCCATGTGGGGCGGCGCTATGCCGTCGCGCGGGTCCATCACGGCGTTGCGCACGGGGGCCGGGGGCCGCCGGACCACCCGCTCGGTGCCGGTGGCCTGGACGTGGTCGGTGCGGACGAAGTCGCAGCCCAACTCCTCCATCCAGGAGACCAGTTCGGTGAGATACCCCGGCCCGTACCAGTCGTCGCCGTCGAGGAACGTGACGAAGTCGCCGCGGGCCGCGGCGATCCCGCTGTTGCGCGCCTGGGCGATGCCCATGTTCCTCTCGTGCCGGATCACCCTGGCGTCGGAACGTCCCTCCACCCAGCGGTCCACCGCCCGTGAGGTGGAATCCGTGGAGCAGTCGTCGACGAGCAGGAACTCGAAGTCGGGGTCCGCGTTGTTGGCGAGACTTCTCAGAGTGCTCTCGGCGAAGACTTCCACGTTGTGCATGGGGACGACGACGGACAGTTTCGGCACACGGGCCTCTCACGCTCGAAGGTCGGGGATTGGAACAGGCTAGCTACGCTCCCGGATTCGGCGGTGTCGAAGGAGGCGCGAAGAAGCGAACTCCATTCGCAGGGGAGGTGAATTCTTGGTGTCTCAGGCCGATCCGAAGGTGTTTTGCAGTTCCTCGATGTTCGACCGAGTGGTCTTCCACAGGAATTCCTGTGCGGTGTGCACGTCCGCCACCGCCGCCGCGTGGTCGTCGAGGATCGCCGCGGCCCGCTCCGCGAGCCGGGGACCCAGCTCGCGGTCGTGCACGGACAGCCCCCACTCCCGGCGCCCGATGTCGGACAGGAAGTAGGCGAGCTTCGGGTGGGAGACCAGGCTGAGGATCGGGGTTCCGCAGCCGAAGGGGATCATCCCGGCGTGCCCGCGCATCCCGATCACCAGCCGCGAACGGCGGTACAGGTCCCGGATCCCGTCGTTCGACAGGTCGTGGAGCTGCTCGACGGGCAGCGCGAGGCCGTGCTCCCGGCGCAGGTCGTGCACGAACCTCTCGTCGGCCGGCATGTGGGCCGCGTACCGCACGTCCGCCCGCTCCCGCAGACCGCGCAGCGCGGTGGCCATCTGGGCGAGGAAGTGGCCGTAGTCGTGCCCGAACCGCAGGCCCGCGCGGTCGTACGCGCAGTTGACCAGGACGGTGTCGGTCCGCTCCGGCGGAGCGGACAGGCCGGGGTCGAGGTGCCGGGCCACCGTGGTCGGGCAGGGCTGGTAGCGCACCCGGTCGCGCAGCCCGGCGGGGAGCAGTTCGCGGACCCGGTCGATCGAGCCGTGGTTGCGCAGCCCGAAGAACGCCGACCGTTCGACCAGGACCCGCAGGCTCTCGGCGAACCGGCCCCGGCGGTAGAGCTGCCCGTCGAACACGTTGTAACCGACCGCGAACACCGCCAGCGGCACGGTGACGCGGGCCAGCAGGTCGTCCGGGACGTTCCACTGCCAGTGGCTGTTGCCGTTGGGAGACGTGTCCGGGAGGAAGAGCCCGCCGCCGCCCACGATCACCCCGCGCCGAGCGTTCAGCTGCTCCAGGGCGGCCTCGTCGACCAGCCGGTGCACGGGCTGCGGGTACCAGCGGCGCGGGCCGGTGTCCGGGCCGAAGCACATGCGCACCGCCTCGGGCAGGACCTTGTCCCCCGCGTTCTCGTTGCCCTCGGCGAACAGGGCCACGTGCGCCAGCTGGTCCGCGGCGCCGCCGCCCGGCTGCCGCGGCTCCGGGACCTCCGGGCGGGTGCGCGTGTACCAGCTGTGGCAGCCGGCGTCGGTGGGGTCGGCGTCCAGGCCCTCGCGGGCGTAGGCGTGCGCGTCCTCCTCCCGCCCGCACAGCCAGGACAGGCGGGCGAGCTGCGCGAAGGCGCGCGGGGCGACGTCGGGGGACGCCGCCGCGAGCAGCAGATGCCCCTCGGCCTCGTCGTAGCGCGAGAGCGCCATCAGGCACAGGCCGAGCGTCTCGTGGCAGCGCGGCGCGTCCAGCCGGTCCGCGACGACCGGGGCGAGGACCTCGACGGCCTCGCCGTAGCGTCCCTGCCCGCGGTACACGTCGGCGACCGTACGGGCGAGGTCCAGGGAGGGCCGGGCCGCCAGCAGGGGCGGCGCGCAGTGCGCCAGCAGGTCGGGATGCCTGCGTCCGGGCAGGGCGCAGTAGGCGGCCCGGAACTCCTCGTCGCTCATCTCGAAGCGGCCGCGCGCCTCGACGGCCGGGCCGTACCCGGGCGCGTCGAGCGGACCGGTGAAGCGCAGGACGGTGACGTGCGCGGGCACCGGCAGGTCGTCGTGGAGGCGGCGGGCGAGGAAGTCGTACCGCGCGTCGAGCGGGGCCAGCACGCCGCCGAGCACCGGACCGAGGTCGTCGGTGACGCCGGAGAGCCGGGCCGCCAGGGCGTCGTCCACGTCGGCGCGCTGGATGACGAGGAGACCGTCCGGCAGCACGACACGCCGCTCCCCGGCCTCCCCGGCGCACACCAACTGGGCCACGGCGCCCACCCCGTGGCGCATCCGCAGCAGCTCACCGATGTCGCCCAGGACGACCATGGCGGGGTCCAGGGCGACGACGGTGTCGTAGTCCGCCAGCCGGAAGACGTCCCCGCGGCCCTCGGCCCGGCGTGTCACGACGCGCGGGTGCAGTCGGCGCAGCGCGTCGAACGAGGCGTCGGGCAGACCGGGGTGCAGGACCACGAAGTCCTCGCACACGCCCGGGTTGGTCAGCGCCAGGCTGCGTATCAGGGCGGGGAGGCCGGGCAGGCCGTCCTCGTCGGTGTGGACGGCGAAGGCGATCCGGCGTCTGCCGGTGACGGTGCTCCGGTCGTCCGCGGAGGAGGCGGAGGAAGGGGTCATCGCAGGGCGATCCTCATCTTGCTGTCGTCGACGTGCGTCGCGCGGTCCATGACCCACTCGGCCTCCCTGGGCCGCAGCCGGCCGGGCAGGGTGAAGCCGACGAGGTCCAGGCGGGGGCTCGCGTCCAGGAAGTCCAGGAGCCGGAGAACGGTGAAGGCCGTGGTCGTCGCCGTCCCCCAGCCGTCCTCGCCCAGCAGCGCCGGGTCGCCCAGGGGGCGGCGCAGGGAGGCGTCCCCGACGTGGTCCTGCGCGCCGGGGACGAGCCGTTCCCGGGTGGCGCGGCGCCAGGCGGCGGCCGGGTCGCCGAACACCAGCCGGACACCGGCCGGCCGCGTCCAGGCGGGCCCCGCCCACGGGGCGTCGCCCCGCAGCGAGACGGCGTGCAGATCGGTGCGCTCGCCGGTGCCCTCGGCCCGGAGGCGGAACGCGTCGCAGCGCACCACCAGGTCGTAGCGGTCGATCTCGGCGCCCAGCGTGCTCCCGGCGACGTCACCGGCGTTCGCGACCAGGCACACCGTCCGCCCCGCGACCAGGCCCCGCAGACCGCCGACGCCGATCGGGGTGCTGCCGCCGAGCAACGGGTCCGGCATCCCGGCCCGTTCGACGAGCCGGCGGTACGTGCCGTACAGCTCCAGGAGGCGCCGTACGCCGGGGTCGCCCAGGCCGTGCTCGGCGACCCGCGCCCGTACGTGCGCGGCGAACCGCGGCGAGACGGCCGCGGTGGTCGCGTGGGGCTGTCCGAGCAGGTCGCCCAGTGCGGAGCCGGCCTCGGGGAAGAGCGCGACGGCCGCGTCGAGGCAGGCCCGCCGGCGCCGCAGGGTGTCCATCCTGCGGGCGACCTCGGGCGCCGCTTCGCCGTTCGGCAGCAGCGTGACGTACCGCTCGTAGCACTCCAGCGCCTCGTCGCCGCGGCCGAGACCGTCCAGGGCCAGGCCGCGCAGCCGCCACGCCCCCTTGGACCGCTCCCGGATCCGGGCCGACGTCTCGGCGACGCCCAGCGCCAGGCCGAGCCCGCTGTCCCCGCCGGCCTCCAGGGCGCGCTCGCCGACCTGGAGCAGGGCGTCGAAGTGGTCGGCCGCGGGGCTGTCGAGGGAGGCCGCCAGCGCGCCGATGGCCTGGGTGAGCCTGGCCTGCGGGGGAGTGGACCCGGTGCCCTGCACCGCGAGGTGCTCACCGCACAGGCGCATGCCCCGGGCGTACAGCGCCGGCCTGGCGGCCTCTTTCTGCCGTGCTTTGAACAATCCCGCCAGGGGCTTCGTCATGCGTTCCACCGTTCTCCGATCGGAGGCCGAATGTGCCCCAGCACGACGGGTCGCGGGTGGCTTTCCGGCGGACGGCGGGTGAACACTCTCCCTCCGGCGCGCGACCGGTGCCCGCCGCCCGGCCTCACCGCCCCATCGAGCGCCGGATGGCCCGCGCCCGGCGTACCACCTTCCGCGCCGTGGAGTTGTGCGGCAGGAATCCCAGCCGCGCCGGAATGCCGCCCGGCAGTCCCAGGGAGGTGAGCCGGCGCTTCTTGAAATACCGCCAGGTACGCGCGTCCAGGTGCTCGCGCAGGTACCTCTCGGCCTCCGGCCGCAGCTCCGGCAGTACCTTCGGCTGCATCGCGAACCCCACGGCCCGCACCAGCGCGGCGAGCGCGCCGGTGTCCGTGCCCTGCCGCCCCCCGGCGACGGCGGCGGCGTCGGACAGGTCCGGAAGGAGCGCGTCCACGATGGTGGCCGGGACGCGGTTGCTGTTCTCGTACGGCGACAGCCGGTCCAGCAACGTCTCGGTGCCGACGCGGGCGACCGGCAGGCCGTACAGCGCGGACGCGGTGAGCAGGGCCGTGGAGAAGCAGCCGACGACCAGCGCCGGACGCGTCCGCTGGAACAGCACCTCGGCCAGGACCGGTGCCTCCACCACGGTGAGGTCGACGCCGAGCCTCTCGGCCTCCTGCTCCAGGACGCGGGTGAAACGGGCCGGAGCCGTGGGGTGCGCCTTGAACACCACACGCGTGTGCCCGAGGCCGGCGGCGCCGGTCAGCATCCGCACGTGCAGGTTCTCCTCCTCCTCGGCGGAGAGGATGCCCAGCGCCGACAGGTACTGGCCGAGCAGCACCGCGGGCCGCTCCACGTCCGGCAGACCGGCGCCGGTGTCCGCCAGTTCGGCCAGCACCTTGGTGAACGCCGGGGACGGCACGGTCTCCGGCGCCACGCCGAACTCCGTCAGCAGCAGCGGCGCGAGCCCCGGCACCAGGTCCAGGTGGAGCAGCCGCTCCACGCGCGTGCCGACCAGCGGGGCGAGCTTGGTGCGGGTGGGCCCGTAGCTCATCAGGCCGTCCGCGTAGACGGTCAGGGGCGCGTCGGTGAAGATCTGCGCCACCCCGAGCGCCGGGTGCACCTGGATCGACTCCACGGCCAGCGCCACGTCGTCGTCACCCAGCCCCCAGGCCAGCCGAAGGTGCCGCTCCCACATCGGCACGTCCTCCAGCCGAGGCGACCAGCCGCCGGGGTGGAAGGGGCGGATCGCCTCGTTCCACGACACCACGTCGTCGAACCGGCCCCGCAACCGCTCGAACCCGGGCATCTCGTCCACGGACGGAGCCGTCTCGGGCGTCGCCGCGTTGTTGGAGACCAGCAGGATCCGCCGGTCGGCCGGTGCGAAGCAGCCGCTGTCCAGGGCCGCGGCGAGCGTGGCCGTGCCGTACAGCGTCGAGGCCAGGAAGATCTGTGTGGTCACGCCGCCGCCCCCGCTTCCGGCTGACCCGCGGCCGCGCGCCGGCGCAGCCGGCGCAGCCGCGTGGCCCGCTCGGCGTCCATCGAGCCGAGCACCTCGTCGAGCGCGTCCTGCGGCATCCGCCGCAGCGCCGCCGCGCTCCTCGCCCTCAGCATCCGGGCCACGTCGGGCTCGAACCTTTCGATGGAACCGAGATGGTGGGAGATGATCGCGCAGTACGTGCGCACCGCCTTCGGCACCAGCCGCGCGGCGTCCGCGTCCCCGGCCGCGCCGGCGAGCACCTCGTCGAAGGCGCGGATGAAGTCGAGCTGGCGGACGTCACCGATCTGGGTGAGCGAGGACGCCACCCCGCGCCGGTAGAAGACACCGAGCAGCCCGGTCACCGCGAAGGACTCCGCCTCCCGGTGCAGCTTCCAGATCCACGGCCGGTCCTCGGCCGTGCGCAGTCCGTCGGTGAAGTGCAGCAGGCCCCGCTCGGCCAGCCGGCGGTGGTAGACGCCAGCCCACGCGTAGGCGTAGTCGACGGAGGTGGTCCGGTGGGCGGGCAGGATCGCGTCGCGCGGACGCAGCGCCACGTTGCGGCGGCCGTGCGGCACCCGGTGCAGCGTGCGGTTGCGTCCCGTGCACTGCACGTGGTCGGTGCGCACGAAGTCGACGCCCAGCCGCTCGATCGCCTCCACCAGTCGGGCGCAGTGGCCGGGCGCCAGCCAGTCGTCGCCGTCCAGGAAGGTGACGTACTCGCCGCGCGCCCGGTCGATGCCGGTGTTGCGTGCGGTCGCCAGGCCACCGTTGCGCTCGTGTATGACCAGCACCGCCCCCGGCAGCTCGCGCTCGGCGCGCGCGAGGAGATCCACGGTCCCGTCGGTCGAGCAGTCGTCGACGAGGATGAACTCGAAGTCGTCCCGCGCGTTGGCGCTGAGACTCCGCAGGGTGTCTGGTGTGTATTGCCGCACGTTGTAGAACGGCACGATGACGGAGAGCTTGGGCACGTGAACGACGTTATGCGGCGGCCCGGCATTCGGCTTTACCTGCGCCTTGATACTGGGTGAACGCGGCGTGGCGAAGCGGTGAAGCGAACATTTTTACGGACGCCGGGCGGTCCGAAGCCCCATTCGGCGATGTGCTGTTCACCGTTTGTTGGATTCCGGTTGGGCCGTTCCTAGAAATGGCTTCCTAGCGTCTACGACGTGCCAGCAAGTGCAACGAAGGCCCTGCGAGTCGCCGTCCTGGCGGATTCCGACACCCGGTGGAAATGGGGCGCGCTCACCGCGACCCGCATCTCTCCCGGGGCCCCCGAGAACACGGACATCCACCTCGACGGCTACCTCCTGCGCGGCCGAGCCACCCCCACCGCCCGCCAGCTGCGGGAAGTCGGCGTCACCGCGGACTCGCTCCGCGAGGTGACCGCCGTCGAGTTCCTGCGCGCCATGGGCGACGCGACGGGCGAGGAGTCCTACGACGTCCTCGTCCTCGCCCTGGTCGGCGGCGGCGTCCAGGCGATGCTGCACGGCCTGGGGCGGGTCTGGGAGGACCGCGCCGACCGGCCCGTGCTCGTCACCGGCTACGTCGGAGTCGTCTACGAGAAGCTCGCCGACGGCCTGCTGCTGCGCCACGGCGCCGACCTCGTCCTCGCCAACTCCCGTCAGGACGCGGACCGTTTCCGTGACGTGTACGAGGGGGTCGGCGCCGACGCCTCCGCGGTGACCGAGGTCGCCCTGCCCTTCCTGGGCGGAGCCCCCTACACCGGCGAACCGGACGGCGACAACGGCGATGACCGGCCCTACACGGTCGTCTTCGCCGCCCAGCCCTCCGTGCCGGACAACCGCAAGGACCGTACGTACCTCCTCGAACGGCTGATCCGGCACGCCCGCCGGCACCCCGAGCGCGAGGTGCTGCTCAAGCTGCGCTCCAAGCCCGGCGAGCACACCACGCACATCGAGGAGCTGCCCTACCAGAAGCTGGTGCAGCGGGCCGACCCGCCGCCCAACTTCCGCCTGGTCTACGGGCACATGGGCGAGGTCCTCGACCGCACCGACCTGCTCGTCACCATCAGCTCCACGGCGGCCCTGGAATCCCTGCACCGCCGCATCCCCACGGTCGTCCTGTCCGACCTGGGCGTGCGTGAGGCGCTCGGCAACCACCACTTCGTCGGCTCCGGCTGCCTCGCCTCCTGGGACCAGCTCGACGAGGCCCACCGCCCGGTACCCGACCCCGAGTGGGTCGCCCGGCAGGGGGTGGCGGCGGACGGCGGCTACGAAACCGCCTTCGACGAGGCCCGGGGGCGCATCACGGAGCTGCTCGGCCGGCCCGGCGGCCTGCCCCCGCTCGCCCCCTACTACACACCGGTCACCGCCCCCGGCTACCTGCCCGGCATCCTCGCCCGCCACCACCTCGGCCCCGACGGCACCCCGCTGCCCGGCGCGCCGGCCGCGGACAAGGCACCCGGCCCGGTCCGGCAGGTGGTGCGCCGGGCGGCCCGCGGCGCCTACCGGCACGGCGTCCAGCGGGTGGCCCCGGTCATCCGGCGGATGGGGGAGCTGTGAGCGCACCGGCACCCGGGAACCGCGCACCGGCACCCGGGAACCGCGCACCGGCACCCGGGAACCGCGCACCGGCACCCGGGAACCGCGCACCGGCACCCGGGAACCGCGCACCGGCAT
>NZ_JBIWEF010000011.1:0-40761 GCF_044762405.1 Streptomyces sp. NPDC097107 | reverse complement strand
TGCGCGCACCGGCACCCGGGAACCGCGCACCGGCACCCGGGAACCGCGCACCGGCACCCGGGAACCGCGCACCGGCACCCGGGAACCGCGCACCGGCATCCGGGAACCGCGCACCGGCATCCGGGAACCGCGCACCGGCATCCGGGAACCGCGCACCGGCACCCGAGACCCGCGCACCGATACCCGAGACCCCCGCGTCCCCTGCGCAAGGAGCAGAACCCATGTCCAACCCGCAAGCGGGCCAGGGCGCTTCGGTGCGCCGGGTGCTCGCGGTGATCCCCGCGCGCGGCGGCTCCAAGGGAGTGCCCGCGAAGAACCTCGCCCCCGTCGGCGGCGTCCCCCTGGTGGCCCGCGCGGTGCGCGAGTGCCGGGCCACCAGGCTGGTGACGGACGTCGTGGTCTCCACCGACGACCAGACCATCGCCACCGCCGCCCGCGAGGCCGGCGCCGAGGTCGTACTGCGGCCCGCCGCCATCGCCGGGGACACGGCCACCTCCGAGGCCGCCGTACTGCACGCGATGGACGCCCACGAGGCCCTGCACGGCGCGGCCGTCGACGTGGTGCTGCTCGTGCAGTGCACCAGCCCCTTCATCGTCCGCGAGGACATCGACGGGGTGGCCGGCGCGGTCGCCGAGGGCGGCGCCGACACCGCCGTGACCGTGGCACCGTTCCACGGCTTCGTATGGCGGGACGGCACCGACGAGGGCGAGGGGGGAGGGGGCGGCTACGGCGTCAACCACGACAAGTCCCACCGCCCCCGCCGCCAGGACCGGCCCCAGGACCTTCTGGAGACCGGCGCCGCCTACGCCATGGCCGCGCCCGGCTTCCGCAAGCACCAGCACCGCTTCTTCGGCCGCACCGAACTGGTCCGCACCGACCCGGCCCGCGTCCTGGAGATCGACGACCCGCACGACCTGGCCCGGGCCCGCGCCCTGGCGCCCTTCTTCGACGCCGCCCGGCCCGGCTCGCTTCCGACCGCGCACGACGTCGACGCGGTCGTCCTCGACTTCGACGGCACCCAGACCGACGACCGGGTGCTGATCGACTCCGACGGACGGGAGTTCGTCTCCGTCCACCGTGGCGACGGACTCGGCATCGCCGCCCTGCGCCGCAGCGGCCTGACGATGCTGATCCTGTCCACGGAAGTGAACCCGGTCGTCGCCGCCCGCGCCCGGAAGCTCAAGCTCCCGGTGCTGCACGGCATCGACCGCAAGGACCTCGCACTCAAGCAGTGGTGCGAGGAGCAGGGCATCGCGCCCGAACGCGTGCTCTACGTCGGCAACGACGTCAACGACCTCCCGTGCTTCGCCCTCGTCGGCTGGCCCGTGGCGGTCGCGAGCGCCCACGACTCCGTACGCGGCGCGGCCCGCGCGGTCACCACCGTCCCTGGCGGTGACGGCGCCATCCGGGAGATCGCGAGCTGGATCCTCGGCCCCGCACTCGACGCCCTCGACTCACCCGACTCCCTCGAATCCCCCACGATCACCCAGCCCAAGTAAGGAACCCCCTGCCATGAGCACCAACTCCCGCATCCGCGCCTTCGGTTCCCGCGAGGCCGGCCCCGGCCGCCCCGTCTACATCACCGGCGAGATCGGCATCAACCACAACGGTGAGCTGGAGAACGCGTTCAAGCTGATCGACGCCGCCGCCGAGGCCGGCTGCGACGCGGTCAAGTTCCAGAAGCGCACCCCCGAGATCTGCACCCCGCGCGACCAGTGGGACATCGAGCGCGACACCCCCTGGGGCCGGATGACGTACATCGACTACCGCCACCGCGTGGAGTTCGGCGAGGACGAGTACCGCCAGATCGACGACTACTGCAAGACCAAGGACATCGACTGGTTCGCCTCCCCGTGGGACACCGAGGCCGTCGCCTTCCTGGAGAAGTTCGACGTCCCCGCCCACAAGGTCGCCTCCGCCTCGCTGACCGACGACGAGCTGCTGCGCGCCCTGCGCGCGACGGGCCGCACGGTCATCCTCTCCACCGGCATGTCGACCCCGAAGCAGATCCGCCACGCCGTCGAGGTCCTCGGCTCCGACAACATCCTGATGTGCCACGCCACGTCGACGTACCCGGCGCAGGCCGAGGAGCTGAACCTCCGCGTCATCAACACCCTCCAGCAGGAGTTCCCGAACGTCCCGATCGGCTACTCCGGCCACGAGACGGGCCTGCAGACCACCCTGGCCGCCGTCGCCCTCGGCGCCACCTTCGTCGAGCGCCACATCACCCTCGACCGCGCCATGTGGGGCTCCGACCAGGCCGCCTCCGTCGAGCCGCAGGGCCTGACCCGCCTGGTCCGCGACATCCGCACCATCGAGGCCTCCCTCGGCGACGGCGTCAAGAAGGTCTACGACTCGGAGCTCGGCCCGATGAAGAAGCTGCGCCGCGTCCCCGGTGCCGTCGCCGAGGCGGAGATCGCCGCCGCCGCGGGCGAGCCCGTCACCGTCTGACACCCCCACCACGCCCTCACCACGGGACGGTCGTACGCCGATGAGCCCCCGCGCCGGGAATGCCGGCCCCCACACTCTCGCCTTCGTCGAGAGCCCGGTACAACTGCTGAACGTGCTGGAGTGGGCGCACACGTGCGCACCCGGCGCGGAGCTCACCCTCGTGGTCCTCTCGCCCGTGGACCCGATGACCCGCGGTCAGCTGCGCCGCATGGCGGAACTGGCCCGCAAGGAGGGCCACGAGATCCGCTGGGAGGAGGCGCGCGGCGGCGCCACGGCCCCCTTCCGCACGGTGGGCGGACTGACGACCGCCCTGCGCCACGCGGACCGGGTCGTCATGGGCGATCCCTTCTCCCGCTACGTGCAACTGCTCCTCACCATCACCCGCGCCCACGACCTGGTCGTCGTCGACGACGGCACGGCCACGATGGAGTTCGTCGCCCAGCTGGCCCACGGCGAACGCCTGGTGCGCTGGCACCGCAAGGGCAGCCGCCCCGGCCCCCGCGACCTGCTCTTCGCCCCCGTCTCCAGGTCCGCCCGGCACCGTCTGACGCCGACCCCGGACCGCCAGGTCTCGGTCTTCTCCTCCATGCCCATCGAGGACACCCCGGACGGCGTGACCGTCACCGCGAACGACTTCGCCTGGACCCGCTCCCGCTTCGGCCCGCCCCGCATCACCAAGGGCGCCGACATGGTCGGTACGTCCCTGGTGGAGACCGGCGTCGTGGACGCCGACCGCTACGTGGAGGCCGTGCGGGGCCTCGCTGGGACCCACGGCGCGGCCCGCTACTTCGCCCACCGCCGGGAGAGCGCCGAAAAGCTCCACCGGCTGGCCGTGGAGACGGGCCTGGAGATCGTCCGCCCCGACCTGCCCCTGGAGCTGATCGCCCGGCGGGGCCCGATCGGCCGCACCGTCCTCAGCTTTCCGTCCACCGTCGTCCACACCCTCCCGCTGGCCCTGGCCGGCACCGAGGTCCGCGTCGCCGTCTGCGACATCGACCCCGCCTGGCTCACCCAGCACGCCTCACCACGCGCCCGGGGCTTCCTGAGCGGCGTGACGGGCTCGGCACGGGACGTGCACCGGCTGTCGGCGGTCGCGGGCGCCGGGTAGGTGGTCCCGGGCACGTCGGGTGGAAGCCCCCGGCGTGGCTCGGCCGTACCGTGGTATCCGTGAGGGGAGCAAGGAAAACGGAGTCGGGTGCCGAGGCCAAAAGCGGGTGAGTGTACCCACCCCCGTTGAGAGCCATGCGCCGTGCGGCCAACTTTTCTTCCCCTAACGGGCTGAACTTTTGTTGATCGTGGGACAGTTGACCGCCCCGGCGTCCTACCCTTCAAAGGGTGAAGCAACTGATGTCCCGAGAGACCGAGGCCGATCCGTCAGGGGAAGCGCTGCTCCCCGGTACCTTGCCGGAGGCGCTCCGCGCAGAGCTCGTGGCCTTCCGCCGCGACCTGCACATGCACCCCGAGCTGGGCAACCAGGAATTCCGCACCACCGCCGCGATCAAGGAACGGCTGGAGCGGGCCGGCCTCAAGCCGCGGGTGCTTCCCGTCGGAACCGGGCTCGTCTGCGACATCGGTACCGACTCGGGACAGTGGGCCGGCGGGCCGCGCATGCTCGCGCTGCGGGCCGACATCGACGCGCTGCCCATCCCGGACACCAAGGGCGACTGCCCGTACCGCTCCCGTGTGCCGGACCGCGCCCACGCCTGCGGCCACGACGTGCACACCACCGTCGTCCTCGGCACCGGCCTCGTGCTCGCCGCCCTCCACGAGCAGGGCCTGCTGCCCCGGCCCGTGCGGCTGGTCTTCCAGCCGGCGGAGGAGGTGCTGCCCGGCGGCGCCGCCGACGCCATCGAGGGCGGCGCGCTCGACGGGGTGCGCCGCATCCTCGCCGTGCACTGCGATCCCCGGGTGGACGCCGGGCGGATCGGGCTGCGGGTGGGGCCCATCACCTCCGCCTGCGACCGGCTGGAGATCGCCCTGAACGGCCCCGGCGGCCACACCGCCCGCCCGCACCTCACCACCGACCTGGTCACCGCCGCCGCCCGCGTGGTCACCGACGTGCCCTCGCTCGTCGCCCGGCGCGTGGACAGCCGCAGCGGGCTCGCCCTGACCTGGGGGCGGATCGAGTCCGGCCACGCCCCGAACGTCATCCCGCAGCACGCCGAACTCGCCGGGACCGTGCGCTGCCTCGACCTCGACGCCTGGCGGCAGGCGCCCGACCTCGTGGTCGGCGCCATCGACGAGATCGCCAACCTGTACCGGGCCAAGTCCGAGATCACCTACGTCCGCGGGGTGCCCCCGGTCGTCAACGAGGTCACCAGCACCGAACTGCTCCAGGCCGCCATGGTCGCCCGGCGCGGCACGGACTCCGTGGAGAGCACCGAGCAGAGCCTCGGCGGCGAGGACTTCTCCTGGTACCTGGAGCACGTGCCCGGCGCCATGGCCCGCCTCGGCGTCCGCCCGCCCGGTGAGCGCACGGTCCGTGACCTGCACCAGGGCGATTTCGACGTGGACGAGCACGCCATCACCGTCGGCGTGGAGATGTTCACCGCGGCGGCGCTGATCGAGGCCGTGTAAGGCGGGGCGGCGGGCCCGGCCCCGCCGCGGTTGCGGCCGCGGTGGGTCGGGGGCAGCCTGATGCACAAGCGCACGAGGCCGCGCGGTACGCCCCGGACACCTCGCGGCACGAATGGGTAACGGCCCCGCGGAACCCCGTTCCCAGGAGTTTCTACGCGCGTTACTGTGCGCCGAACCGAGCGCCCGCTGCGGGGCTTTGGAGAATGGGGAACTTCAGATGCGTCGGATATCGAGACTGACCCGTGCCGCGGTGGGGGTCGCGTCGCTCGCACTCGCCGCCACGGCCTGCGGCGGGACCAGCGGTGAGAGCGACAGCGGCGACGAGGGCACGAAGGACGACAAGGGCCTCGCCATCGCCTACGACATCGGCGGCAAGGGCGACCAGTCCTTCAACGACGCCGCGTACGCGGGGCTGGAGCGGGCCCAGAAGGAGTTCGGCTACGAGACGGCCGACATCGAGCCCACCGAGGGCGAGACCGACGCCGACAAGGAGCAGCGCCTCGCCTCGCTCGCGAAGCAGGGCTACGACCCGGTCATCGGCGTCGGCTTCGCCTACGGCCCGGCGATGAAGGCCATCGCCTCGAAGTACCCGGACACCACCTTCGGCATCGTGGACTCCGTGGTCGAGGGTGAGAACGTCGCGTCCCTCGTCTTCGCCGAGAACGAGGCCTCCTACCTCGCGGGCGTCGCGGCGGCCAAGGCCACCAGGACCGACACGGTCGGCTTCGTGGGCGGCGTGGACGTACCGCTGATCCACAAGTTCGAGGCCGGCTACAAGCAGGGCGTCACGGACACGAACCCCAAGGTCAAGGTCATCTCGCAGTACCTGACGCAGACGGCTGAGGAGGGTGGCTTCTCCAGCCCGGACAAGGGCCGCGCCGCAGCCGAGGGCCAGATCGAGAAGAAGGCCGACGTCGTCTACCAGGCGGCCGGCCTCTCCGGCCAGGGCGTGATCGAGGCCGCCGCCAAGGCGAAGGTCTGGGCGATCGGCGTCGACTCCGACCAGTACGAGCAGGAAGCGCTCGCGGCGTACAAGGACCACATCCTGACCTCCGCCCTCAAGGACATCGACGGCGCGGTGTTCGCCCTGGCCGAGTCGGTCGAGGACGGCAAGCCGCTGACCGGTACCCAGACCTTCGACCTCGAGTCCGACGGTGTGGGCCTGTCCGACGCCAACCCGAAGTACGCCGAGGTCCCGGGCCTGACGGACGCGGTGGCCAAGGCCAAGGCGGGCATCATCGACGGCTCCATCGAGGTCAAGACCGAGTAGACCGGCGCGACACCGAACCGAACCGAAGCGGGCGGGCGCTCATGTCGTCCGCCCGCTTCGTCATGACCCCGCACAGGGGCACAGCCGCGCACAGGGGCACAGCCACGCACCGGGCACAGCCGTGCACAGGGGCACAGCCGCGCACCGGGCACAGCCGTGCACAGGGGCGCAGCCGCGCACCGGGCACAGCCGCGCACCGGCCGCCGGGCGTCACCCTCCGCCACCTTCCGTTCGCGTCCGGCAAGCCTCCGGCACCCGCACGCCGCGCCTTGCTCACGGGCGGATAACAAGAAGGACAGAAGGGGTTTTCAGGCAGGTCTACGCGCGTTAATCTGCGGCGAAGCCAGCGCCGTACCCGAACCGTCCCCGGCGCTTGTACGACAGGAGCACCAGACATGCGCCGGATTTCCCGGATCACGGTCGCAGGCGCAGCGACCGCCTCCCTGGCCCTCGCCCTCTCCGCCTGCGGTGGTACCTCGACCTCCTCCGGGTCGTCGGAGTCCAAGGGGGACAAGGGCCTCGCCATCGCGTACGACGTCGGCGGCAAGGGCGACCAGTCCTTCAACGACGCCGCGTACGCGGGTCTGGAGCAGGCGAAGAAGGAGTTCGGCTACGAGACGGCCGACATCGAGCCCACCGACGGCGAGACCAACGCCGACAAGGAGCAGCGCCTGGTCTCCCTGGCCAAGCAGGGCTACAACCCGGTCGTCGGCGTCGGCTACGCGTACGCCGCCGCGCTGAAGAGCGCCGCCGAGAAGTACCCGGACACCACCTTCGGCATCGTGGACGACGCCACGATCGAGGCGAAGAACGTGGCAGACCTGGTCTTCAACGAGGAGCAAGCCTCCTACCTCGCCGGTGTCGCCGCCGCCAAGAGCACCAAGACCGACACGGTCGGCTTCGTGGGCGGCGTGGACATCCCGCTGATCCACAAGTTCCAGGCCGGCTACGAGCAGGGCGTCAAGGACACCGACCCGAAGATCAAGGTGATCTCGCAGTACCTGACGCAGACCGCGGAGGAGGGCGGCTTCTCCAGCCCCGACAAGGGCAAGACCGCCGCCGAGGGCCAGATCGAGAAGAAGGCCGACGTCGTCTACGCGGCGGCCGGTCTCTCCGGTCAGGGCGTCATCGAGGCCGCGGCCGCCAACAAGGTCTGGGCGATCGGCGTCGACTCCGACCAGTACCAGCAGGAAGCCCTCGCGAAGTACAAGGACCACATCCTGACTTCGGCCACGAAGGACGTCGCCAAGGCGGTGTACAGCCTCGCGAAGTCGGTCGAGGACGGCCAGCCCGAGACCGGTATCGTCAGGGGCGATCTGAAGTCCGGTGAGGTCGGCCTTTCGGACTCCAACCCGAAGTTCGCGGACGACGCCGAGCTCCAGGCAGCCATCAAGACGGCCAAGGAGAAGATCATCAGCGGCGGGATCAAGGTCAGGAGCAGCTGACCCGCAACACCTCGAACAGCGTGTAACCGCGGTGGTCGCACCGCTCGACGGGGTACGAGGAGGACGCCTCCACGTCCTCCTCGTACCCCGTCGTGTCGATGTGCCGCCGCCGCTTTAGATGCCGTAGGGGCGCTACGCGCGTAGACGGCCCCCGTCCTCAGGAGAGTGCGCCATCAACGCGTCCAGCAGCCCTCCGGCCGGAGCGGCGGTCAACGAATCGGTGACCGCCGTCGAACTCGCCGGGATCACCAAGCGATTCCCGGGTGTCGTGGCCAACCACGACATCCACCTGACCGTCCACAAGGGCACCGTGCACGCCCTCGTCGGCGAGAACGGCGCCGGCAAGTCGACGCTGATGAAGATCCTCTACGGCATGCAGAAGCCGGACGAGGGCAGCATCGCGATCGACGGCGAGCAGGTGGCCTTCTCCTCACCCGCCGACGCCATCGCCCGCGGCATCGGCATGGTCCACCAGCACTTCATGCTCGCCGACAACCTCACGGTCCTCGAGAACGTGGTGCTCGGCAGCGAGAAGCTGTACGGCATCGGCGCCAGGGCCCGCCGGAAGATCAAGGAGCTCTCCGAGCGGTACGGCCTCGGCGTGCGCCCCGACGTCCTGGTCGAGGAGCTCGGCGTGGCCGCCCGCCAGCGCGTGGAGATCCTCAAGGTCCTCTACCGCGGCGCCCGCACGCTGATCCTGGACGAGCCGACCGCCGTCCTGGTCCCGCAGGAGGTCGACGCGCTCTTCGACAACCTGCGCGAACTCAAGGCCGAGGGCCTGTCGGTCATCTTCATCTCGCACAAGCTGGGCGAGGTGCTCTCCGTCGCCGACGAGATCACCGTCATCCGCCGCGGTACGACGGTCGGTACCGCCGTGCCCGCCGAGACGACCCCGCGTCAGCTCGCCGAGCTGATGGTCGGCAGCGAGCTGCCCACCCCGGAGACCGCCGAGTCCACGGTCACCGACCGCCCGGTCCTCACCGTCGACACGCTGCGCCTCGCGGCCCCCGGCGGCAAGGCCCTGCTGGACGACATCTCCTTCACCATCCGCGCCGGCGAGGTGCTGGGCATCGCCGGTGTCGAGGGCAACGGCCAGACCGAGCTGGTCGACGCGCTCATCGGCCTGCGCCACGCCGACTCCGGCACCATCCGCTTCCTCGACGAGGACATCACCGCGCTGCCCACCCGCAAGCGCCGCGAGCAGGGCGTCGGCTACATCCCCGAGGACCGCCACCGCCACGGTCTGCTCCTGGAATCCCCCCTCTGGGAGAACCGCATCCTCGGCCACGTCACCGAGAAGCCCAACAGCAAGGGCGTCTGGCTGAACCCGAAGGGCTCCCAGGAGGACACCCGGCGCATCGTCGAGACGTACGACGTCCGCACCCCCGGCATCGACGTCACCGCCGCATCCCTGTCCGGCGGCAACCAGCAGAAGCTGATCGTCGGCCGGGAGATGAGCCACAGACCGCGCTTCCTGATCGCCGCCCACCCCACCCGCGGTGTGGACGTCGGCGCGCAGGCCGCGATCTGGGACCACATCCGCGAGGCGCGCCGCGAGGGCCTCGCCGTCCTGCTGATCTCGGCCGACCTGGACGAGCTGATCGGCCTGTCCGACACCCTCCGGGTGATCTACGACGGCCGGCTGGTCGCGGACGCCGACCCGGCCACCATCACCCCCGAGGAGCTGGGCTCGGCGATGACCGGCGCCGCCTCCGGACACCTCGAACACGAAGAGACCCCGGCCGACGGCGGCCAGGGTGCGGAAGACGAGGCCCGCTGATGAAGAAGTTCGACAAGGAGCGCGTGTTCCTCGCGGTGGCCGGTCCGGTCATCGCGCTGGCCGTGGCCTTCGTGCTGAGCGCGATCGTCCTGATCGCCTCGGGCAAGAACCCGGTCGAACCGTTCGCCCTGATGTTCGAGCAGGCCGGATTCTCCGACATCCAGGTCCTGATCATCAACCAGGCGTCGATGTACTACATCGCGGCCCTGGCGGTGGCCATCGGCTTCCGGATGAACCTGTTCAACATCGGCGTCGACGGCCAGTACCAGCTGGCCGCCATGATGGCCGCGATCGTCGGCGCCCACGCCAACCTCCCGGCCGCCCTCCAGATCCCGCTCCTCCTCCTGACCGCCGTGCTCACCGGCGCCTTCTGGTCCGGCATCGCCGGTGTCCTCAAGGTGACCCGCGGCGTCAGCGAGGTCGTCGCGACGATCATGCTGAACGCCATCGCCACCTCCGTCATCGGCTACCTGTGGCTGCCGGACGTCTTCGGCGTCAAGATCGGCAACAACAACACCACCGGCGAGATGCACGAGTCCGGCTGGGTCCCCGGCATCGACATGGGCGCGGCCGGCGAGATCTACGGCCTGGTCGTCCTCGCCGTCCTCCTCGGCATCGGCTACTGGATCGTCCTCAACCGCACCCGCTTCGGCTTCGACCTGCGCGCCTCCGGCGCCTCCGAGTCCGCCGCCGCGGCCAGCGGCGTCAACCCCAAGCGCATGGTGCTCACCGCGATGCTCATCTCCGGCGGCCTCGCCGGACTCGCGGGCCTGCCCATCCTGCTCGGCGACACCCACACCTTCAGCCTCAACTTCCCCACCGGTATCGGCTTCCTCGGTATCGGCATCGCCCTGCTCGGCCGCAACAGCCCGGTCGGCATCGCCTTCGCCGCCCTGCTGTGGGCCTGGCTCGACAAGGCCTCGCCCGAGCTGGACTTCCACGGCTACGACAAGGAGATCGCGGTCATCATGCAGGGCCTGATCGTCCTCTCCGTCGTCGTCTCCTACGAGGCCGTCCGCGAGTGGGGCCTGCGCCGCCAGCAGCGCCGCGTCGGCGCGGAGCTGGCCGCCGGTCACGTCCTCGGCGCCACCGACAACACCAAGAAGGAGGTGGCTGGCCGATGACCACCGCAACCGACCTCAACCAGCCCTCGCTGGAGCACGGGGCGCCGGCCGGCCGCCGTGTCCCGCTGCCCGTCCTGCTGCTGGTCATCGCCGGTGCCCTGGCACTGACCTCCATCGTCCGCCTCATCACCGGCGCCAACGGCATCACCAACGTCAGCCAGATGTCCACCGCGCTCCAGCTCGCCGTGCCGATCGGCCTCGCCGGTCTCGGCGGCCTGTGGGCCGAACGCGCGGGTGTCGTCAACATCGGCCTCGAGGGCATGCTGATCCTCGGCACCTGGTTCGGCGCCTGGGCCGGCTTCCAGTGGGGCCCGTGGACCGGCGTCCTCATGGGCATCGTCGGCGGCGCGCTCGGCGGCCTGCTGCACGCCATCGTGACGATCACCTTCAACGTCAACCACATCGTCTCCGGCGTGGCCATCAACATCCTCGCCCTCGGCGCCACCCGCTACCTCGCCCCGCTCGCCTTCGAGGGCCACCAGGGCGGCTCCGCCAAGCAGTCCCCGCCGGTCGAGTCGCTGGGCCACTTCACGGTGCCAGGACTCTCCAGCGGCCTGGAGAGCCTCAACGACCAGCACTGGTTCTTCGTCTCGGACATCGCCGGCCTGCTCGGCGGCCTGGTCACCGACGTCTCCTGGCTCACCCTGATCGCGGTCGCCCTGATCCCCGCCAGCTGGTACATCCTGTGGCGCACCCCGTTCGGCCTCCGCCTGCGCTCCTGCGGCGAGAACCCGATCGCGGCCGAGTCCCTCGGCGTCAACGTCTACAAGTACAAGTACCTCGCCGTGATCATCTCCGGCGGCCTGGCCGGCCTCGGCGGCGTCTTCCTCTCCATCGTGGCCAACCCCTTCTACCTGGAGGGCCAGACCAGCGGCCGCGGCTACATCGGCCTCGCGGCGATGATCTTCGGCAACTGGATGCCGGGCGGCCTCGCCATCGGCGCCGGCCTCTTCGGCTACACCGACAGCCTCAACCTGCGCGGCGGCTCCGCCAACGTGCACGCCCTGCTGCTGCTCGGCGCGCTGCTGCTGGTCGCCGGGGCCATCTGGCTGGCGATCCGCAGGAAGTACGTCAAGGCCGCGATCACCGTGGCCGTCGGAGCCCTGGTCTTCGCCTGGTACGCCACCACCGACGACGTCCCCAACCAGGTCGTCTCCGCGACGCCGTACGTCGTCACCCTCGTGGTCCTCGCGCTGTCCGCGCAGCGCCTGCGGATGCCGAGGGCGAACGGCATGCAGTACCGGAAGGGACAGGGCAAATGACCGGCGTCGACTGGGGCGCGCTGCGCACGGCGGCCCGCGAGGCGATGGCCCGGGCCTACGCCCCGTACTCCGGCTACGCCGTCGGCGCGGCCGCCCTGGTCGACGACGGCCGCACCGTCACCGGCTGCAACGTGGAGAACGCCAGCTACGGCATCGGCCTGTGCGCCGAGTGCGGGCTCGTCTCCCAGCTCCAGCTCACCGGCGGCGGCCGGCTGACGCACTTCGTCTGCGTCGACGGCCACGGCGAGATCCTCGTGCCGTGCGGCCGCTGCCGGCAGCTGCTGTACGAGTTCGGCGGCCCGGAACTGCTGCTGGAGACCCCGGCGGGAATCGTCCCCCTCTCGGAGATGCTCCCGCAGGCCTTCGGCCCCGACCACCTCACCACGTAAGGAAGCGAGCCGTCATGGCCATGGACGTCATCTCCGTCATCCGCACCAAGCGGGACCGCGGCGAACTCAGTGCCGAGCAGATCGACTGGGTCATCGACGCCTACACGCGCGGCGAGGTGGCCGACGAGCAGATGTCGTCGCTCGCGATGGCCATCCTGCTCAACGGCATGAACCGCGGCGAGATCGCCCGCTGGACCGCCGCGATGATCGCCTCCGGCGAGCGCATGGACTTCTCGTCCCTGTCCCGCCCGACCGCCGACAAGCACTCCACGGGCGGCGTCGGCGACAAGATCACCCTGCCGCTGGCGCCCCTGGTGGCGGCCTGCGGCGCGGCCGTCCCCCAGCTCTCCGGCCGGGGCCTCGGCCACACCGGCGGCACCCTGGACAAGCTGGAGTCCATCCCCGGCTGGCGCGCGCTCCTCTCCAACGAGGAGATGCTGGACGTCCTGGAGGGCACCGGCGCGGTGATCTGCGCGGCGGGCGACGGCCTCGCTCCCGCCGACAAGAAGCTGTACGCCCTCCGGGACGTCACCGGCACGGTCGAGGCGATCCCCCTCATCGCCTCCTCCATCATGTCCAAGAAGATCGCCGAGGGCACCGGCTCCCTGGTCCTGGACGTGAAGGTGGGCTCGGGCGCCTTCATGAAGACCATCGAGGACGCCCGGGAGCTGGCCTCGACGATGGTCGGCCTCGGCACCGACCACGGCGTGCGGACGGTCGCGCTCCTCACGGACATGGCGACGCCCCTCGGCCTCACCGCGGGCAACGCCCTGGAGGTCCGCGAGTCGGTCGAGGTCCTGGCCGGCGGCGGCCCGTCCGACGTGGTCGAGCTGACCCTCGCCCTGGCCCGCGAGATGCTCGACGCGGCGGGCCTGCCCGACGCCGACCCGGCGAAGGCCCTCGCCGACGGCTCCGCGATGGACGTCTGGCGCCGCATGATCGCGGCACAGGGCGGCGACCCGGACGCGGCCCTGCCCACGTCGAAGGAGCAGCACGTGATCAAGGCGGGCGCCTCCGGCGTCCTGACCCGCCTCGACGCCTACGACATCGGCGTCGCCGCCTGGCGCCTGGGCGCGGGCCGCGCCCGCAAGGAGGACCCGGTGCAGGCCGCGGCGGGCGTCGAACTCCACGCCAGGCCCGGCGACACGGTCACCGAGGGCCAGCCCCTCCTGACCCTCCACACCGACACCCCGGACCGCTTCGAGTACGCCCTCGCGGCGGTGGAGGACTCGTACGACGTGGCTCCGGCGGGCACGGCCTTCACGGCGTCGCCGGTGGTGCTGGAACGTATCGTCTGACCTGCGCTTTCCCCATTCGGGTGAACGGGACCGGTAGACCTCTGCCGGTCCCGTTCGGCATGCTGGGATCGGTGACGCACCGATAGGAGACGCCATGAGCGCACTCACCGTGAGCCAGGAGCCCGACCAGAACTGGGACGGCCTCGTCCGGTTCTGGGAGGAGATGGAATGGCCCGAGGGCAGCAAGGTGGAGATCATCGAGGGGATCATCACCGTGTCACCAGCTCCGGGACTGCCTCACAACGTGATCGCTGCACGCATCCAGCGTCGTCTGTACTCGGCGATCTCCGAGGACTGGGAGATCTTCCAGACACTGGCGATCGCCGTTCCGTCCCGCCTCGGGATGCTCATCCCAGACCTTGTGGTGGCACCGGTGCCCGATCACACCGAGTCCGACACCCACATCCCCGCCGCCCTCGCGGAACTCGTCGTCGAGGTCACCTCCAAGTCCAACGCCCGCCACGACCGCATCAGCAAGCCCGCCGCCTACGCCACAGCCGGTATCCCGCTCTACCTCCTCGTCGACCGCTGGGCCCCCGGCGGGCCCACCGCGACGCTCTACGGCGAACCGAAGGGTGACGTCCACCGGGTGCTGAGCGCCGCCAAGTTCGGCGATCCCCTCGTACTCCCCGCCCCCTTCGACCTGACCATCGACACCGGCGAGTTCCCCGAAACCTGACTCACCCCAGCACCGCCGCCACCCCCACCAGCACCGGCACCGAAACCACCGTCGATACGAGAATCGCGTCCCGCGCCAGCCGCTCGCCCACCCCGTAGGTCGACGCGTACGTGTACAGGTTCTGTGCCGCGGGCAGCGCCGACGTCACCACCACGTCGAGGAGTTGCGCGCCCCGCAGCCCGAACATCCCGGACGCCAGTGCCCAGGCCACCGCCGGCTGGCCGACCGCCTTCAACGCCACCGCCAGCAGCACCGGCCCGCGTTCCGCACCCCGCAGGGGCATCGTGGAGCCGCACAGGCCGATGCCGAAGGCCAGCAGGACCGCCGGGACCGACATGTTGCCGATCAGGGTCACCGGGTCCATGACCGCGTCCGGCACCCGTACGCCGCTCGCGGCGACCGCGACCCCGGCCAGCGAGCCCAGCGCTATCGGATTGCGCAGCGGCGTCAGCAGCACCCGCCACAGGGGGCCCTTGTCGCCCCCTCCCGACAGGTCCAGGATCGTCACCGCCACCGGCGTCACCAGCACCAGCTGGAACAGCAGCACCGGCGCCACCAGCGAGGCGTCGCCCAGGACGTACACGGCGATCGGGATGCCGAGGTTGCCGGAGTTGACGTAGCCGGAGCAGAGAGCGCCGATCGTCGTCCGGCCCACGCCCCAGCCCCGGACGACCCCCACCGCGACGAAGACCCCGGCCACGGCGGCCGTGGACAGCGCCGTGACCAGGAGCCGGCTGGAGAAGACCAGCGACAGGTCGGCCGTCGCGAGCGTGGTGAACAGCAGGGCCGGCGAGGCCACGTGGAAGGCGAGCTTGGTCAGCACCTCGCGGCCCTGGGGACCGAGGTGGCCCCGCAGGCCCAGCACGTAGCCGACGGCGATGACGACCGCGATCACCGCGAAGCCGGTCAGCACCCCCTGCACGGCACCTCCCCGCCGAGCGGACGAGCCTGGGACGGCATGGTGCGGGGACGGGTTACGTGGGGCATGCAGCCAACCCTCCGGGGGAGGGCGCACGCACGTCAATGTGATCTCTGACGGCGGGCACCGATGAGTTCCCGGCCCGCGCCGGGTCTACCGCACGTGGACGCCGTGACACCCGCCGTACTCGTGCTGCCGGGGCCTGTCTCCCGAGGGGAGACAGGCCGACTGTGCGACGAGGTGCGCGCGCTGCTGGAAACCACCCCGGCCGGGGTGGTCGTCTGCGACGTCGGCGGGCTGGGACCGCCGGGGCTCGCCGTCGTCGACCTGCTGGCCCGCCTGGAGCTCACCGCCCGGCGGGCCGGGGGCCGGATCCGGCTGCGCGACCCCGACCCCGCCCTGCACGGACTACTAAACCTCGTCGGCCTCCGCTTCGAGACGGAGCGGCAGGTCGAACAGCGGGAACCACCGCTTGGTGTCCAGGAAGCAGTGGAACCCGGTGATGCGGCCGTCTGAGACCTCCAGCACCTGGACCGCCCACGGGGCGAAGCCGCCCGCCTCCTCGTCCGGCTTGTAGTGGGCGAAGGCCGGCAGTCCGTTGGCCTCGACGGGCACCAGTCGCGAGTTCGCGCACGCGGCGCCGAGAGTCGTCATGAAGCCGGTGATGTCCGCCGAACCCGACAGCCACAGGTCGAACGGCGGCATCGTCATGACGGCGTCCTCGTGCAGCAGCGCCGTCAGCGCCGTCATGTCGTAGCCCTCGAAGGCCGCGACGTAGCGGTCCAGGAGCTTCTGCTGCTCCTCGTCCAGAGGGTCGGAGACCGCCGCGCCGTCGCCCTGGTCCGCCCGCTCGGCGAGGGTCGCGCGGGCGCGCTGCAACGCGCTGTTGACGGACGCGACCGTCGTGCCGAGCAGCTCGGCGACCTCGCTCGCCCTCCAGGCCAGCACCTCGCGCAGGATCAGCACCGCCCGCTGCTTGGGCGGCAGCTGCTGAAGCGCGGCCATGAAGGCGAGCCGCACGGACTCCTTGGCGACCGCGGCCTCGGCCGGGTCGGCGGTCGAGGGCAGTACGCGGGCGTCCGGCATCGGCTCCAGCCAGGTGTGGTCCGGGCGGGGGGACAGTGCGGCCTGGGCGAGCGGCGTGGAGTCCGTCAAATCCATCGGGCGGGCCCTTTTGTTGCCCGCGCTCAGCATGTCCAGGCAGACGTTGGTCGCGATGCGGTAGAGCCAGGAACGGAGGCTGGAGCGCCCCTCGAACTTGTCGTAGCTCCGCCAGGCGCGGACCAGGGTGTCCTGGACCGCGTCCTCGGCCTCGAAGGAGGAGCCGAGCATCCGGTAGCAGTACCCCGTCAGCTCGACCCGGTGCTTGTCCAGCGCGGAGTCCAGCTCCGTCGTCACGGTGCCGTCGGTCATCGTCCACCCACCCCTGTGGCGTCCTTCGTGCGCGTCTTCGCGCCTCGCACTTCGGAAGCTACCGCAGGGGACTGACAATGGCCTGTGCAGTCAAGGAAGGCGCAGGTCAGCGAGTGAGGCCGAAAATCCGCACCGGCGTCTTCGCGGTCTGCCGGCGCGCCGCCAGGGAGCCGAGCACCGTGATCGCCACGACGCCGGCCACCGCCAGCAGCCCGACGCCGACCGTGCCGGCCCAGCCGCCGGAGTGGAAGGCCACCGCGCCGACCGTGCTGCCCGAGCTGGAGCCGACGTAGTAGGCGGACTGGTACAGCGCCGAGGCCTGGGCGCGGCCGTGCGTGGCCGTCTTGCCGACCGCGGAGGACGCCACCGCGTGCCCGGTGAAGAAGCCCGCCGTGATCAGCACCAGGCCCAGCAGGACCAGCGGCAGGGAGGGGGCGAGGGACAGCAGCAGGCCCGCCGCCGTCGTGCCGCCGCCCAGGTACAGCGCCCCGCGGCGGCCGAGGCGGCCCACCAGGCGGCCCGCTGTCGACGCCGAGACCGTGCCCACCAGGTAGACCAGGAAGATCGAGCCGATCAGGCCCTGCGGAAGCGAGAACGGGGCCTCCGCCAGGCGGTAGCCGATCACCGTGTAGACGCCGCCGAAGACCGTCATGAACAGCGCGCCGATCGCGTACAGGCGGCGCAGCAGCGGGTTGGCGAGGTGGCCGCGGACCGTGTGGACCAGGACGCGCGGGCGCAGCGAGCCCGGCGTGAAGTGCTTCGGCGCCGGCAGCAGCAGCCGGAAGGCCACCGCGCACGCCACCGCCAAGGCCCCGACCGCGCCGACGGCGATCCGCCAGCCCCACTCCTGGGCCACCCAGCCGGTGATGACCCGGCCGCTCATCCCGCCCACGCTGTTGCCCGCCACGAACAGGCCGATCGCGGTGACCAGCGCGCGCGGGGTGACCTCCTCCGCCAGGTACGCCGTCGCCGAGGCCGGCAGTCCGGCCAGCGCCGCGCCCTGCACCGCGCGCAGCGCGACCAGCGCCGGCAGTGACGGGGCGAAGGGGACCAGCAGTCCGACGGTCACCGCGACCGCCAGCGACGCCGTCATGACCGTACGCCGTCCGAAGCGCTCCGACAGCGCGCTCATCGGCAGCACGAACACCGCGAGGCCACCGGTCGCGGCGGCCACCGTCCAGCTCGCGTCGCTCGCTGTGACGCCCATGTCGCCCGAGATGAGCGGCAGCAGGGCCTGGGTGGAGTACAGGAGCGCGAAGGTCGCGACGCCCGCCAGGAACAGGGCGAGGCTCATCCGGCGGTAGCCGGGCCCGCCGGGGGCCATGCGCGAGTCGCGGGCGTCGGGGGCGTCGGAGGAGGAGACGGATGCAGCGGCGTCCACGGTGGTGGACGCCCCGGTATCGGCGGGAGTCATGCTGCGACGGTACGGAGAGCGCCACTCATCCGTCCAATGCATGGAATGGCCATAATCGTTCCCATGGTGCATCAGCAGAGCTCACAGGCCCGCCTGTCACCTTCCGGTGACACAGAAGACATCGTCGCGCTGCTCGCGCCCCGCCTCGCGCACTTCGCCGGCGTCGCCCGCACCGAGCACGTCACCCGGGCCGCCCAGGAGATGAACGTCCCCCAGTCGACCCTCTCCCGCGCCCTCGTCCGCCTCGAAGCGGACCTCGGCGTCGACCTGTTCGTCCGCCGCGGCCGCACCCTCGCGCTGACCGTCGCCGGACGCACCTTCCTCGGCTCCGTCGAACGCGCCCTCGCCGAGGTCGAGCGCGCCGCCGACGAGGTCCGCGCGGACGCCGACCCGGCCACCGGCAAGGTCGCCTTCGGCTTCCTGCACACCATGGGCGCCGAAACCGTCCCCGGCCTGCTGCACGCCTTCCGCGCCGACCACCCCCGCGTCCGCTTCAGCCTCGTCCAGAACTACGGCGAGGCCATGCTGGAGCGCCTGCGCGCCGGTGAGCTGGACCTCTGCCTGACCTCCCCGGTCCCCGACGCCCCCGACCTGGTCGCCCGCCGCCTCGACGAGCAGAAGCTGCGCCTGGTGGTCCCGGCCGACCACTCCCTGGCCGGCCGCAGGCGCATCCGCCTCGCCGAGGCCGCCGACGAGGTCTTCGTGACCCTGGAACCCGGATACGGCCTGCGCCGTATCACCGACGACCTGTGCAAGGAGGCCGGTTTCCGGCCCAGGGTGGCCTTCGAGGGGGAGGAGGCGGAGACGCTGCGCGGCCTGGTCGCGGCGGGTCTCGGGGTCGCCCTGCTGCCGCCGCCCGCCGTGCCCCGCCCCGGCGTGGTCGAACTGACGGTGACGGCCCCGCGCGCGGCCCGCGAGATCGGCGTGGCCTGGCTGGCGGGGCGTACGGACACGCCCCCGGTGGCCGCGTTCAAGAAGTTCCTGCTGTCGAGGCGGGGCCACCTGCTCCCGTCCTGACCCCGGCCCGCCTGCTGCCGTGCTGTCCGGGGCCCGCCCGCCCCCATCCTGGCCCCGGCCTGCCTGCTCCGGTGCTGGCCCCGGCCTGCCTGCCCCCGTCCTGGCCCCGGCCTGCCTGCTTCGGTGCTGTCCCGGGCCCGTCTGTTCCCCGTGCTGTCCGGGCCCGCCTGCCCCCGTCCTGGCCCCGGCCTGCCTGCTCCGGTGCTGTCCCGGGCCCGCCCGCCCCCGTGCTGTCCCGGGCCCGCCTGTTCCCGTGCTGTCCCGGGCCCGCCCGCCCCCGTCCTGGCCCCGGCCCGCCTGCTCCGGTGCTGTCCCGGGCTCGTCTGCTCCCGTGCTGTCCGGGGCCCGCCTGCTCCGGTGCTGTCCCGGGTCCGCCCGACACGGAGCCCCGCCGCTGCCTGTCCCTACCGCCGCAGTGACTTCCCGAACCCCACCGCCAACGGCATCCGCAGCCCCAGCGGCGGGGGAGCGGCCAGCGCGTCCTCCACCGGCCGCGAGAACGAGTGCCCGAACAGCACGCCCATCACGAAGTCCTCGGTCAGCGCGGCGACTTCCTCCCGGTAGTGTCGCAAGCCGTGGCCTTCGGAGTGCACTTCGAACCGGCACACCGCACGGTTCGCCTTCTTCGCCCGGGAGGCCAGCCGGAACGACAGCTCCGGGTCGCTGCGCTCGTCGTTCGTGCCGTGCACGATCAGTACCCGGCGCCCGGCGAGCTGCTTCACCGGTTCGGGTGGGGCTGCCACGTCCTCGTCGGGCAGCCAAGGAGCGATCGCCAGTGCCGAGTTGACGGCCTCGTGTCCGGCGGCGCGCAGTGCGGCCCGCCCGCCCATGTCGATGCCGACCAGGCAGACGGGTACGTCGCCGTAGAGCCGTACGGCCTCGTCGGCGGCCCAGTCGGCGTCCCGGGCGAGATGGGCCTCGGCGCCGTTCCACCCCCGGTAGCGGTAGCGCACGACGTGTGCGGCCAGGCCCTCGTCCCGTCCCGCGCGCGCGAGCCGACGCCCCAACGCGCGTACGGACGCGGCCGCCAGCAACGGAGACGGCCTGCGGCCGGACACCTCGTCGCCGCCGGGGAGCAGCAGCACCACTCCGCTCACCGCCGTCCCCTCCGGACCGAGCGTTCGCCCCAGCCGGGCCTGACGGACCGGCGTCGCTTGCTGTGCCATGGCAGAACATTCTCAGAAGACCGGGTGTACGCCACCTGTCATCGCAGTCACCGTTACATATCGACGAGTACGTACACCGCGGCCCCGTATCCGGTCCGCATTCCGTGTCCGTGCGTTCACCCCACGTTCTACGCGCGTAGGAGTTAGAGTGCGGAAATGACGAGCCAGAGCACCGCGAAGACCACCGCGAAGACTCCGACGCCGGACCAGATCCGCCGGGCGCCGAAGGTTCTGCTGCACGACCATCTCGACGGCGGACTGCGTCCCGGCACGGTCGTCGAACTCGCCCGCGCGACCGGCTACTCGGCTCTCCCCGAGACCGACGCCGACCGGCTCGGCGCCTGGTTCCACCAGGCCGCCGACTCCGGGTCGCTGGAGCGGTACCTGGAGACCTTCTCGCACACCGTCGGAGTCATGCAGACCCGCGACGCCCTGGTCCGGGTCGCCGCCGAGTGCGCCGAGGACCTCGCCGAGGACGGCGTCGTCTACGCCGAGGTGCGGTACGCCCCCGAGCAGCACCTGGAGGGCGGGCTCAGCCTCGAAGAGGTCGTCGAGGCCGTCAACGAGGGCTTCCGGGAGGGCGAGCGGCGCGCGCGGGGCAACGGTCACCGCATCCGCGTCGGCGCCCTGCTCACCGCCATGCGGCACGCCGCCCGCGCCCTGGAGATCGCCGAGCTGGCCAACCGCTACCGCGACCTCGGCGTCGTCGGATTCGACATCGCGGGCGCCGAGGCCGGGTACCCGCCCACCCGGCATCTGGACGCCTTCGAGTACCTCAAGCGCGAGAACAACCACTTCACGATCCACGCCGGCGAGGCCTTCGGGCTGCCGTCCATCTGGCAGGCCCTCCAGTGGTGCGGTGCCGACCGGCTCGGGCACGGCGTGCGCATCATCGACGACATCCAGGTCCAGGAGGACGGCACGGTCAAGCTCGGGCGGCTCGCCTCGTACGTCCGGGACAAGCGCATCCCGCTGGAGCTGTGCCCCAGCTCCAACCTCCAGACCGGGGCCGCGGACTCGTATGCCGAGCACCCGATCGGGCTGCTGCGCCGACTGCACTTCCGTGCCACCGTCAACACGGACAACCGGCTGATGTCGCACACCGGCATGAGCCGGGAATTCGAGCACCTGGTCGACGCGTTCGGTTACACGCTCGACGACATGCAGTGGTTCTCCGTCAATGCGATGAAATCAGCGTTCATTCCTTTCGATGAACGACTGGCCATGATCAATGACGTGATCAAGCCCGGATATGCAGAGCTGAAATCCGAATGGCTGTTCCAGCAGACGGCCTCCACCAGCGGTTCTTCGCAGACTGAGGGCTGAGCGGGATCCGACGGTAATGCGGAAACGCGGACGGGCTTTCACAAACCGTCCGCATTTCGATGTTTGCCGGGAGGGGGGTCGCGTGTTTACGTTCAAGGACCGCTCACATCCCCGTCATCACATTTCGAGGACGCATTTCATGAAGCAGTCTGCTGCCAAGACCCTCGGCGTCGCCGCTCTCGGTGCCGCCTTCGCCGCCGCCGGCGCGGGCGCGGCCACCGCGGCCCCGGCGCTGCCGGACGCCGCCCAGACGGTGGACTCGGTCGCCCGCACGCTCCCCGCGGAGACCGTCTCCCAGGCGGTGCCCGGCGCGGGCAACATCCTGGAGCAGGGCCGCCACGTCTCCGGCGTGGGTCTGACCGCCGCGCAGCCGGTCGTCGAGCAGGTAGTCGAACAGCAGCTCTCCGAGGGCCCGACCAAGCCGGTCGCCGGTCTGCTCGGCGGACTGCCGACCAAGGGCCTGCCCACCCAGGGCCTGCCGGTCAACGGCCTCCCGATCGGCGGCTGAGCCCCGCCTCTCCGCCTCCCCGCCTCTCCCCAAGCGCCGACGGGGCGCACCCGGTGTTCCGGGTGCGCCCCGTCGGCGTACCAGAGGGGAGGTACGTTCATCGGGCCGCCGTCACGGCCCGTACGGGACCGTCACCAGGCCGTACGAGCGGCCTTCTCCTCGGACGGCAGCAGGAGCCACAGGGCGAGGTAGAGCAGGAACTGCGGGCCGGGCAGCAGACAGGAGACCACGAAGATCGTCCGCATCGTGGTGGTGGAGGTGCCGAAGCGCCGGGCCAGCGCGGCGCACACTCCGCCGATCATGCGGCCGTTGGTGGGGCGGGCGAGGCGGGACATCGCGGCTCCTTCGTGAGTGTGTGGTGGGGCTGCCGATCGGCTTCCCCTTCATCTGCCTTCCACGCTACGGAGACGAACGGAACAAAGCATCGCTCTACGGGGCGATACCGACCCTGGGAATCGTCGGGGTCCGACCCTGAGCGGGCTCGTCCCGGGGGACGTCCTCCCGGTACCCCGGCTCGGACCTGCGACGGAGCCGGGCCCGGCCCGCGGGGACGAGGGTGAGGTGAACCAGGGCCACGCCCGCCGTGTTGAGGAGCAGCGAGTCGACGTCGACGACCTGACCGGGCACCCCGGTCTGGAGCAGTTCGATGCCCAGTGACAGCAGGGCCGCCGCCGCCATGGTGCGCGTCAGGGAGGACAGCGGCGAGACGGTCAGCCGGCCGCCCGCCATCGGCAGCAGCACGCCCAGCGGCGCCAGCAGGGCGAGCGACCCGCCGATGGCCCGGGCCGCCGCGGGCCCGCCGAGCGCCAGGTCGGCGCGGACCCCGTCGAGCGGGTGCAGGTTGGGAGGCAGCACCCAGGGGACGTCCAGTGGCCGCAGCGTGTACCAGGCGACGAACGCGAGATGTGCGACCAGGAGGACACTTCCTGTCACACGGATGCGGAGCGCGGCGCTGCCGCCGAGGAACCCATGACGCTGCACGCATCCCTAGACGCGGCCGCCGCCGCACTCGGTTCCGGCCCCTCCTCCGCAAGGGTGAGGCTTGCGCCACACGGCCCACGGTGCTGCCTGCGCGCCCGTCCCGTCCCGGCCGGTCGCCGGGGCCGTCAGCCGTCCGTGACCTCGCCCGCCGGCGGTTCGTTGCTGCCCGGCCGGGCGCGGACCTCGTCCGTGCAGACGAGGCGGCGTGCGGACCGGTCGCCGGGGCCGGCCAGGACGACGGAGCCGTCGCCCTCGCCCGCCGCCGAGTCGGACAGGGTGCAGACGACCTGGGCGAGGGCGTACGACGTGAGGTCCTCGGGGGCGATGTCGAGCCGCAGCGCGTCTTCCGGGTCGCCGGGGCGCGGGCCGGTCACGGTGACGCCGCGGCGTACGTCCGTGGTGTACCCGGCCTCCTTCTCAGCGGCCGACGGCGGCGCCGCCAGCTCGTTCAGCAGCCCCTGGGCCACCAGTACCCGCCGCCCGGAGTCCACGCCGTCCGGCACCCGCACCGTCCGGTCCACGGCCACCAGCGACGAGCCGCACAGCAGGAAGACCTGCACCGGCACGCCGGGCGCGGCCTGCGTCGACACGTCCGGCTCGGCGAGCGAGCAGCGCACCCGCGAGGGAGCGGGACCGTAGTCCGTGGGCACCTCCGTGGCCCGGATGCCGCACCCGGCGAGCAGCACGGCCAGCACGGCCAGACCGGGCAGTGCCGACAGGCGGCGTACGGTCATCAGACCTGTCCCTTCGCGTCCTTGCCCGTGCTCCCGTCACCCGACGTACCCCCGGCGTCCCCGACGTCCTCGGCGTCATCGTCCGCCGGCGGGTCCTGCGGCAGCCGCAGTGTGAACACCGCACCGCCCTCGGGGGAGTTCTCGGCGGTGATCCCACCGCCGTGGATGTGCGCGTTCTCCAGGGCGATGGACAGGCCGAGCCCGCTGCCCTCGGAGCGCGGCCGGGAGGCGCTCGCCTTGTAGAAGCGGTCGAAGACGTGCGGCAGGACGTCCTCGGGGATGCCGGGTCCGTGGTCCCGCACCCGGATGACCACCTCGTCGTCCGCCCGCGCGACCGACACCCGCACCGGCGACCCGCCGTGCTTGAGCGCGTTGCCGATCAGGTTGGCCAGGATCACGTCCAGGCGACGCGGGTCGAGACGGGCGTGGATGCCGCGCTCGGCGTCCAGGTCGACCGCGTCCAGCCAGGCGCGGGCGTCGATGCAGGCGGTGATCTGGTCGGCGACGTCGACGTCGTCCAGGACCAGCCGGGCGGTGCCCGCGTCGAAGCGGGTGACCTCCATCAGGTTCTCCACCAGGTCGTTCAGCCGCCGCGTCTCGCTGACCACCAGCCGCACGGCGGGCTCGATCATCGGGTCGAAGCCGCCGCCCTCGAACTCCAGCTCCTCCTCCAGCACCTCCGTGACGGCGGTGATCGCCGTGAGCGGCGTGCGCAGCTCATGGCTCATGTCCGCCACGAAGCGCCGCGAGGCCTGCTCCCGGCCCGCCATGTCCGCGACCCGCTTCTCCAGCGCCTCGGCGGCGCTGTTGAACGTCCGGGACAGATCGGCCAGTTCGTCGGTGCCTGACACCCGCAGCCGGGTGTCCAGCCGGCCCTCACCGAGGCGCCGCGCCGCGACCCCGAGCCGGTGCACCGGCTTCAGCACGGTCGTCGCCAGCGCCTGCGCGAGCAGCGCGGAGCCGAGCAGGGCGAGTGCGGTGGCGATCCCCAGCGACCAGGCGAGCGAGTTCAGGTCCTCGGCCTCCGGTTCCAGCGACTTGAGCATGTAGCCGGTGGCCCCGCCGCCGATCACCTTCGTGCCGGCCACCAGGTAGGGGGTGTCGTCGTCGGTCGTCCGCTGCCAGTACAGGTGGTACGGGTGCCTGTTGGCCGGGGTGACCTCCTGCTCCCTGTTCACCGCGGTGCGCAGCGACTCGGGCACGTCGGAGAGCGCGAAGCCGCCCAGGCCGCCGGAACCGCCGTACACGGTCTCCCCGGCGGCGTTCTCGGCGACCAGCAGCACGCTGAACCGCTGGCTGCTGTTGGCCATCTGGCCGGCGGTGTGCTGCAACTCGTCCTGGGTGGGGCGCTCGGGCAGCGCGCCGGCCCGGTTCTGCATCTCCCGCTCGAAGTCGCGCAGCACCGCGTCCTGGGCGCGGGTGAGTACCGCCTCCCGGTTCAGCCAGTAGGCGATGCCGGACGCGGACACGGCGGCGGTGAGCGCGACGAGACCGAAGACGAGGACCAGCCGCAGGCGCAGGCTGGTGAAGCGCAGCCAGGACCAGACTCCCTTGCGAGCCGCGACCCAGCCGCGTGAACCCCCCGGGTGTTCCTGTGTCACTGAGGCGGATCCAGCCGGTAGCCGACGCCCCGCACGGTACGGATCAGGGTCGGGGACGACGGCACGTCCTCGACCTTGGCGCGCAGCCGCTGCACGCAGGCGTCCACCAGCCGGGAGTCACCGAGGTAGTCGTGCTCCCACACCAGCCGCAGCAGCTGCTGCCGGGACAGCGCCTGCCCCGGCCGCCGGCTCAGCTCGAGCAGCAGCCGCAGCTCGGTCGGCGTGAGCTGGAGATCCTCGCCGTTCTTCGTCACGGTCATCGCCGACCGGTCGATGACCAGGCCGCCGAAGCTCGCCGAGTCGGTCGACTCCCGCTCCCCGCGCCGCAGCACGGCCCGGATACGGGCGTCCAGCACCCGGCCCTGGACGGGTTTGACGACGTAGTCGTCGGCGCCCGACTCGAGACCGACGACCACGTCGATGTCGTCGTTGCGCGCGGTCAGCAGGATGATCGGCAGCTGGTCGGTGCGCCGAATACGACGGCACACCTCGAAACCGTCGATGCCGGGCAGCATCACGTCCAGCACGATCAGGTCCGGCCGCTGCTCGCGCAACAGCTTCAGACCGTCCTCACCGCTGGCAGCGGTGGCCACCCGGTGGCCCTGGCGGGTCAGGGAGAGCTCCAGGGCCGTACGGATGGCGTCGTCGTCCTCGATCAGCAACAGGGAAGGCACGGGCTCATTCTGGCCCATGGAGGGGGTGCGGTTCGACCCGTGGGTCCGGATGGGCCCCCGCCACGCCGCCGGACCCTGTGAAGGAACGGTGGTGCGACCGTGACGGACCCCTGTGACAGCTCTGTGACAGTCGGCGGACACGGCCATGAAGTCGCCGCGGCAAGCTTTTCGTCACAGGCAACACGGCGAGTCGCGGTACAGGCAGTACGGCACGTCGCAACACAGCAGGCCGAGCACCGGAAGTCCACGACGGGGGGCGCGAGATGAACACGCTGAAGGGCACCAGCACCAGCGCAGTGGTCACGCGTCTGCACGACGTGCACACACACCGGGGTTCCGAGAAGTCCGGTGCGGTGAGCGGGCGGGGGTGCGCTCGCGGCACCGGGCGTCAGCACACCGCCTACATCGCGGTGGTCGACGCGCGTCAGGGGGAGACGCACGGGGGGCCGGTGCAGGGGGGAACGGCGTACGGGGAGGGCTCGGGGGAGCGCGCCGTACTGTCGGAGGCGGAGTTCACCGCCTACGTCCGGGAGCGCCGCGCCTCCCTGTACGCCACCGCCTACCACCTCACCGGCGACCGCTTCGAGGCCGAGGACCTGCTGCAGAGCGCGCTGTTCTCGACGTACCGGGCGTGGGAGCGGATCAGTGACAAGGCGGCGGTCGGCGGATACCTCCGCCGCACCATGACCAACCTGCACATCAGCGCCTGGCGGCGCCGCAAGCTCAACGAGTACCCGACCGAGGAACTGCCGGAGACGGCCGGCGACACGGACGCGATGCGCGGCACCGAACTGCGCACGGTCCTGTGGCAGGCACTGGCCCGGCTGCCCGAACTCCAGCGCACCATGCTGGTCCTGCGCTACTACGAGGGCCGCACGGACCCGGAGATCGCGGACATCCTCGACATCAGTGTCGGCACGGTGAAGTCCAGCATCTGGCGGTCGCTCCGCCGGCTGCGCGAGGACGAGGTCCTCAGCTTCGGCCGTGACCGGGAGGACGCCTTCGGCGAGTTGGTCGCCTGAAGGACGGCGGGCCGGGGGCCCGCGAAAAAAAGTAGGAGCCGGGGTGTATCAGGGGGAGGATGCCGGGCTCTTACTCACGGGGAAGCACCACGGGGGAACAACGGGGGGAGCACGGGGGACACGGGGGACACGGGGGAGCACAAGGAGAGCGGGACCGGAGGGCCGGGGGGTCCGTCCAGTCCCGCTTCTCTGTGTGCGCGCGTTACGCGGCCGTAGGCGCCGTGGCGCACCGGCCCGCCGCCGCGGCGGCCAGGCGGCCCATCGCCTCTTCCCGGTCGCAGGCGTGGGCGCCCAGGGCCGTCTGACGGGCGATGACCGACCGCTCCCGCCGCATCAGCCGCCAGCCGCGGCGCATCAGGAACGGCACGGACTTGCGGCCCTCCCGCAGATCCCGCAGGAAGCGGCGGCGGAAGGTCGTCAGCGGGCCCCGGCTCAGGCACAGCGCGTCGGCGAGAACGCCCAGTTCCCGGCAGCGCGCCACGATCTCGGCGGCGAAGATGCCCTCCGCGAGGAACAGCGGGGTCCGCCCGATGTCGACCGTCTCCTCGCCGGTCCGGGCGCTGAGCCCGAGGTCGTAGCGGGGCACGCGCGTACGGCCGGTGCGGCACAGTTCCGTGATGGCCGCGACGGCCGTGTCCGCGTCCCACGACCCGGGGTGGTCCCAGTCGATGTCGGAGCTCTGGGGCACCAGCGGCAGCGTCGGGTCGGTGCCCTCCTTGTAGAAGTCGTCGAGCCGCAGCACCGGAAGGCCGGAGCGGGCGGCGAGGAGGGACTTGCCGGAGCCGGAAGGGCCGCAGAGCAGCACGACTCGCGTCGGTATGGGCGGATGGGAGCTCACGGGACACCAGTCTGAGGCATCGAACGGCCGCCGTACGACCCAGCGGGCCGACTTTGCGGCACGCGTCACAGCTGGGTCACCGTACGCGGTGACCTCATCACGGTCCGTACTGTTAGCACGGTAGTCCGTAGCAACCCACACCAAGAGGTGGCAGCAGCGATGGCCCGACACGCGTCCCCCCGCACCCCGCACGCACAGCGCGCCCTGGTCGCCCTCGCGACCACCGGAGCCGCCCTGGCAGCAGGAGCGGGGGCGGCCTCCGCGGACGGCGGCGAGAAGATCGCCGGCCTGGCGCACACTCGGCCCACCTCGATGGGCAACATCGATCCGCAGGCCGGCCTCGAGGCCGTGACCGGCATGGTCGGCTACGTGACCGGCCCGGTCGCCGACCTCAAGCCCAACCCGCTGGCCGGCACCGGCGTCGACCCGCTGGACAACGGCGTCGGCACGAAGGTCGCCGACTTCCAGCCGCTCACCTCGACGGCGCTGACCGGCCCGGTCGCGCAGGCCCAGTCCCTCGGCGGCGTGCCGGTGGCGGGGCAGGTGACGGGGCTGCTGCGCTGACGCCGTCCGCGGCCCCGGGCGTACGGGACATGCGAAGAGCCGCGCCTTCCCCGGACGGAGGGAGGACGCGGCTCGCTCGTGGGTGTACTCGGTGCGGCGGGGGCTCCAGGACCTCCGGTGACCCCGTGACTCCGGTGCCTCAGTACGACGAGCCGGACGCGCCCAGGGCGCCCGTCGGGTGCCAGACCGTCTTGGTCTCCAGGAACGCCGTCATGCGGTCGGTGCCGGGAGTCGTCGACCAGTCCACGTCGTCCACAGGCTGTGGACGAAGGACCCGCTTGAGGTTGTCCGCCGCCGCGGCCTCCAGCTCCTTCGCCAGCGTCTCGTCGGCGCCCGCGAGGTCGATGGCGTTGACGTCCTGGTGCGAGGCGAGAGGGGTCGCGATCTCCGCCGTACGGCCGGACAGGATGTTGACCACGCCGCCGGGGAGGTCGGACGTGGCCAGTACCTCGCCGAGGGAGAGGGCCGGGAGAGGGGACCTCGCGCTCGCGATCACGACCGCCGTGTTGCCGGTGGCGATGACCGGGGCGACGACCGAGACCAGGCCCAGGAAGGACGACTCCTGCGGGGCGAGGACGGCGACCACGCCCGTCGGCTCGGGGGAGGACAGGTTGAAGAAGGGGCCCGCGACCGGGTTGCCGCCGCCGACCACCTGGGCGATCTTGTCGGTCCAGCCCGCGTACCAGACCCAGCGGTCGATCGCCGCGTCCACCTGGAGGCCCGCCTTGGCCTTCGACAGGCCCTCGGCGTCGGCGACCTCAGCGACGTACTGGTCGCGGCGGCCCTCCAGCATCTCGGCGATCCGGTAGAGGATCTGGCCGCGGTTGTACGCCGTCGCGCCGGACCAGCCGCCGAACGCCTTGCGCGCGGCGACCACCGCGTCACGGGCGTCCTTGCGGGAGGAGAGCGGGGCGTTCGCCAGCCACTTGCCCTTCGCGTCTGTCACCTCGTACACCCGGCCGCTCTCGGAACGCGGGAACTTCCCGCCGACGTACAGCTTGTAGGTCTTCAGCACATTGAGTCGCTCAGACATCGAGGTACGCCTCCAGGCCGTGGCGGCCGCCTTCGCGGCCGAAGCCCGACTCCTTGTAGCCGCCGAACGGCGAGGTCGGATCGAACTTGTTGAACGTGTTGGACCAGATCACACCCGCGCGGAGCTTGCTCGCGACCGCCAGGATGCGCGAGCCCTTCTCCGTCCAGATGCCCGCGGAGAGGCCGTACGGGGTGTTGTTGGCCTTGGCGACCGCCTCGTCCGGCGTACGGAAGGTCAGTACCGACAGGACCGGGCCGAAGATCTCGTCCCGGGCGACGGTGTGCGCCTGGGTGACGTTCGTGAAGAGCGTCGGGGCGAACCAGTAACCGGCCGACGGCAGTTCGCAGGCCGGGGACCAGCGCTCGGCGCCCTCCGCCTCGCCCTGGTCGGCCAGCGCGGTGATCCGGGCCAGCTGCTCGGCGGAGTTGATCGCGCCGAGGTCGGTGTTCTTGTCCAGCGGGTCGCCCAGGCGCAGGGTGGAGAGCCTGCGCTTGAGGGAGTCCAGCAGCTCGTCGTGGATCGACTCCTGGACCAGCAGGCGGGAGCCCGCGCAGCAGACCTGGCCCTGGTTGAAGAAGATGCCGCTGACGATGCCCTCGACGGCCTGGTCGATCGGCGCGTCGTCGAAGACGATGTTGGCGCCCTTGCCGCCGAGTTCCAGCGTCAGCTTCTTGCGGGTGCCCGCGACCGTGCGCGCGATCTGCTTGCCGACGGCCGTGGAACCGGTGAAGGCGACCTTGTTCACGCCGGGGTGGGCGACCAGCGCGGCGCCGGCGCGGCCGTCGCCGGTGATGATGTTGACGACGCCCCTGGGCAGGCCCGCCTGACGGCAGATGTCCGCGAAGAACAGGGCGGACAGGGGGGTCGTCTCGGCGGGCTTGAGGACGACCGTGTTGCCGGTCGCGAGCGCCGGGGCGATCTTCCACGCCAGCATCAGGAGGGGGAAGTTCCAGGGGATGACCTGGCCCGCGACGCCGAGGGGGCGGGGGTTCGCGCCGTAGCCCGCGTGGTCGAGCTTGTCGGCCCAGCCCGCGTAGTAGAAGAAGTGCGCGGCGACCAGGGGGAGGTCCGCGTCGCGGGTCTCCCTGATCGGCTTGCCGTTGTCGAGGGTCTCGAGGACGGCCAGTTCGCGGCTGCGTTCCTGGATGATGCGGGCGATGCGGAAGAGGTACTTCGCGCGCTCGGAGCCCGGGAGCGCCGACCACTTCTCGAAGGCCTTGCGGGCGGCCGCGACGGCGCGGTCGACGTCCGCCTCGCCCGCCTCGGCGACCTCGGAGAGGACCTCCTCGGTCGACGGGGAGACCGTCTTGAAGACCTTGCCGTCGGCGGCCTCGGTGAACTCGCCGTCGATGAAGAGGCCGTAGGACGCGGCGATGTCGACGACGGCACGGGACTCGGGCGCCGGGGCGTACTCGAATGCGGATGCAGATGCCATGGTGATCAGTCCACCGTCACGTAGTCGGGGCCGCTGTAGCGGCCCGTGGCCAGCTTCTGACGCTGCATCAGCAGGTCGTTCAGGAGCGAGGAGGCGCCGAAGCGGAACCAGTGGTTGTCCAGCCAGTCCCCGCCCGCGGTCTCGTTGACCAGGACGAGGAACTTGATCGCGTCCTTGGTGGTACGGATGCCGCCGGCCGGCTTCACGCCGACCTGGACGCCGGTCTGCGCGCGGAAGTCGCGGACCGCCTCCAGCATGAGGAGGGTGTTGGCGGGCGTGGCGTTCACCGCGACCTTGCCGGTGGACGTCTTGATGAAGTCGGCGCCCGCCAGCATGCCGAGCCAGCTCGCGCGGCGGATGTTGTCGTACGTCGACAGCTCGCCGGTCTCGAAGATGACCTTCAGCCGGGCGGACGTGCCGCAGGCCTCCCGTACGGCGACGATCTCGTCGTACACCTTCATGTAGTTCCCCGCGAGGAACGCGCCGCGGTCGATGACCATGTCGACCTCGTCCGCGCCCGCCGTCACCGCCTCGCGCACGTCGGCCAGCTTCACGGCGAGCGAGGCGCGGCCTGCCGGGAACGCGGTGGCGACGGAGGCGACCTGCACGCCGGAGCCGGCGACGGCCGCCTTGGCGGCGGGCACCATGTCGGGGTAGACGCAGACGGCCGCCGTGGCGGGGGCCGTGCGGTCCGTCGGGTCGGGGCGGACCGCCTTCGCGCCGAGCGCCCGGACCTTGCCCGGGGTGTCCGCGCCTTCCAGCGTCGTCAGGTCGACCATCGAGATGGCGAGGTCGATGGCGTACGCCTTCGCGGTGGTCTTGATGGAACGGGTGCCGAGCGAGGCGGCGCGCGCCTCCAGGCCGACCGTGTCGACGCCGGGCAGCCCGTGGAGGAAGCGGCGCAGCGTGCTGTCGGACGCGGTGACGTCGGCGAGTCCGTGTGCGGGAACAGCGGATGCAGTGGTGGGCATGGTCACCAGGCGAGCATATCTACGCGCGTAGCGGCTGTACAGTCCCGTGCGCTCATTCCGCGGACCGGCACCGCCCATGAGCGTCTTCGGGGCCGTCGGGCACAATCGGCACCATGACGACCCCGGAGCCCCAGTCACCATCGCCGCAGCCGTCGGCACCCGTGTCCAAGGACCGGATCTACCGCTCGCCCGCGGGCCTCGCCGGCGGCGTTCTGCTGCTCGCGCTCGCCCTGTGGCTCGGCATCGACGCCCTGGTCGCGGGCGAGGGCCGTACTCCCTGGATGGCTCTCGCCGCGCTGCTGTTCCTGGTGCCGCTCATCGCCGCGTACACCGTGCGGCCCGCCGTCTTCGCGAACGACGACCGGCTGCGGGTGCGCAATCCCTTCCGCGTGGTCGTGCTGCCCTGGGGACAGGTCGCCTCGTTCCGGTCCGGTTACTCCAACGAGGTCCTCACGGAGTCCGGCGACAAGTACCAGCTGTGGTCCATCCCCGTCTCGCTGCGCGGCCGCAAGAAGGCCGCCCGGCAGGAGACGCGGCGGGCCTCCGGGGGCGGCCGGGGGCGCGGTGGCGTGCTCGGGGGCCTCGGCGGGGGCGGTGTTCGGGCCGGTACCGGTGGTGCCGGGGCCGCCACGGCGGCGGACGGGCCGGTGCGGGCGGAGACCGACAAGGTCATGGACGAGCTGCGCGAGACGCTGGAGGCACGCAAGCCGGCCAACACCTCGCAGGGCGAGGTGACGGTGCGCTGGGCGTACGAGGTCGTCGCGCCGGCGGCGGCCGGGGCGGTGCTGCTCGCGGTGCTGCTGGGGACGGGCTGACTGACGGACTGACGGACTGACGGGTTGGCGGACTGACGGACTGACGGACTGACGGACTGACGGGTTGGCGGGTTTGCGAACCGAAGGACCGACGGGCCGACAGGCTGACGGACCGACGGGCTGACGGTCCGGTCCGGGTGCCGGGCCGGGCGGTCCGGGCGCCGGGTGCGTCAGGGTGCGGCCGGCCAGACCAGGAGCATGTACGCCCCGCAGTACGTGGAGCCCAGTACCGCCGCCGTCAGCACCAGTGCGCGGCGGCGCCGGGAGGCGTGGGACAGGTGCAGGGCCAGCGGCAGGAGCAGGGGGAAGGCCGGGAGCAGGAAGCGGGCCCGGGAGAAGTACACGCCGCCACTGCCCAGGACGATCGCCAGCATGACGCCCGTGAAGACCAGCAGAGCGACGGGCTGGCGGTCCCACACCGACAGGCCGAAGAGGACCACCGACGCGATCAGCGTGAGTGTCACCATCACCAGGAACAGCTGTGGTGTCGGGTCGCGCCACAGCAGCCACCGGATCTGGTGCAGCGTCCGCAGGCCGCCGTCCAGCTCGTTGTGCCAGAGCCGCTGTACGGCGAAGTAGCCGTCCCAGCGGCCCAGGCGCAGACCCACCCAGCCGAGGTACGCGCACCAGCCGAACGGCGCGAGGAGCGCGGCCGCGAGGACGCGCGGGACGAGGGCGCGGTGGCGGACGAGATGCAGTAGCGCCGTCAGGGTGACCGCCGCCGCCACCGCGATGCCGGTCGGGCGGGTCAGGCCGGCGAGCGTGGCGAAGGCCGCCGCGTACAGCCAGCGACCCGTGAGCACCGCGTACAGCGACCATGCCGCGCACGCCGTGAACAGCGACTCCGTGTAGCCCATCCACTGCACCGCGCCGACCGGGAACGCCGCCCACAGCGTGGTGAGGAGCACGCCGGCGCGGCGGCCGTGCAGGTGGTCGCCCACCGCGAAGATGCCCCACGCCGCGATGAGCGAGGCGACGACCGCGAGGCCGAGGCCCGTGGACGCGCGCGTGCCCGGGGTGAGTACCGCCACCGCCTTCACCAGGACCGGGTAGAGCGGGAAGAACGCCAGGTTGTTGGAGTTGTGGGCGGTGCCCAGTTCGTCGTCGTAGCCGTGGTCGGCGATCGCGAGATACCAGTCGGAGTCCCACTGCGCGGCGAGGTTCACCCAGAGGTCCTGGTGCCGGCGGGGGGCCCAGATCACGAGCACGAGCAGGCCCGTGAAACGTACGGCGAGGTAGGCGCCGAGTGCGGGGGCGGCGTGGCGTGCGGCGCGCAGGACGCGTTGGGCGTGGGTGCGGGCCTTGCCCCGCTGGGGTGGCGTGGCGGTCGCGGGGGGCCGCGGGCGCCGGGTGCCGGGGATGTGTCCGCTGGGGGCGGTCTTGGGGGCGGTCGAGGACACGGCGGCGGCTCCCTGGTGGCTCGGCGGTGCGCGTACCGGCGGCGTGTGCGTGTACCGGCGGTGCGTTTTCCGGTCCACCGTTGCCCGGGGGGCGGCTTCGGGAGGGGACGGCGGGTCAACGGGCGGGGGGAAATCACCCGATGGGGTGCCCCCGGGTGGGGGCACCCCATCGGGGTTCGGGTCTTCGGCGCCGATCGGGCCTTCGGGGCTTCGTCCCGTTCGGGTCTTCGGCTGTTCGGGTCTTTGGATCTTCGGGTTTTCCGATCTTCGGGTGTTCGGTTGTCCGGGCTCGGGGTCAGATGCCCGCTGCCGTCGACAGGTCCCGCTTGAGTGCCGTCAGCAGGTCCGTGGCCTTCGCGCGGGCCTCGGGGAGGGCGGCGTGTTCCGTGACCGGGACGACCACTTCCAGGTAGCACTTCAGCTTGGGCTCCGTACCGCTCGGGCGGACGATCACCCGGGCGCCGTCGAGGGTGTAGCGCAGACCGTCGGTGGGCGGCAGCGTGTCCGTGCCCCGGGTGAGGTCCTCGGCCTTCGTGACGGCGAGGTCCGCGAGGCGGGTCGGAGGCTGTTCGCGCAGGCGGTGCATCGCGGCGTCGATGACGGAGAGGTCCTCGACACGGACCGAGAGCTGGTCGGTGGCGTGCAGGCCGTGCTCCACGGCGAGGTCGTCGAGGAGGTCGAGGAGGGTGCGGCCGCCCGCGGCGGAACCGCTGCCGGATGTGGACGCCTTGAGGGTGGAGGCGAGTTCCGTGATCAGGAGGGCCGCGGTGATGCCGTCCTTGTCGCGTACGCCCTCGGGGTCCACGCAGTAGCCGAGGGCCTCCTCGTAGCCGTAGCGCAGGCCCTCGACGCGGGCGATCCACTTGAAACCGGTCAGCGTCTCCTCGTACGGGAGGTTCGCCTTCTCGGCGATGCGGCCGAGGAGGGAGGAGGAGACGATGGACTCCGCGAACGTGCCGTGCGCTCCGCGGGTGACCAGGTGGGCGGCGAGGAGGGCACCGACCTCGTCGCCGCGGAGCATGCGCCAGTCGGTGCCGTCGTGGACCGCCACGGCGCAGCGGTCGGCGTCCGGGTCGTTGGCGATGATCAGGTCGGGGTCGGTCTCGCGGGCCTTCGCGAAGGCGAGGTCCATCGCGCCGGGCTCTTCCGGGTTGGGGAAGGCGACGGTGGGGAAGTCCGGGTCGGGCTCGGCCTGCTCGGCGACGAGGACGGGCGCCGGGAAGCCGGCGCGGGCGAAGGCTGCGAGGAGGGTGTCCTTGCCCACGCCGTGCATCGCGGTGTAGACGGTCCGGGCGGTGCGGGGGGAGTCCGGGGAGAGAACGGCGTCCGTGCGGGCGAGGTAGGCGTCGAGGACGGAGTCGTCGAGGGTCTGCCAGCCGGTCTCCGGGCGGGGGACGTCGTCCAGGGAGCGTACGGCGTCGATCTCCGCGGCGATCTCGGCGTCGGCGGGGGGCACGATCTGGGAGCCGTCGCCGAGGTAGACCTTGTAGCCGTTGTCGCGGGGCGGGTTGTGGCTGGCGGTGACCTCCACGCCGGCGACGGCGCCGAGGTGCCGTATGGCGAAGGCGAGGACGGGGGTGGGGAGGGGGCGGGGGAGGACGGCCGCCCTGAGACCGGCGCCGGTCATCACCGCGGCGGTGTCCCGGGCGAAGTCCCGCGACTTGTGGCGGGCGTCGTAGCCGATGACGACCAGGCCGGCTGTGCCGTCCCCGTGGGGGGTTCCCTGCCTCTTGAGGTACGCGGCGAGGCCGGCGGCGGCTCGGATGACGACCGAGCGGTTCATGCGCATCGGGCCGGCGCCGAGTTCGCCCCGCAGGCCCGCGGTGCCGAACTGGAGGGTGCCGGAGAAACGTGCGGTGAGCTCGGCGTGGTCCTCGGCGTCGATGAGCTTGGCGAGTTCCGCGCGGGTGTCCGCGTCGGGGTCCTCGGCCAGCCATGCCGTGGCCCGTGCGAGGAGGTCGTCGTGCACGTCGGTCAGCCTCTCGTATGTGGTCGTGGTCTGTGCGGGGTGCGGAGTGCGGTGCCTGCGGCGGCCTGTGGGGGGCGGGTGAGGGTGCGGGTGGCGCGTGCGGTGGTGTGGTGGGTCGGGGCCGCGCCGGGGGGTCCGTCCTCGGAACGGCGCGGAATCGGTCGACCGCAGAAGTGCCGGCGTCGACGCGTCAACCGCTGCGGGCGGACACCTCCCGACACGTCCCCTTCTCGCCGTACGCGGCTACCGGTCTTCCCCCGCCCGCCCCGCTGCTGCGGGCAGTCGTGCGGCTGGGGCGGCACGGTTGGGCGCGGCGGCACCCCGTAGCGCCGGGCTGCGTCACCCACCCCGCGCCCGCACACGCGCCGGGTGCCGGGCGAGCCGCCGCCCCACCGTACGCGCCCGTCCGGGCTACAGCCGCCCGAGCACCTGCGTCAGCAGCGAACCCATCCGCGTGGCGGAGTCGCGGCCCGCCTGGAGGACCTCCTCGTGGTTGAGGGGCTCGCCCGTCATGCCCGCCGCGAGGTTGGTCACCAGGGAGATGCCCAGGACCTCCGCGCCGGCCTCGCGGGCGGCGATCGCCTCCAGGACCGTCGACATGCCCACCAGGTCGGCCCCGATGACGCGGGCCATGCGGATCTCGGCCGGCGTCTCGTAGTGCGGGCCGGGGAACTGGGCGTAGACGCCCTCCTCCAGCGTGGGGTCGACCTCCTTGCACAGGGCGCGCAGGCGGGGGGAGTAGAGGTCGGTGAGGTCGACGAAGTTGGCGCCGACGATGGGGGAGGTGGCGGTGAGGTTGATGTGGTCGCTGATCAGGACCGGCTGGCCGGGGCGCATGCCCTCGCGCAGGCCGCCGCAGCCGTTGGTCAGGATGATCGTCTTGGCGCCGGCGGCGACGGCCGTGCGGACGCCGTGGGAGACGGCGGCCACGCCGTGGCCCTCGTAGTAGTGGGTGCGGCCCAGGAAGACCAGCGCTCGCTTGTCGCCGATGGAGTACGAGCGGATCTTGCCGCCGTGGCCCTCCACTGCGGGCTTGGGGAAGCCCGGCAGGTCGGTGACCTGGAGATCGGCCTCGGGAGCGCCCAGGGCGTCCACGGCCGGTGCCCAGCCGGAGCCCATCACGAGGGCGACGTCGTGGGTCTCGGCGCCGGTGAGTTCGCGCAGGCGGGCCGCGGCGGCGTCGGCGGCGGCCCTCGGGTCTACTCGGGAGGCGCCCTGGATGTCGTCCGGAAGAAGAGATGCGTTCACGCCGAAGAGGGTAGCCGGTTTACGCCTACGCGCGTAGATGACAGAGCTCACGGGATTGCGATTGTTGTTCTGTTGGTTCTGACGAGGGGCCTGTGACTCAGCAGGGGCGCTTGCGGAGCTCCATGACGTAGTCGTGCGGCGCGCCGGCCGATTCCGCGGCGTCCGCCACCTCGCCCAGGTAGCGGGCGGAGGGCAGGCCGCCCTCGTAGGCGTTCAGGACGTACGTCCAGGCGTTCTCCTCGCCCTCCAGGGTGTGGACGCGGACGCGGGTGCGGCGGTATATGTCCAGACCCACGCCCTCCCAGCGGTCCATCGAGTCCTCGTCCATCGGCGCGATGTCGTAGAGGGCCACGAAGACCTGGCAGATCGGGTCCTCGACGAGGGTCGCGAGTGCGCCCTCCCAGCCCATGTGCTCGCCCCCGAAGGTCAGCCGCCACCCGTTCAGCCAGCCCGTGGCGCGCAGCGGCGAGTGCGGGGCGCGGCGGGTCATCAACCGCGCGTCGAGGTTGCCGGCGTAAGCGGCGTAGAGCGACATGGGGGAGAGGGTACGGCAGGGCTCCCGGGAGTCGCTCTTGTAACAGACGTGCCCCCGGGCGGCCCCACATTGAAGGGTGCGGGACAATGGAGTACGTGACTCGGATCGTGATCATTGGCGGCGGACCCGGCGGATACGAAGCGGCGCTGGTTGCCGCGCAGCTCGGCGCGGAGGTGACCGTCGTCGACTGCGACGGTCTGGGCGGGGCATCGGTGCTGACCGACTGCGTGCCGTCCAAGACCCTCATCGCCACGGCCGAGGTGATGACCACCTTCGATTCGTCGTACGAGGAACTGGGGATCATCGTCGCCGACGACACCCCTCCCATGGAGCAGGCCGCCCGGGTGGTCGGCGTGGATCTGGGCAAGGTCAACCGGCGCGTGAAGCGGCTGGCCCTCGCCCAGTCGCACGACATCACCGCCTCCGTGACGCGGGCCGGTGCGCGGGTCGTGCGCGGGCGCGGTCGGCTGGAGGGCATGCAGGCGCTCGACGGGTCGCGGAAGGTCGTGGTGCGCGCCGCCGACGGAAGCGAGGAGACGCTCACCGCCGACGCGGTGCTGATCGCGACCGGTGGGCATCCGAGGGAGCTCCCGGACGCGCGGCCCGACGGCGAGCGCATCCTGAACTGGACCCAGGTGTACGACCTCGACGAGCTGCCCGAGGAGCTCATCGTGGTCGGGTCGGGTGTGACCGGTGCCGAGTTCGCCGGTGCCTACCAGGCGCTGGGGTCGCGGGTCACGCTCGTGTCGTCGCGGGACCGGGTGCTGCCCGGCGAGGACCCGGACGCCGCCGCCGTGCTGGAGGACGTCTTCCGGCGCCGCGGCATGAACGTCATGTCGCGGTCCCGGGCCCAGTCCGCCAAGCGCGTCGGGGACCGCGTGGAGGTGACGCTCGCCGACGGGCGCGTCATCACCGGTTCGCACTGCCTGGTGGCCGTGGGCGCCATTCCCAACACCGACGGGATGGGGCTGGAGGAGGCCGGGGTCAAGCTCAAGGACTCCGGGCACATCCGGACCGACCGGGTCTCGCGGACCTCCGCCCCCGGCGTGTACGCCGCCGGCGACGTGACCGGCATCTTCGCGCTCGCCTCGGTCGCCGCCATGCAGGGGCGCATCGCCATGTACCACTTCCTCGGCGACGCGGTCACCCCGCTGAACCTGAAGACCGTCTCGTCCAACGTCTTCACCGACCCCGAGATCGCCACCGTCGGGTACTCACAGGCCGACGTCGACGCCGGCAAGATCGACGCCCGCGTGGTGAAGCTGCCGTTGCTGCGGAACCCGCGCGCCAAGATGCAGGGCATCCGGGACGGGTTCGTCAAGATCTTCTGTCGGCCGGGTACCGAGATCGTCGTGGGTGGTGTGGTCGTGGCGCCGCGTGCCTCCGAGCTCATCCATCCCATCTCGATCGCGGTCGACAACAATCTGACGGTCGAACAGATCGCGAACGCCTTCACCGTGTACCCCTCCCTTTCGGGGTCGATCGCGGAGGTGGCGCGGCAGCTGCACACGCGGAAGGCCGGCGGAGAGGGCTAGGGCCTGAGACCGCGGCTGGAATCGACTCCCCGCTGGTCACAGGGAGTTGCGGAGCTTGCGGGCGGCATAGGCGGCCCGGGTAGGCCCGTATACCACTCCCGGCTCCGGCGTGCGAACAACTTCTGTTATTCGGCGCATACTGCTGAAAGCAGACGGTCGTTGGGGTTACTGTCAGTTTCGTGTTCGCTGCAGAACGTCGCCAATTGATCCTCGAAATGGTGCGAGCGAACGGGGCCGTGTCGCTCCGTGAGCTCGCCCGCGTCGTCCAGACCTCCGAAGTGACCGTACGGCGGGACGTGCGCGCACTGGAGGCAGAAGGACTCCTCGACCGCCGGCACGGCGGTGCGGTATTGCCGGGTGGGTTCACGCGAGAGTCCGGCTTCCCGCAGAAGTCCCATCTCGCGACCGCCGAGAAGACGGCCATCGCCGACCTCGCCGCGGGCTTCGTCGAAGAAGGCGAGGCCATCGTGGTGGGGGCGGGTACCACGACGCAGGAGCTGGCACGCCGGCTCGCGCGGGTGCCCGGGCTGACCGTCGTCACCAACTCGCTGCTGGTTGCTCAGGCCCTCGCCCATGCCAACCGGGTCGAGGTCGTGATGACCGGTGGCACCCTCCGGGGGTCCAACTACGCCCTCGTCGGGTCGGGTGCCGAGCAGTCCCTGCAAGGGTTGCGGGTCTCCAAGGCGTTCCTGTCCGGGAGCGGGCTGACGGCCGAGCGGGGCCTGTCCACGTCCAACATGCTGTCGGCGTCCGTCGACCGTGCTCTGGTGCAGGCGGCCGCCGAGGTCGTGGTCCTCGCCGACCACTCCAAGCTGGGCACGGACACCATGTTCCAGACCGTGCCCACGGACGTCATCACCCGCCTGATCACGGACGAGCCGCCCGCCCACGACGACCGGGCCGCCACCGAGCTCCAGGCCCTGGCCGACCAGGGCGTGCAGATCGCCGTGACCGGCGCGTCGGGGGGTGCGAAGACGACCGGCCCAGGGGGACCGGGAGCTTCGGGGGCCTCCGGAAACGATGCCGTCACGACGCGTCAGCAGCGCCGGGACGTGCCGCTTCCGGGGCCGCGTCGTCAGGTCCCGGGCGCGGCGGCGGGCCTGCGCTCGGCCGCGGCCCTGGGTGAGCAGAACGCCGGGGCGGAACGGGCGCGCGTCGCGGATCTGCGCCGACGCTGAGCCACCGGACGGTCCGTCGCGTCCCCGCAGCAACGGCGGGGCGCCCGGCGGACCGTTGCGGTCCACCGGGCGCCCCGGACGTCGCGTGCGCTCGCTCAGTCCTTGATTTCGCAGATGGGGGCGCCGGAGGTGACGGAGGCGCCGACTGCGGCGCCGAGGCCCTTGATGGTGCCGGATTTGTGGGCGTTGA
>NZ_JBIWEF010000010.1:312932-333416 GCF_044762405.1 Streptomyces sp. NPDC097107 | reverse complement strand
CTGCCCACCCGGCGGGTCCGCACCAAGGACCGCATCGTCAAACGAGCGATCTCGAAATACAACGCACGCGGACCCGCCATCGACCGGACCACCTACAAAGCCACCATCAACATCAACATGCTCACGAGCACCCCTTGACGCCTCCAGCCCCGCCCTAACTGAACGGCGTTGGGCCTAGGACACGATGTCCTTGCGGGCGAACCCCCGGAAGGCCAGGGCGAACAGCACGAGCGCGTACGTCACCGACAGCGACGTGCCCTGGATCAGGCGGGTCCAGTCCAGCTCGGGGCGGACCGTGTCGAGCCAGGCGTACTGCCAGTGCGCGGGCAGGAAGTCGCGCCAGTCGCCGAGGGCGGTCACCTCGTCCAGGACGTTGCCGATGATGGTCAGGCCGACCGCGCCGCCGACCGCGCCGAGCGGCGCGTCCGTCTTGGTGGAGAGCCAGAACGCCAGGGCGGCGGTGACCAGTTGCGAGACGAAGACGTACGCCACCGTGATGGCCAGGCGCTCGGCCGCGGTGCCGGTGGGCAGGCTGCCGCCGGTGGGCAGCTCCAGCGGCCCCCAGCCGTAGGCGACCGAGCCGACGGCGAGCGCGACCAGCGGCAGCAGGACGATCGCGGCGAGGCTGAGGATGAGGGCGACGACCAGCTTGGACCAGAGCAGGCGGGCGCGGGGCACCGGCGCCGCGAGCAGGTAGCGCAGGGACGACCAGCCGGCCTCCGAGGCGACCGTGTCCCCGAAGAACAGGGCGACGGGCACGACGAGGAGGAAGCCCGCGGAGGCGAAGAGGTTCACCGCGGCGAAGTTGGCCCCGGACGCGGTGGCCGAGTCCATCAGGCTGATCCGGTCGTTCGCGCCGCCCGGCTCGCCGCCGATCCGGAAGGCGACGAGCAGGACGAACGGCAGGGCGAACAGGATGCCGCCCATGACGAGCGTGCGGCGCCGCTTCAGCTGCCGGACCAGCTCGACCCGCACGGGCAGCGTACGGCCCGCGCGGTAGCCCTCGGCGACCTCCTGGGGGCCGGCGGGCGCGGCGCCTTCGGCGAGCGTGCTCATGCCGGGTCTCCGATCAGGGTGAGGAAGGCGTCCTCGAGGCGCCGGTGGGGGCCCACCGACTCCACGGGCACGTCCAGGCGTACGAGTTCGGCGATCAGGTCCCGGGCCGCTCCCCCGCTGTCGAGCCGGACCAGCAGAGCGCCGTCGGTGGCGGCCGCGGAGGCCACGCCCGGCAGGGCGGCGACCTTCTCGACGAGGGGCGCGTCCACGCGCGCGGAGGTGCCCACGAGCAGCGTGTCGCCGGAGCCGACGATCTCGCCGACCGGACCGGCCTGGACGAGCCTGCCGTGGTCCATGACGACCAGGTGGGTGCAGGTCTGCTCGACCTCGGCCAGCAGGTGGCTGGAGACGATCACCGTGCGGCCGGCCGCCGCGTAGCGGATCATCACCTCGCGCATCTCGCGGATCTGCGGCGGGTCCAGGCCGTTGGTCGGCTCGTCCAGGATCAGCAGGTCGGGCAGGCCCAGCATGGCCTGGGCGATGGCGAGGCGCTGGCGCATGCCCTGGGAGTAGGTGCGCACCGCGCGGGCGAGCGCGTCGCCGAGTCCGGCGATCTCCAGGGCCTCGTCGAGGTGGGCGTCCTCCGGCGGGCGGCCGGTGGCCCGCCAGTACAGCTCCAGGTTCTCGCGGCCGGACAGGTGCGGCAGGAAGCCCGCGCCCTCGACGAAGGCGCCGACGCGGGAGAGCACGGGGGCGCCGGGAGCGATGGCGTGGCCGAAGACGCGGATGTCGCCGCCGTCCGGCGCGATCAGGCCCATCAGCATCCGCAGGGTCGTCGTCTTGCCCGCGCCGTTCGGCCCGAGCAGGCCCAGTACCTGGCCCTTCTCCACCCGGAACGACAGGTCCCGGACGGCGTACCGGTCGGTGGCCTTGGCGTACCGCTTGCTGAGGTCCGTGATCTGGAGCGGTACGTCGGCCAGCGCGGGGTCGGGCGGCGGGGCCGTGGTGCGGCGGCGGGCGGTCAGCAGCAGGGCCGCGGCGACGGCGGCTCCCGCGAGGGGCGCCCACCAGACCCAGGCGGGCAGTCCGGCCACCTGTCCGGTCCCGCCGAGTGCCGTCGGCACCTTCAGGTCGCCCGCGAGGGAGACGGTGTACGTGGCGGGGGCGGCCGGTGAGGCGTATCCGAGGTCGGTGGAGGACAGGACCAGGCGCAGTCGGTGGCCGCTCTCGATCTCGTGGTCGACGGCGGGCAGGGTGATCCGCACGTCCTTGCCCGCTCCGGCGTCCGCCACCCTGATGGGCGTGACCAGTTGGGAGGGGAGCACCTGCTGGGCGCCGCCGGGGGCGACGTCGTACACCTTGGCGAAGAGCACGGCCTCGTCGCGGGTGGACTTCACGTGGACGGTCGCGGTCGGGGAGCCGGTGATCTGGAGGTCCTCCCGGACCGGCGCCGACTCGAAGGCGGCGAACTGGCCGGGGAAGTCCAGGGAGACGCCGAGTCCGAGCGAGGAGAGCTGGGACAGACCGCCGGAGCCGCCGATTCCGGGCAGCGCGGAGACGGCGGGCGGGCTGGCGCCGGCCGGGTTGTCGAAGCTCTGCTCGCGTCCGCGCAGTTCGACCGGGCGGAGTTCGCCGCCCAGGCCGGGGTAGGAGTCGGCGCTCACGCCCTCCAGGCGGGGTTCGCCGTCACCGCTGCCGGAGCCGAGGGTGCGGCTGACGCGGAACCCGGGGCCGGTGCCGGCCGACTCGTCGTCCTTCAGATAGCGGTCGAACCACGCCCCGACGCGGGCCTGGACCCGGTCCGTCTCCATGTCGCCGCCGTCGTGGCCGCCCGAGATCCAGTCGACGGCCACCGGGGCGCCGTTGGCACGGATCGCCTGCGCGGCCCGGTCGGCCTGGCCGAGCGGGAAGAGGGAGTCGGTCTGCCCCTGCATCAGCAGCGTGGGCACGTCGATGCGGTCGCCGACGGCCTGCGGGCTGCGCCGGTCGAGGAGTTCCACCGCCTCCGGGTCCGGCTGCCCGGACTCGGCGACCCGCTGGTACATGCGGCAGAGCTGGTCCTCGAACCGGTCGCAGCCGCCGCCCAGGTTGACGAAGAGGCCGGCCCACAGCTTCTTGAAGACACCGTTCGGGAAGAGGGCGTCCGAGAGGTTCCAGTACGTTATGGCGGGGGCTGTCGCGTCGACCCGCTTGTCGTGCCCGGCGGCCAGCAGCGCGACCGCGCCGCCGTAGGAGCCGCCGGCGACGCCCACTCGCGGGTCGCCCTTCTCGTCCAGCCGGACCTGCGGCTGCTTCGCCAGCCAGTCGATCAGCCGGGACACGTCGGCGACCTCGCCGTCCGGTGAGTTCAGTCCGATCTTCCCCGTGGACTTCCCGAAGCCGCGCGCCGACCAGGTCAGGACCGCGTACCCGTCCTGTGCGAGGCTCTCCGCCTGCGCCCGTACATCGGCCTTGCTGCCGCCGAAGCCGTGCGCGAGCAGGACCGCCGGGCGGTCGCCGCCGGGGCCCGCGGTGAAGTAGGAGGTGTCCAGGCGCACCCCGTCGCCCACGGTCATGACCCGGTCGGCGCGTCGCACCGGGGGCGCGTCGTCACCGGCGACGGCCGTCCATGTCCCGGCGCCGGCGAGTACGACGACGGCGGCCGCGGCGGCGAGCATCCGCCGCGGCCCCCGTAGCAGCCCTCGCACGCGGGGCAGTCGAAGATCCATGCGTCAACGGTACGGGCCGCCGCCGGCAACGGAGGCAGCCCGGGGGCTGAACCGCCGCCCCTCCCACGGAAGTACGGCGCCGGTGCGGCGTACCACGGGCGCGGTAGGGCCGGTTGCGCCGAACGGGCTCCGGACCGCCGGTCACGGGCAGGCGGGCGGGCCCCGGGACCACCGGTCACAGGCAGGCAGGCGGGCCCCGGGACCACCGGTCACAGGCAGGCAGGCGGGCCCCGGGACCACCGGTCACAGGCAGGCAGGCAGGCCCCCGGACCGCCGGTCACAGGCAGGCAGGCGGGCCCCGGGACCACCGGTCACGGCCCGGCGGGATCCTGGACCGCCGGTTCACCGGCGGGATCCTGGATGGCCGGTTCACCGGCGGGATCCTGGATGGCCGGTTCACCGCCCGGCGGGCACCCGGACCGCCGGTTCACGGCCCGGCCGGCACCCGGACGTCCTCCGGGACGGTCACCAGCCGGCGTGTGTCGCGGCGCGGGCGCAGGTAGAGGGCCCCGTACAGGGCGGCGACGGCGGTGATGCCGCCGGTCCACAGCAGGTGGATCGCCTCCTGCCGGGTCAGGACGTGGGCGAGGACCCCGATCAGCAGGGCCGGCAGCACGGGCCACAGCGGCATCCGCCCCGCGCGGGCGTGCCGATGGGAGCCCCGGCGGGCGAGCAGCGCGGCGACCGCGACGAGCAGGTACATGGCGCCACCGAGGAGGTCGAGCCCCGCCCGCCGGGCAGACCGGCGACGTTACGGAGGAAGTGAAGAACTCCGGAGTGCCGCAGGGCTGGCACACGCGCCGGTGCCTCCGCCCACCGGGTGGGACGGAGGCACCGTGCGTCGCGGGCGGCCGCGTCTCAGTGGTTGCGCGGCCGCGGGCGGTCGCGTCTCAGTGGTTGCGCGGGAAGCCCAGGTCCACGCCGGCCGGGCCGTCGGCCGGGTCCGGCCAGCGGGTGGTGACGACCTTGCCGCGGGTGTAGAAGTGCGTGCCGTCGTTGCCGTAGATGTGGTGGTCGCCGAAGAGCGAGTCCTTCCAGCCGCCGAAGGAGTGGTAGCCCACGGGGACCGGGATCGGGACGTTCACGCCGACCATGCCGGCCTCGACCTCCAGCTGGAAGCGGCGGGCCGCGCCGCCGTCCCGGGTGAAGATCGCGGTGCCGTTGCCGAAGGGGGAGGCGTTGATGAGCGCGATGCCCTCCTCGTAGGTCTCGGCGCGCAGCACGCACAGGACCGGGCCGAAGATCTCGTCCTGGTAGGCCTTCGCCGTGGTCGGCACCCGGTCCAGCAGGGAGATGCCGATCCAGTGGCCGTCCTCGTGGCCGTCGACCGTGTGTCCGGTGCCGTCCAGGACGACCTCGCAGCCCTCGGCCGCCGCGCCCTCGACGTAGGACGCCACCTTGTCGCGGTGCGCCGCGGTGATGAGGGGGCCCATCTCCGACGCCGGGTCGTCGCCGGGGCCGATCTTGATCTTCTCGGCGCGCTCGCGGATCTTCTCGACCAGCTCGTCGCCGACGGCGCCGACCGCGACGACCGCGGAGATCGCCATGCAGCGCTCGCCGGCCGAGCCGTAGGCCGCGCTCACCGCCGCGTCGGCCGCCGCGTCGAGGTCGGCGTCCGGCAGCACCAGCATGTGGTTCTTGGCGCCGCCGAGCGCCTGCACCCGCTTGCCGTTCGCGGAGGCGGTGGTGTGGATGTAGCGGGCGATCGGGGTCGAGCCGACGAACGAGACCGCCTTGACGTCCGGGTGCTCCAGCAGGCGGTCCACGGCCACCTTGTCACCGTGCACGACGTTGAAGACGCCGTCCGGCAGGCCGGCCTCGGAGAGCAACTCGGCGATCTTCATCGCGGCCGACGGGTCCTTCTCGCTCGGCTTGAGCACGAAGGTGTTGCCGCACGCGATGGCGATGGGGAACATCCACATCGGCACCATCGCCGGGAAGTTGAACGGCGTGATGCCGGCGACCACCCCGAGCGGCTGCCGGATCGAGGACACGTCGACGCGGGTGGCGACCTGCGTCGACAGCTCGCCCTTGAGCTGCACGGTGATGCCGCAGGCCAGGTCGACGATCTCCAGGCCGCGCGCGACCTCGCCGAGCGCGTCGGAGTGCACCTTGCCGTGCTCGGCGGTGATCAGCTCGGCGATCTCGTCGCGGTGCGCGTCCAGCAGCGCCCGGAACTTGAAGAGGATCGAGGTGCGCTGCGCCAGCGAGGACTGGCCCCAGGTCAGGTACGCGTCCTTGGCGGCGGCGACCGCGGCGTCCACCTCGTCGACCGAGGCGAAGGCGACCTTCGTGGTGACCGCGCCGGTGGCCGGGTCGGTCACCGGCCCGTACGTGCCCGAGGCGCCTTCGGCGGTCTTGCCGCCGATCCAGTGGTTGACGATGTTCGTCATGACCGAGAACTCCTTCACAGATGGCGGCGACGGGTCGAGACGTGCCGTTGGTCCAGCTCACGGGCCGTGACCGGCGACGATCGGGTCGCGGTTACGGCCATGGGTCCATCCCAGCAGCCGGGCGCTCCGGGCGCGCCCGACACTCTGTATGCCGTTCGGGTGTCCGCGTAGACACGTGGGGCAGTGTCGGCGGCCCGCACGGCACGGCGCCGGGGCCCGCACGGCGACGGGACGCGGGAACCTCCGGCGCGGGGCCGGTGCGAGCGGGGAGTCGGCGCTCGGACTTCGCTCCTGCCAGGGCGAAGCGGCCTTCCCGCGCCGGAGGCGTTGGGTGGGAGAACCGGCGACGGCGGGACGGGACTCGGGCTCCGGCGATCGGGTCGTGCGCCATCGCGTTCCCCTTCGTGCCCGTCGTCGCCTGCCCGCCGTTGCGTCTCCCCCCGGTTTCTAGCCCCGCGCGTGCGGCCTGTCAATGTTTTGTCCGGACATTCGGACGACATGGCCGGGGACCTGGTCCGGGTGGCGGTCCGCCCGCGCGCACCGGACAGCCCGGGCTCCCGAAGTCAACGCGCCGCGCTTGGGATCCGGCGTATCCCTTTGCGGCACTCCTGTCACAAAGACGCCCTTCGTGTCACACATGTCACGGGCGGGCGGGCGTTCCGTCACACCCGGGAACGGCCCCTGACCGTCCACCGCTCCACGTCGTTCCCCTCGCACAGGCTTGGTGATCGCCAGCGCAGCGCCCGGCTCCCCCCGGCGGCCGTCCCCGGTCGCCGCCGCGGTGCGCGCAGGGAGGTGCGACTAGTGACCGACCGAAGGCTCTGGTCCTACAAGGACATCGCGGCCCACATCCGGGTCCAGCCGGACACCGTGCGGTCGTACCGCAAGCACGGGCTGCTGCCCCCGCCCGACCACGTGGAGGGCGGGAAGCCCTACTGGTACGCGGACACGGTCCGGGCCTGGGTGGCGTCCCGCCCGCGCAACCGGGACCGGTAGACGAAGCCGGCGAACGTAGTCGGCGGAGCAGAAAAACCGTTCTGTGCCCCACGGTCCCGTGGGGCACAGTGCCGTGCATGGACTTCTCCGTGAAACCGTCCTGACCGGCGACAGGACCGTACTGCGACCGTTCACCGAGGCCGACGCCGAGCAGATGTGGGAGATCATCAACGACCCCGAGGTCGAGCGTTTCACCGGCCCGCCGGGAGGCGAACTCACCCCGGAGCTGCTCCGCGCCTGGTACGGCTCCCGCGGTGCACGGCCCGACCGGCTCGACCTCGCGGTCACCGATCCCGCCGACGGGGAACTCCTCGGCGAGGTCGTACTCAACGAATGGGAGCCCGCGAGCCGTACCTGCACCTTCCGCACCCTGATCGGTCCGCGGGGCCGCGGCCGGGGGATCGGCACCGCGGCGACCCGGCTGATCGTCGGGTACGGCTTCGAGGAACTCGGTCTGCACCGCGTCCAGCTGGAGGCCTACGCCTACAACCACCGGGCACTGCGGGTCTACGAGAAGGCCGGGTTGGTGACGGAGGGGGTCCGGCGCGAGGTGGAGTGGCGCGACGGCGCGTGGGCGGACGAGGTGCTGATGGCCGTCCTCGACCACCAGTGGGCCACCCACCGCGGGCACCCCCGGACCGGCAGCTCACGCCCCGGGGCCGGCGTCACGGCTCGATGACCGTCACCCCCGCGCCGGGCGCCGCCCCCATCGCGGCCAGTGCGGCCGGGACCTCGTCCAGCCCGATGGTGGACGTCACCAGCAGGTCGGGCCGGAGCGCTCCCGTGCGGACCAGTTCCAGCATCGGCGGATAGGTGTGCGCGGCCATCCCGTGGCTGCCGAGGAGTTCGAGCTCCAGGGCGACGGCTCGGGCCATCGGCACGGGTGTGGTGCCGTCCGGCGAGGGCAGCAGCCCGACCTGGACGTGCCGGCCGCGGCGGCGCAGGCCGTTCACGGACGCGGCGCAGGTGACGGGCGAGCCGAGGGCGTCGAGGGAGAGGTGGGCGCCGCCGCCGGTGAGGTCGCGGACCGCCGCCGCCGTGTCCGGCGTCCGGGCCGCGTCCACGCACTCCGCCGCGCCGAACGCACGCGCCAGCTCCAGCGCCCGGGGCGACACGTCCACGGCGACGACCCGCGCGCCCGCGGCCGCCGCGATCATCACTGCCGACAGGCCGACACCGCCGCACCCGTGCACCGCGACCCGCTCCCCCGCCGCCAGGCGCCCCTGCTGCACCACGGCCCGGAACGCCGTGGCGAACCGGCAGCCGAGGGATGCGGCCGTCGCGTACGACATGCCCTCGGGTACGGCGACGAGGTTGACGTCGGCGTGGTCGAGGGCCACGAACTCGGCGAAGGAGCCCCAGTGGGTGAAGCCGGGCTGGGTCTGGCGTTCGCACACCTGCTGGTCGCCCGCCGCACACGCCCCGCAGCTCCCGCAGGCGCAGACGAAGGGCACGGTCACCCGGTCGCCGGGCCGCCACCCGGTCACCCGGTCGCCGACCGCCGCCACGGCACCGGCGAGTTCGTGACCGGGCACGTGCGGCAGCTCGATGTCCGCATCGTGGCCCTGCCAGCCGTGCCAGTCGCTGCGGCACAGTCCGGTCGCCTCGACGCGGACCACGACGCCGTGCGGCGCGGGCTGCGGGTCGGGCACCTCCCGTACCTCGGCGGGCTCCCCGAACCGCTCGAACACGACCGCGCGCATCCGTCACCCTCACTTCCGTACCGGCGTTCCCGCTTCCGGTCCCCCATCTCACGGCAGCCCGTACGGGCCTCATACCCCCTAGGGGTACAGTGGGAGGTGAGTGGTCCACGCTGGACCACGGGTACCCGCCCGTGAACGCCCCGACGAGGAGTAACGACATGACCGCCCAGACCGACACCCAGGGCTCCGTCACCACCGTCTACAAGGTGAGCGGAATGAGCTGCGGACACTGCGAGGGCGCCGTCTCCGGCGAGATCTCCGAGATCGCCGGCGTCGGCTCGGTGCAGGCCGTCGCCTCGACCGGCGAGGTCACCGTCGTCTCCGGGGCGCCCCTGGACGACGCGGACGTGCGCGCCGCCGTGGACGAGGCGGGCTTCGAGCTCGTCGGCCGGGTCTGAGCCACGGCGCCACCACCGCGCCACCGCTACCGCCCCAGCGCTCCCAGCGCTCCCAGCAATCCCAGCAGCACCCACAGTCCCTCCGGCCGGGCCGCGCACGGTCCGGCCGGCCGGCCGTCTGGAGTCCGGACCATGACCAGCACCACCGCGTCCAGCACCACGGCCTCCGCCACCCCGGAGACCGCCCCGGCCGCCGAGCCGGACCTCGCCGAGGTCGAGCTGCTCATCGGCGGGATGACCTGCGCCTCCTGCGCGGCCCGCGTGGAGAAGAAGCTCAACCGCATGGACGGCGTCAGCGCCACGGTGAACTACGCGACGGAGAAGGCCCGGATCTCCTACCCGGCGGCCACCGGGGTCGCCGACCTGATCGCCACCGTGGTCAAGACCGGGTACACCGCCGAGGAGCCCGCGCCGCCGCCCGAGCCCACCGTCGAGGCGGAGCCCCCGGAGGGCCCCGGCGCCGACCCGGAGCTGACCGCCCTGCGCGGGCGCCTCGTCGTCTCCGTCCTCCTCGCCGCCCCCGTCGTGCTGCTCGCGATGGTCCCGGCGCTCCAGTTCGACAACTGGCAGTGGCTCTCGCTCACCCTGGCCGCGCCCGTCGTCGTCTGGGGCGGCCTGCCCTTCCACCGCGCCGCCTGGACGAACCTCCGGCACGGCGCGGCCACCATGGACACGCTGGTCTCGCTCGGCACCCTCGCGGCGTTCGGCTGGTCGCTGTGGGCGCTGTTCTTCGGGGACGCGGGCATGCCGGGCATGCGGCACGGCTTCGACCTCACCGTCTCGCGCACCGACGGCGCCTCCGCGATCTACCTGGAGGCCGCCGCCGGGGTCACCGCCTTCCTTCTCCTCGGCCGCTGGCTGGAGGCGCGCTCCAAGCGCAGCGCCGGCGCCGCGCTGCGGGCGCTGATGGAGCTGGGCGCCAAGGACGTCGCCGTGCTGCGGGACGGGCGCGAGGTGCGGATTCCGGTGGCCCGGCTGGCGGTCGGCGACCGGTTCGTCGTACGGCCCGGCGAGAAGATCGCCACCGACGGGACGGTGGCCGAGGGCGCCTCCGCGGTGGACGCCTCGATGCTGACCGGTGAGTCGGTGCCGGTGGACGTGACGGCCGGGGACGCCGTCACCGGCGCCACGGTCAACGCCGGCGGCCGCCTGGTCGTCGAGGCCACCCGGGTCGGCGCGGACACCCAGCTGGCGCGGATGGCGAAGCTGGTCGAGGACGCGCAGAGCGGCAAGGCCGAGGTGCAGCGGCTCGCCGACCGGATCTCCGGCGTCTTCGTGCCCGTCGTGCTGCTGATCGCCCTCGCCACCTTCGGCGGGTGGCTGGGCGCCACCGGTGACACGGTCGCCGCGTTCACGGCCGCCGTGGCCGTGCTGATCATCGCCTGCCCGTGCGCGCTGGGACTGGCCACGCCGACCGCGCTGATGGTCGGCACGGGCCGCGGCGCCCAGCTCGGCATCCTCATCAAGGGACCGGAGGTACTGGAGTCCACGCGACGCGTCGACACGGTCGTCCTGGACAAGACCGGCACCGTCACCACCGGCCGCATGACCCTCCACGACGTCCACGCCGCCGAGGGCACCGACGAGGCGGAGGTGCTGCGGCTCGCGGGCGCCGTCGAGCACGCCTCCGAGCACCCCGTGGCCCGCGCGATCGCGGCCGGTGCCGAGGAGCGGGTCGGCGCGCTGCCGGACGCCGAGGCCTTCGAGAACGTCCCCGGGCGCGGCGTACGCGCACGCGTGGAGGGCCGCGAGGTGGCCGTGGGGCGCCTCTACGACGCTCTCCCGTCCGAGGTCGCCCGCGCCAGGGAGAAGGCCGAGAGGGACGGTCGTACGGCCGTCGTGGTCGGCTGGGACGGCGTGGCGCGCGGGGTCGTCTCCGTGGCGGACGCGGTCAAGGAGACCAGCTCCGAGGCGGTGACCGGGCTGCGCCGGCTGGGCCTCACCCCCGTGTTGCTGACCGGCGACAACAGGAGCGTCGCCGAGGCGGTCGCCGCAGCGGTCGGCATCGACGAGGTGATCGCCGAGGTGCTGCCCGAGGACAAGGTCGCCGTGGTGCAACGGCTGCGGGCCGAGGGCCGTACGGTCGCCATGGTCGGGGACGGCGTCAACGACGCGGCCGCGCTCGCCGTCGCCGATCTGGGTCTGGCGCTGGGTACGGGGACGGACGCGGCGATCGAGGCGGGCGACCTGACCCTGGTGTCCGGAGACCTGCGGGTGGCCGCGGACGCGATCCGGCTCTCCCGGCGCACCCTCTCCACGATCAAGGGCAACCTCGTGTGGGCCTTCGGCTACAACGTGGCCGCGCTGCCGCTGGCCGCCGCCGGGATGCTCAACCCGATGATCGCGGGGGCGGCGATGGCCTTCTCCTCGGTGTTCGTGGTCACCAACAGCCTGCGGCTCCGGGCCTTTCACTGAGCGCGCATTTCCCGCAGGTCGAGGGGCAGCGCCTCTGGAGTCCGGCACTCGACTCACATAAGCTCTTCACAAGGCTCGCGCATCTTCCTTACGCTGGGGTCCCGTTCGACGTACCGGGGCTCTTGCGCACCTAACGGACATATGCAAGAGACGCAGATCACAGTGATGCGAACGTAACCATCGAAGGGGTTCGAAGGTCTAAGTTGGCGATGTCAGGCAGCGTCTTGGGGGGCGCCACCTGGCGTCTGGGGATGTCTTGGGGGACTTTCCCAGAGCTGCGTTGCCGGGACACGTACACCGGGAAGCTTTGAGCGGCCCTCCCGGGCGTGCGCTGTCCCGGCAGACCGCACGACGAGCACGACAGCACGACGAGCACGACAGCACAACAGGCGCGACGGGTTTTGCTCGTTGTGCTCAGTACAGCGATTCAGGCGCTGTCCTCACATACGCCCGGCCGGATCCCGTGGGGGGAATCCGCACCGGGACATGGGAAGGCGCCCTGGTTCGCCGGCCCGTGGGGGGACCGGCGCCAGGGCGCCTTCTGCTGTCCGGGCCGCCACCCGGCCCGCCGCCGCACAGAAAAATCCCGTACCGCTCGAGGCGGCACGGGACTCTCTGTACGCGCTGCGGGGGTGCCTGGCGGCTCAGCGCTCCTCGACGGGCACGAAGTCGCGCTCGACGACGCCCGTGTAGATCTGGCGCGGGCGGCCGATGCGGGAACCCGGCTCCTTGATCATCTCGTGCCACTGGGCGATCCAGCCCGGCAGCCGGCCGAGGGCGAACAGGACCGTGAACATCTCGGTCGGGAATCCCATGGCCCGGTAGATCAGACCGGTGTAGAAGTCGACGTTCGGGTAGAGGCTGCGCGAGACGAAGTAGTCGTCGGAGAGCGCGTGCTCCTCCAGCTTCAGGGCGATGTCCAGCAGCTCGTCGGACTTGCCGAGGGCCGAGAGCACGTCGTGCGCGGCGGCCTTGATGATCTTGGCGCGCGGGTCGAAGTTCTTGTAGACCCGGTGGCCGAAGCCCATCAGGCGGACGCCGTCCTCCTTGTTCTTCACCTTGCGGATGAAGGAGTCGACGTCACCGCCCGCGTCGCGGATGCCCTCCAGCATCTCCAGCACCGACTGGTTGGCGCCGCCGTGCAGCGGGCCCCACAGGGCGTTGATGCCGGCGGAGATCGAGGCGAACATGTTCGCCTGCGAGGAGCCGACCAGGCGGACCGTGGAGGTCGAGCAGTTCTGCTCGTGGTCCGCGTGCAGGATCAGCAGCTTGTCCAGAGCGGCCACGACCGTCGGGTCGAGATCGTACTCCTGCGCCGGCACCGAGAACGTCATGCGCAGGAAGTTCTCGACGTAGCCGAGGTCGTTGCGCGGGTAGACGAACGGGTGGCCGATCGACTTCTTGTACGCGTAGGCCGCGATCGTCGGAAGCTTGGCGAGCAGCCGGATCGTGGAGAGGTTGCGCTGGCGCTCGTCGAACGGGTTGTGGCTGTCCTGGTAGAACGTCGACAGCGCCGAGACGACCGACGACAGCATGGCCATCGGGTGGGCGTCGCGCGGGAAGCCCTTGTAGAAGTTCTTGACGTCCTCGTGCAGCAGGGTGTGCTGCGTGATCTCGTTCTTGAACGCGGTGAGCTCGTCGACGGTCGGCAGCTCGCCGTTGATCAGCAGGTAGGCGACCTCCACGAAGGAGGAGTGCTCGGCCAGCTGCTCGATCGGGTAGCCGCGGTATCGGAGGATGCCCGCCTCGCCGTCCAGATACGTGATGGCGGATTTATAGGCGGCGGTGTTGCCGTAACCGCTGTCCAGCGTCACCAGACCGGTCTGGGCGCGGAGCTTCCCGATGTCGAAGCCCTTGTCGCCGACGGTGCTGTCGATCACCGGGTAGGTGTACTCGCCATCGCCGTACCGCAGTACTACTGAGTTGTCGCTCACGTCTTCCCTCACCGACGTAGTGCCTCATCTTCGAGGTGCCCTGACTGTCTCTACCATCCCCCACTTGGCTCAGGAGAGTGCACTCGGGGTCGACCATCGGGCCTATCGGCGGCACTCAGTGCCGCCAACTTGCTCATCCTGCCCCCTCTCCGCCCCTTCCGGAAGTGCTCTGTGACCTTTGCGACTCGTTTGATCGATCATTTTTTTCACACCAGGTCGAGATGTTTGCCGGAGGGCCTTCGGGGTCAGGAGCCCGCCAGCCGGAAGTCGAGCGCCGTGCAGCGCCGGCCGGCCGACACTGTGCGGACCGCCTGTCCGATCGCCTTGCGGGAACCGACGAGGACGACCAGCTTTTTGGCCCGGGTGACCGCCGTGTACAGCAGGTTCCGCTGGAGCATCATCCAGGCGCCGGTCGTCACCGGGATCACCACCGCCGGGTACTCGCTCCCCTGCGAGCGGTGGATGGTCACCGCGTAGGCGTGGGCCAGTTCGTCCAGTTCGTCGAATTCGTACGGGACCTCCTCGTCCTCGTCCGTCAGCACGGTGAGGCGCTGGTCCACCGGGTCGAGCGAGGTGACCACGCCGACGGTGCCGTTGAAGACGCCGTTCTCACCCTTCTCGTAATTGTTGCGAATCTGGGTGACCTTGTCGCCGACCCGGAAGACACGACCGCCGAACCGCTTCTCCGGCACGTCCGGGCGCCCCGGGGTGACGGCCTGCTGGAGCAGCCCGTTCAGCGCGCCTGCGCCTGCGGGCCCCCGGTGCATGGGGGCGAGCACCTGCACGTCCCGGCGCGGGTCGAGCCCGAACTTCGCCGGGATGCGGCGTGCGGCGACGTCCACCGTGAGCCGCCCCGCCTCCTCGGTCTCGTCCTCGACGAAGAGGAAGAAGTCCTTCATGCCGTCGGTGAGCGGGTGCTGCCCGGCGTTGATCCGGTGCGCGTTCGTCACCACCCCCGACTGCTGGGCCTGGCGGAAGACACGGGTGAGGCGGACGGCGGGGACGGGGCTGCCGGGGGCGAGCAGATCCCGGAGCACTTCCCCCGCGCCCACGCTGGGCAGCTGGTCGACGTCCCCGACGAAGAGCAGGTGGGCACCCGGAGGCACGGCCTTGACCAGCTTGTTGGCGAGCAGGAGGTCGAGCATGGAGGCCTCGTCGACCACGACGAGGTCGGCGTCCAGCGGCCGGTCCCGGTCGTAGGCGGCGTCACCGCCCGGCTTGAGCTCCAGCAGCCGGTGGACCGTGGACGCCTCGGCGCCGGTCAGCTCGGCGAGACGCTTGGCGGCCCGGCCGGTCGGCGCGGCGAGCACCACCTTGGACTTTTTCGCGCGGGCCAGTTCGACGATGGAGCGGACGGTGAAGGACTTGCCGCAGCCCGGCCCGCCGGTGAGGACGGCGACCCTCTCGGTGAGGGCGAGTCTGACGGCGGCCTCCTGCTCGGGGGCCAGGTCGGCGCCGGTGCGGCTCTTGAGCCAGCCGAGCGCTTTGTCCCACGGCGCGTCCGTGAAGGCCGGCATCCGGTCCTCGTCGGCGCGCAGGAGCCGCCGCAGCTGGGCGGAGAGGGCCAGCTCGGCACGGTGGAAGGGGACGAGGTAGACGGCGGTGACGGGGTCGCCGCCCTGCGGGTCGGGGACCTTCTCGCGTACGACGCCGGGGTCCTCGCCGTCCTGCGGGTCGGCGGCCAGCTCGGCCAGGCACTCGATGACGAGCCCCGTGTCCACCTGGAGCAGCTTCACCGCGTCGGCGATCAGCTTCTCCTCGGGGAGATAGCAGTGCCCCTGGTCGGTGGCCTGCGACAGGGCGTACTGGAGTCCCGCCTTCACCCGGTCCGGGCTGTCGTGCGGGATGCCCACGGACTGGGCGATCCTGTCGGCGGTGAGGAAGCCGATGCCCCAGACGTCGGACGCCAGCCGGTAGGGCTGGTTCTTCACGACGGAGATCGACGCGTCGCCGTACTTCTTGTAGATCCGCACCGCGATCGACGTCGACACCTCGACGGTCTGGAGGAAGAGCATGACCTCCTTGATCGCCTTCTGCTCGTCCCACGCGTCGGCGATCTTCTTGGTCCGCTTGGGGCCGAGGCCGGGCACCTCGATGAGCCGCTTGGGCTCCTCCTCGATGATCTGGAGGGTGTCCACGCCGAAGTGCCGCGTGATGCGGTCGGCGAAGACCGGGCCGATGCCCTTGACGAGGCCGGATCCGAGGTAGCGCCGGATGCCCTGGACCGTGGCCGGGAGCACGGTCGTGTAGTTCTCCACGTGGAACTGCTTGCCGTACTGGGGGTGCGAGCCCCAGCGCCCCTCCATCCGCAGCGACTCCCCGGCCTGCGCGCCGAGCAGCGCGCCGACGACGGTCAGCAGGTCGCCGGCGCCTCTGCCGGTGTCGACGCGGGCGACCGTGTAGCCGTTCTCCTCGTTGGCGTACGTGATGCGCTCCAGGACGCCTTCGAGGGTGGCGAGTCGCCGTTCACCGGGAGCGGCATCGGGCTGGTTCGGCATGATCCGACGGTACCGGTGGGCACTGACATGGGCGGCCCGGGAGAGGGCTTCTCAGTACTCTGGGGACATGGAATACGCCAGGATGCGCGCCATCGCCGCAGAGCTCGGGGCCTACTCGGAGCAACTCGAGGGGTCGTGGAGCGTCGAGATCGGGCCGTCCGGTCCAATACTGGCGATGATGTGCCCGTCGAAGCGCCACGAGGGGACTGTCCGCCGCATCTGCAAGCAGTTGGACGCGCAACTGCCCGCCACCCACCCGGGCCACATCTGCGCGAACGGCCCCGAGATCGAGCATCCGGCGATCGGCCGCATGCGCCGCCCCGATGCCGTCGTGATCCCCGAAGCCACCCTCGACGAAGAAGGCCTCGCCGTCGACGCGACGCAGGTGGTGGCTGTCGTCGAGATCGTCTCGCCGTCCAACCCGAGCAACGACTACGACGAGAAGCTGACCGAGTATCCGGCCATGAGCATCCCGTACTACATGATCGTCGACCCGCGCAGTGGCACGATCCAGGTGCACTCCGAGCCGTGCAAGGGCCGCTACAGCAGCAAGGAGCCGTACATCTTCGGTGACTCGGTGGCGTTCGGGCCATGGACGGTCGAGACGTCGGAGTTCCGCAGGTACGGCCGGGAGGGTTAACGGCACGCGTCCGACTTGACGCCTTCGAGGAAGTGGGCGAAGGCATCTGGCGGGAAGGTGAGGGTGGCTCGGGCGGGGGCCTTGGTGTCGCGGACGGCGAATCGAGCTGCGCGGGTCGCGACTTCGACGCAGTTGTTGCCGTCGCCCCCGCCCGAGTAGGACGACTTTCGCCAGTTGTTGATGGACCTCACAGCTCCTCTCCCGCCCTCTTGATCCCGTCCACGAACGTCGCGAAGACGTCAGCCGGGACAGTAGGCGTTCCGCACGAGGGAGTCTTGGAGTCACGGACGGCGACGTGAGTGGGCGAGTTCGCGACCTCCACACACTCGTTGCCGTCGCCCTCGCCCGAGTAGGACGACTTCCGCCAGTTGCCATGAGTGGTCATGGGTACCTCACAGCTCCTTCGCCAGCTGATGGATGAAGTCACGCGACTTGTCGGGTTCAAGGGACACAGCCTCCACCATACGGAAACGCGTTCGATACGCGTTGAGCTGCGCCTCGGAATCAATGAAGACCGAACCGTGCGGCGCACCCCGCACGACCGTGTCCAGCCTGCGCAAGGGACCACTCACGTACGTCATGGTGCTGGAGGCTCTGGCGAAATCGTCCAAGTCGAAAGGGATGACGCGCACAGTGATGTGGTCCGCCTCGCAGATCTCTGCGAGCCGCGCCAGTTGCGCCCTTGACTTGTCCCGGTCACCGACCCTGGTCCGGAGTGCGGCTTCATGGATCACTGCTTCGTACGGGATGGCGAACGCCTGACGCGCCCTACGGTGCCGGATGCGCACCTCCAACTCCTCGGCGGTCAGCACCGGCAGCCTGGACGAGAAGACAGCACGCGAATAGTCCTCGGTCTGGAGCAAGCCCGGTACATACAGGATTGCCACGTGACGAAGAAGCCGGGCGTGGTGCTCCAGCTCCGACAGGTCCAGGAACGGCGTGGGCAGCAAGCCTCGGTACTCCTCCCACCAGCCGCTCGACCGCTCGGTGGCCATCGCGACGAGCGCGTCGATGAATTCCTCGTCAGTGCAGGCGTAGGGACGCCAGGCGGCGAACTCGCTGCTCGCTCACGCCCGCGAGGGCGGACTCGATATGAGTGATCTGGGCGGGCGCCACACCGAGCAGCTCCGCCGCACGGCGGGAGTTGAGCCCTGCGGCCTCACGAAGTCTCCGCAGTTCGGTTGCCAGTCGCACCTGGCGTGCCGCTGGTTCGCGCCTCTTCACCATCGACTGGGCCTCTTCAGACGTCTGTTGGTGCAACTCGTTCGGCGTCGGATTACGTCGATCGACTCGCCGCGTCCCTAAATATAGATTTACCGTCGGTGACGCGACGCACACCGTGCGGCACCGGGTCACCGGAAGCGCACCGCCCCGTCCTGCCATGACGGCTGCGGGATCGACACCTGGCCCGCCACGATCACCACCCCCCGACTTGGAGTCCCGCATGCCCGAAAACAAGCCGTGGGAGTACTCCCTCTACCTCCCCAACGACCTCCGCGCCGTCACCGTCAGCCGCCGCACTCTCCGTCTGGTCCTCACCATGCACGGGCTGGTCCGCCTCGTCGATGTCGCCGAGCTGCTCGCCACGGAGCTGGTCTCCAACGCCGTACGGCACACCAAGGGTCCCGCCGCCCTTCGTATCCGCTGGTCTCCGCCGGGCACCCTGCGGATCGGGGCCGTGGGACGCGGACCCCGAACCGCCGGAGCCCCCGGCCGCGTTCGCGAGGGTGGAGGAGCTGGCGGAGGGACGGGGGCTGGCGCTGGTGCGGGCCTGCGCCAACGTGTGGGGGTGGCATCCGCTGGCCAGGCACGGCAACCGGGGGGGCGAGTACGTGTGGTGCGAGCTGACCGCCGCCTGAGCGCACCTGCAGCAACCAGCAACCCGGCAACACGAGGACACTCACCGGCCACCTGTTGACCAAGCGCTCATCCGAGCGCGCCAAGTACAACATCGTCCCAAGTGCTCACGGTTGAACGGAGCGACCGGGCACCCCGGCCCGGTCAGGCACGGGCGCCCGTCGCGTCCAGACCCTCCGGCGACGCCGAGAGCCGCGGGCGCCGCACGGTCAGAGCGCCGCGAACAGCCCCGCGAGGGGGGCCGGGGTGCGCGCGGGGTCCAGGGCCTCGACGAGGACACGGCCGTAGTGGATCTTCCGGCCCTTCTTGGTGCCGAAGAACCGGCGGAGCTGCTGCTGCGCGGTGCGGTCCTGCTGGGCGGGCTGGCGAAGGAAGGTCCGGAGGGGACGCAGGTCGCCCTCCGCCTCGACCAGTTCCTTCACCCGCGTCACACCCAGCGCGCGGATCAGCTCGTCCTCCAGGTCGGCCGCGCAGACGAAGAGACCGCCGGGCGCCGCGTCCGCCCGCTCCAGGGCGCGCACGTAGTAACCCTGCTCCCGCTCGTCGCACAGTCCCGTGAGACGGAGGCCCAGGCCGGACGGTCCGAGGAGGGAGGCGAAGCGGCCGACGCTCATCGCGCCGCCCATCGGGAGGACGCAGACCCCCTCCGCCGCGAGGTCGCGGCCGTGACGCGCGGCCAGCGCGTCGACCGCCGCCGAGTCGCTCGGCCCCTCCAGGAGGACAGCGGTACGTACCGGCACTCGCGCCGCCACCTCGTGCGCGGGGCCGCCGGGGCCACCGGCCGCCCACGCGGTGACCGCAACCCGGAACGCCCCCATGTCCGCCATGGAACGAGTCTCCGCCCAGAGCGGCCGCGCCGGTAGTGATTTCCGGCAGAGCCTGGCCTGCTCGTCGGCGGCACCCTCCCAGGCCTCCGATTGACGGGCAAGGTCTCACCGACCCGGCCTTCACCAGCCGCTACTGGGGTCCGGAGTTCGCCACCGACTGGAAGGCGGGGTCGACCATGGTCTGGCGGCAGGGCGGCGCGGACACCGCCGACCCCGGGCAGGTCGTACTCGAATCCGAACCGTACCGGCGCCTGTCCTACACCTGGCACACCTTCACACCCGGGTGGGCGAAGGCCAACGGGATCGACGACGAGACGCTCGCCAAGCTCGCCGCCGAACAGCGGTCCAAGGTCACCTTCGAGATCAAGCACCTCGGCGGTTCGGTGAAACTGACCGTCGTCCACGACGGGTTCGAGCCCGGCAGCACCGCCCGCGAGATGATCCGGCACGGCTGGCCCGCCCTCCTCTCCAGCCTCAAGACACTGCTGGAGACCGGCGACACCCTTCCGGACCCCGCGTAGGAGACGGCGGGGCCGCTCGCTCAGCGGCGCAGGGTGGTCTCCCTGCCCATGTGCGACAGCTTCTCGGGGTTGCGCACCGCGTAGAGCCCGGTGATGAGTCCGTCGTCGAAGCGCACCGCCAGCACGGTGTCGAGCTCGCCGTCGAGCCGGAGGACCAGCGCCGGGTGTCCATTGACCTGGGCCGGTTCCAGCGAGACCCCCGCCGCCTGCCTGACCAGTCCGCCGATCATCAGGCGGGCCACCTTCCCGGCCCCCGTGACGGGCCGCGGCACGGCCCGCTTGATGCCACCGCCGTCGCCCACGAGGACCACGTCCGGAGCGAGGACGTCGAGCAGGCCCTGCAGGTCACCCGTCACGACGGCCCGCCGGAAGGCGCACGCGGCCAACCGGATGGCCGTGATCACGCACCAGAAGGGCGGCGCCTACGAGGCGGGGATGTTCGAGGCCGCGCTCGACCACTGAGCCGGCCGGACACCGCTTCCGGCCCGGTCCGGGGCCCTCCCGCCCCGGACCGGGCCGCCGCGCGCCCGACCCAGGGCGGGCCGCCGCATGTCCGACCCGCGGCAAGCCGCCACGCGTCCGACCCGGGCCGGGCCGC